>NZ_CP060393.1:3327500-3927500 GCF_014274685.1 Edaphobacter sp. 4G125
GGCAAAGCATGGCTGACCCGCGCTTACGACTACGCCCAGCGCGACTACAGCGTCTGGACCACCGCACCCCACCTTGCTGGAGACACCGGCCTCGCCCGTTACTTCGACGTTGGCACTGGACCTGTTCCTGAAATGGCCGATGACAGCACCTACTATCCCGATATCATCCGTTGGCTGCTCTTCCACCCTGGCGTCTCAACGGATTATCTGATCGAAGCGCCTGACTTCCCCTCTCCCGACCAGGCCACGGAACTCGCAAAGACAAGCTGCAACGTTAGCAAATCTAAAGTCTGTGCCAACGCATATGTCGATGGACATCGCCTGTCCGCCGCCTTTTATCGCGGAGATCGCGCCATGCGGGAATCTGGCTTCGACCCCAGCTTCCGCTTTGGGCCGTTCAGTGGGTCCACCGATCACTACGCTCCCATCTGTCTCAACAGCCTGCTCTACAAGTACGAGCGCGACATGGCCCACTTCGCCACGCTTCTCAATCGCCCCGGCGAAGCCGCCGAGTGGAACCACCGCGCCGCCGCCCGCAAAGCCGCCATCAACAAATATCTGTGGAACCAGAAGACCGGCATGTTTTACGACTACGACTTCGTGACCAACCGTCTCTCCTCTTACAACTACATCACGACCTTTTATCCTCTCTGGGCCGGGCTCGCCTCTCCCGCACAAGCCGCCGCGCTCCGTCTTCATCTCCCTCTCTTTGAGCGTGCTGGCGGAATCGCCATGAGCGACTTCGACTCCGGCACACAGTGGGACCTCCCCTTCGGCTGGGCTCCCACCACCTGGCTTACCGCTAAAGGGCTGGCGCAGTATGGATTCACCAGCGACGCCCGCCGTATCTCCACCAAGTTCTCCGGAACCATCCTCGATAACTTCCTGCGCGATGGCACCATCCGCGAAAAGTACGACGTGGTCAGCGGAACCGCGAACGTCGAAGTCTCCACGGGTTATAAGAGCAACGTCGTCGGCTTCGGCTGGACCAATGGCGTCTATCTCCAGATGAACCGTCTTCTCGCCCAGTCTGCCCGTAAACAGGCCGCCTCATCGTCCTCGCGTGATCGCGACGATGATCCCGAGCCTGTCGTCTATCAGCTCAGAATCCGCGCCTTTCAAAGAAATCCGGCTCGAACCACAACCCTCCTTCGTACTCCATAGAGCTTCGTTCATCTCGTTCCGACCGAACGCGAAAGTTTCGTAGGCGGATTGTCAGGGCTGATATCTAGGCCCGTCACATACAGGCAGCAAAAGCTGTATGCTTTCATCTATTTCTGTGCAAATCCGTAATACAATTTTTCCAGCTTCAACCTAAACCTTTCGGGTTCTGAATCATACGTGTGTCTGGCGTGAGTTCTGTCTCGCGCCCAAAGGAGAACGACCGTGGCAACGAAAAAAGCAGCACCGAAGAAGGCAGCAAAGAAAGCACCTGCCAAAAAGGCAGCGGCAAAGAAACCAGTCGTCAAGGCGAAGAAGAAGTCCGCGCCCAAGTCGACCAACATTGAACGTCTCACCGCCGCTGGCGTAATTCCAACCGAGAACGTCGCGGATCACGATCACAAGGTCATCAACAAACTCAGCGCCGCAGAAGTCAACACCCTTATCAAGCTGCGGAAAAAAATGGGAGCGGCTCCTCTCGCTACCATGGCTTCAAGCCGCCCGAACTTCCCCGTCTAAACCAGCACGGTCTAGCCAGACTTCCACAAGCGGGTCTGCCGCCTTCGCAGCAGACCCGCAGCAGCTTTCCACTCTGCAGGAACCACTCTATGTCCGCATCTCACAGCGATCTCCTCTGGGCTAAAATCCGTCTCGCCGAAGCCAGAATGAACTCCGCCAGCAACCAGTTCTGGAACCATCCGGATCTTCGCGAGCTACTTCCTTCCTTCCTCATCCAGCTCCATCGCGTGATGCAGGGAGGTATTGGTCTGATGCGTATCGCTCGCGACCGCGCAGCTTCGCTCTCCGGCGACCCTGTTGCGTCAATCGTCGTTCCTTACCTGGACCAGCACATCATCGAAGAGCAGGATCACGACGCATGGCTGCTCGACGATATCGGGACTCTCGGCATCTCTCCCGCGGAAGTCGCAGCCACCACCCCACTCCCTTCCGTTGTCTCTCTCCTGGGGGCCCAGTACTTCTGGGCACTCAATATCCATCCAGTTGCCGTCTTTGGCTATCTGATCGTTCTCGAGGGCAACCCTCCTCTTACAGAGCAGCTTGAGGCCATCCGCAAGCGCACCCGCCTGCCTGCGACTGCCTTCCGTTGCCTCATCGCCCACGCCGACAACGATCCCCACCATATCGCCGATCTCAACCGAACCCTCGACGCCATGCCGCTCTCCACCGAGCACGAGAAGTACATCGCGCTCAGCGCCTTCCACACCATCGACGCGGTAGCCTCTGTCTTTGAAGAACTCCTTGCAGCTCACGTTTCATCGTCCAGGAGTACACTCAGAACCCTCAGGGCCTCCTAAACCATCTGGATGAGCTTGCAATGATCGAAGGACAGACCATCTCGCACTATAGAGTCCTCAAACACCTCGGCTCCGGAGCCATGGGAGTTGTTTGCAAAGCAGAGGACCTCTTGCTTCATCGCACCGTTGCCCTGAAGACCCTCTCCTCCTCTGTTCTCGCAGACTCTTCGCATAAGCGTGGCCTGCTCGACGAAGCCCGTGCCGCCTGCATCCTCGATCATCCCAACATCTGCCGCGTTCATCACGTCGAAGAGCTCTCCGACGGCCAGGTCATTCTTGTCATGTCCTTCTATGAAGGAGAGACTGTCGCCGAAAAGATCTCCCGTAGCGCGCTCGACCTCCCTACTGCAATCAACATCGCCCTCCAGCTTCTCTCAGGGCTCCACCACGCGCACGGCAAGGGCATCATCCATCGCGACATCAAGCCCTCCAATCTCATCGTCAATCCGGATGGCGAGGTCAAAATCGTCGACTTCGGCCTGGCCCGCCGCTCCAATATTGCCCGGGCCCTTACCGAAACCGGAGTCATCGTTGGAACCATCGCCTACATGGCGCCCGAGCAGGTCCTCTCCCGTCCCGTCGATCACCGCGCCGATCTCTGGGCCGCCGGAGTCGTTCTCTACGAGATGCTTGCCGCTACTTCTCCTTTTCCAGGCACGACCCCATACGCCGTCTTCGATTCCATCTTGCACGTCGCTCCGCGCCCTGTCACTGATTTCCGTGCCGATCTTCCCGAGACGCTCCCCTCGATCCTCGAGCGCTCTCTCGCCAAGGACCCCAACCAGCGCTTTCAGGATGCGGCTGAGTTCATCACCGCGCTCGAGCCTCTCGCTCAAGCACGCTCCAGTTCCCGCTACACCATCGCACTTCCCACGATGCTGATGGATTATCGGCGCAACTCCGATGAACCCTCGATTGTCGTTCTTCCTTTTATCACGACCCCCGAAGACAATACCGCCGATTACTTCTGCGATGGCCTCACCGACGAGATCATCACCGATCTTTCCAGTGTCCATGCTCTCCGCATCATCTGCCGCGCCTCGGCCATGCAACTCAAAGGCACCCGCGAATCTCCCCGCAAAATCGCTCGCGACCTCAACGTCCGCTATGTCCTCGAGGGTTCTGTCCGCCTCAACAAAGCAGCCCAGAATGGCATGGCCAACATTCGCGTTACCACGCAGCTCATCGATCCCGAAAGCCAGTCTCTCGTCTGGGCCGACAAATATACGGGAACGCTCGATGATGTTTTCAGCATTCAGGAGAACATCTCGCGCCAGATCGTCTCTGCGCTCAAGATCAAACTCAGCCCGGCTGAAGACCGGCAGATGCATGAGCGACCGCTTCCCGATGCAGAGGCCTACCGCTACTACCTGATGGCGAAACACGAGATCCTCAACTACTCCGAAGATGCTCTCTCCCGAGCGCTCGAGTATCTCGAAGCCGGCGAAAACATCGTCGGCCCAAACGCTCTCCTCCTTGCCACCAAGGGCCAGGTCTACTGGCAGTACATTAACGCTGGTATCTCCTCCGACACAGAGTATCTCGGCAAAGCTCGAGACTGCGCCATCCAGGCCCTGGCCCTCGATCCTCAATCCGCCGCCGCCCATCGCCTGCTTGGGCTCATTAGCGTGCAGGAAGGAGACAGCCAGCGCGCCATTCATCTGCTCAAGCGCGCCATCGAGTCCGACCCCAACGACTCCGACACCCTCAGCTGGTACTCTGCCGTCTGCGGTCTCAGCGGAAAGGCCCACGCCGCCATGCCGCTCGCCCGCCGTATCCTCGAAATCGACCCCCTCACACCGGTTTACCGTTTCATCCCCGGCCTCCTCTCGCTTATGGGAGGCGAATTTGCCGACGCGCTCCCCTCTTTCGAGGACGCTATCCGTCTGGATCCCAGCAATACGATGCTCCTCTGGTGCCGCGGCCAGATTCTCGCCTTGCTTCGCCGTGACCAGGAAGCCATCTCGCAGTTCCAGGCGATCCAACTACTGGACGCAACTCACTTCTTCTCTCAGATCGGAGCCGTCATGATCGCAGCCCTTAAAAGCGATCGCGAAGCCCTCGACCGCGCAGCCACACCCGAACTCTGCGAGATCGTCCAGTGCGATCCGCACTATGCCTGGAACTTCGCTCAGTGTTATGCACTGACCGGCGATGCCAAGGCATCGCTCCATTGGATTGAAAAAGCAATGAGCAAAGGGTTTATCAACTACCCCATGATCAGTCGCTGGGACCCTCTGCTTGCCCCCATTCGCCAAACAGCTCACTTCGACAGCCTCCTCGATCGCCTCCGTCCGCGCTGGGAGAACTTCGAGGTCTAGCGTTGTTTCAGAGTTGCTGTATCTACAAAGCGAAGCAGCGGATACCGTTTTACTCGAGAAGTAGAGAAAATTGACTCTCCCTTCATCCAGCACGGATACTTAACCTACATTCCATTTCTTTGTCTCAGGACCCAATCGTGTCGAATATCCTTCAGAATCTTCCTCTCGGCCAGAAAGTTGGCATTGCGTTTTCAGGCGGCCTGGACACCAGCGCAGCACTTCACTGGATGAAGAAAAAAGGCGCTGTCCCCTACGCCTACACCGCTAATCTTGGCCAGCCCGACGAATCCGACTACGACGCCATCCCGCGCAAGGCCCTGGAGTACGGCGCCGAAAAAGCCCGCCTCATCGATTGCCGTCCTCAGCTGGTCGCTGAAGGAATCGCCGCCCTGCAGTGCGGGGCCTTCCACATCACGACGGCCGGAGCCACCTACTTCAATACCACTCCCATCGGCCGCGCCGTCACCGGAACCATGCTCGTCGCCGCCATGAAGGAAGACGATGTCAGCATCTGGGGTGATGGCAGCACCTACAAGGGCAACGACATCGAACGGTTCTACCGTTACGGCCTCCTCGTCAATCCCGACCTCAAGATCTATAAGCCCTGGCTCGATGACGCCTTTATCAACGAGCTCGGCGGCCGTGCCGAGATGTCCGAGTTCATGCGTCAGTCCGGCTTCGAGTACAAGATGTCCGCCGAAAAAGCATACTCGACCGACTCCAACATCCTCGGTGCCACCCACGAAGCCAAGGACCTCGAGCACCTCTCGAGCAGCGTAAAAATCGTCGTCCCCATCATGGGAACCGCTTTCTGGCGCGATGATGTCGAAGTCAAGCGCGAAGAGGTTACCGTGCGCTTTGAAGAAGGTTGGCCCGTCGCCCTCAATGGCACAACGTTCCATGACTCCGTCGAACTTCTTCTCGAAGCCAATCGCATCGGCGGTCGCCACGGTCTCGGCATGAGCGACCAGATCGAGAACCGGATCATCGAAGCCAAGAGCCGCGGCATCTACGAATCCCCCGGCCTCGCCCTGCTCTACATCGCCTACGAGCGCCTCATCACCGGCATCCACAATGAGGACACCATCGAACAATACCGCGAAAATGGCCGTAAGCTGGGCCGTCTGCTCTATCAGGGCCGCTGGTTCGATCCTCAGTCCATCATGCTGCGCGAAAGCGCTCAGCGCTGGGTCGCCAAAGCCATCACCGGCGAGGTCACGCTTGAGTTGCGTCGCGGTAACGACTACTCCATTCTCAACACCGAGTCGCCTAACCTTACCTTCAAGCCCGAGCGCCTCACCATGGAGAAAGGTGACTCCGTCTTCTCTCCCCGAGATCGTATCGGCCAGCTCACCATGCGCAACCTCGATATCACTGACACTCGCGAAAAGCTCCTCACCTACGCCAGTGCCGGTCTCATCGATCTGGGTAAAGGCATTAACGTCCCCCAACTCACCAGCGAAGAAGAGAACAATTAATTTCTGAGAAGTTAGCTCATTTCAACCGAAGCAGCGGGCGTTCCATCGTCCGCTGCAAAGAAATCTATTTTGTCTCCCTTAGGCCCCAGGGTTCACGATGGCTCGCATGAAATTGCTGTCAACCCCCTTTCATCCCCAAAAGCGCCGTCATCTATAGCAAAATCAATTATTTACATACGAAAATAAAGCCTGCGAAAAGTGCAGTTTTACCCTGTCTGATCCTTCATACTGAAAATAAGTGGGAAGAGGGTGCGGAAAAGACCGTCGCTTGAGCCTAAAACCTTTATTTTCTATATTTTGATAGCTAAACCATTTAGATGGAATATTTTGCACTAATAGTACCGAGCTAAACCATTTAAATGGAATACTTTGCGTAAAAACACAGGGGGGCATCCCCAAGGCGGGTTCTTCATTAAGGGAGGACAAAATTAGAGGAAGGAGGGTGGTCGGCAGGATCTTTCTTTATGCTGTCCTGCCGCCGCTGAGAGAGGAAAGAAGACGCCGAGTCCGCAGCATATCGATCGTCGGCGTCTTGCGGTGTGCTGGTCGTGCAGATTGTGGTGCGGAATTCCCTTATCGGACGGAACCGCTGGCATTCGAAGCCTGCTGATCCATATTCGTCATCAGCTTCACTTCAACGCGGCGATTTTTGGCTCGACCGGCAGCTGTACTATCGCTGGCTACCTGCTGGTCCTTACCGATACCTATGAGATAGAACTTATGAGGTGCAATGTTGTATTTGCTGGCAAGATAATTCACCACCGCATCGGCACGACGCTGGCTCAGTCCATAGTTGTAGTTCGCATCACCGGTCGAATCCGTGCCGCCGGTAACCGCGAGAATATAGCTGCGTTTATCCGTAAGCGATGCCGCAAAATCGTCCAGAGTCTGCTTGTCCTTCGCCGTCAGAACCGATTTGTCGAAACCAAAAGTCACGGTGGTATCGGCAATCGACTTGTAGTTATCGAGGTTGGCAATGACTCCGTTCAAAGTATCGACACGGTTGTACGCTTCCTGCGCGGACTGTCCAGCAGCATCCGCGGACTGCCCTGCAGCAGTCGCATGCTGGTTGGCAGTATCCGCAGCGCCCTGCGCCTTCGCGATTCCCGCCGTGGCGCGTTCATCGGTATCGACGATAGTGCGGTGGTCATTCGCCGTCTTCGCATCCAGCTGGTTCGTCTGATTGATCACAGGAGCCGTCTGCGACCGAACATAATTCTTGCTCGAACAACCTACCGTTAGACCTACGATCAACGCGCTGGCAAATACCGCAGTTGCCACAGGAGCAATCTTCTTTTCGTTACCAAGGTGAATTCGTGTCATGGAGCTCATTTTGAGTTCATCTCCTTTATGCAGCGAGGCTGCAACGTTACACAGAGAACAACAGCAATCCCTATGCCAAATAAAAAACTCTCACAAACAACAGAAAAATAACGCTTTACCCATCATCTCCGTAGCCGCCTCAACTCACTTTGCGGAGTATCTTCTGGAACTTTTGTTGTGAATTTGCGTCAAATCTACCCGGACAACCTTTCAGACGAAACGCGACTAAACTGGAGCTAAGCCCTCCGTTCGCCTGCATTTGCGTCACGGCTCGTTTTATCGGCATGGACCTCTACCAGAAAATCCGGACTCTTCCCACCTCACCCGGCTGTTATCTCTACAAAAACGCCGAAGGAGAGGTGATCTACGTCGGAAAGGCGAAGAATCTCCGTGCGCGCGTACGGTCGTACTTCCTTGCAGCTTCGCAGGCGAATGCCAAAACCGGCACCCTGATGCGCGAAGCCGTCGACCTCGACTACATCACCGTCGCCAATGAGCATGAAGCGCTTGCGCTCGAAAATAATCTCATCAAACAACGGAAGCCGCGCTTCAACATCCTGCTCCGCGATGACAAGACCTATCCGTACATCAAGCTCACGCTCTCCGACCGCTTCCCGAAGGTCTTCGTCACCCGCCGCCTGCGCAAAGACGGAAGCGCTTACTTTGGCCCATACTTCCCCGGAAATCTCGCATATCGACTGGTGGATCTGATTCATCGCAGCTTCCTGATTCCCTCCTGCAAGGTCGATCTCTCCCGCTACCATCCGCGGGCCTGTTTGCAGTACTACATCAAGCGCTGCCTCGGCCCCTGCGTTGAGGGGCTCACCACACCCGAGGAATATAAGCAGGCCATCCACGATGTGCAGCTCTTTCTCGAAGGCAAGCCCGGTGAACTTGAGCAGCGGCTTACTGCACGTATGCAGCAGGCCGCCGAGGCTGAGCAATACGAACTCGCCGCCCGCCTGCGCGACCAGGTCTCCACCGTGCACCAGATGCTCGACAAGCAGCGCATGGCCACGACGGACAATGAAGACGCCGATGTCTTCGGCTTCCACTACGAGAACGATATGCTGGCCGTGAATCTCTTCCACATGCGTTCCGGCAAGATCGTCGATCGCCGCGACTTCTTCTGGGAAGATCTTCCGGAGTTTATGGAAGCATCAATTGGAGAAGAAGAGGAACTCAACGAAGAATCCTCCGCAGTGGCCTCCTCTACCGCTTTGGAGTCTGAATCCTTCAACCCAGGAAGCTTCTTCTCTGCTCTGCTGAAGCAGCTCTATCTCGATCAGGGATATGTCCCGCGATCGATCCTTGTGCCGATCGATTTTCCCGATCGCGCCCTACTCTCGGAGATGTTGTCGGAACGAACCGGCCATCGCATCGAGATCCTCGTGCCGCAGCGTGGCGAGAAGCGATCGCTGGTCGATCTCGTCTGTCAGAACGCGAAGCAATCGTTCGATCAGCGCTTCCGCGTCCTTCAGCCCTCTCAAAAGGCCATCGCCGAAGCTCTGCAGGATGCGTTGATGCTTGAAGATGTGCCACGCCGCATCGAGTGCTTCGACATCTCCCACATTCAAGGGGCCGAGACCGTCGCCTCCATGGTGGTCTGGGAAGACGGCACGATGAAGAAATCGGACTACCGCAAATTCCAGGTTCGCACAGTTACAGGCGTCGATGATTTTGCCTCCATGCGCGAGATTGTCCAACGCCGATATAAACGGTTGCTGGATGAAGATAAGCCATTCCCTTCGCTCATCCTCATCGACGGTGGTCTCGGCCAGCTCCATGCCGCCGCCGAGGCGCTCAACGAGATCGGCGTCACGCTTCAGCCACTGGCTTCGATTGCGAAGCGCGAGGAGATCATCTACGTCTACGGCCAGGAGAATGATCCCGTTGTTCTCGATCGTCGCTCTCCTGTGCTGCACCTCATCCAGAAAATTCGTGACGAATCACATCGCTTCGCGATCACGTACCATCGCAAACGCCGCGAGATACGTGACCGGAAATCCGAGCTACTGGAAATTCCCGGAGTGGGACCACGCACGCGACAACGCCTGCTCGAGCACTTCGGCTCAGTCCGCGCAATTCGCCAGACCGCGGAGAAAACACCAGATGCACTGACCGCAGTCGTGAACAGGGCAACAGCGGAGAAGATTCAGCGTTATTTCGCAACTGAATCAGCTTCCGACAACCCAGTTCTCAATGTGCTGCCTTAGAAGCAGGGACCTGCTCTGACAGCTTACTATCGCTTACATTCTTTACATTCTGCACCGACTTTACAATCGCGGGCTGAGCAGACTTCGCTCCGCTAATCTCGGCATACAGCATATTTCCTACAACCTTGTGGACCGCCGTCGAAGGATGTCCTTTGTGATAGTAGAAATGGCTCGCCGGGGAAGCACAGGGCGTAGCATCTTCGTCAAAAATCTCGCGTCCTGCGCATGGGTTTGTGATGTCGGTAATGCCATACTTCTCCGGATGCTCCATCACCTCATCGAAGAAGGCTCCCCAATGGCTAAGCCTTACTCCCGCATCCTTCAATTTAGGCCGCATCTCTTCAGGAATCTTTTCTATTGCAGGATTGAGACGCGTTCCAACCTCACTAAAATCAGGGATCTTTTCCGGAAGAATTGCAATGCGGAATCTTCGCGCACCAACTGCATAGAGCGCTTCCATCTCGCTCTCAAGATTGGCGACGGTCTGTTCTGTCGGAATCCGCTTGTCGTTCAATCCTCCAGCGAGAAAAAAGACCGTGGTCTGTGGATCGAACATGATGGAGCCATCCCCCACCATAGCCACAAACTTGGCCACCTGGTTCTTCATCCCGATTCCGAGCCATCCCTTATGGACAGCCCGTCCGGCACTTTCTCCGGTTGATGCCCCGCTAACCGCAAAGTTAAGGCTCTTCTCCGCTGCGTCCGGTGTATTGGATGGAACCAGCATGAGTCCGAGGTGATTGGCAAGGTAAGCCACCGCAGTCGGGCCATCGCTATCGACCCATCCGCGTCCGATGTCGGAGTAGCTGTCTCCGAACACATACATTCGCTCAATAGGAGCCTCAGCTCTTCCAATTCCACAAAGGCAAATCATTGTCAGTAAAAAAAGGACCCGTCGCATTCAGAACATCCTACCGTGTAAAACCCGTTACACCAATCTTTGTTTCCTCTGAAATGTCCCGCTTAAAATCAAAGCGCTCCGCATATCATGCGGAACGCCTTGAAAATATAGGATGATCTGCAGGTTAGAAGATAATCTTTCCCGCCAGTTGCAACTGCCGCGACGACCCAAGGTCGCTCACAGCAAATCTCGTCGCGGAGATCTGTCCAAAGCTGGCTGAAGTATCTGCCAATGTCGGCTGCCCAAAGCTGGGATGATTCAGCACGTCGAATGCGTCCGCTCGCAATTGCAGCGTAAACCGCTCTGTGAGTTTTGTGTTCTTCTCCAGCGAGACATCGACATCGGCAAAACCCGGCCCTGTTGCCGCATTACGGCGCAGGTTCCCGAAGCCGTTGACATTGGCAAACGAACATCCTGCGACTGGCCCCGAGGCTGGACATAACGTCGACGAGATCCAGCCGACATTTCCATTCGTCAGCTTTGTCTTGGAGATCGTAATCGGCGCCACCAGATTGGGTCGCACTGTGCCACCTGTTCCAGTCAGGCCATTCACGGTCGCAGCAACGGCGCTATTAATAATGTTCATCGGATTGCCCGTCTGCCACTGCGCAATTCCTGAGAGGCGAAATCCTTCAACCAGGCGATTCCCTTTGAAAGGAAGATCATAGATTGCATTCGCTGAGATTCGGTGCCGCACATCGAAGTCAGAGAGCCCGAAATTCGACTTGGGATTGTAGCTGTCCTGGAAGACATATACTCCCTGAGAACCTAACGAGTTCAAATCGGTGGACTTCGACCAGTTATAAGTCATATTGAACTGCACATCGTGCGCCAGGTTCTTCCGCGCTGTTACCCAGAGCGCGTTATACATCGATGATCCTGCGCTGGTCACCTCGTTGAAGTTCGAGGCCACGGATGCACCGGGAGCAATCGGGCTGCTGCCCGACAATTTCAGATAAGGACGTACACCGTTGATCGGCTGGTTCTGATTTACTCGTGCTCGAAGCTGTCGCCCCACAGACCCGAAGTATCCAATCTGCATCGCTACGCCACCAGAAAACTCTTGTTGCAGATTCAGGTTGTAGCTCTGCGTATAGGCGTTCTTGAAGTTGTGGTTGACGGTGTTGACGGTCAATCCCGCTGCGGCAGCCGACGTGTAGAGGCTCGACAAAGGGATGGCTGTACTGCTGTTGTAGTTCACAGGGGCTGCAAACGGCGTATTCGATGCGAGTCCGGTTACAGCATTGGTTGCAGGCTGATCGGCCATGTAGCCGTAGCCGCCACGAAGCACCGTCTTCCCCGTGCCGAAGACATCGTAGGCAAAACCAACACGCGGCTCCCAGTTGTAATTCTGCTTATAGACGCTTCCCAGGCCATTGGCGCCAACCCGGATCAGCGATGCGGTTGCTGGATCAAAGACAACAAGCCGGTTCGCTCCTTCGCTTGGAGTTCCATTCCACTCAAATCTCAAACCAAGTTCCAGGGTCAGATTCTGAGTGAGCTTATAGTTGTCCTGAATAAATCCGCCCAGGGCATTCACATAGATTCTGCTGGAGACTGTACTCGGCGTAATCGTAAAAACGTTCGCCACGCCATTGATAAAGTTTGCAGTTGTATTGAAACCCACTGTACCGGTATCGCTGGCGAAGTTCGCGTTCAGGAAACGACGATATTCACCACCGAACTTCAGCGTGTGCTTCCCGACAAGATAGGTTGCTGTATCCGAGAAGACACCCAGCGTATCAGTGCGCCCCTGGGGGAAGAGGGCGGGACCACCGAAGTTCAGTGAGATATCGGTGATCGTCATCTGCGGCAATCCCAATGCCGTATTGATCCCATCATTGATGTGGTAGTCACCGGGATTGGCCCTAAAACTCGGGTTAAAAGCAATGTAGATCCGGTTGAATCCAAGCCTCGCCTCATTCACGAGTTTGGGGTTAAAAACGTGCGTCTCATTCAGGGTCAAGACCTGCCGATGTGCCTCACGGCTATCTCCGAATCCCGGTATCGTATTCCCTTGCAAGTTCGGCTCTGTCCGCACATCCGACTGAAATGCATAGAAGCCATGGAGCGTATCTTTCGTACTGAACTGATGCAAAATGTCTGCCGTCCCCTGATGCACAGTCACCGGCCCCGGGGCTGATCCAATAAAGCGGGTTCCGGTGGAATCGTTCGGCAGAGGGATTAGCGGCAGCAGAGCGACGGCCGCAGGATTTCCAACGGACACAATCTGTGCCCGCTGTGCTGCGGTTAATACGCCACTATTCAACGTCAATGACTGGCGCTGAATCAGTCCTTCATAGCTCAAAAAGAAGAAAGTCTTATTCCGCCAGATTGGACCACCGAGGGCAGCTCCAAAGTTATTCCGCTTCAGAGAAGCCTGTTTAGCAGGGCTCCGGTTGAAGTAGTTGCGTGCATCCAGCGCCTCATTCCGAAGATAGTCGAAGACCTCGCCATGGAAATCATTCGTGCCCGAACGTGTGCTGACATTCACGATCGAACCGGAGCTGCGTCCGTACTCTGCACTATAGGTAGAGTTGTTGATCTTGAACTCAGACGTGGTGTTGATTGACGGCTGGAAGGTGATCTGGTTCTGTACCATGTCATTCAGATTGATGCCGTTGATCTGAAAGTTCACCGTGTCTTCGCGATTTCCCGCCGTAATAAAAGAATTCGCTCCCAGTCCGCGGCTTGGCGAGGTGAGGTTTCCATTCTGCGGAGCTGTAACTCCACCAGGCGTCAACACCGTCAGGTCAAGAAAATGCCGGCCATTCAAAGGGATCTCCTGCACAGTCACGCGATCGATGACCTGCCCCACGGTAATCGTGCTGGCATCAATAACCGGAGCCGCTCCAGTGACTTCAACCGTCTGGCCTGTCGAAGCAACGTTAAGCCTTACGTTGATCGTGGCCCTCTGGTCGACCTGTAACTGAACCCTGGAAACGGTGTAGGGCCCGAACCCAGAGGCGTCCACCTGCAAGCTGTAGTTCCCTGGCTGCAAGGACGGAACGACATACGTTCCCACGCTATCGGTCGTCGTATCGCGATCGGCATTCGTATCCAGCGAATGTACTTTCACCGCTGCGCCAGCAACGACAGCGCCGGAAGCATCTGTTACCGTGCCGGATAAGGTTGCGGTGGTTTGTGCAGATCCTGATGCGCACGCCACGGCCAAAACAAATACAATTCCATACTTCAACCATCTCGCAGCTTTCATAAGCCGCCTCCACAAAGAAGAAATATGCTCCCCTTTCGGGGACACTCTCTTTCAACGTTGAACTGGTGAAGCTCTAATTCGTGTGCCCGTCGCGAACTTTTGAAAGTTCCGTCTCTATCGTGAAGTGGTCCCGGTGCACACCTAAAAAGAAGAAGTAACTGTTAAGCATAATCCGAATCCGCTTTTCACGTTGTCAATGTGATCGATCCCAAATCGAAGTTCTTTCGTCGACCCACAAGACTCGATCGCCCAGGCCGATTGCGGCGACGCAACTGGTCAGGAAATCCATGCAGGTCAGTATTTCTAGGACATAAAGGCGATACCATTCGTTTGTCCTGACGGTGTAAAACTGATTGCACCCTCGAAGATGCGGACCGGAGCCTCATGGCAACCAGAAAAAAACGTATTCCCGACACCAGCAAACCCGTAACCCTGAAGATTCTTGCCGAATATCTCGATCTCTCTCCCGCCACTGTTTCCATCGTCCTGAACAACTCGCCGGTGGCGAAGTCGATCTCGCCGGAGACTCGCGAGCGTGTTCTGGATGCTGCAAAGAAATTTGAGTATCGCCCGAATCTCCATGCCCGGATGCTTCGCACGCGGCTCACCAACACGGTCGGGGTCGTCGTTCCCGAACTCAGCGAAGGTTACTTCACCCGGCTAATGCTTGGCGTGGAAGAGTATCTGATGCAGGCTGGCTATCTCTATTTCACGGTCAGCCATCTTGGGCGCCCGGATCTGATGGAAGAGTACCCGGACCTCTTGATCAGTCGCGCCGTAGATGGCTTCCTCCTCGTCAATACAGAGCTTCGCAAGAAAGTGCCTCTACCTGCCGTTGGGATCTCCTCGCACATCCAGGTCCCTGGCGTCACCAATGTTGTTCTCGATCACAAGCACGCTACATTCCTTGCTCTCCGTCATCTTTACGAACTCGGTCACCGCCGCATCGCCTTTATGAAGGGACAGCGTTTTTCGCTCGACTCCGAGGCAAGATGGCAGTCCATCCACGCTGTCGCGCAGGAGATTGGAATCACCATCCAGTCCGACCTTTGTATTTATCTTGAAGAGAACCTCTGGTCTCCAGATCTCGGCTATCTTCCTGTCCGCGAGATGCTCTCGAAGACCCGCGACTTCACTGCCCTGTTCTGCTTCAACGACACTGCGGCCATTGGGGCGATCCGCGCAATTCAGGACGCTGGCCTCTCTTGCCCCGGCGATATCTCTGTCATCGGCTTCGACGACATCATCGTCTCCGGATTCGTCAATCCTCGTCTCACGACCGTTCGTCAGCCCTTGCACAAGATGGGCGTCGCCGCAGCAGAGCTTTTGATCAAACGTATCCAGGCACCGAACCAGCCCTATCCTGAAAACCTATGGTTCGATCCTGAACTTGTCGTGCGAGAGTCCACAGCCGCTGCACCGTTGGATCGTTCATCATAGTGACCTGACGACCACCCTCTTGCCGAATGACCTCAACACAACATTTTTCCGTCCGTTTCATATGGTTGCGCTTAGCGCCTCTCTTCGCCTGCACAGCCTGCCTCGGACTGCTTACGGTGATGCTGGGTCCATTGCTTCCCGCTCTGATTCTGCATTGGCACATCCAGGATGCGCAGGCAGGGACGCTCTTCACGGCGTTTTTTCTCGGACAACTTCTCGGTGCCTGGTTCGCGACACGCAATCTGCGATTCAGTCTTCTTGGCGGCACTCTCCTCGGCGCAATCGGAACAGGGACTATGGCCTGGACCGGTTATGCGACAGCGCACCTCGCATTATTTGTCGCAGGCATCGGAATCTCCGCCGGGCTCACAGCAGGCAATGTTATTGCAGGGACAGCAACCGAACATCCAGCACGTGCCCTCGCGCTCTTCAATGCCAGCTGGGGTATTGGAGCCATTGCATGTCCTGTACTTGTCTGGCTTTGCGGAGCCTCCCGTCCGCGAATCTTTTTCCTCGCCGCGGCTGCCCTTACCCTTGGTGGAGGAATCTACTCGAATACATTACCGCGCACGCTCACGAACAATGCTTCGCCGGTGCCGAAGACCTCCGCGCAAAGCAAACTTCCTCTTTCCGCATCCGTGCTTCTGTTCTTCGGAGCCTCAATGCTGATCTACATCGGCAACGAAAACTCGCTTGGCGGCTGGCTCCCCAGCTTTGCCTTGCGTAATGGCTCGGTCATAACCGCTTCGGCGGTCTCTCTTCTATATTGGGCCTCTGAACTTGCAGGGCGCCTTCTTTTGGCCGGCCTTCGAGTTAAAGAATCTACCCTCTATCGCGCTTCTCTTTCACTGCTTCTCGTCACCTTGACGGCGCTTCTTATCACTCGCCATCCATCTCCAGGGCACGTCCTGCTGTGCATCGTCGTCGCGGGAATCTCTATGGGGCCTCTCTATCCATTGATCGTGACCTTTCTGCTGAAACGGACCGGGAATCATCCCCGCCTGGGACATATTTTCGCCTCCTGCTCCCTCGGAGGAGCTATGCTTCCCCTGCTGACCGGAATTCTATCCACCCACTTCGGTAGCCTCCGGGCAGGACTTTTCGTTCCGCTTGCAGGCGTCCTGCTGATGCTGCTTTTCTCTTCCCATATTCTTCCGCTCTGCCCTACCGAGCAGGAGGGTTAAAAAAGA
This sequence comes from Edaphobacter sp. 4G125, assembly GCF_014274685.1. Lineage (NCBI taxonomy): Bacteria > Pseudomonadati > Acidobacteriota > Terriglobia > Terriglobales > Acidobacteriaceae > Edaphobacter > Edaphobacter albus. Next base: position 3,344,064 of record NZ_CP060393.1, read on the forward strand.
ATGCCAGGCCGAAGCCTGGCATCTCACAAAAACTGAACACTACGATTTCGTCGAGAACTGAAACTGGTCCCGAAGAGTAATGTAACCAATCACCACAAGAGCAACCAAGGATGGAAGAAAGAACAGATACATAAAGCCTCCTTCGGAGAAGTTCGAACAATGGCCCAATACAGACTTTTGCAACCTCGGGTTCTAAACCGAGGTCGTTCTGACTTACGCCGAAGCGCGAGAAATATCTTGCGCCGCACCGCAAACACAACGAATCTGACAAAGCAAAGTTTGTTGATGCAACCTGTTTAATGCAAACGAATTGCCATCTTGAAAATCCAGAAAATTTGGCAAAAAAAGGCGAAATCCCGCCAAAGATAGCGAGATTCGCCTGAAACCCTTCTCCGAAAGGAAAAACATTCCTCTCAGGAAGAGCAAATCATTTCACAATGCCACAAGAATCTGGCCCACTGCCATTTGCATGCTCCCAGGACTCCTACAAACCTTACACAACCGTAAGGTCTCCGGAGTAGCCGTCCGTCTCGACCAACAGTCCCAGGGCCTGCCGGTCGAACAGACGTTTGTAGGTTCCCCCTGAACGGCCAACCAGCGCGTCATGGGTTCCCTCTTCCACAATCTGCCCATGATCGAACACCAGGATGCGGTCGAGCATGCGAACCGTGGACAGCCGGTGCGCAATCACGATCGCCGTCCGCCCAACCATTAGCCGTTCTGTCGCCTCCTGAATCAATGCTTCCGACTCAGAGTCCAGACTCGAGGTCGCCTCATCCAGAATGAGAATCGGGGTATCCGCAAGGAACGCTCGCGCCAATGCGATACGCTGACGTTCGCCTCCTGAGAGCTTGACCCCGCGTTCGCCCACCAGAGTGGCATATTCCTTGGGCTGACGAAGGATGAACTCCTCCGCATGAGCCAAACGAGCGGCTTCCTCGATCTGACGCCGGCTGGCCGACGGGCGTCCATAGGCAATGTTCTCCGCAAGCGAACGATGGAAGAGGATCGGTTCCTGCGGAACCAATGCCATCTGGGCGCGCAGCGAATCCTGCGTAACCTTGGAGATATCCTGGCCGTCGACAAGGATACGACCGTCTCCGATGTCATAGAGACGATGCAGCATCTTTACAAACGTAGTCTTCCCCGAACCCGAATGCCCTACTAGGCCGACACGCTGACCTCCAGGAATATGCAGCGAAAAATCCTGGAAGAGCGGCGTCGTATGTCTGCCATATTGAAAGGTCACATGATCGAACCGAATCTCTCCCGCAGTGATGCGAATCGGCTTTGCATTCGGTCTATCCTCAATCCCCAACGGCAAGGACTCCAACGCCACCATCTCTTCCATGTCATTGACGCTGCGCTGAAGGTTCGCAACATGCTGACCGATATCGCGCAAATAGCCATGAATGATAAAGTAGCTCGTCAACACGAAGGCGATGTCTCCCGGAGTCGCGCGATGTTGCCACCACAGCAATAACGCGTAAAGAATCACAGCAGTGCGCAGCACCAGCAGCACCACAAGCTGCATGGTTCCGCTGCGCGTACCACGCGTCCAGTGCCGAAACGTTCGGCCGTTCCACTTGGAAAGAATGTGAGCCAGCCTCGCGTCCTCGCGAGATTCCGCGCCAAAGGCCTTTACCACCGGATTGCAGGTAATCGCATCGGCCATAGCTCCGCCGATGCGCGTATCCTGCGAATTCGAGAGCCGTGCAGCCGGAGCCACATAATTCAACGAAAGCGCGATCGACAGCGCAATGTACAGGATTGCTCCTGAAGCAATGATCATCCCCATCTGCGGCCAATGGAATCCGAGCAACAACGAAGATCCCACAAGAACCAACACCGCCGGCAGCAGAGCCAGCAACAAGGTGTCATTCATCAGGTCCGTCGCCCACATGCCGCGTGTTACTCGGCGAACGATAGAACCGGAAAAGTTGTTAGCATGCCAATCGGTAGAAAACCGCTGTACACGCCAGAAAGCATCGCTCGCAAACCGCGACATCAACCGCAGCGTTAGCCGAATGATTGCGGAGATCGCAATATGCCTCCCTGCAACCAGCAGTGCGCCCAGGATGACCATCAGCAGAACAGCGTGCAGCGCCGAGTGGATCGCCTGTGTCCGAACCGAAATCGTCAACGCGTCAATGAGGCGTCCGGAATAGACCGGCAGCCAAAGATCAGCGCAGGTCGCAATCGCCATAGAAATAGCGGTTAAAGCAACAACAGCCTTCTCTCGTCGCCAGTGGCGAAATAAAAATGCGAGGACATCCCGCATCACAGAATTTTTAGAACCAGTCATGGAAATCTCTCAATACAAAAAACGTCGGGAGTTGTACCTGCAAAGTCCGGCAACAGGCACCAGAACGCGCAAATGTCCCAAAGGGGCCAAAAGCACAGAAACACTTACATGCTTCGAAAAAGGAATCTGTTTGTGGAGTGAGTTACGCGGTAAACACGCCAGGAATAGGAAGATGGATCGCGGCGCGAACGAAGCGGTTACGCATATAACGCTGGATCGACATTTTGTGTTCTTCCTTTCGGCGAAATGGTTTGTCTATTGTACCAGTGTCTGCAAGTCGCAGACCCTCGTCCTTTAGGTAGATGCGACAAGTCCGTTCTGTGATTCAGAAAAAATCTAAACGCAGTCTTCTGGGAAACGGAGTTTGTCCGTGAAATGACTACGACCTGCCCTCAGCGGCTCTTCGCGCCGCGAACTCCGCTGGCGTCGGAATCGGATCCAGTTCTCTCCCTGCAAACATCTCCGTAAAGATATGGACAACCTCATCTTTGACTAATCCGTTCGTCGCAAGAACTTCGCGACTGTCGAGCGTAAACCGTCCGCCATTAAAGTGAGATAGCGTCCCTCCCGCCTCCGTCACCAGCAAAGCACCAGCCGACGTATCCCACGGATTCAGGTTGAACTCCCAGAACCCGTCCAGCCTCCCGCATGCAACATAGGCTAGGTCTAGAGCAGCCGAACCCACTCGCCGCACTCCATGCGAGCGCAACGTAATCTGGTAATAGAAATATGCATTTGGATTCAGGTGCCGCTTATGGCTGGGAAATCCTGTCGCAGTCAACGATTCCTGCAAAGTCTTCGTCTTCGATACGTGAATCTGCTTTCCGTTCAGCCACGCACCTTTACCGCGCTCGGCTACGAAGACTTCATCCCGCAGAGGATCGTAAACTACGCCCGCCTTCAGCGTGCCATCTTCGTCCTGTTTTAAACCTGCCGGCCGATGCTCCAGACCCAGCACCACTGCGAACGCAGGAAAACCATGCGCGAAATTTGTTGTTCCATCCAGTGGATCCACATACCAGCGATACTCGCTGTCCAAAGCATCGCGCGTGCCCTCTTCCCCATAGATCCCATGCGAAGGAAATGTTTCTTGTAACCTTTGACGAATCAGCTTCTCGCTGGCCTTATCGGCTTCCGTCACCAGATCCACATCGCCCTTGTACTCCGCTGTAACACCCTTCTCGTAAAAGCTCTTCAATAAGGCGCCAGCTTCGCGCGCAATTTTCTCTGCCTGGTGTACAAACTCAAATTGGCTCACGGAATCCCTCGTACCTCTACTCTAAATGCTATTGATGGTCGTCCTTCTAAGCCGCACTCACTATCTAACTTTCCGAAGTGTCATTTCGAGCGTAGCGCACAGCGCGAAGTCGAAAAATCCCTGCATTTCAATTCCCTCTATATACGAAAGGAGACTTGTCACTTCCCATCCGCGTAGTACCCGCTACGATGACGCAATTGATATTGCCCCTGTAGCGTTGCATCCTTCATCCTCACCCGCACCGTTCGGAACCCACCATCATCCTTGCGCTGTGGTGCATAGTATCCCAGCACATACTGCGTTCGCAGGTCATCCGAGACTCGTGCAAACGCGGGCTCCAGATCTCTCTTGTCTCCCACGTAGAAGTACTTCCCTCCCGTATCGTTCGACATCTGGATCAGCGCGTGCTCTCCCCCCGTATTTCTTCCTGCGTCCTCCCACACCGGTACGATGATGATCGAGTAGATCATCGCCCCTGCCCTCTGTGCCTCTTCTAATGCCTGGCCATATCGCGAGCGCTTCACCGTATCGACTCCATCGGTAATCACCACAATCACCCGCCTGCGGCCAGCCTCGTTCTTCGTCTGCATAAGCCGCTCCGAGGCCAGATAAATCGCGTCATATAACGCGGTCTCATCCCCTCGCTGCAGCTGGTTCAACCCATTCTCAATCTGCTTCTTCTGATTTGTAAACGAAACAATCTCCCGCACGGTGTCAGAGAAATCCATCAGGTTCAGCTCATCCTGATCGCGCAGCAGCGCATTCACAAAGTGCTTCGCCGCATTCTTCTCCAGCCGCTCATCTCTCAACACGCTGTCACTCGCGTCAATCGCCAGCACAATCGACAGCGGGGTCGAAGACTCTTTCTCAAAATAAGCAATCTTCTGCGGCTTTCCATCCTCCAAAATCTCGAAGTCATCCTTCCCTAACCCACCGATAGGAGCGCCATTTTTATCCACCACATTCACTGCAATATTCACCAGCCGCGACTCCACCCGAATCGTCGGGACCTGTCCCTGCGACACAGGCGCTGACTGAGACTGTTGTTGCTGATCCGCATCCGGATTGACCGGCTGCATCGGAGGCCGCCTCACGATCGGAGCCTGCGCCAGCAGCATCGTCCCCATCATCCCCCACAGCGCAAACGAGCACGCAATCCTCACTCCGGCTCTCCCGTATCCGCAATTGCTCCGCGACTCACCGCAATCTCTTCAGGAAATGGCTCGCCGTCTACCCATACAGCGCCATCGGCGAACTGTTCTTTCTTCCAGATCGGGACTGTCCGCTTCAACGTATCGATCAACCATCGACACGCATCAAAGGCTGCTCCCCGATGCGCCGAAGCGACCACCACCAGCACGCTCGTCTCGCCGACGTACAACCGTCCCAGCCGATGCACCAAAGCCACATCGCGCACGCCAAACTTCTCCACGGCTTCCTGAGCAAGTGCTCGCATCTGCCCAAGCGCCATCTCGCGATACGCTTCGTAATCCAGATACAGCGTCTTCCGTCCGCGAGTATTGTCCCGCACAATTCCATCGAAGACACACACTGCCCCATCCGCGCCAGCCTTCAGCTCCGCCACAATCTCTGTCGCCGGAATCACCTCGTCTGTAATCTCAACTCTCATCGAAGGCCCCCGCTCACTGGCGGCAGCAATGCCACCTCATCCCCCTCTCGCAAAACATCTTCGCCTTTCGCATACTCCCGATTCACGGCAATGGCGATCGATTGCATCAACTCTCTCTTCCCTCTTGCGCGCTCTTCAAAGAGCCCCCTCAGTTCTTCGACACAAGCCCCGTCACGCAGTTCCAACTTCTCGCTCTCACCGCCAAAAATCTCCTTCAGCGCTCCAAAAAACAAGACCTGCACTCGCATATTCAGAAGAATACGCGACCACAGGTCTTTGACTCTGCTTCCCTCCAAAATGGCTACTTTTGTCAGCCGCGAGCCTTTGACTTTTTCCTGGAAACCCCATACTTCCCCAGCAGTTTCCTACCCTCCGCCGCCAGCGCATAAGCCTCTTCCAGGGTCTTTGGGATCGGCTCACCCCAGGCATTCGCGCTCAAGGCCAGCCTTGTCGGCTTTCCATTCTTCACCATGGGCCCTTGCGGATTCGTAAACATCCGCACCAGAAACGACCCCTTCCGCCTCATCTTCTCAGGAGTATCCGCAGGCCCCTTCGCTCCCGGTTTCAGGTTCGCTCCATCTCGCAGCCGATAGTATTCGCGCCCCACATCTGTCAGGCCGCCCTTTGGGTCCCTTCCCTCTGTAGGCATCGAGCGCGGAATCGCCGGAACCTTCTTCTTCGCCACGATCTTCTTTGTCATCGATCCGCCCATATGTCCCTATATATTTATGGGAAAGAGAACAACTATGGATTTGCACCAGCAATTCTTCCGAGCCGCGTCCTTCATCCTCTTGCTCTTCCCCACAGTTGGCTTTAGCCAACAAGTTCTCCAGCACGGTCCCTTCGGCAAGCCTGCGCAAGTGTTTGACGAAACCCAGCAATGGACGACTCCCCTTCTCGTCGCCGCTGACGACAATATCGAGATTTACATTCCCGATGTGTCTTCTTCCGACTGGCTCAGTCGCAATTATCCCGACTTCCAGAACCACGGCACCTATACGATCTCAATCTTTTCCTCCTACAGGAAGGTAAAGGCCTGCCGCGACAACTTCGTCAGCCTGGGTCAAGGAGATGCTGCACACATGGACGCCTGCCCAAACATCGGTTACAGAGTTCGTCAGATCACCGTCGACCCTAACCAGAAATCCGTTCAGCTTCTCTACGCCGCCATGGTCGATCAGGACGGATCGGTGATTCCCGACTTCGTGCAACAATCATCCGCGTTCAGAACCTGGGATCAGCTCGACGCCACCACCCAGAAAGCTATCCTGAAGACGAATGATCTCGTCACCCAGCAGATGAGGCGCTACGACGCCAGGCTCCAGAGCAGCCACAATCCACCTCGCGCCTCTTCTCCGCGCGCGACTCCAAAACAACAATAGAAATCACACAAATAACTCCGGCGCCTTCGGATACCAAACCCTCCCATCTCGCACCTGGGCAAAATCTGTCATCTTGTGCTGCCGCAACTCGCTCTCACCATCTGCCTTTACGAAGATATCTTCAACCGCCATGCCACGAGCCAACACCGCATCTGCAATGAGTGATCGATGGCATCGCCACGGTAGCGCTTCCGCACACATTACTACCGTCTTGTCGATCTCCGGCAGACTCACCAGCCAGTCAATCTCCCGCGCAAACGCCTCCGTTTGCATGTAATCCGCATAGCCGCGAAAACTCTCGTTTCTCCAACCCGTATTCACACTGTCTGCAAGCGACCTCCTGCGACCACCCAATCCTTCACCGCGATTGATTCCGCGAATCCCCATATTCTTCAACGAAGCAAACAGCGCTCCCTGGCCGAATTGCGGATGCCGCCGCGACCCTGGAAATCTCCGTACATCCACCACCGTCTCGACACCGTTCTCCGTCAGCGCCTGCAAAAACGCCTCAATGCTCAGCGTCGAATGTCCAATCGTCATCATCGCTAAACATCCTCTCACCACAAAACAAAAGGCGGTTCGACTTTCTGCCGAACCGCCCAACGAAACACTGTTACTTTACGCCGAAGCCTGAAGCACCTCTTCCCGTACTGCCTCATCGTCGGCCTCTTCCTGCACCGTCTTCGGCAACGCGATCGCCAGTACTTCTTCGATCCGTGTCGTGTAGTGGATCTTCACGTTATCGATCTGGTCCGGCGTCAGATCTTCCTCCACCTGGGTCTTGCATTCCAGCGGAAGAATCACGTCCCGCACTCCCGCGCGTTTGGCCGCAAGGAACTTCTCCTTGATGCCTCCCACCGGCAGCACGTTGCCGCTCAGCGTGATCTCACCAGTCATCGCCGTCAGTGGATGCACCGGAGTGTTCGTCAACAGACTCACCAGTGCTGTCGCCATCGTGACGCCTGCCGAAGGTCCATCTTTCGGAATCGCTCCCGCAGGAACATGGATATGAATATCCGTGTCCTTCGTGAAATCTTCCTCCAGACCGAACTTGCCGGCATTCGAGCGCACCCAGGTCAACGCGGCCTGCATGCTCTCTTTCATTACATCGCCGATCTGACCCGTAATGGTGAAGCCGCCTTTGCCCTTCATCTTGTTCGCTTCGATAAAGAGCACGTCGCCTCCCGCCGGGGTCCATGCCAATCCAACCGCAACACCTGCACGTTTCGTCCGCTCGGCAATCTCCGTATCCACGCGCACCTTGATTCCGCCAAGGAATTCATGGATCACCTCAGGAGTAATCGTGATCTTCTCCGTTGCTCCTTCTGCAATCTTGCGAGCTACCTTGCGAACCACCGTGCCGATCTGCTGTTCCAGTCTGCGCACACCCGCCTCACGCGTATAGTGCCGTGCAACCAGCGCCACACTCGCCGTCGGGAACTCGATCATCGCTTCATCCACGCCATTCTCTTTAATCTGCCGTGGAACCAGATACCGCTCGGCGATATTGACCTTCTCCTCCTCCGTGTATCCGGTCAGCTCGATGATCTCCATGCGGTCCAGCAACGGTCCCGGAATCGTGTCCAGCTGGTTCGCTGTGCAGATAAACAGAACCTTGCTCAGGTCGAACGGCTGATCGAGGTAGTTGTCCCGGAACGTGTTGTTCTGCTCAGGATCCAGTGTCTCGAGCAACGCGCTCGCCGGATCTCCCCGGAAGTCGCGCCCCAGCTTGTCGATCTCATCCAGCATGAAGACCGGGTCGTTCACCTCCACCCTCTTCAGGTGTTGAATGATCTGTCCTGGCAACGCGCCGATATACGTGCGACGGTGACCGCGAATCTCCGCCTCGTCGTGCATGCCGCCCAGCGAGATACGCGAGAATTTCCGCCCCAGCGCTTTCGCAATCGACCGCCCCAGCGAAGTTTTACCCACGCCTGGAGGTCCGACAAAGCACAGAATCGGTCCCTTCATGTCCGGCTTCAGACGGCGAACCGAGAGGTAGTCCAGAATGCGGTCCTTTACCTTTTTCAGGCCATAGTGGTCCGTGTCCAGAATCTCTTTCGCCTTCTTGATGTCGACCTCGCCTGCCGAGCTCTTCGACCACGGCAGTACTGCCAGCCACTCCACGTAGTTCCGTGTCAGGCTGTAGTCGGCAGCCATCGCGTTCATGCGGCTCAACCGGCCAAGCTCCTTCAGAGCGTCCTTCTTCACTTCATCCGGCATCCCGGCTGCTTCAATCTTCTCCTTCAGCTCCTGAATGTCCTTCTGGGTCTCGTCGATATCGCCCAGTTCCTTCTGGATCGCCTTCAGCTGCTCGCGCAGATAATAGTCCCGCTGCGATTGCTGCACCGAGTCCTGCACCTCGTTCTGGATCTTGTTCCTTAGCTGCTGGACCTCGATCTCCTTCGCCAAGTGCTTATTGATTCGCTCCAGCCGCTTTACGACATCCGGCGTCTCCAACAACTCCTGCTTATCCGTCGTCGTCAAAAATGGCAGTGACGAAGCAATAAAGTCGGTCAGCCGTCCAGGCTCTTCGATATTGATCGCAATCGTCTGCAGATCGTCCGAAAGCGTCGGCGATGAGGTCACAATCTGCTGGAACTGGCTCACAACGTTCCGCTGCAACGCCTCCAGCTCCGGCCCCTGTTCCGGCTCTGTCTCCGGAATGACCTCAAACTCCGCTGTCATAAACGGAGTCGTCTGAGTGAATTCACCCAGATGCACACGCTCATTGCCTTCCGTAAACACGAAAAGGCTCTGGTTCGGCATCTTCACGACCTTGTGTACGGTCGCCTGCGTCCCAACCGCATAGAGATCGGCAGCCTGGGGCGTATCCTGCCTTGCATCCCGCTGGGCCACCACAAGGATCGATTTGTCCTCACCCAACGACTGGATCAGTTGGATCGAGCTCTCGCGTCCTACCGTCAATGGCAGAACTGCGTGCGGAAAGAGAACTGTGTCGCGCACAGGAAGCACCGGAACCGGTCGCTTACCATTTGCTCCCTCGCCCCCCTCAGAATTCTTAGCTGTCGGTTTGATTACACTTACAAAGTCGTTTGCCATTGAGTGTCCTTCTATCAAATTATCAGATATTCGATGCAGCAACTGTTGCATAAGTCGCAAACATCGAAATCAACTCGGAAAACCGGCCAGCTTAGCTGGCAACCAGCAAACTATACCTTTCTTCTTTTATGACGCCATCTCTATTCCCCACGTCATCGGCCCAAAACCCTATTTCTTAAACCAGTCTTGGAGAGCGCCACTCCTACACCCTTCCTGATGTGTCATTTCGAGCGCAGCGCACAGCGCGGAGTCGAGAAATCCCCGCATTTGTCTCTCACTGTATTCCCAAACAAAGCTGTTTTGACCACATCCCAAATGGGTGCCCCCCATATCTAGCGGCTTTATCGCCAGATGCGGGCTCATTCGAGCGCAGCTTGAACCCTGTCAAGCCCATTTTCCACCTAACTAAATGAATACAAACAAGATATACATTGCAGATCCCCCTCTCTTGACCCGTTACAATAGAAACAGGTTGAAAAAGCAGAAGCCCCGGAACGTTCCGGGGCTTCTGCTTTCAAAGTCCAAACCTAAGTAATGTATTTTGAATACTTTGTGCAAAATGGGGAGGGGGAGGGCTAGTTGAACATCTCCTTCACCTTGCCGAAGATTCCCCGTGAGGTCGGAGTATTTTCCACCTCCATCGTCTCCGCAAGTTGCCGCAACAGCTCCTTCTGCTGCTTGCTTAGCTTGCCCGGAGTCTGAACCCGGATCTCGACGATCAAGTCTCCCTTACCCCGTTCATTCAGGTGAGGAACACCCTTGCCCCGCAGTTTGAATTCACGACCACTCTGCGTTCCCTCCGGAACCTTGATCGTCTCGACACCTTCCAGCGTCTGGATCTCAATCTCGGTCCCAAGCGCTGCCTGCGGAAAAGAGATCGGCATAACGCAGTGCAGGTCATCGCCGTCACGCTCAAAGAACTTGTGCGATTTCACGTTCAGCACCACATACAGGTCGCCGGCCGGTCCGCCAAACTTCCCGGACTCACCCTCGCCCTGGTAACGGATGCGCGTGTCCTGCTCAACGCCTGCTGGAACCTTGACCAGAATGGTGTGTTCCGTCTGGATTCTGGTTTCTCCACGGCAGGTCGTGCACGGATCGACGATCAGCGTTCCCGTCCCTCCGCACGTGGAGCAAGTCCTCGCGACCGAGAAGAATCCTTGCTGATAGCGCTGCTGTCCACGTCCTCCACAGGCCGAGCACGTCACTGGCTCTTTGCCCCGAGCAGCACCAGTGCCGTGGCAGTCGGTGCAGGTCTCGCTGCGCCGAATCTTGATCTCGCGTTCAACACCAAAGACGGCTTCTTCGAACTCGATCGTCAGGTCGTAGCGCAGATCGCGGCCACGCTGGGCACGGGAAGCTCTTCCACCGCGCGACGAGCCGCCCATGTTGAACATCTCGCCGAACAGGTCGCCGAAGATGTCCCCCAGGTCCTGCGCTCCGCCAAAGCCGCCGCCAAACGGGCTGCTGCCGAAGCCGCTCGAACTGCCATTGAAGGCCGCATGACCGTAACGGTCATAGGCTGCACGTTTCTCAGGATCGCTCAACACCTGGTAGGCTTCGCTGCACTCCTTGAACTTCTCCTCTGCAGTCGCATCACCCGGATTGCGGTCCGGGTGATACTGCATGGCCAACTTCCGATACGCAGTCTTCAACTCCTGATCGGAGGCATCTCGAGAAACACTCAGCACTTCATAGAAATCAACTTTGGTCACGTTTGCCGTCGCACTCATCCTTCAACTAACCCTCAAATGCCTCTTTTGGCGGTTACTCGCTCACGACCGCATGATTCGAAGCAATCTTCACCAAAGCGGGACGGAGCAGTTTCTCGCGGATCTTGTATCCGCGACGAATCTCCTCCAATACCTGATGATCGGGGAATTCTTTGGTTTCAACGCTCCCCAACGCTTCATGAACCCGGGGGTCGAACTGCGTCCCTACGCTCTCCACCGGAACCACACTCAGGCCGCGAAGAGCGTCTTCCATCTGCTTTAGAATCAGCTCCACACCAGCGCGAAGCTGGTCGACAGACCCCTCGGACTTCAGGGCTAGCTGGAAGTTATCCATCACGCCCAAAAAGGGCTCCACAGTGCTCGAAACCGTATAGTCACGCGCGTCCTGCCGCTCCTTGGCCTCGCGCTTACGAAAATTATCGAACTCGGCTTGAAGCCGAGCCAGGCGATCCAGTAGTTGGTCCTTTTCGCCCTTCAACTGTTCCAGCTCCTCGGATACGGCTGGAACGGCAACCTGCGGCTCCCCTGGAGAGCTGACAGTTTCGCCCTCCTGTACAGCCTGCACAGTCGTCTCGTCCTGCATGGAATGGTGTCTCCTCATAGATCGTTTTCCTTTTCTATTATCGCCGATCATGCGCTTCTACACGAAGCGCGCAGTCTCAGCCCTCAAAGGCCGTTCGAGGCAGCTTTTTCGATTGGATGCAACGAAATTCGATCGAAAACACGCGAGAGATAACTCACTGCGTTCATCGTGTTCTCGTAATCCATTCTCGTGGTTCCGATGACGCCGATCGTTCCACGACTCTCTCCGGCCATCCGGGCCGGAGCGGCGATCAGCACCAGCCCTGCCATCTGTGGAGCCTGTTCTTCCAGATCGAAGACCACGCGCACACTCTCCTGGTGTGCATCGATGTAGGCGTTCAGTAAGTCCACCAGACGCTGTTTGGCCTCCAGCGCGGCCAGCATTTCACGCAGGCGATCTCCATCGATATTGGAGGCAACAAGATTGGCTACGCCCTCCACATAAACGGAAGAAGCCGAGGTATCGCTGGCGGGGACTGCCTTCATCCAAAGCTGCTGCACTGAATTCAGCAGTTTTTGATATTCGCTTCGTTCGCGTTCCACCAGACGCGCCAGCTCCGAGCGAACCTGCTCGACCTCCCAACCACGGAAGTTCTCATTCAGAAAATTGCTCGCGGTCGTCAGTTCGACCGAAGTCAGGTCGCGGTCCAGCGCCAGAACACGATCGCGAACCAACCCCGATTTGGTTACGACGACTGCCAGAATGCTCGCCGGTGCCAGTCTTGAAAAATGAACATGCTCCAGCAGATCGCCTTCCCTGGCCGAGGCGATCGCCACACCGACACCACTTGAAAGCGTCGCTAACACGTGAGAGGTCCGCTCCAGAACGGCCTGTGTCCCGGCCACTCCCACAAAGTTCGAATCGATCTGCTGACGTGAACGCGCAGTTAGAAGATTTGCGTCGCTCCTGGGGTGGGAGCCGCCGCTTAGCCGTTCCACATACATTCGAAACGCCTGTGCCGTGGGAACTCGCCCCGCAGAGGTGTGTGGCTGCTCCAGAAACCCGCCTTCTGCAAGCTCGGCCATCTCGTTCCGGATCGTCGCCGGACTCATTCCTGCAGCCTCGCGATTCTGCAGCCTCGCAATCGTGCTGGAGCCAACCGGCTCCCCCGTCTCAATATAGTTCTCGATGATGGCAGTCAGAATGGCCTGTTGCCGTGCCGTCATGTGCCATCCCTCTGTCATCTCAAGCCCCTCCGCTCGAAACCAGTCTAACCGTTGCGTCAAGCCATCCAGCCTTTGGAAATGCGAAGACTTGACTCTCCCAGGATTAGACGATCCTGTCGGAGTTCTGCTGTCCTGAAGCCGAAACCTGGTCTAGTCCTCTGCTTCTTCTGCGGTCGTTTCCTCTTGCAAATCGCGTGGCTTCAGTTTCCCGCCTTGTTCCATCAGGACTTGAACCTTGCCTTCTGCGGCCTCCAGTTCCTTCTTGCAACTTGCGGAGAGCTTGACCCCTTCTTCGAACAGCTTTACGGACTCTTCCAACGAGAGATCGCCCTGCTCAAGCCGCTCGACTACCTTCTCCAGCTCCGTCAGATTGCGTTCAAAGTCGGCCATCTATTCCCCGCTTTCCACCAATCCCAGGACCTGGGCCGCAGCCATGTATTTTCCGAAAGGAGCGCTAACCTGAACGCCCTGGACCATCGGCCTTGCCTCGGCTAGCATCTCCTGAGCAATTTTCACACCCTCTGCCCGTGCCGCCTCGGGAGAACCCGCATTCGCCATACGCGCCATAATCTCGTCCGGCATGCTGACGCGCAGATCGTTCTTCATAAACTCTGCGTTTCTCAGACTTGTCAAAGGCCAGATGCCTGCAATTACAGGGATACGGAAGCTTTCGATCCGTCGCAGAAACTCTTCGAGCACGCGCAGATCAAAGACCGGCTGCGTGATGGCAAACTCCGCTCCTGCTTCTACCTTGTAGGCAAAGCGGCGGACCTCCTGCTCGAGATCAGGCACACCTGGATTTGCTGCAACCGAGATCGTAAACCCAGTGGACTCTCCGATGGAGTTCTTGCCGATATCCAACCCGCAGTTCAGATTACGCACAATGTTGACCAAGCCGATTGCATCCACGTCGAAGACCGCGGTCGCATCCGGGTAGTTCCCCAGTTTAGGCGGGTCACCGGTCAAGCAGAGGATATTCTTCAGTCCGATGGAGGACGCCCCCAGTAGATCGCTTTGAATGCTCAGCACGTTGCGATCGCGGCAAGTGTAGTGCAGGATCGTCTCGATCCCAACATGCTGCTGAATCTGAACGCACAGGCTCTGCGCGCTCATGCGCGCGCTGGCCCGGGGAGAGTCCGGGACATTGATGGCATTCACCCCCAACTTGTGGAGCTGCTCGGCGCCATGAATCTCCTTGGAGCAATCAATCCCTTTGGGCGGAACAATTTCCACCATAGAGACGAACTCGCCTCGCGCCACCATCGAGCCAATCTTTGACCGATGTTCCAGGGGCGGCGGCGCAACTTTGGGTGCGGCCGGCGTCTCTGGGCCGCGCTCCATTACCTGAGCTCCAGTCTCCATCGCGTCGAGTGCGCGCAATGCGCTCCTCATGGCACGAGTGTAGCTTGGCGTGGTTCCGCAACAGCCACCAATCAGCGTTACACCAGCCTTGATCAGCTTTCGCGTGAAGCTCGCCATGTACTCCGGCGAGGTGAGATAGATCGTCCTTCCTTCCACTGCGCGAGGGATTCCTGCATTCGGCATCGCCGCCAATGGCAGGGTCGTCAGAGGACGCATTCTCTCGATCACACTGAGCACAGTGGCTGGACCAGCGCTGCAGTTACAGCCAATCGCATCGGCTCCCGTTGCGGTCAGCCGTCGAGCCGCGGCCTCTGCTGAGGTTCCATCCAGGCAATTGCCATCTTCATCCACAGTCACCATAACGATGACCGGAATCTCCGGAGCAATGGCGCGGGCCGCCGCGACAGCCTGTTCTGCCTCGGTCAACGAGGTCATGGTCTCAATCGACAGCAGATCTGCACCGACACCCGGGCCACCTTCCAGAAGAGCTTCAATCTGCTCTGTGAATGCGGCCCTGGCTTCCTCAAGGCCAATCTTTCCGAGCGGCTCCAGCCGTACGCCGAGCGGGCCGATGGCTCCCGCCACAAAAGCCTCCGTCGCCTGCTTATCGCGAATCTGGTTTACAGCCTCGCGCGACAGCCGCACCCCGGCCAGGTTGATCTCGCGGACCTTGTCCCGAAGACCGAAGTGTTCCAGCCGATATGCATTCGCACCGAAGGTATTGGTCTCAATGACCTCGGCGCCCGCCTGCAGATACTCCGTGTGGATCTCGCGCACGAGATCGGGCTGCGAAAGGTTCAGTTCGTCGTAGCAACGATTAATGAATACGCCGCGGGAGTAGAGCATTGTGCCCATAGCGCCGTCGCACAACACGGGCGATCCTGTAAAAAGTCGTTTTACTCCCGGCTCGCGGCTGCCGCGTTCTACACTCTGGCTCATTTTCCTCTCCGGCTTAGTCTGTTCTATGTTAAGGCACACTGAAGAACGTTCCAAATCCCTGACGCTCCGGGCGTTGACAGGGCGCTGCTTTGTTATACTTTGCGGTAGAGATGTGGCCGCGTCAGCACCACGCTTGCAGCGCAGTTCGGAGTCTTTCACCGTTGAAGAATAGAAGTCCTTTTACCCATTCGTTCTGCGCCCAGATTTTCTGTGGCCTTCTGATCGCCGTCGTTACCCTGGGCCTGAGCTCTTGCGGCGTCCGTTACTACAAGTTTCCGGAGTACACCTACGCCAACCGGCCGGTTCCTCCAAGCAAACTGTCAACGCGCGTCCTCGTCGGCCTGACGCTGAATGGTGCACAGGGATCTCTGCAAATCCTCGACGCGCAGCGCGATATCCGCCACAGCATTTTCGATCCGAACTCGACCTACAGCATCTCGGGGTATTCCGGCGGCTATCCGAATATGATCTTCAACTTCCCGGAGCAGGTGCTTGGATATGTTTACTCCAACTCCGATGGAAGCCTGGCCCCGGTTGATTATGGAAAAGAAGCGGTCAGCGGAACCCCCGTCAAATTGCCGTCCAAATCTGACTCCATTGCCATCCCGATCAACTTCAAACACGTCTATGCGGCCAGCTCGTCCCTCGGAATCCTCACCGTCGTTGATAACACCAACGGACAGACCTATTATTTGAACCTGCCGAATGTGTATCGCGTAGCCGTCAACCAGGGCGACTCCGTTGTGCTCGCCATGGTACGGAACTCAAACACCCTCTATCGACTGTTGAAGCTCAATCAAAATCAGCCTGCGGTGCCTGGAGCTACCGATTGCCAGCCACTGGCTGTTCCGGTCTGGTGCGTCGTCCCAGTTCCGGATAGTGCTACCAAACCCAGTCTGGATCGCCCCGTGGGAGCCTATTTCTCGCTGGATGGCACGACAGCCTATGTTCTCAACTGTGGCCAGGAGTGCGGCGGCAATACATCGAGCCTCACGATGATGCCCCAGGGTTCCCTGCGCGTCGATAACTATCCGACTTCGACGCCCTATCCTTCGCCAGTCACCGGGAGCGTCGCCGTTCCAGGAGGAGCAACTGTTGTTCTTGCCAACGGAACCACACTATATATCGCAGGACAACAACTTCAACCTGACGGTCTCTTCGCAGGCGTTCTTTCCACAATGGACTTGAGCTCGAATACCATCACCGGCACGTATTCGATCTCTGACGGCTATCACACCAAGATGCTTTTCGGGGATAACAACACGCTTTGGATTGGCTCCCAGGGTTGCGCTACCGGAGAGCGTGCCAAGCTCCAGCAAAACTACAACTGCCTAACACGCTACGACATTAGTGCCAAATCAGCCAGCGTCGTTCCAAACGTCAACCCTGCGGATCCTAACTCCAAAGTTCCCTATCCGAATGCCAATGAGAACCAGTACTACTACGGCGATCTCACGGGCCTCTGCTGGGTGCAAGGAAAGAATAAGATGTACACCGCGTACGGCGGCCAGATTCATGCCTTCAATACGGCCGACGGATCGGAGATCGATAACTCGCAGATCACCGTTCAGGGAACCGCTCTCGACGTAGCCTTTATGGACGCTCAGACGAACGACGCGAACTAGGGACTTGTCCCTTTTATGGTCGACATTCTTGCCATTGCCGCTCACCGGGATGATGTAGAGCAGACCTGTGGCGGCACGCTTCTTGCCATGCATGCGCAAGGATGGAAGACCGGCATTCTCGATCTGACGCAGGGCGAAGCGGGAACTCGTGGAACAGCGGAAGAGCGTCGGGCAGAAGCAGAGGCAGCAGCTCGTATCCTGAATGTCGCGCATCGTGAGGCGCTCGATCTTTCAGATGGCAATGTCGAGAACACCCAGCCGAACCGCATCAAGATCGCCGAAGTCATTCGGCGCCTTAAACCGCGAGTCGTGATTCTGCCTTACTGGCAAGGCCGCCACCCGGACCACTACACCACAGCTACCCTGGGTTATGAGGCATGCTTTCAGAGCGGCCTCAGCAAACTCCAGATTCCCGGAAGCACAGACGATCCGCATCGGCCCTATAAAATTCTCTATGCCTCGCTCTACGCCGATGTGCGTCCATCGTTCGTGGTCGACATCACTCTTTTTGCCGAACAGAGGTTCCAATCGCTGCTCGCCTATCGCTCCCAGTACTCCAACCAATCCGCTGGCGAAAAGCTCTTCGTCCCGGAAGAAGACATCCGCGAGCGGACCTTTGCAACGGCACGCCACTATGGGCTTCTCGCGGGAGTTCGTTATGCCGAGCCCTTCGTCCAAAAAGAGGTCGGCCTGGTGAACGACCTAATGACGCTTCCCGTTCAGTCCATCTGAAGAACTGACTAGCTGATCCTCGAGACTCGTAACCGACTTTCGTCCCATTGTCGCGGCTCTCCACCAGTAATCTCCTCAGATCTGGCCAGGACCACCCTATTCCTTCCCTCACGTTTTGCCTGGTACAAGGCAGCATCGCTATCGTCCGCCAGCCTCTGCCAATCCAACCCTGAAATCACCGAAGAGGACACTCCCAGGCTCGCGCCTGTCTGCACGTTCACGCCGCGGTAACGGATAACGAGGCCGTCAATCTCCTCCCGCAATCTCTCAGCCACCAGGACGGCCTCTTCCTGGCATGTATCAGGTAGCAGCACGCAAAACTCATCCCCACCAATTCGCGCGATCGAATCGTTGGCCCGCACGGTCTCCTGCAACACACCAGAGACTGCCTGCAGGACAACGTCTCCGCAGCTGTGCCCCTGGGCATCGTTGATGGTCTTCAATCCATCGAGATCCATCGTGATTAGAGACAGACAATGCTCCGCTCGGCGACAGCGCTGAATTTCGCGCAGGGCCATTCGCTTCAACGCCCATCGATTCAACAATCCCGTCAGATCGTCAACCTGTGCCCTCCACAAAAGCTCCAGCCGCAACTTGGTAGTGGAAAGAGAAAGAAATCCGAACGCGGTGACGACTGTCGTCACCAAGCACGCCATCAGCATCAGGGCAGCCATTGCTGCCGCACTGCGATGATCCCCGTCCGATGCCGCTTTCAGAAACAGAATCAGGCCATAGATCGCCAGGGCAAGGGCCGTAAACCATCCCACCGGGGCCGTCTCTTTCCCGGAAAAGCGGAAGACCAGCACGGCCACAAGCAGATAAAGAAGTCCCTCGACGACATGCAGCGCGGCAATTGGTACAGACGATCGCGATGGAAAAAGCGAAAAGTAGACGAGAGCTACGGTGATGGCAGCAACAAGACCGCACTGCACTCGGAGTAGGATCGCCTTGCGCTCCAGCAGCTCTGCAAAACTCTGGTGCAGCATCAGGACGCCGGTCATGACCAGCACTCCGGCAATCGGTTGGGGATAACGGACTCTTCCCAGGTTGGGCAAGTTGGCGCCGATGATCAGCATGGCGGCCCCACGGCTAAGATTAGAGCCTGCAAACCATACCGCTCCGCGAATTCCGCCCGCAGACCGGGAACTGATCAACATAAGGCCAGCGCTTAAAGCAAAGATCAGAGCATTCGCGAGAATCAGTGTCGTATCCATCGCGCCCGTCCCATCGAAGACTTAGCCCGAATTCCTGACCCGCTCTGCGTGTTTGAAAGGGCAACCGATCTTCTCGTACTGCCAGATGCAGAAGCATAAACTTGAAACGCGACAACTGTATCTTTCTTTTTAAAATATTTTTGTTCGAACTTTTTTAATATTTTTTTGTTGTAAGGTTCGATAGACGCTGTCGGATGAACTCTACAATCTCATCACTCATGTAATCGGGAAGTGACATCGGCAGTACTGGAGTTCTTTCCAGCAGTCGAAGTGAGATTCCTTTCCACTCTGGCTGTTTCAACACGCCCTCTAGAACAAGAACGGCATCCGCCCGGTCCAGATAAAGCCGCGCCGAATCCTTGAAGTCCGTAACCGTGGGAGCAAGGACACTAAGGTAAAGATCGGGACGAAGAAAACGAAGAATACTGTTCGATTCGAAGATGACATTCTCCGCCCGTTCGATCTCTTTCCTGATGCGAGGCATTGCCTCGACCAGGTCTCCCACTCTCGTTCTCACCCATAACGACCGGATGGCTCCTGCGGCTAGATACCGCGACGAGTCTGTTCCGCTCCCGGCATCTCTTTCTTCCGTAATCGCAACCGTATGTTCGGCAGTTTCGCAATCGCACGGTTCGCCATTAGCGGAACACAGGCCATGCCCAAACTGGGTCACCTTAAACGCGGTCCATCGCATCTCGGGCAGAGCCTGGATAATGCCCGCAACAACGCTCGTTTTACCGATATTTCGGGAGTGTCCACCCACCACCACAATGGCCATTTCTTCCTCCCTACGACCGCTCTCCACCACCGCGTTTTAGCCGCGCCAGGTCGCGCAGATACTCCTTCAAAGGACGCGCTGGCCTTCCCCAGAAGACCTCTCCTTTGCCATGCATCTTCTTCCCGCTCAGCACACCGGCGCCGCCACCAAGGATCACCCCTTCACCGACCGTCGCATGTTCACCGATGCCCACCTGACCGCCCAGAATCGCTCCGTCTTCCACCACACTCGATCCTGAGATTCCCGTCTGTGCCGCAATCACGACATTTCTTCCAATTACGCAGTTATGACCGATATGGACCAGATTGTCGATCTTCGTTCCGTAGCCGATCCGCGTCTCGCCCAGCGCGCCGCGATCGATCGTGGTGTTTGCCCCAATCTCTACCGTATCTTCAATTACGAGTCGCCCCTGCTGCGGGAATAACACGTACTCTCCTGTCTCCGGGCTGCGCGCATATCCAAATCCTGCGCCACCCAGTACCGCCCCCGCTTGCACCGTCACCTCATCCCCGATTACCACCCCCGGATAGATCGTCACCCGCGCATCGATCCTGCATCCTTGACCAATCCTCACCCCATCGCCCAGAACAACTCCGGGGCCAATCGATGTCTCCTGCCCAATTGCTACATCCTGTCCCACGATGGCTGTAGGATGAACCCCGGCCCCAATCCTCTTCGCTAACCTGCTCGCCACCACAGAGAAGCTATAGCGAGCATCCTCGACCCAGACGATACGTCCGTCTTCCACTTCAGCGTCTGGACTCTTCAGTTTCGTATTGGCCAGGATCAACCCGGCCTTTGAAGCGAGCGCAAACTTAAGCGCCTCCTGGTCAACCGCAAAGACAACCGCATCTCTTCCTGCATCCTCTACTCCCGACACGCGGAGAATCTCAGCATCGGTAGCAGGAAGATCGCTCTCCAAACATCCCACCCACGCCGCAACTTCGACTGCCTTTGCCATCTCAGTAGATCCCCTCTTCGCCCGCAGGCCGTGTCTTCCAGCGGCGATGCATCCACAGCCACTGCTCAGGATACCGCCGCACGTAGGACTCGATCACTGCAGTAAATGCCGCCGTGTTGGCGTCCGCGTCCGCTTCGGCATCGCCCGTGCACACAACCGGGACCTCTTCACCGAAATGCAGCACGTACCGTTGTTCTGTCTTCTCCCACAATAGAAATCCTGGAACCACTGCTGCTCCCGTTTTTGCAGCAACACGAGCCATCCCACTCGCCGTGCACGCAGGAACACCAAAGAACGGCACAAAGACTCCCTGGGGAGGAGTCATATTCGTATCCATCAGAATCCCTACCGTCTCGCCCGCGCGCATCGATGCGATCAAGCCCCGCGCAAAATCGTCCTTATGGATCACGCGGTTCCCGTGCCGACATCGGATGCGATTCACAAACTGATCAACCAACGGATTGTCGAGCCGACGGATGACCATCCCCATGGGATATCCCATCAGCGAGTGATAGAAGCTGGAGAGCTCCCACGCGCCCAGGTGGCCGGTCAGGACCAGAACGCCCTTCCCTTTCTCTCGTGCGCGAAGATAGTTCTCTAACCCTGCGTAGCGAATAAATTTACTCGCCTGTTCTGCTGTATAGCTCGGCATCAGGCAGAACTCCGCCAAAAGATAACCCAGATTGCGATAAACCTCTTTCAGCACAGCCTCACGATGGTTTCCATCCATCGCTGGGAATGCAAGTTCCAGATTTCGTATTCCCACGCGTCGGAGCCGTGAGAGTCCATGAAACGCCAACTCTCCTATCGCTCCTCCGACAGATCGAGCAAGCCCCCTTGGGAGCACTCCCAACAGGCCGACCATGGCCCGTACGGCAACGTACTCCGCTCTTTCCCTGGCAGTCACCCCGCCCGGAGCCGGCTCTCTTTCCATCGTGTCGTTCAAGCCTTCAGTCTAAACGTAGCTCTCGCTTTTTAGGGTGGCAAGGAAAAGGCGGCCCGAAGGCCGCCTTCTTTGGTTCAACAAAACGTTGTTACTTGTTTTCCTGTCTCGCTTCGACGAAATACTTCGCAACAGTGCGCACAAAAGGACGGGCCTCTTCAGGAGTCACCTGATTTCCCTTGAGGATTGTCTCGAATGGAATTGCGTTACCATACATCACCCGCGTGTCGTCCTGATTCTGAGACAACACTGTTCCATCCAGATCAATACCGGCAAACAGCCCCTTGCTGCGTGAATAGGTCAACAGCTCCGCGTTCATCTTCCAGTCCGTCCCAGCCTGAGCATTCCGCCCTACCGGTCCAGCCGAAGCCGCGGCATCCGCACCGATCTTGAATTTGTTCTTCAGCATGTCTTGCAGGCCCTGCTGATTCATCGCAACAATGATCAGGTCCGTAGCCTGCCCGCCGATCTGAAATCCAAAGCTTCCTCCTGCCAGTTGGACAAACACCGGAGCGCTCCATCCGCGTGATGTACGGCAGGTCGCAACTCCCTGACCGTACTGCGCACCCACGACAAAAGCCGCTTTCTTAAAGCTGGGAATCACCGCCAGGCAGGTCGCTCCCGACAGAATACTCGAAGGAATCCCTTTATCCGGAGTCGCCATAATCTGCGTAACCACACCCTGCGCATCCTGCAAACGCTCCACCAACTTCGCCTTATCGGAGGCTGCGGACGCCATCGTAGAACTCAGTCCCAATGCCGCTCCACACGCAACCACAGACAAGCGTTTCATCCATCCTTCCATTCTCGTCAACCTTCTTTCCTTCTTGTTGATTTGCAATACGTTGTGATGGTCCAACGCCTGAACAACGTTGTCCTGGAATTTAAATTATCTATCCCCACAACTAAAAAATGGGGGTTGTAGACAAGTGCCTGGATTTACCAGGCACGCTCTCTACAACCCCTCTCCCAGGTCTGTGTTGCTTAGAAAGAGATTGCCTGATGGCCTGGGTATCTACAAGGGTACGGAGGTCTATAGACCTCCGCGTAAACCACGTGGCTGGAACGGTTACTTTGAAACCAGGTTACGATTCACCGCCTGTACGCTAAGCGCAATACGGTTATCGACTCCCATTTTTCTCATTAATCTTCCAACATGAGCCTTTACCGTAGCCGCATCGATCCCAAGAGCATCTGCGATCTCCCGGTTCGGTCTTCCCGCAACCAGAAGCTGCAGCACCTGCGTCTCCCTCTCGGTAAACTTCGGGATCGGAGGGGAGCCCTGTCTCTCTGACGAAGAAGCCTCCAGTAAGCGCGCCAGGACCTTCCGCGGAGCCCATACCGATCCGTCCCGTACAATCTCAATCGCGAGCTGTATCTCGTTCTCGCGAGCCATATGGGTCAGGTACCCCTTCGCTCCCGCGCCAATCACCTTCTGGATGTGGTCGTGGTCCTCTCGAAGTCCGATCACCACAAGGCGCAGGTGCGGACGCGATCTGCGGAAGCCCTCCAACAACTCGAATAAATGATCCGTGCAGGCGGCATCGATCATGATCATCGAAACGCCTGATGCATCCAGCGCTCCGGGATCGGCAACCGAGATCACCTCCGCTCCGCTCCCCTCGGAGATGATCGTCTGTAACCCCAATACTCGCAGCGGATCGGTCGCAATCAGGCCAATCCGATACGGCTCCTCTTTCATCGTTTCTGTCATGGCCTCAAACGGCTTCAGGAAATCGAGTCTAGGGTGCAGGACTTTCAGTCACCCGTCGCGATATGCATCGCAGTGGCCCTGGTACAGCTATAGCTTTGGAAGAACAATCCCTTGCTGCTTCTGATACTTGCCCTTGCGGTCTGCATAGCTCACCTCGCAGAACTCATCGGACTGGAAGAACAGAATCTGACACAGCCCTTCGTTGGCATACACCCGCGCAGGAAGAGGCGTTGTGTTCGAAATCTCGAGTGTCACATATCCCTCCCATTCCGGCTCAAAGGGAGTGACATTCACAATGATGCCGCAGCGCGCATAGGTGGATTTACCCACACAGATCGTCAGGACATCCCGTGGAATCTTAAAGTACTCAATGGACCGCGCCAGAGCAAACGAGTTGGGCGGAACGATGACGCTGTCGGCGACCACTGTCACAAACGACCGCTCATCAAAGGCCTTGGGATCGATGATAGCGCTGTTTACATTCGTAAAAATCTTGAACTCGTCGGAGACGCGCAGGTCATATCCGTACGACGACAAACCGTAAGAGATGACCCCCTCACGAACCTGCTTTTCACTGAACGGCGTGATCATTCCGTTTTCCGTCGCCTGCTGGCGAATCCAACGGTCGCTTTTAATGGCCACTCGGCAATATTTCCCTTCTTTGGAGAGGTCTCAAGAATGTTTGTCTATACAATGTACGCGGCTCGACCCGTTTGCGGCAAAAACAGGCCCCATCCTGCCGCAGGTACCGATTGCGTCATTAGATTCTTCATCTTACGGTAGCAAGTTGACATTGACAACCGCCCCCTGAGTTTCTACTATCACGGTACTAACCAGGTCAGTACTTTAAGGTTTATTTTCTAAACTCTAGAGTCTAAAAGGACGGGCGGCCCAGAATGATAAAACAGGATCTAATACAACGGGTTGTTGAGCGTACCGGTCTGCCACGTACCAAGGCAGAAGCGGCAGTAGACGCTATCTTCGAGAGCATGAAGCAGACGCTGGTCGCTGGCGATCGCATCGAACTTCGTGGCTTTGGCGTGTTCACCGTCAAACCGCGAAAGACGGGCATCGGCCGCAATCCGCGAACCGGCGCCGAGGTCACCATTGCTCCCGGCAAGGCTGTGCGTTTCAAGCCCGGTAAAGAGCTACATCTGCTGAACTAGCTCTGCCTGAGACTCTGGCAATCCTGCGCACCGAAAGAGTCCAGCTTGAAAAGCGCCTCGCATTCGCAACCACGTTTGCGAGCGCGTTTGTGTGTGCCTCAAACTACCTCACATCAAGTGAAGAGCGTCCACATCCACCACCAGGTTCTTCCTGGGGATCTCTCGTGATGCAGTAAAGTCCAGCATCGCACGCAAGGTCGCTCCTAAAGCCTGCCTCTGCTCTCCCTTCATCACAAAGTGATATCGGTAAATCCTTTTTAGCCGCGAGATCGGAGCCGCTGCCGGCCCCAACACCCTCACCTTTTCTAGCTTCGTCTGCTGGAACCACCGTCCCAGCTCCGCCGACCAGCCTGTCGCCTCTTCCTGCCGCTCGCTCTGTACAACCACGTTCGCCAGGACCCCATACGGTGGATAGTGCATCCATCGCCTGTACTGCATCTCCTTGGCGACAAACCCCGGATAATCATGCTCTGCCGCGAATTTCACCGCGTAGTGGTCCGGATGATACGTCTGCACCAGCACCTTACCCGGAAGCTCACCGCGCCCAGCCCTACCCGATACCTGGGTCAGCAGTTGGAACACCCTCTCTGCCGCGCGAAAGTCGGGTAGCCCCAGAGCGAAGTCTGCGCCAACGACTCCCACCAGCGTTACACCATGAATATCGTGCCCCTTGGCAATCATCTGCGTCCCGACCAGCAGGTTGATTTCGCCCGCGTGTAGACGACTTAGTAGCCGCTCCATATCGCTGCGGCCACGAACTGTGTCACGGTCCATCCTTCCGATCCGTGCATGGGGAAAAATCTCCTGTAGACGCTCCTCCCCTTGCTGCGATCCAGCGCCCAGAAAATACAGGTGCTCGCTCTCGCACTTCGGACATTTCTTTGGGACACCGCGCCGGAATCCACAGTAGTGACACTCCAACCGTTGCCCCGGCTGTGCGATGGCGTCGTTTCCACTCACCGGCTTGTGATACGTCATCGAGATCGCGCAGTTCTCGCACTCGATCTTCTCGCCGCAGCTTCGGCACATCACCACAAACGAATAACCGCGCCGGTTCAGCAGAATGATCCCCTGCTCCCCGCGAGCCAGTGTCGCTTCCGTCTCTTCAATTAACCTGCGCGAGAAGATCTGCTCTTGGCCCGTCTCACGGAACTCATTCCGCATGTCCACAAGCTCCACCGCAGGCAGTGGACGATCCGCGACTCGCTGCCGCATCTCCACCCGCGCATACCGACCCTTCTCGGCATTGGCCCAGCTCTCCAGCGAAGGCGTCGCCGATCCCAACACCACCACGGCATCGTTCAACTTCGCTCGCATCACCGCTACATCGCGTCCGTTGTATCGCGGCGTCTCCTCCTGCTTGTAGCTGCCGTCGTGCTCCTCGTCCACAATAATCAGTCCGAGATCTTTCAACGGAGCAAAGACAGCCGACCGCGTGCCTACAACAACACGAGCCTCGCCTCGACGAATCCTGTGCCACTGCTCCGCACGTTCATCCGGCGTCAACTGCGAGTGCAGCAGCGCCACGTCATCTCCGAACGCTGCCACCAGTTGTCCAGTCATTGCCGGAGTCAGTCCAATCTCCGGAACCATCAGCAACGCGCTCTTCCCTGCATCCAACGCTCTCCGCATCGCGGCAAAGTAGACCGCCGTCTTACCCGATCCAGTCACCCCATACAGCAGATGCGGCTTGAAACCTCCCTGCGTCATCGCCGCGGCAATCGCGCTCAGAGCTTCCATTTGAGCTTCGTTCAGAGCATGTTCATGTGCATGCTTCTTGCCATGCGTCGCTACTCCACCAAAATGGAAATCTTCCTGGACCTCCTCCACCCGCACCAATCCGCGCTTCACCAGCGTAGCCAATGTCGTCTCCGGCACGCCTTTGCGTCCAACCGTCTCTTTCAAGTCGCGAACGTGCATTCGTCCGCCTACGGCAGCCAGTTCCGCCATCACCGCAAGCTGATTCTCATTCAACTTCGGCAGCCGCTTCCCTCCGGTGCTTGCAATCCGATCTGGATCGGACAAAGACGTGTCATCTTGAGCGGAGCGCGTCGGCGCGGAGTCGAAGGATCTGCGGTTTTCCTCCACAGCCTCCAGTTCATGCCCTACCAGCACCGCCACCTTCACCAGCCGTCGTGCATCCCGTTCCTCCGCCACAGTCTCGCGCACCAGCCACTTCTTCCGGACCATCCCCTCCAGCAAAGCTTTATTCGCTCCCGTCGCCGAGCGTAGCGCCGACATCTTCGCCGCCTCGCCGCTCTCTAGGTAATTCAGCACCGCATACTCGCGGTTCTGCTCCTCTGGAGACAACTTTGACCGCCGCGAAGCCCCCTTCTCCGCGCCTTCATACAGAATCTTCCGTCCCACATCCGTGATGCTGTAAACAAACTGTCGCTTCACCTCCGCTCCTAGCGGAAGCATCCCCCGCAATACCTCACCCAGCGGAGCCACATAATATTGCGCAATCCACCGCGCCAACTCCATCAACTCATTGGGTAGAAGTCCAACATCATCCAGCACCTGCTGCACCGGCTTAATCTCGAAGTCGTCCGCAGGCGTCTCACCGTAAACGCGCATCACGACGCCCATCAACCTCTGCCCGCTGAACGGGACCAGCACCCGCGCCCCGACGACCGGCACAACTCCGTTCACGGCATAAGTAAACAACCGGTCGAGTGGAACCGGCAGCGCGACATCGACGTAATAAGACACTTCATTCAGAATAATTGGAGACCCATCCGGCGATAAATACTCCCGCACCAAAACAGAAGTGGCCCACTGATTCAGTGGGCCGCTTCTCACTAAAACGCGCTACCAACATTCTCTACGCCGGAGTCTGCGAAGAGATCAGCAGCAGACTTACACTGCCTTCCGTTGTCCTCTTATGCGGAGTCATCCGCGGCACAAACAGATAATCGCCCTTCTTCAGAATCACCGCCACCGCGCCCTCGCTCTCCGGGGCCAGCCACTCGCCCGGCTTCACCTCGTGCGTTCCCTTCGGCGTTCCGCCCAACTCATACTTTGTCTCACCATCCAGCACCTGGAAGACGTGGTCGCGTGTCGCGTGCCACTCAAACTCCTTGGCTGCCTTATCCGTTTCCTCGTTGAGAATCATCAGCGTGCCCGGCGAAGTCAGCAGGTTCTTCGTGCCATGATTTGCCTGCACTGCCTTCAGCTCGCCCGCCATCTCCGCTGCGGTAAACACCTTAATCTTGCTGCCCTCGGCTGCCTGCCCCATCGCGGAGCCTCCAGTCGAAGCACGTAGCATCGTATCGGCAAAAGGAGAGGCGACCGCTGCGGCAATTGGAGCCGTCAGCAGAAAATTGCGGCGAGTCTGTTTATGAGCCATGCTCCAAAGTGAACCATATCTCACACACTTTCGGCCACTCTCATCTATCTTCCGGAGCAAAAGCTCGCGCTCCCAGAAGTGTCATTTCGAGCGAGCCGTAGACGAGGCGAGAAATCCCCGCATTTCATCTCCTCGCCACAAACACCAAAGGCATTATTGCTCCTCCTAACGTCATACGACATGCCTCTCCTGTATCCTTCTCCCACCATGAAGAAGCGATTCCTTCTCCTCGCCCTTCTTCCCACGCTCTCCGGCTGCAACCCGCGCCCTGCGCCCGTGCCTGAGCCAAGGCCCTTCGCCCACTCCTCGCAGGCCGCGGCCCAAACCACCGCGGCCTCGCCGCAGAACTTCGATTACTACCTCCTCAACCTCTCCTGGTCGCCGGAGTACTGCCACAGTCACCCTTCGGACATCCAGTGCGCCCAGCACTCCACCTTCGTCCTTCACGGACTCTGGCCGCAGAACATCGACGGCACCTACCCGCAGAACTGCGGAAATACTCCCGGCCCCGCTGATCCAACCCAATATTCCGATATCTACCCCGACGCCGGTCTCCTCCAGCACGAGTGGAAGACCCACGGCACCTGCTCTGGTCTCGCCCCCGACACCTACTTCGCGACAGCCCGCACAGCATTCCATTCCGTCGCAATTCCACCCACACTTGCGCAGCTCGATCATCAAATCTCGCTGCCGCCGGACCAGATCCTCTCCTTGGTCACTCAGACCAATCCGTCACTCACCCGTCAGAACCTCGCGCTCTCCTGCGGCAACAACTATCTCACCGCAGTCGAGGTCTGCTTGGATAAATCACTCCACCCCATCGCCTGCGGCCCTATCCGCTCCTGCCGTGCTAACACCGTCCGCATCCCTCCACCGCAATAGACCGAGGGATGCGCTTCAACTCCTTATTGCCCCGTTCCACTTAGCTGTATCCCGAACGTGGTTCCACCATTGCTAACCACGCCCAGAGTTGCACTACGAGCGCCTGTAGCATTCGGCCCGAATGTAACCGTCGCCGTACATCTCCCTCCAACAGGGATTGGCGTCCCCACACATGTCCCTGCGTTCACGCTGAAATCGGCAGGAGTAGCCGATGAACTCGACATCGTAAAGCTCGAGATAGCCAAATCGGCTTCTCCTATGTTCGTAATCGTGAACGATTGCGCAGCCGATGTTTGATACAGTGCTTCCGTTCCGAAATTGATGGATGCGGGGGAAAACGTCGGAACCGGCATCCCCCCTATTCCCAGAATCCCCCATTGAGCAGATTTTCCAGTAACAGAATCGACCACATTCACACTTGTATAAAACCTGCCAGTATTTGCTGGAGTCACCTTGAGGCTCATCTGGCATGGAGTCTGCGAAACGCAATTGCCCGGATCGAAAACATACGTCTCCCCATTAGAGGCCGTAACCGTCGCGGTTACCGGATGTCCATTCGGAGCATTCACCGTCACTATCTGAGCCGTAGTACTCGTTCCGACCGGCACATTACCAACATTGATCGTCGACTGCGAAGCCGTGGGTGCGCTCACACCAGCGCCAGCATTCCCATTCAAAGGGATGCTCTTCGAAATACCCGAAATCAAATCGACCAGCGTAAACTGCTCGTTCTTCGCACCCGTACTCTGGTCTACATCAAACGTGATCTGCAACCTACACGAACCTCCGACCGGAATGCTGTAGCCCTGATATCCAAGCGAACCTCCAATAGCAATTGGACCCCAGATCGGCGTGCTCGCGCACCCGCGCGAAGGCAACAGCTTTATCCCGTAGTTCCCCGTGTTCACTTGGCGTTGAATTAGCAGTGGGGCCGTTCCGGTATTTGCAACAGTGACCAGCCCCGCGTATCCCGGAACAATGCTGGAGAGAAAGTTGCTCTGGGTAAGAGTAAAATCCGCGCCATCACCACCGTCTCCGCCTATGCCATACATCGGCACCGCTCCAAACTCGGTCTCAAGCATAGCCGTGCGTAAACCGGTTCCTTGTGGCGCAAACGTCAACGCGACACCGCACGATCCACCCGGCGGCGTATAGCAATTCTCTATGTAAGAGAACTCACTGGCATTCGGCCCGCTAATACCCGAGATTTGAAATGGAATCGGCGGATCGTAGTAGCTTCCACCATACGAGACCACCGTGCTCGATCCGGTACTCCCAACCGCAACAGCTCCAAAGGCTACTGGGCCATATTGGAAGCTGCTGCCATCCGAGGGAGAAGATGGAACTGAGACCGGCAGCGTATACGGCGTCGAAGACGAGGTGGCATATACCATGACGTCTCCCTTGCTTCCATCCACCGAGATCGTGCAACTCGCCTGCCCTTGTAATACATCCGGGCAATTCCCTGCTTCATAATTGATCGACCGGATCGTCGCCGGAGAGCTGCCGGAGTTCGTCAGTGTCACAGTTTGCGGAATACCGATCTCTCCAATAAAGAGCCCTCCGGCAGGGGACAACACCAGCGGCCCACCTGAAGGTGCCACTCCTGTGCCAGTCAAGGGAACCGTCATCGTACGTCCCGAAGGCTGGCTTATCACCTCTAAAGCTCCTTTGTGTAAACCGACCTGTTGTGGCGAGAAGTAGACGTCGATCCGGCAACTCGCGCCGCCCTGCAACGCAAGGCATCGCTGGTTATTCTCCATCACAAAATCTCCCAGATACACAAGAGGGATGCCGTTCTCATCCAGAATTTGTATCGTGATATTTTGCGCATCCGTTCCACTGTTCGTGATAGTCAGTCCCTGAGGATCAGTGGAGAAGCCAACCACCTCGGAAAACGACATAGATGAAGACGACACCGTAAATCCGGAAGGGCTTGTCGAAGGCGTCGCAGTTCCGCTCAAGGGAACCATTAGGGTTGTGTTCCCCTGCGAAATCTGCAACGCTGCACTCGCAGTGCCTTGAACAATCGGGCGAAATTGCACAGAGAAGGTACCACTCTGCCCCGGTCTGATATTGGCAGAGGGACCGCCGCTTATCACAAACGCTGCGGCATCTGGCCCCGTAATCGATAGGGACGAGGAGGAATAGCTCGAAGCGCTTCCATTATTTTTGATTGTGACAGACTGAGCGGAAGAGGTCGTGCCAACTGCGGTTTCGGGGAACGAGAGATACGTAGGAGACGCATCCAGAATGATCTGGCCTCCCGTTCCCTGTACCCACAATGTCCCGGTTTCGTGCGTGGTCTCATCCGTAATCACAAATGAGGTTGTTCTCAGTCCTAATGCCGAGGGCGTGAACTTAACCCGGATCGCACAGCCGCTTTCTCCTGGTCCGCAGCTTTGGAAGATAGCTGAAAAATCGCCATTTGCATTTCCTCCTGTAGGTGCAGCTGCACTGAAAGTATCTTGCGACAAGTAAATGACGCTTGAACTGGAACCATTCAACTCTACGGTGCCTATATCGAGTGGATTGACGGAAAACTGCAATAATTCAAGATGAGACAGCGCTGTTTGCGTATAGCTTTTCACAGCGACTGCCCCTCGGACCGTATCCTTAGCCTGGAGCGATGCTGATTGCACACCAACCTGTGTCGGAGCAAATTTGACATACGTCTGGCAAGACCCACCAGGCTGTAACGTACTTGCGCAGGGATACTGTGAATCAATGCTGAAGACACTCGTATTCGTCGGAGGAATCAGCGACAGCGTAGGCGTTACCGGTTCCGTTCCATTATTAACAACTATTAACCCGACCTCTGCACTAGCTCCAATCCGCACCGGGTAATACGGGGTTGTAGGTGTGATGCTGATCGCAGGCCCCGCTGGCTGGCCACTTCCCGATAAAGCAATATCTCCATACTGCGTCTGTAGCGTTGCTATACGCGATCCTAGAGCCGTTGGAGTAAATATCACTTTGCACTGCCCTACCACAGAGGTGCAATCCACATTGAAGTCCTGCGGATTCGCTCCCGATAGCGTTCCAACAATTTGTATATTTTGTGGCGAACTCAACGTTACGGTCTGAGGAAGGCTCGGATAACCTCCAATCGGCCACGCCCCAAAATCAAGCGGTCTGCCATCGAACTGAACCCCGCCCGGAGTCCCTTTGGTGACCCCCACCATTTGCTCCACAACATCTGTTCCCGCATGAGCCTCGACAGTCAGAAAATCGGGAATCGGGATGGAGCCAATGTTAATGGTGTAGATCTGAACTGTAATCGTGCAGCTCGCTGCTGGAGCAATCGGAGCTTGAGTGCAGTTGTCGCTCTCAGCCCAACCGCTACTATCTGGAGATCCGGACACGGATAGATAGCCTGGCGTAATCACCAGATTGAACGCCTCACTGCCGGTATTCGTCACCGTAATCGTCTGCGGCGTTCCAATCTCCTCGAACGTCAGGGAGTCCGGCGTAAGCGTAAAGCTAAGCGCACCCGGAGTGGATACCTGACCTTGACCGCTCAGTGCAACGTGAATCAAGGCATTCGGAGCATCGCTCACAATCTGCAGGTCCGCGCTCTTCTGCCCAGCGCTGGCCGGTGAAAACGTCACTGACATCGTGCAAGTCGCTCCCACTGCCAGTGGTGTCGTAGTGCTGCAGGGCAAGCTTACCGTGTTCATCACGCTGAACTCCGTCGCATTCGATCCCGCCAGAATCGGCTCAGAGATCTGAACTGCGGACGTTCCGTTATTGGTTAAAGTCAGGACCGTTGTGTTGCTGGAATTCACATACGTAGCAGGAAAGGAGACAGCCGCAGGCGAAACCGCCAGCCC
This sequence comes from Edaphobacter sp. 4G125, assembly GCF_014274685.1. NCBI lineage: Bacteria > Pseudomonadati > Acidobacteriota > Terriglobia > Terriglobales > Acidobacteriaceae > Edaphobacter > Edaphobacter albus. The sequence goes on from NZ_CP060393.1 coordinate 3,376,682, forward strand.
CGAGGGAAAGGTCGTTGGCAGCGTGAAGCTCGCTGGAGCCGTGGTTAAAACCGGTTGAAAGGGAGCCGAAGACTGTATTAAACCAAAGAGCTGTCCAACACTCTGCGAAGGATTGTTCGCCAACAGAAGCGCCGCGCTCAGAACGTCATTCGGAGCGATACCACCCGCAGGAGCCGTCGCCTGAAAGAGCGTACCGCACGACGAACCATCCCCGGCAATTCCTCCATTGGACTCGATACAGCTCGCAAGAATATCGGCCAACGTATTGATCTGCGCAGTCGGAAGCGTGGCGTCGCTGGGAGCAGTTGCGCCTGGTGTCGTCCCAGTTGCTGTATTGACCAACTGATTCGCCATCTTGAATGACGCCGTAAGTGCGGTGACATCATTGCTGCCGGCCCCAATGGCTGTCGCGCTCTGCATATAAGGCGCCAGCGACCACACCGCTGCCACCGTCGTTACTTCATTGATGGTCACGTTCGTTGTCGGCGTAAGGCTACCGCACGGTCCCAGCGCCACCATCATGCTGATCTGAGGATTAATCATCCCCGTTCCCGGATCTCCTCCGGTCGCCACCATGTATACCAATGCATCGGCGGTAGGACACGTATACGCTCCCGCATAGTCGAACTTGCCCGATGCATCTGTCGTCAGTGGTGTGGCAAAAAGCGGCGTAGCCGCTGATCCATCACCCGTCGTCCCTACGGCATACATCTGAATCGACGCTCCACTCACAGGCGTCGCTCCCCCTTGTACCAGCCCATACTTCACCGCAGGTGGAGGATTTGTGGGAGGCGGATTGCTCGGTGGTGGATTGGAGGGCGGAGGATTACTTGGCGGCGGGTTTGTTGGAGGTGGATTATTCGACGGCGGTTGCGTAGGCGGAGTCTGTGAAGAACTCTGTCCATTCGATCCACTGCACCCGAAACAAGTAGTCAGAACACACACTACCGCAAACAGAGCACACGCTCTCAAAAGCCCATTAGCCCAACGCATCACGAAACCCAACCTTGTGTTTTTTCTGGGAGTCTTGAATTACATACGTTCTACGTCCAGGCAGTTTTAAAAGGCATCAATGCTGCAAAAAAATTCATCTTTATCAACGAATAACTACATATCACAATCAAGATCCTGCCCGAAGATTAAAAATGGCCTTGTCAAGCCCGCCTTTTTCTTACTTTCGGCGTAAACAAAAGAAAGTAAACTAGATATGGACACATTTGAAAACGCGATCGGTGCAGTTTTCACATCTGGAATCCAGTAAAATAAAAAGAAGGATCTGGAGAGACCCAGGGACTCTAGGCATCGCATCTCCCGCAACGCGTCCTCTTACCGCGAATAGAAGTCCGAACCTAACTTACGCGGTATGAATACTTTGGGTCAAAAACATAGGGGGGAGAAGTCACCCCTTCGCAGGAGGCTTCAGCCCCAGCTCTTTCATCACCATCTGAAGGTCCTTCCATGCTTCACCCTTCTGTCGTGGATCACGGAGAAGAAACGCCGGATGGTAGGTCACTGCCAGCTTCGCTCCACGGCAGCCGTGCCATCGCCCACGGAGCCCACTGAGCGACTGTTTAGCCCCAAGTAGGTAGGTCGCCGCCGTTGATCCCAGGGCGACGATCACTTCGGGCTGCACAATATCAACCTGACGTAGCAGAAACTGAGTGCAGGTATTCGCCTCCACTGGCTCTGGAACGCGATTCCCCGGCGGTCTGCACTTCACGATGTTGGCGATATAAACCTGCTCGCGCTTCAGTCCCATCGCGTTAATCATGTTGTTCAAAAGCTGTCCGGCCTTACCGACAAACGGAAGCCCCTGTATGTCTTCGTCGGCCCCTGGCCCTTCCCCCACAAACATCAGGCGAGCATTCGGATCGCCGTCGGCAAACACAATCTTATGCCGCCCGGCATACGCCAGGGGACAACGCGTGCAATCTCCGATGTCCTCTCGAATAGCCTCCAGCGCGGCAGGCTTCTCCGCGGGCGACAGACGCACCTCAGGCAGAGGCGCAAGGTTATCAAAACTTACCAGCTTGGAAATCTCAGGCTCCGAAAACTCTCTTCTAAGAGAAATAGAAGGAGGGGTTGGTTTAGAAACAGTCTCGGCAGCAGGCGGCAGCTCAGTCTTCTGGACTACCGCACGAGATGGCTCCGCCGAAACAACTTCAGCGAGCTGCGGCGCAGCAGAGAAGACCTCTAACTCGTAAACCGGCTCACCCCGGCGATACAAGTCGTATACGCCCAGATCACGAAAATATTCGAGATAAGCGCGTAGCTGCTCTGCTTCTCCTGCCATAGTTCTATGCTATCGCGTGGATGGGCGGAAATTAGTGTAAAGAGGGATCTGTACCTGGACGCTGAGGCAGAACGTATTTGACATAGCCCTGCTTGATCTCGTCCTGCGCGACGCGACACGCCTTGGTAGATTTCGCCACAATCAGCGGAGGCGCACCGGACTGCAACTGACGGGCTCTGCGGGCTGCGCCTTTAACCAGGCTGTACTTGTTGTGCAATGTACTCTCGTTCATGAGAAAGCCTCCCTCGTTGGTCTTGAATGTACCGCAGACCGGGAAAATGTACATCACAAATTAACATTAACGGTGGAAATCTGGCCTTTATCTCCGAATGCCTCAAGAACGGCGCTTAGCTTTGGTGAAGCAGTATCGGTTCTGCATGTCTTCGCCAAGTCGTCGAATTCCTGCTCGCCACGTTCGGAAAGCACAATCGCTCGCAACTCCGCTACAGCATTTTCCAGAACGTCATTGACCAGAGCATACTTGTACTCCCACACCTTGGTCATCTCGCCTTTGGCCGCGGCTAGTCGTTTCTGGATGATCGCCTCGTCGGTGACTTTTTCGGCAGCGCTTCGATTCTTCAACCGCTGCTCCAGAATCTGAGGGCTGGGGGGCAGAATGAAGATGGAAACGGCCTTTGGCATCTTTTTCATCACCTGCAGAGCGCCCTGCACATCGATATCAAGCAGAAGGTCTTTTCCCAGATCCTTGGCATGACGAAGTGCAGAGATTGCAGTGCCATAGTAGTTGCCGAAGACCTCCGCCCACTCCAGGAAGTCGTCGGCTGCAATCATGCGCTCAAACTCTTCCCGAGTCGTGAAGTAGTACTCGCGCCCATTCTCCTCCGAACCTCGAGGAGCCCGTGTCGTGTAAGAGATCGAAAACTCCAGCCCTTCCACCAGGGTTCGAAGCTGGCTGACCAGCGTCGATTTTCCCGATCCGGAAGGCGCTGAGATAATAAACAGAATTCCTGCCATCTGCTCCCTGGTTTCAGTTCGTTGAATACTGTCAGTGTAATCGCAGCTTATTCCAGATTCTGCACCTGTTCGCGCGCCTTTTCGATCTCGGCCTTGATCTCGAGTCCCAACTCCGTCATCCGAAGGCTGTTCTCTCCCGAAGCCGCACTGGTCTTCGAAAGCATCGTATTGGCCTCCCGATTCAACTCCTGGAGAAGAAAATCCGTTCGTTTGCCCAGTTCACCGCCCTGGTCCAGCATCGCAAGAAAGCGATCAACGTGCGTCCGCAAACGGACAATCTCTTCTTCGATATCGCTCTTCTCCGCCAGGACCGCCGCTTCGGAGAGCAACCGCTCTTCACTTACAGACACGCCCTCCGTCAGCTCCGCCAATCGTATTCGCAAGCGATCGAACTGGGCCTGACGCACTCCATTCCGCAGCCCGGCCATCTCCTCGGCAAATCCCTGTAAACGCCCCATGGAGGCACGCAATTCCGAAACCAGAACTGCACCTTCCTGAGCACGGGCTTCGTTCAGCTTCTCCACGAGTGCAGGCAGAGCCGCCATCACCGCCTGGTCGAGTTCAGGAATTCCTTCTACTCCTGGAGAACTCTCTGCGCTCATCACCCCTGGAATCCGAAGCAAGGAGTTCAGATCTGGCTGACTGGGCAAACGATAGAGTTCAGCAGCTTTGCCGAAGGCGCTGACGTAGGCCCCCAGAAGATCTTCGTTCAACTGGATCTGGGCGCTGGCCTTGCGCTCGATCTGTAGAGTGACTTCAATATGACCACGCTTCAGCTTTTCCTTTAGAAATCGACGCATCTGGATCTCTAGCGCATCACAGTAAGAAGGCAGTCGCAGATGCAGATCGAGGAAGCGATGATTTACGCTCTTCATCGCAAGCGAGAAGCTAAGGTTATCGTTCACCACGCTTCGAGCACTTGCAAAACCTGTCATGGAATAGATCAGACTCAAGCAAACCCCTCCAGCTCCGCTACCTGCACCGGCATATCTCCATTGGTTACGATATGACCTTCTTCTCCAAATTGCATGTCATAGAGACGGCGATAGGTCCCCGACCGCCGGATGAGTTCATCATGGGTGCCGGTTTCGGTAATTCTTCCGTTCTCAAGAACAGCAATTTTATTCGCTCGACGAACAGTAGAGAGCCGATGAGCGATCACGAATACTGTCCTGCCCTGCATAAGGTTCGCCAACGCAGCCTGCACGAACTGCTCGCTCTCCGTATCCAGCGCGCTGGTCGCCTCATCGAGAATCAGAATAGGAGCATTCTTCAAAATGGCGCGTGCAATCGCGAGCCTTTGTCGCTCTCCTCCGCTCAGCCGCAGCCCCTTTTCTCCAATCCTGGTGTTGTAGCCTTCAGGCATCCTTATGATGAAGTCGTGCGCCAGCGCCATTCGCGCCGCCTCCTCCACCTTGCTCAGCGGAACGTCAGGCTGCCCGTAGGCGATGTTGTTTCGGACGGTATCGTTGAAGAGTACTGTCTCCTGCGTGACCTTCCCAATCTGCTGACGCAACGATGCAATCGTTACATCGCGAAGGTCGTGATCATCGATCGTAATTCTGCCTTCATTCACATCGAAGAAGCGAGGAATGAGATTCACCAGGGATGATTTTCCTGCTCCGCTCGGACCTACGAAAGCGATCACCTCACCGGGCCTCACCGCGAGATCGATGTCGTGTAGTACCTGGGCGGTCTCTCCGGCCTCATCGACATAACCGAAGCCGACATGCTCGAACTTGATCTCCTGGTGAAAGCCCTTCAGAACATAGGCACGCTTCTTTTCGCGAACATCGTCCTGGGCGTCCATAAATTTGAAGATGTCTTCGCTTGCACCCAGGGCCTGCTGGAAGCTGTTATAGAAGAGAGCGAACTTTCTGACCGGATCGTAGAGCGTAAACACCGCAACCAGGAACGCGATGAACGATCCTGCTGTCATCTCGTGATGGAGAATTCTGCCTCTGCCCAATAGAAGCAACAGGGCGATTCCGATAGAACCAATAGCATCCATCAAGGGCGAGCTGATTGCCTGCACGCTGACCGACTTCAGGTTGGCGCGGAAGAGCCTGCGCGCGGCCCTGCGGAAGCGGTTCATCTCCCACAGCTCCATGCCGAACGCCTTCACGATGCGGTTTCCGGTGATCGTCTCGTGCAGAATATTCTGAATCTCGGCCAGCTTGTCCTGACCTTTTCTTGTTGTCTGGCGAACTCTTTTTCCAATTCGCCGTGCCGACGAGATCACGACAGGAACAAACAGAAGCAGGACCCACGCCAGCTTTCCACCGACGACGACGACGACCCCCGCGGTAAATAGCAAGGTAAAAAACTGCTGCATGAAATCGCCGAGCACGCTCGACATCGCATACTGCACACGCTCAATATCATTGATCAGCGTGGAGAGAAGCGTCCCTGTCGTATGTTTCTGGAAAAACGCCACAGAACGCCGTAGCACCGCATCGTAGAGATCGTTCCGCAAGTCGGTGATCATGCCAAAGCCGGCATAGTTCACCAAATAGGTCCCAAAATAATCGCAGACTGACTTCAAAATAGCGGACACGATGAGGGCGTAGGCAATCACCGTCCACGCATTATGAAAGTGACTGGGAACCAGGAAGTGAAGATCCAACTCGCGACCGATATACGGCAACTGAAATTTCAACACGTTTTGTGTCGGCGCGTCCGGGCTCAGCACATTGTCGAAGATTGGCTTGACCAGCAGAATGCGCAAAGCAGCCATCGCCCCTACGGTTGCCATCAGGATGACAGAGCTCACCACGTGCAAGGCATAAGGCCGTACATAGAGAAGCAATCTCCAGATACGTCTCAAATCGCCACTCTCCTGGAAATCTTCATCCTGGGCATCTCTCTATTGTATTTGGCGAATGCGGCTAACGCGGCATATCCCGATGCTGGGTCTTCACCCGGTATCCCGCAGCCGAGAGCCTCTTCTTCATCTCTTCCGCAATAAAGACGGAACGGTGCTGGCCGCCTGTACATCCAAAGGCAATCGTGAGATAGCTTTTGCCTTCCTTGATGTAGTGCGGAAGAAGAAACTTCAGCATCTCCGTCGCTCTCTCTAGAAACTCTGCCGTTTGCGGAAAGTCGCGGACATACTTCGCGACCTGGGGATGCTTTCCCGTCAGCTTGCGAAACTCTGGCACGAAATGAGGATTCGGTAGAAATCGCACGTCGAAGACCAAGTCCGCCTCTGAAGGAACGCCGTTTTTAAACCCGAAGCTGTTCGAGGAGATCGTCAGGTTGCGATCGTTTGCTTCTCGCTCAAACTGTGCACCGATATGCGCCCGCAGATCATGCACCGTAAACTTCGTCGTATCCAGAACGATATCGGCCACATTCCGGATCGGATCGAGCCGCTTCCGTTCCGCTCGAATCGATTGGACAACGGTATCGCTACGCCCCATCGGATGCGGCCGACGGGTCTCAGAAAACCGCCGAATCAGGGCGTCGTCGCTGGCTTCAAGGTAGAGGACACGAGTCGGCAGAACTCGTCGAACTTTTTTGAGGATCGTTGGGAACTCATCCAGCTTCATCCCTTCCCGAACATCGACCACCAGGGCAGCGCGTTCAATCTCAGCAGATTGCCGCACCAGGTCTGCAAAGCGCGGCACTAACTCAAGAGGAAGGTTATCAACCGAATAAAAACCAAGATCTTCAAATGTTTTTAAAGCAGAAAGTTTCCCGGAACCAGAAAGTCCTGTCAGGATGACCAGTTCCTTGCTGCCCGCCCTGGATGTCTTTTGCGTTTTCTTCCCGCGCATGACTGGAATCCTAGCACCAGTCATGCAATTCGGGAGAACCCTTTAGAGACAAGCGAGAGCAATCGAGGGACAGAGGGTACACTAGCTGATCTCGAAGACATTCTCAGACTTCGAGGCAGCCTCTTTCGCCTTATCAGCCACCCGCCGAGCCACATCGTAAAACTCCTTGGCCAGCTTCGACTCCGGCCCTGCCAGAGCAACCGGTAAACCACGATCTCCACCCTCACGGATCGAAGGATTCAGGTCCAGCCCTCCCAGAAAATCCAACCCGAACTGCGCAGCGGTGCGTTCCGTTCCACCCGCACCGAAGACGTCGATCACCTCGCCGTTTGGCAGTGTCATCTGAGACATATTCTCGACAAGGCCCAGAACATCCACCTTCACCTGGTGAAACATCTCCAGCGCCTTACGAGCATCCTCCAGCGCCACGCTGGAACCCGTCGAAACCACGACTGCGCCCGTCAAAGGGACCGTCTGAACCAGCGAAATAACTACGTCGCCAGTTCCCGGAGGCAGGTCAATAATCAAAAAGTCCAGTTCCCCCCACTCCACCTGCTGCAGAAACTGACGGATGATCTGGTGCAGCATCGGTCCACGCATCACCAGCGGCTTGTCGCCGGGCGAGATCAGTCCGATTGAAATGAACTTCACCCCGTGCGCCAGAATCGGCTCGATGCGGTTCTCTTCGACAACGTTCGGCTGTCGCGTGGCTCCCATCATGGTCGGCACGTTCGGACCGTAGATATCCGCATCGATCAGCCCAACCTTGTATCCCAGCTTTGCCAGAGCAACCGAGAGATTGACTGCCACCGTAGTCTTCCCTACGCCGCCCTTGCCGCTACCGACCGCTACGACATGCGCTACTCCCGGTAGAGGCTGTGGCCCCTGCGGAACTCCTGCTCCCATATGTCCCATATTGTTTCTCCTAATTTCTCTCTAGACGTGCCAGTCATCGCCGAGTGCGGCACGTATCTCTTTCTTGCGCTGTGTCTCGCCGGCACGCATCTCGCGACGACGACCTGCATCCTCATACCGACGTTTCTGATGTTCCGTCTCCGGAATTACCTGCGGAACAACCAGTCTGCTACCGTCCTTATCGACCGCCACATACGTCAGATACGCCGAAGAGACATGTCGAAGATGGTTTTGGCGAACATCCTCCACCATCGCCTTTACACCTACTTCCATTGAAGTACGATAGGCCCGATTGACGCTTGCCTTCAGGATGAGCAGGTCTCCCACTCGAACCGGCGCGACAAAATCCAGATGATCCATGCTCGCCGTTACCGTGATCGCGCGAGCATGACGACTTGCAGCCATTGCGCCAACCAGGTCGATATATTGCATCAATCTGCCGCCAAATAAGTTGCCCAATGCATTCGCATCCGACGGAAAGATAATCTCGCTGCGTTCAGACTGCGATTCGCTCACCGTTCTTGTCACGACGACTTCGCTCATTCTCCCAGTGTAAATCGTTGAGCGACTTGCAAGTTTCCGCCCCTCGTCGCACCATCAAAGCCATGGACAGAATTGCCCTCCTTACCCAGGTGCTTGAACAAAATCCCACCGATGCCTTCGCCAGGTATGGTCTTGCCATGGCTCATCTCTCCGATGGCAACGTCGATGCAGCCCTTACTGAATTCACGTCTCTGATTGCACATAATCCTGATTATGTTCCGGGATACCAGATGTCAGCCCAGACATTAGCCAAACAAGGCCGTACGGAAGAGGCTCTTGAACGGCTTAACAGTGGCATCGCTGCTGCCAACCGTACTGGAAATCAACATGCCTTGGCTGAAATGGAGGCGCTTCAAGAAGACTTGAGCCGCTGACCTCATATTTGAAGGAGTAACAATGCCAGTTACCGTAACGTGGGAACAGATTGCTCTCAGGATCTTGCTCGCGACTGTAGCCAGTTTTCTAATCGGTTACAACCGTGATGAACGAGGCAAAAGTCTTGGCATTCGTACCACCATGCTCGTCTGCCTGGCTGCGACCTTAGCGATGGTGCAGGCCAACCTGCTGATGAGCACCACCGGCAGGGCTTCCACCTCCTTCATCACGCTTGATTTAATGCGCCTGCCTCTGGGCATCCTGTCTGGCATAGGGTTTATCGGAGCAGGCGCCATTCTCCGCAGAGAAGATGGCCTCGTCCGCGGCGTTACAACAGCAGCTACGATGTGGTACGTCACAGTGCTGGGTCTGCTGTTCGGAGGAGGTCAGTTGACGCTGGCCCTCGTTGGCACAGCACTTGCCTTCTTTATCCTTTGGACCCTGAAATGGGTGGAAATGCACATGCCCACTCACCGCACAGGCTCACTCTCCATGCAATTTGACGAGCCGCAGGCCGACGACACAAAGTCTTTCCCAACAGAAGAAGAACTACGACAACGACTTCAGGCCGCCGGCTATTCCATTGAAGAATGGACTGTCCGCTACCACGACTCCGCGCTTTCCACGCTCGAATGCAACCTGCAATGGCCCCAGGTGGGGCACGAGCATCCCAGAACCCCGGAACTGATGCGGGAGTTGGCTGCACTTCCCTGCGTCTCTTTGCTTTGCTGGCGTGGCTGAATGCCCATGAACCCCCGGGCGAGTAACGAACATCTATACTTTCACCATGGCGAACTCTCTTCCCGCAACACTTGGCGCTCTCCGCAACAGCGAATACACCCCCGAGCGGCTGGCCCGCAGCGTGAAGGATGAGCTTCGCGAAAATCTCATCTCTCGCCTTCGCACCAAAAAAAACATTTTCTCCGGCATCGTCGGTTATGAGGACACAGTTGTTCCGCAGATCGTGAATGCTATCCTCTCGCGACACAACTTCATTTTGCTCGGTCTGCGCGGTCAGGCCAAGTCGCGCATCCTGCGATCACTCACATCGCTGCTTGATCCGCATACCCCTTATGTTGCAGGCTCCGAGATTCGCGACAATCCATACGCACCAATCAGCAAGTACTCCCGCGACCTGATCTCCAAGCTTGGTGATGACACCCCCATCGCATGGCTTACTCCCGAAGACCGCTTCGTCGAAAAGCTCGCCACGCCAGATGTCACCGTAGCCGATCTCGTCGGCGATATTGATCCCATCAAGGCCGCGCGCTCCAATCAGGACCTTGGCAGCGAGCTAACCATGCATTACGGCCTCCTGCCACGCGCCAATCGCGGCATCTTTGCCATCAACGAAGTTCCCGACCTCGCAGGAAAGATTCAGGTCGCCCTCTTCAACATCATGCAGGAAGGCGATGTGCAGATTAAGGGCTACCCTGTACGCCTTCCTCTCGATGTCGCCATCGTCTTCAGTGCGAACCCCGAGGACTACACCGCTCGCGGCAAGATCGTTACCCCGCTCAAGGATCGCATCGGCTCAGAGATCCGCACCCATTATCCCGAGGACATCGAAGAGGGCATCCGGATCACTGAACAGGAGGCATGGTCGAACCGTCCAGCCGCGAAGATCGAGATCCCGCATTACATCCGCCAGATCATCGAGCAGATCGCCTTTACGGCTCGTGAAGATAAGAAAGTCGACAAGCGTAGCGGAGTCTCTCAACGTCTCCCTATCACAACGATGGAGCTTGTACTTTCGAATGCAGAGCGACGCGCTCTGATCCACAGCGAAGAGCGAGTTGTTCCGCGTGTTGGCGATATCTATGCTGCGCTTCCTGGTATCACAGGCAAGATCGAGCTCGAATACGAAGGCGAGATGCGCGGTGCTGATACTGTCGTCCGCGAGATTATTCGCGTCGCCGTCGCTCACGTCTTCGATAAATACTTCGCCGGAACCGATACCCAGCAGATCGAACAATGGTTCAATCTTGGTGGAACCGTACAGCTCAACGATGCCCAGCCAACCGCGACCTCATTGATTGAGCTGCAACAGATCCAGGGGCTCTTCGAAAAGCTCTCACCCCTCCATGTTAATGGCAAAACCGCGCCTGAAGTTGCTGTAAGCGCAGCCGAGTTCCTGCTAGAAGGCATGACCGCCCACAAACGCATTAGCCGAGCCGAGGAGCGCATCTTCTCCGCCGCCGAGAAGAAGCAGCGCGTCGACCAGGCCTCGAAGTACGCCGAGCGGATGCGCGAGCGCGAGCAGGAAGAGTACAACGCCAGAAACCGCACGCGGAGAGGATTCAACTAGGCCAACGCCAGAATTGCTCTCCCTACCACTCCCGTCATCTGGTCCTGCGTCGTCACAACGTTTGCCTGCACTATTTCCGGCAGCAACCGCAGTGAATTTGCAAACTGCCACGCCAATTCCCGCGCCTTACATATATTCCAGAACGCCAAAAGCCTTCCCACCTTGCCCGTATCCTGTGCCAGCACACCCAACTTGTCCGTTGCCAGCATCTCCAACTCCTCCGGCATCAACTTCCGCAACAGATCATTGACCGCCTCATAGTCTGCATACTGGGAGCTTCCAATCACAGGTACCACGCCGCGCTGCCGATCTGTCTCCAGCAGCGCATACGCCAGATCATGATTAATGTGCGCATTCATTCCTGCCAGCGCAAACTGGATTCGATCGATCCCTGTTCTGCGCCTCGACTCCATCACGGTCTGCCACGAGCTCGGCACTCCATCTTCTCCATTCAGAGAACCTGCGACCGCGCGAAAGTAGAAGTTTGCAAACACCACATCCAGCGTCAATAGCCAGCCTGCATCCTTCCATCCACCAGCAGGAGGCCGTGTATCTACCTCTTGCGTCACTCTCAAATAAAGCTGGTTGAACCACTTCAGTCCATCCTCATTCTCCAGGACAGCATCAATCTTCTCCATCAGAGCGATCACATCCTCCACTGTCGTCGGGACAACTCCACTCACAACCCCATACAACGCCTGGTCCTCTACAGCCACCGCCATATATAAACCTCCCACTCATTTGCAATCACGTTTTTTGATAGCGTCCAAAACAGAAACCAGCATACAGAGGTCACGAACAGAGCCAAAGCCTCATTGGGGCAGGTCCGCAGGGAGCAGAGCCAAAGAGCCTGCAATTTGTCCCGCATTTAAAAAATCAATCTGAATACCGGCATTCATGTTTGTTATATAAATAGTTACATCAATAAATATTGATTATTATCATGAAAGAGGATTCCTCTTTCATGGCGAATCTCACACAGCAGGTCTTCAACGCAACCGCTTCCACCTACGATGCCGATCGTTCTCGTCTGATTCCCGGTTGCGACCGTTTCTACGGTTGGGCCATCGATCTGATCCCTGTAAATGCGAAGAACATTCTCGAACTTGGAGCTGGCTCGGGACTCTACACTCAGCTCATTCGCGATCGATTCCCCAAAGCAAACATCCATCTCATGGACTTCTCCGGCTCCATGCTGGCTCTTGCGCAAAATCGTCTGGGAAATGATCCGCTGATTACTTACTCGCAGGCGGATTACCTCACGGAGCCTTTTCCCCACCAGCTCTGCGCCGTCGTCTCCTCCCTTTCGATTCATCATCTTGAAGATGATGGAAAGCGCGCCATCTTTCGCAAAGCCTATAGTGCGTTGCTTCCAAATGGAGTCTTTATTAATGCAGAACAGGTCGCAGGTCCCACTCCGGAATTGGAGACACGCTATAAGGACCTCTGGCTCGAACAGGTTCGCGCTGCGGGAGCGACTGAACAGCAGATCATCGATTCCCTCTATCGTCAGCAGGAAGATCGTTGCGCCACAGTAGAAAACCAGCTTCTCTGGATGCGGGAGGCGGGATTTGCCGACGCCGATTGCTGGTACAAAGAAAACCGCTTTGCCGTCTTTTCCGGCACACGTCCCTGAGCGATGAATCGCATCTTCCATCGAAACCGTCTAATCTGAAAGCAGCTCAGGGGATTCGATCTTATGAAGCGCGTTCGGTATACCAAATTCACCGGAGATCTCTCGTCCAGCTTCGATCTTGAAGACCTGATGCAGGCCCTCTCCGATTTTCTGCTCGACTCCGGCTTCAACGACCCCTACTCCAACTTCAGCGAGTTCAACGACCAAACGCTGGAGAATTTGCGTGAGGCCATTCGTCAGGCCCTTGAATCCGGTGAACTCTTCGACGAAGAAGCACAGGAAAAGTTCGAATCGCTCAGCGGAGATCAGATCGAAGAGTTAATCGACAAGATTATCCAGAAGATGCAGGAGCAAAACCTTATCAATGCCGAGATGCCTCAGCAGGGTCAGGGTGAGTTCGGACAAGCCAACGAGAATGCCCGTTTCGAGGTCACCGATAAGGGCATGGACTTTCTTGGCTACAAGGCCCTTCGCGATCTTCTTGGCCCTCTCGGAAAATCCAATCTAGGCCGTCACGATACCCGCCACGAAGCTTCCGGGGTAGAGATCAACGGTTCTTCCAAACTTTACGAATTCGGGGACTCGCTCAATCTCGACATCACTGCAACCTTTTCGAGCGTCTTTTCACGTGAAGGGATCCGCACCGCAGTCGAAGGAGAAGAACACACTCCACTCAACATTGAGTACTCCGATCTGCACGTTCATCAGTCGGACTATCAATCCTCCTGCGCAACCGTTGTCTTGCTCGACTGCTCGCATTCCATGATTCTCTACGGCGAAGACCGCTTCACCCCGGCTAAGCGCGTGGCGATGGCGCTCTCTCACCTCATTCGTACCCAATTCCCCGGCGACACTTTAAATCTTGTTCTTTTCCATGACACCGCCGAAGAGATTCCCGTTTCCCAGCTCTCGCGCGTCAAGGTTGGCCCGCACTACACCAATACCAAGGACGGCCTGCGTCTGGCGCAGCGTATTCTCGCTCGACAGAACAAAGATATGAAGCAGATCGTGATGATTACCGATGGCAAGCCCTCGGCTCTTACGCTGGCCGACGGACGAATCTATAAGAACGCCTTCGGACTCGATCCGCTGGTCATCGAAGAAACTCTGGAAGAAGTTTCGCGCTGTAAACGCTCCGGCATCATGATTAATACCTTCATGCTGGCCAACGACTTTACCTTGATGCAGTTCGTTCAACAGGTAAGCTCCATGTGCCGCGGCAAGGCCTACTTCACCACCCCTCAGACTCTCGGCAACTACCTGCTCATGGATTTCATGTCCCGCCGCATGAAGACGGTGCACTAGAGGGGTGATGTCCGCTTTGCGTCCATGAAAACAGAGCACTAGAAGGATAATTTCCGTCCGTCATTCTGAGCCATCAGCGAGGGTCCCTGTATTCTTCCCGAAGCGCCAATGCTCTCAACAATAGAGCAATATTTCACAAAAGAGCTGGAACCCTTCTTCTATCCTTTCCGTATATTTCTGCGTCATACATGCCAGCGCATCGGCTTCGTATGCGTAAAAGGAGTTCCATGACACCCCAGGAACAACAGATGCTTCAAGGTCTGATCCAACGCGTCAACCAGACCCAGCTTCAGGAAAAAGACTTTGACGCTGAAGAGATGTTGCAACAGACGCTTGGGAAAAATCCCGATGCTCTTTACATCCTCGCTCAAACCGTACTCGTGCAGCAGTATGCACTCGATCAGGCACAGAGCCAGCTTGATCAGCTTCGCCAGCAGCAGCCTCAGCGCTCGAGTAGTTTTCTCGGTAACCTTCTAGGGCGCAATGAAGAGCCTGCCCGTCCCGCTCCTCCGCCACCACCTCCACCGCCGCAATATGCTCAGCCACAGTACGTCCCTGCCCCCGGCTACGCTGTAGGTTATGGAGCGCCACAATCTGGCGGATTTCTCCGCGGAGCCATGCAGACTGCAGCTGGAGTAGCTGCAGGCGCTCTCGCCTTCGAGAGTATTGAGGGCTTGATGCACGGCTTCGGACACGCCGCAGGTTATGGACCAGGTTTCGGTAGCTTCGGCGATTCCGATCGCCCCGAGATCATCAACAACTACTACGGAGACGGTAACGAACGCGATCACGAAAACCATCTCTCGCCGGATATTGAAGACCGCAGAGGCGAGTCCGCATTTTCACACGCAGTCGACTCCAATGATCATGGAAATAATTTCATGGACAGCGGTGACGACAACTCCGGCAGCTACGACGATGACACATCGTCCTTCGACGACAGCTCCGATTTTAGTGACGATGGTGGCGGCTTCGATTCGGGCGGCGACGACAACAGCTTCTAATCGCTATCTGGCGACTTATCCTTGTGCTTCAGATCGAGGCCAAACTTAGGTGCTCCGCGGGAGCCGCTGATCTTGATCGGGATCTCCGCTCCTGCACCATGCTTCTTGAAAAACGGATCGACAGGCTTCAGCAGCCACGACTTCCACCATGTCGCCACCATGTTCGATAGTGCGGCTTTTGTCCTTACATTCCCACTAAAGTCCAAATCGCTGCCATTTAACGAATACACCCCTGCCAGATTCACATCTGCTCCAGGCAAGCTATAGGACAATTCGTGGAAACGTAAACTTCCATTTCCCATAACGAACTGTCCGTTCATCAGCGAGCTTACGTCTTCCGCCCCCGGCTTTGCCTCTTTTGGTTGGCCGCGTGCACGCAGACTCAGCATATCCACCTTGTCCTGCCACTCCGGATTTGTAAAGTGAATCGCACGTAATTGAAATGCTCCGCGAAGTCCCATCCTTTCGATCACCCGTTCATCGCCAGGTCGAATATGCAGCTTTGTCTTCATTGACAGTCTTCCAGACATCAGAACCGGATGTTGTTTCACCGCCAGCTCTAGAAAATCCTGAATCCTGCCATTCGGGACATTCGCATCGATATCGATGATGTGTCCCTTCCCTTTCACATTGATGATCGCGCCTGTACAAGTGAAATTCGACTCCCCCAACCTCGCGTTCACCGGCTGTAGGTAGGTGTCTCCGCTTGTCCCATCCACGATCGCATGAAATTTTGTGTGCAGTAGTACAGGATGATTTGCAGTATCGAGGGAAAAATCAGGAGTCTCCGTGGTCCCGTCCACCACAATGCGGTTCAATTGACCATTGAACTCTCCAACAGAAGAAAGGATGCCTCCAATTCCCTTGATCGTGCCGAGATCAGCATGGTCGAACGTATATTTTCCGGTTACGCTCGAATCCCCCGGACTCTCATTCACCCACGGTCCAAACGTCCCCACTGCATGAATATCTCCCGTTGGGATTGCATTCACAAGTGTCGCATCATATCGCCAGGGATCATTTGGCCCGACGTTATGCATCACGATATGCTGCAGATCGAATTCTTTGGGGTCCTTATCCGGTTTTGCTGTCTGAATAATTAACTTCGACCCATCACAATCAATTTCGTCCACAATAATTTTGATCTTTCCCAGGTGACGATCCTTTTTAGAAGCCTGCTGCCTCATCTCCTTAGGGGGAATGCTAATCGTCATCCCTTGGACCTGAACCGTTCCAATACGCATTGGCTTCAAAAATAGCCCCGTTACGTTTGCACGAAAGGCAAAATGCTTTAGAGCAATCAGGGGGGCACTTGCACCCGCTGCCACGACATCATCGGGTGGATAGATACGAAGCCCATCTCCGGAAACCTCTAGGCCTTTTAATACGGAGACATGAAACCCCTCCATTTCCACCCGGCTATCGAAACGTGTGCTGAGAGTCTCAACAATCCTTCCTCGTAGAATCGGCTCTGCTCGATACATCATCCATTCCACAGTGGCAGCCACAGCAATAATCAAAAGCAGTGCAGAAATTGCAATCCATCCCCAAAACCCTCGTTTTTTAGGGGGACGAGAAGCAGGTAGATTCAAATCTGTATCTCTCTTAAGATCGTTCACCATCAGTTGGATGCACACTTTCTTGGGTGCGTTCCGCGTTTCTTCAACGACAAAAACCGCGACAAATTCTCTGCAAAAAACTGTTACCCTTCTTCACGCTTCGTATCTAACGGGGCAGATGGGAAGCAGCTTGCCCATCCAATTCAAGGAGAATCTATGAAGAATTCTTTTAAAGCAATGATGTTGAGCGCAGCTGTGACTGGACTGCTTAGTGGTTCCGCCACTCCCATTCATGCTTCCAGCCTCCACAATGGCGCGCAGCTCGGGCAAGCCGCGCTCGCATCCTCCTCCATGATGGCGCAGGATACAGACAAGCACTCCTGTAAAGGCAAAAACGACTGTAAGGGCAAAGGCGGTTGCAAAACCAGCGATAACGGTTGCAAAGGCAAGAACAGCTGCAAAGGTAAAGGCGGCTGCGCTACCGACGGTTCCAAGAAGTAGCAAACGAACTAATCGCTGTATCGCCGCGAATGATCCACCTCTCGGCGATACAGCTTCTACTCCAAAAGGGCGATACAAGATGCCAGCAAACCGATTCAACGCATTCACAGACTACGGAGTTGGAATTGGTCTCCGCGTTCCACACTACCGGCACATTCTCGAGAAGAAACCCGTCGTCGATTGGTTTGAAATCATCTCTGAAAATTACATGGTCGATGCTGGCCGTCCACTCTCCGTTCTCGATAGCATTCTTGAACAGTATCGGGTCGTGCAGCATGGCGTCTCCATGTACTTCGGCTCAGCCGAGCCTCTCTCGCGCGAGCATCTACGCAGAATAAAAGCGCTCGTCCGTCGCACGAAAACTCCCTGGCTCTCCGACCATCTCTGCTGGGGCTCCGTCGACGGCACTTATACGCATGATCTGCTGCCCATGCCTTACACCTTTGAGGCCGCCCGTGTCACCGCCGAAAAAATTCGCCAGGCACAGGACTTCCTCGAAGTTCCTATCGCCGTCGAAAACGTCTCCAGTTACGCCGAGTTCCACGTCTCCGAGATGACCGAGTGGGAGTTTCTCAACGAGGTCGTCGAGCAAGCCGACTGCGGCATTCTTCTCGACGTCAACAACATCTACGTCTCCTCGCAGAACCACGGCTTCGATCCGCGCACGTACGTTGAATCCATCCCCGCCCACCGCGTTGCGCAGATTCATATCGCCGGCCACTCGAAGTTTGAGAAATACATCCTCGACACTCACGATCATCCTGTCCTTGATCCTGTATGGTCGCTCTACGCTCGCGCTATTGAACGATGCGGGCCCACCGCCACCCTGCTTGAGTGGGACGACCACATCCCCTCCTTCGACGAGGTCCACACCGAAGCCCTCAAAGCGAATCGCTATCTCAATCCGCAATCGACGCAGGAACCCCTGGCGGTGACCGCATGAACGCTCCCAGTCTTTATTCCCTCCAAAAGCGAATGGCCGCTGCCGTCATGCGCCCGCTCACGCGCAATGAGCAAATGCGTCGGCGGGACGAAAACAATCGTCCGATTGCAGACGAAGCAGATTCGTTCATCAAGCCAAATGATCGGCTCTCATCTTTCGAACGACTCGAGATCTACAACCGCCAATATTGGTTCCGGTTGTTCTCTTCCTTCGAGGAAGACTTTCCCGGCCTCAAATCTATCGTTGGAGCACGCCGCTTCGAACGTCTGATGCGCGATTACCTTAATACACATCCCTCTCGCTCGTTCACCCTGCGCAACCTCGGCTCTTCGCTCGTCCCCTGGCTTCGTGAAAATCCGCAGTACACCCAGCCCGAGACAGACACCTCTGTCGCAATGGCTGCGCTTGAATGGGCGCACATTGAAGCCTTCGACAACGAACAGCGATCGCCACTTACAGCAGAAGAGATCGCCTCGCTCACCGAAGCCTCACACCTCGCGCTTCAGCCTTATCTCCAGCTTGTAGATGCTCCCAGTGCTATCGATGATGCTTTGCTCGCCGTCCGAGACGCATCAATGGGCGCCTCCGCACAGGCATCTAACGCCGTCGGCATTCACCTCGTTCGCCGCACTCGCTCTCGCAAACCTGCTCCCGAACAGATCTACCTGGCCATTCATCGTCACGAAAACTCCGTCTACTACAAGCGTCTTCAACGCGAAGACTATCTTCTGCTCCAGGCCATTCGACGAAACGCATCACTCGGTGAGGCCATCGAGGCCGCATTCACTGAAAGTTCTATCCCTGAAGCCGACCGTCCCGCATATATCCAATCAATCTTTCAATACCTCATGCAGATGGGATGGCTCTGCATTCCACGCATAACGGAGGAACGATGAAAGCTCTCACTCGCGCTGCCTCCGTTCACGGAGCACTCTGCAATATCGCTCAAAAGCTCGTCTCTCCCTTTCTCCTTGCAGTCCGGCTCTACTGGGGATGGCAGTTCTTTCAAACCGGCCTCGGCAAGCTCCGCAACCAGGCAAGAGTGGTCGACTTCTTCACCTCGCTCAACATTCCCTTTCCTGCCATCAATGCTCATTTTGTCTCTGGCCTCGAATTCTTCGGCGGCATCCTGCTCGTACTAGGCCTCTTCTCGCGCCCCGTCTCACTTCTTCTCACCGGCTCGATGTTTATTGCCTACTGGACTGCCGACCACGACGCGCTGGTCTCTATCTTTTCCAACCCCGGAAAGTTCTACGGAGCCGATCCCTACACCTTTCTCTTTGCCGCGCTGATGATCCTTATCTTCGGTCCTGGAAGATTTTCTCTTGACGCGCTCATTGCCACGAGGTTCCACTCATATATGAACTCGCCACGTTGGGGAACGGATACCGTTGTCAGCTGAACCACGAAATGAAGCGGCTATGATCGCGAAGATTCTGACGGGACAAACCGAGATCTTCCATGAGCTGATTCGCCCCTACGAGCGCAGTGTCTACCTGATGGCGCTCTCCCTGCTGCACAACGAAGCCGAAGCAGAAGATGCCGCCCAGGATGCCTTCCTCAAGGCATATCGGAATCTGGGTAGTTTCCGCTCCGAATCCCGTCTCAGCACCTGGCTCATCGCAATTGTCCTCAATGAAGCCCGCGCCCGTCTGCGCCGTAAACAACCTACCCTTACCGATTCCATCGACGACGATTCCGAAGGCGCCATTACACCCGCACAGCTTACCGACTGGCGCGAGATCCCCTCAGACTCCCTCGCGCGTCAGGAGATTCGCAATCTTATTCGTCAGGCAGTGTCCGCACTCCCCCTGCCCTACCGCGAAGTCTTCGTCCTCCGGGAGATCGAAGAGCGCAATGTACAGGAGACTGCCGAAACCCTCGGCATCACCACAGCATCCGTTAAGATGAGGCTTCACCGCGCTCGCATGATGCTGCAGAAGCAGCTTGCGCCACAGCTCAAATCGGCCGTGCCGTCCAGCCGAAGGAGGTTCCCATGGTTCTGAACTGCCGCCATGTCTGGGACTATATCTCCGGCTATCTCGACAACACGCTCGATGCCCAGACCCGTACTGACGTCGAAAAACATCTCGAACATTGCGAGATCTGCTCCGCTGTCCTCGATTCGACACGCAATATCCTCATCCTCACCGCAGACGATCGTGTCTTCGAGCTTCCAGTCGGCTTTAGCGAGCGGTTACACGCGCGCCTCGCTCAGGCCATGCTCGAAATCCCTCCGGACGAGCCCGAGTCGTCCGCTTGAACACGGTAGGAGAATCTCGATATCTGGACACAACGTCTATAGGAAATGCCGCAGGATGGAATGCTCTCCATGAGCCATCCACTCGGCTGCGAGCAAAAACAATGTCACAATCGCCAATGTTACCTGCAAGCGCTCCGAGCGCAATTTGGCGCCCGAGACCGGCTGCACTCTCCACTGCGCCGCTGGACGCGCACGCAGCGATCGTACACGCCACACGGAGTACAGATTAAACAACGCGCCGCCCAGCGCGAAGATCATCATTGGGATACGAATGGCGTCCCCGTGAAACCACTGGGCAGATCCATAAAATCCGCTTGCCAGCGCGCCTAGACCAATCAACGTCCTGAAGCCGCTGACTGCCATGAATGCGGCACATCCGCTTTGCAGCAAAGCGAATAGAAAACTACCAGTATTCGTCCAACGCAGTTTGCCTCGCTCAGCTTCAACAGCATCAGACTGCTTCTGAAGTATTTCGTCGCTCATTCTTCCCTCGCCGGTCGGCCATGATCAAGCCATACCTTATACAGACCCCATGCCGCGATGGAGCTGTTATCGACGATCTCTCCGTCCAGCACCATGCGCTCAAACTCCTGCACGCTCACACGTTTCAAAACGAGATCATGCTCTTCCACATCAGGATCAGCCTTACCCTGCGTCAATCCCTCAGCCAGATAGACATAGTGTTTCTGATTCATCACCCCGTAAGCAATCTGGAGCGTTCCCAGCAGAGTCATCCGTTTCGCTTCGAGCCCAGTCTCCTCCCGAAGCTCTCCACGGGCCAATTGCTCAGGAATTATCTCTGCCTGCTCCCACCCGCCTTGAGGAAACTCCGCAAACCTCCCTTGTACCGTGTAACGAAACTGTTCGATCAGGTAGACAAACTCACCTTCCTGCGTTTTTTCCAGCGGAATGATGACAGATCCGGGATCCTTGTCAATCACGCCATAAATGCCTCGCTGTCCGTTAGCACGCTCAATCACATCCTCCCGCACGCGCGTCCACGGATTGCGATAAACCTCTCGGCTGCTGATCGTCTTGATGCTCAAGCTCTTCTCCTGCTTATTCCGGCATTTCAAACTTAAGATGCGAAGGATACTTCGCCGACCCATAAATTGAAATCGTCTGACCAGAATAGGAGTTCGCCGGAGCCATCATGATGTTCGGCACATAGGTTTGCGGATTCCGGTCATACAGCGGGAACCAGCTCGATTGTACCTCCACCATAATGCGGTGCCCTTTTAGGAAAGTGTGGTCCACACCGTGCAAACTCCACTTGTACTCTGTCACCTCACCCGGTTTCACGGGCTCTGGCTTCTCCAGGCTGTTCCGATAACGACCGCGTAGAATCTCATCGGCAATCATCAACTGATAACCGCCCATCCCATCCGGCGCATCTTTGGGATACACGTCAATCAGCTTCACCACCCAGTCGCCATCGGTTCCCGTTGTCGAGGCAAACAGATCGGCAACAACGTCTCCTGTCACCGTCACATCATGATCCAACACAGGAGTCGTAAAGTTCGCCAGGTCTTTACGGCCGCTCACAAACCGCTGATCTTCCACCAGCCATGTTCGCCACTTCGATCCATGCCCATACGTCGACTGAATCGGCCTGTGACGGTACGGAACTGGATTCTTTGGATCGGCGCTGTAATTTGTCGCAATCTTCCCGCCCGTCCCCTTCTCTCCTGGCGCCGTCATCGTCAGGCTGCGATCGGCATTCAAATACAACTTCGCTTCCTTGAAGCCTTCCTTCGGTGGCCACGCGCTATATCGCTCCCACCGGTTCACTCCTGTCCGAAAGCTCGCCGTATCCTTCAGATCAAATCCCTGTCGGTCCTTCAGGTACTTCTCAAAAAATGGCGCCTCAATCGTTTTGCGATAGGTATCACCCGTCGGCGCGCCAAAATTTACCACTCCCAGGTGGCGCGTCGTCTGAACCCAACCACCGTGGTTCCACGGCCCCAACACCAGAAAAACTTCATGGTTCTTATCGTGCGGCTCCAACGCCGCATATTCCGCCTGCGGACCCCACATATCCTCCTGATCCCACCAACCGCCGACCTCCAGTGTCGGAACCTCCACCTTCGTCAGATGCGGTTCCACCGCCATCGCCTGCCAGAACTTCGTATATGCAGGCTGCGTCAGAAACGCCTTCGCCGTCGGCAGATTGCTCATTCCCGCGCTCTTCGCTGCGCCTGCAAAGTTTTCATTTTTCAAAAAGAACTCAAATGTATCCTCGTTCGAATCGACACGCACATCGGTCTTCTGTCCCTCAAGCTGCTGCACATAGTCGAAGCCGTATGTCTCGCGAAATGCTCCGTTGTGAAAGAAATCATCGCCAATCCAGATATTGGTCATCGGTGCTTGCGGTGAGATTGCCTTCACCGCCGGATGTGCGTTGATGCCTGCCATCATCGCTAGAAATCCCGGATACGAGATTCCATACGCGCCCACGCGCCCATTATTATTCGGAACATTCTTCAACAGCCAATCGACCGTGTCGTTTGTGTCAGTGGTCTCATCCACATCGTTCTTCGTCTTATGTTCGACGATGGGATGGTTCATCACGAACTGGCCTTCCGATTTATATCGTCCGCGAATATCGCCAAATACAAAAATGTATCCGCTCGCCGCCAGCTCTGGCTTCGATGCATTCACGCTCGTCGACGACTCATAATCCACTCCATAGGGTGTTCTTTCCATCAGAAATGGCAGTGGCTCCCCGGAGTGCTCTGAGCCTTCCGGACGAAGAATCACCACATGAAGCTTCACGCCATCGCGCATCGGAATCATCTCCTCCGAGCGCGTGTACTCGCGAAAATGGTTCAGCTTCTCCGGCTGATCGCTGAACCGCACCATAGTCGCCGCGCCCCCGTTGCTACGGGATCCCGCCATGGTCGTCTTCAGTTCTGTCACTTTGCCAGCCGCATCGCGAATGAACTCCACGCGTACCGGAATTCCGGGAACAAAAAAATGATCTTTTGACTCTGATTTCAGTTCCCTGGTCTCCATGCGCTCCCCTTCGACGCAAAGAGCCTCCCCACAGACCGTCACTACATGGATTACGTCCGGCTCGAACGTTCCGCGATACTGCCCGACATACTCAGCTAGTTGTCCTGCCGGTAACGTCACCGCAGCTGGATCGGAGACGTTCTGTGCGCACAAAGCAACCGGAAATGCCAACGCACCACAGAAAACCAGCACGGAGAAAGCACGGGGCATCATCAAACAGACCTCCAAAATCCATCTATCGAACTATAGAAAAACGACCACCGATGAATAGGATGTCATCAACGGAATCCGATTGAAAGATCCGTTCCATCCGTATCATCAGTGGCCGTCCTGTTCTTTAGGTAAGATTCGCTGGGCTCGCCTGGCACTGGAACCCGATCCTGTTATGGGATCCATCGCAGAAGGGACGCTTCTCGCTCGCGCCACACCGGCACAACGAGATTGCTGGCTTGCCCGTTAGGTCCCAATGCCGTCCATCCGCGTCTGTCAACGAAATCGGTCCCTCCACCCGTAGTGGACCATTCGGACGAACTGTAATCTTCACTGCTTGTTCTGACATGAGTACTACTCTCTTTCGCTAAGATGAGCCCAGCATAGCAAACCCGCCTGCAATTTGGCTCCACCGCAAAATAGCCACCTCAATCAGGAAAATCCAGCTCCACCTCATCCACGTAACACCATCCCCACGTCTCACCCGGCTCAATCGACCGCATGATCGGATGCTTCGTCGTGTGAAAGTGCTTCGTCGCATGCTTGTTGGGCGATGAATCGCAGCAACCCACATGCCCGCAGATCTCGCACATTCGCAGATGGACCCACCGCCCACCAATCTTCAGGCAATCCTCACAGCCCTTGGCCGAAGGTTTAACGTCACGTATCTGGTCCAGATGTTTACACTGCATAACGCCCCTCTCCATTCATCTCAGGATGCTAACTCAAAAACATCTCAACCAGATTTCTACTCCTCTGTCATTTCCGCGATCCCATACTCCTTAAGCTTGCGATACAGAGTCGTTTTTCCAATCCCCAACAATTTAGCGGCAAGCAATTTATCCCCATTCAACTGACGAATCGTCCCCAAAATCGCCTGCTTCTCCATCTCTGCGATTGAAAGAATCTCCCCCGCCCCTTGCGTCCCCATCGATGGAGAATGAGCCTGAGCCACCATCTCTCCCGAATCTTCTGCGGCTTCGGCGCTTTGCTGCATTCTCAGATCTTGCAGCTGTGTCGGCATATCTCCCAAATGCAGCACTGGACCACTCGATAATGCGCAGGCACGCTCGATCGCGTTCTCCAACTCACGGACATTCCCTGGCCAGTCATACTCCGCCATTAGCCGCAGGGAATCATCGGAAAGCGTTCTCTCCACGCCGCTCTCCTTCTCCATCCGAGCCAGAAAGTGGATCGCCAGCAACGGAATATCATCTCTCCGCTCCCGCAGCGGAGGAATCTTCAGGTTGACCACATTCAGCCGGAAAAAGAGGTCCTTACGAAATTTGCCCTGCTCCACCATAGCCGCCAAATCACGGTTGGTCGCCGCCAGTACGCGTGCCGAGATGGGACGAGCCTGTGTCGCTCCCACCGGACGAACCTCCTTCTCCTGCAAAGCCCGCAACAGCTTCGCCTGCAAGTCCAGCGGCAGCTCACCGATCTCATCCAGAAAGACTGTTCCACCCTCTGCCGTCGCCAGCAATCCCTCCTTAGCGCGATCTGCTCCCGTAAAGGCTCCCTTCACATGCCCGAACAGCTCGCTCTCAATCAGACTCGGCACCAGAGATCCACAATCCACCGGAACAAAAGGCTTGGCCGCGTTCGGTCCATTAAAGTGAATCGCTCGCGCTACCATCTCTTTGCCCGTTCCACTCTCGCCCAGAATCAGCACCGGATGCGTCGAGAACGCCACCTTCGACAGAATCCGATAGAGCTTCTCCATCTCCGGAGACTGCCCAATCAGCCCTTCCGTGTCCTCCTGCGAACGCAGCCTCTCCCGCAACAACCGGCTCTCGCGGTCAAAGTGCGCCCGCTGCCCTGCTCGTTCCAGCACGGTCGTCAGCTCTTCCAGTGTGAACGGCTTCGTCAGGTAATCCCGCGCCCCAATCCGCATCGCCTCCACCGCCGAGGAGACTGTCGCAAACGCCGTCATCACCACCACGGCCGTATCCGGATACAGCGTTTTCACCTGCTCCAGTAGGGTCAACCCACCACCATCCGGCAGCTTCAGGTCCAGCAGCAGCACATCGATCTTCCGATGCTTCAGGATCGCCCGAGCACCCGCAACGCTCTCCGCACTTACAACGGCATAACCCGACCCTTCCGCCGCCGAGCTGCATGCCTGGAGCATCGAAGCATCATCGTCGACGATCAGAACATGCAGCATCCTCTTGCCATCGATCGATTCGGACATCTTGACATCACCTACCGCCTTCGCACTCTCTGCCCCAATCACCAGTCCGGCAGATCCCTGCCGATTCCCCGTCGCCTTCCTGTCCTGCACTACTGTTGTCATCGTCTTCACTCCAACCCTTTTCTTCTCTGCAATGGGCTGCACATCTCTAATCAACTGGAGTGCCAAACTGGAACTGGCCCGTATCTGACTGAAAGATCAGAGATAAGAACCATTCGTTTTTAACTCCCCTCCAGACAAGCACCACTTCTCCAATCCCGCAATTCCCAATTTGGGACAGAACCCGCCAGATAAGCCCAAATTGCAACACTTAGCGCTCATTCCGGATTCCCTAAACGGAACTCTCGTCCCGATTCGGGAATCTCATTGACCGCCATCTATAATCAATTTCCGAATGCTTCCTGCCTCTTCCCAAATCTTTCGTCCCGACTCCCGTCCCGCCGATTCCCTTCGTACCCTCCGCATTACTCCTGGCTTTGTCGCCATGGCCGAAGGCTCCGTCCTCATCGAAACCGGGAACACCCGCGTCCTCTGCAACGCCTCTGTCGAGCAGGGAGTCCCCGCCTGGCTCCGCAACTCCGGCCGCGGCTGGGTCACCGCCGAATACGGTATGCTCCCCCGCGCCACCCTCACCCGCACACCACGCGAAGCCGAGCGTGGAAAGATCGGTGGCCGCACCCACGAGATCCAGCGCCTCATCGGCCGCAGCCTTCGCTCCGTCGTCGACATGAAGGCCCTCGGCGAGCGCACCGTCATCCTCGACTGCGACGTCCTCCAGGCCGACGGCGGAACCCGCACCGCCGCCATCACCGGCGCCTGTGTTGCCCTCGCCATCGCTCTCCAGAAGCTCGTCGCCGCCGGAACCCTCAAGTCCTCGCCTCTGCGCCAGATGGTCGCCGC
This sequence comes from Edaphobacter sp. 4G125, assembly GCF_014274685.1. Lineage (NCBI taxonomy): Bacteria > Pseudomonadati > Acidobacteriota > Terriglobia > Terriglobales > Acidobacteriaceae > Edaphobacter > Edaphobacter albus. The sequence continues at coordinate 3,403,400 of NZ_CP060393.1, forward strand.
AACTTCCGTCGGTATCGTCGACAGCAACATCCTGCTCGATCTCTGCTACGAAGAGGACTCCCGCGCCACCGTCGACATGAACGTCGTCATGCTCGCCGACGGCGGTCTCGTCGAAACCCAGGCCACCGCCGAAAAAGATTCCTATTCTCGCCAGCAACTGAACGAGATGCTCGACTACGCCGAAAAAGGCATCCACGAACTCCTCGCCGCTCAGAAGGCTGCTCTTGCCGCTTCACTCTAATCGACAGGAAACCATGATGAAAAAGACCTCGAACGAGACCCGCAGCAGAACCCTTCATGAGTTCGCTTCTCTCTGCTCTACCTTTGCAGTTGGCCTCTTCATCATGACCTTTCTCTTCCAGAACTTCGCCATCCCCTCCTCTTCCATGGCGAGCACCCTTCTGGTCGGCGATCACGTCCTCGTCGAGCGCGTCTCTCTCGCACCCTCTTCCCCTCTTGCTGGATTTCTTCCCTACGGCCAGCTCCATCACGACCAGCCCATCGTCTTCTGGCGGCCCGCGCCCAACGCCAGCGGCGACCACGACATCCTCGTCAAGCGGGTCATCGGACTTCCTGGCGATCGCATCCATCTTCGCCACGGCGTGGTCTATCGCAACGGCATTGCTCTGCACGAGCCCTACGCCGCTCACCCCACCGCGGCCAACTACGATCCCTACAACGACGACTTTCCCGCCATCCCCGCCGACCAGGGCCGCGACGTCCTCGCCTCCTGGTCCGTCGATCTTCCCACCCACATTCAGGGAGAAGACCTCGTCATCCCTCCCGGCTATTACTTCATGATGGGCGACAACCGCACCAACAGCTACGACAGCCGTTACTGGGGACTCGTGCCTCGCGCCAACCTGATCGGACGCCCCCTCTTCATCTACTGGTCCTTCAAAACCCCCGAAGACCAGGAGTACAAAACCTCCCTCTCCGACCGCTCCACCTTTGCGTTCCATCAGGCCCTTCATCTCTTCGATGAAACCCGCTGGGACCGCACCTTCCGCCCTGTCCGATAAAAACATACCGCCTGAGTTCGCAAAACACACGAAGCGACATATCAAAAAAGCGGGCTTCAACCGACAAGATAAAAGTGCAAACGGGACAAGTAAAACACTCGAAAGGTAAAACTGTGAATCCGAGAAAGGCTTTCAAGGTATTTGGAGAAAACATCGAGGTCCTTGTCACCAGCGAAGAGACCCAGGGAACATTCAGCATGATCGTCCAGACCTCTCCTCCAGGAGGCGGACCACCACCCCATATGCACCGCGATGAAGACGAGATCTTCCGCGTTCTGCAAGGAGAATTTGAGCTCTTTGACGGGACGCAGTGGACGAAGCTCCAGGCTGGAGAATACGCCTATACCCTTCGCGGCAGCGTACACACCTTCCGTAACTGCGGCACAACCGAAGGAAAGATCCAGGCCATCGTTATTCCCGGTAAGCTGGACCGCTACCTTGAGGCCATCTCTCCGTTCAACATGCCTCAGGACGTCGAGCGTGTATTGGAGATATCACAGGACTTCGGGATCACTTTCGTTACACCGGACCAACAAACATAACCGATCCACCGCATGCCCCATTCATGCCGCCGTTTCATCGCGGCATGAGTGGGAAATATTCGAGCGTTAGCACAAACCTTTCCCACACTGCCATCACCAGCTATCCCTTCCACAGCGCCATTCTGAACATTCCAACTCAATGGCAGGCCTGCACATCCTGAAAACTCCCGCCTGGTACTGCCATTGAAGTCACCCCCTGTGCACAGGAAAGAATCTTCTGGTCCAGAGGATCATCGTTCAGCGAATCTGGAGAAACATACGTCACCGTGCTCCTCAACGCCAGAAAGCGATCACTCAACTGCTGGACCATCCCCATTGCGCTTTGCAACAGCGGCAGCATCTGGCGGTCCGCCTCTGTACTCGCTGTAGCCGAAGCCATCGTCATTCGGTTTTCTGCGTTGCGGCGATACCCGGTAATCCAGCTCTGCTCCACTGGGTTATTCGTGCGAACAGCATTTTCAATCGCGCTGCGCCACTCTCGAACTGCCGTCACCTGTTCCACCGCAGCGCGCAGAAACTCCCGCGTGAACCCCTTCTCTTCAGGCGGCTGCGGAGCAGCAACTGGTTGTGGAGGAGGAGGAGCAACCCTTGGCGAAGGCAACGTCAGTACAATCCTGTTTCCCTGAAAACCCAGCGTCGCACCTGTAATCCGGGCCAGCCCCTCCACCTCGACATACGCGCGACCATTGCGACGGATCACGGCTGCATATCCGTCATGGTTATTCACGACCAGTTCCGTGCTCCGCACCTCGGTTTGGGTTGCATTCTGCGCCGCTCCCGGCATGCATCCGATGACAATCGTCAGCCCCGCTATCCCAATTCTGCGCCAGCCCCTCATCGATCGCTCCTCCGCAAACAGTTCGGTCTCAGTCTATCTATTCCGAACATTGAGCCGTACCCCTCAAATCTCTGCCTTACAACAGCAATCTGCATGTCAAGCCTCCAAAGACGTCAAACATCGAAAAATCAATAACTTACAGGATGCAGGTTTACCCACCCCGACTCACTACAATAGAAAGAGATCGAAAAAAATAGAGAGCGAAAATGGCGGTACAGACCTATCCAACACAGCCGCGTTTGCATCCGCTTTCAGCCTGAAGTGGCTCACACGGGAGGTCCGAACCTAAACCAAGCGATTCGAATACTTTGCGCAAAATAGATAGGGGGGAGGGGAGATGCAGCGAACACCTCTAAGCCAGCTCTCATCTGCCCTGTGTAAAATGACCCTCTAAATACCTAACTTTAGGAGAATAAGAGCAATGTCGAAGCTGACCCCAGGCAAACTTGCAGGACTCAAAGCCGTTTCCGACCCGCGTGGCGTAATTGCCGCCGCTGCCATGGATCAGCGCGGCTCTCTCCAGAAGTCGCTGGCCAAGGAGCGCGGAGCCGCCGCCAACGCCCAGGACCTCGAAGAGTTCAAGATCGGCGTAACTGATGTCCTCACCCGCCACGCCTCGGCAATTCTGCTCGACCCTGAGTACGGCCTTCCTGCCTCGAAGGTCCGGAACGGTAAAGGCCTCCTGCTCGCCTACGAAAAGACCGGATATGATGCTGCAACCCCGGGCCGCCTCCCCGACCTGCTTGATGTCTGGAGCGTACGTCGCCTGAAGGAAGCCGGAGCCGACTGCATCAAGATCCTCCTCTACTACACCCCTTTTGAGAAAACCTCCATCAACGATCACAAGCACGCCTGGGTCGAGCGCATCGGCGACGAATGCCTTGCCCATGACATCCCCTTCTTCCTCGAAACCGTCGGTTATGACGCTGAGGGTGGCGATGAGAAGTCTCTCGCCTACGCCAAAAAGAAGCCCGAGGTCGTCTCCGGTTCGATGGCAGAATTTGGCAAGGCGCGTTACAACGTCGACGTCCTCAAAGTCGAAGTCCCTATCGAGATGTCCTTCGTGGAAGGCACAAGGTCCTTCAAGGGGGAACGCGCATACACCCGCGCCGAAGCGTTGCAGCACTTCCGTGATGCCGAGGCCATGACCCACAAGCCTTTCATCTACCTCTCCGCCGGTGTCTCCAATCCTGTCTTTATCGAAACCCTCGAACTCGCGGGTGAATCTGGAACGAAGTTCAACGGCGTTCTCTGCGGCCGCGCCACCTGGAAGGACGGTATCCCCATCTTTGCCAAGCAGGGGCCGAAGGCCTTCCGCGAATGGCTCGAAACCACAGGCGTTGAAAACATCAACAACGTCAACAACGCTCTTAAGGCCGCCACTCCCTGGTATCACAAGTTCGGAGTGAAAAGCCTGGCGGAACTTAGATAAGCACGCTAGTCACTCTAGCGCTGTCATCCTGACCGAAGTTCCTAACAAAAGCGGAATCGAAAGATCTGCGGTTACGAAATATCCAGAACAATTAAAACGGCGGACCCTAAGGTCCGCCGTTTCTCTTTTTACTTTGTTTTTTACTGCATCGCCTGTACTGCTCTCGAACAACCTCGGAAACTTGAAAAAAAAGAGCGGGGCCGACGGGATTGCAGCCCCGCTCCTGCGAAAAATCAATCTCTAAGTCAACGTCTCACTCACACGCGCGCGATACCGCAGGTGAAGTTTCTCCATCTCGATATGGATATGCTGGCCATTCTGCTCGCGCCGCTCCGTCCAGCTCTCGATTACCTCGATGCAGGCATGATCGATATAACGAAGCCCGGCACAATGCACGTGCACTGTGCCCTGCGCCTTCACCTGGTCCAGCGCCTGCGTGACCTTCGGAATGGAAATGAACGTCCCAATCCCAGAAAGATGAACATGCGTATCTCCCCCCTGGTCCTCGATGCGTGCCTCCAGCTGAGTGACTGTGTACAGCAGCCGCAGCAACGAAAGCGCCACGCCAACCACGACACCAGTGAGTAGATCGGTCGCCACAATCGTGATCATGGAAGCGAAGTAGATCAGGACCGGGACCTTGCCAAAGCGAGCAAGCTTCTTCACCTCTGAGGGTTTCACCAGCTTGATACCGACAAAGATCAGCACAGCTGCAAGACTTGCCGTCGGAATCATACGAAGGATCGACGCCAATAACAGAACCGAGATCAACATCCAGACGCCGTGCAAGATCGCCGATCGTTTCGTCTCAGCTCCTGCCTGTACGTTGGTGGAACTGCGAACGATCACGCCCGTCATTGGTAGAGCACCCACAAGCCCGCAAAGCATGTTACCGACGCCCTGGGCCGTAAGCTCGCGATCGTAATTCGTCTTCCAACGTGTCTGCATCTGCTCAACCGCAGCTGCAGAAAGCAGCGTCTCTGCGCTGGCGATAAATGCCAGAGCCAGTGCCGTTCCAACAATGGTCGAAAGAGATAACCCATGAAGCGCGTCCACGCTCGGCAGCGAGATCATCTGAACCAGATTGTCGGGGACTTTGATGCGATTGACCCCGAGGTGAAACATCTGGGCGACCGCTGTTGCCGCACCAATCCCCAGCAGAGCTCCCGGTACTAGCTTCAACTTCGCAGGACGGTACTTCTCCCACAGCAGCATGACCCCCATAGTGATGATCCCCACAAAAGCGGCTGCCTCTTCCTTACTTCCATTCAACGGAAACAGACCACCGAAGACTGCTCCCCACATCCCCACAATGTTCTCCGGGCCGCTGTGCTTTGGAGCCTGATCCAGTACGACATAAAACTGCTGAATCACAATCAGTACTCCGATCCCGGCAAGCATCCCGTGAATTACCTCTGGCGAAATAGCGCGAAACCATCGCCCCGCTTTCAGAAGACCTGCAACCAACTGAACCGCTCCTGCAATCATCAGCAGTGGCCCGAGCACTGCCACACCATGCTCCCGAACCAACTGAAAAACAATAACCGCGAGCCCCGCGGCGGGGCCGCTTACCTGTAATGGCTGTCCCGCGAAGAAACCTACAACCAAGCCACCGATAATTCCTGTAACCAACCCTGATGCAGGTGGCATTCCCGAAGCTAATGCGATTCCCATACAAAGCGGCAAAGCGACCAGAAAAACAACTACGGAAGCAGAAAGGTCTCGCACAAACGAACCGCCCTGCGTTTCGCTCCTTATGTGATTAAGTTGGTTCGACATAAAATCTCCTATGCAATCTTGCGTTGTTTACCAGGCGGCGCCATCACACTGGACCGCTCTCCTGTGACAAGAGGGAGAAAACAGCCTTGCTCTGCATCCAACTGCAGGATGTCTCCCCTCCCGATGTCGTAGACCCACCCATGCAATTGAACGGCTTTCTTTCGAATCGCTTCGTCCACCGATGGATGCATACGCAGGTTCTGCATCTGAACGATGACGTTCGCCTCAGTTACAACATCGAGGGTCTCCTCAAACGACATGGAGGTTGTGTCCTTCAGCATCCTTGTAAGCCACCGTGCCGACGGACCGGCATGCTCAAGCCATCCCCGAACAACAGGCAACGATTCAAGGGATTCGCTCTTCAGGATGCCTTTCATTGCGCCACAGTCGGAGTGTCCGCAAACCACGATATCGGGGACCTTCAACACGCGGACCGCAAACTCGATCGTTGCTGGCACGCCGCTACCGACTTCACTAGGCGGAGGAATCAGGTTGCCCGCATTTCGGCAGGAGAAAAGAACTCCCGGATCGCACTGCATCATCATCTCCGGCATCACTCGAGAGTCGGAGCAGCAAATAAACAGCGCCTGGGGTTGTTGGCCTTTGGAGAGTTTTTCAAAAAGTTTTGAATGTTGAGGATAGACCTTCGATCGGAAACGGGTATAACCATCGATCAACTGCTGCATAAATCTCCTACTCGAGCTTGTCTTTCAAAAGACGGCTCTGGGCGCCCAGAACGTGTACACCGAGGTCAGGCCGAGATCATTTAGAAAGGGATCTCGCGAAAGTTAGCCCTAGCCAAAAGCACTGGACGAACAAACCTGGCGAGGTTACGCGATGGAAGATTTATGCAACAGGAGGAGCACGGCCCAAGCCCGGGACATGCAGCATACTGGCAGGCACCAGTATGTTTTTTGGTGTTACCCATTCCTTCAACCCAGTAGGAATCGGTAACTGAAATCTGGCCGGCAGAACGGCCGTTGCCAGCAAAGAAGGAAGAGAAGAAAAGCCCGGCCGCGTGTTCTGTTTCAGATACCCTGAACGCGGCCCCGCATGGTCCAAGACGGCGTCCTTCGGAAGCACCATCTCAGCGACAAAGCGGTCACCGCGCGAACTTAGCCGACGAGGCCCATGAGACGAGATATGAGAGTAATGGACCTGCCTGAAAAAGGCGATATGGCGGCCATGCATGACTCCGAGCAGGCAGAGCAGATTCAGCGCGGCTAAAAGAACGCCGAACTTTAATCTGTGTCTGCTCGAGATAGATCCTGCTCCATCCATATATGATCCAGGGAGCAACTGCTCCTCATCTGTAGACGCCAGAAAATACTTAATGGCGCATTTATTTTTTATACCTTTTGCGTTAAAAATAGTGCGTATTTCAGACTATCTTTCGATTCATACGAGCCTATCTTTGCGGGTATTACCACATAAACAACCACCGTTGTTGTTCTTTGAAAAAATCGCCACTGCCAACATAAGCCAGCCTTGTATCTTCATCTGGATTTAAGCTGCATATTTTAACCTATGTCCTAGATGTCATACCCGCGTCCTGATCGCGCTTTATTCTCTTTTGTTTTTTGCCTTTTGTCAGCTTCAATCACATGGGGGCAAACAAAAACTATTACGCTCCCTGTGGGAACGCCTTTATCGGTACGCATCGTTCAGCATACCCCGATGCGCACAGGGGAGATTATCCGGGCAGAACTTCTCTACCCTGTCTATGTCGACAATCAAATTGGACTAAAAGAAAAAACGATCCTTCTCGGGGATGTGACTGAGCTTCATAAAGATACGGCTCGGCGGACTCATGCACGAATTAATGGTGATTTCACCCCCTTTCACACTCCTGTTGTCCACTTCAGCCAGATCGTATTAGAGAATGGCCTGGCAATCCCCCTTGATGCCGGACCGGCAATCGATGGTGCCCCTGTTCTGCGCCTCAACGCGCCAGCGCCACGGAAAGGCGGCTTTATTCGGAGGCAATGGGAGACAGGCATGCAGATCGCTCACGATCAAATCAGCGTCTTTACAGCTCCTGAAAAGGGAGACCGCCTCCTTCAATTTGTCTATCATCAGTTGCCCTATCATCCAGAACGCATCGAAGATGGCACCTCCTGGACGATAGAAACAACCGAACCCATCACCATTCCAGCTCAATCACTACAAACTCCACCGCCTGCCATATCTCCAACAGCACCCGATACGGGTCGCTCTACATGGATGATGGAAGCCTATCTCCGCCAGCCATTGAGTTCGGCTACAGCAAAGACTGGTCAACCGATCCAGGCAATGGTTGCGGAACCGATCTACAACCGTGACCACACCATCGCGATTCCGCAGGGAGCTCTCCTGATGGGAGCGGTTACACAAGCCCGGCCAGCCCGTTCCTTTGCACGCGCAGGAGTTCTCTCCTTCGATTTCAAACAGATCACGCTCCCGGGAGGAACATCGCAAAATGTTCAGTCGGCACTGACAGGAGTCGATGCCGCATCAGGAGCCAATCTCGCCATGGACTCTGAAGGGAGAGTGAAGCCCAAGCCGCAGGATAAGGTCGTCGTTCCCTTGATACTAGCGTTGCTTGCGACCCGCCCATTAGATGAGGATGGTGGATTGCAAGCGGGGAGAAATTTCGTAGGCGCCAATGGCTTCGGCCTGGCCGGAAACATTATCGCGCTCGCAACCGGCTCGGCAAAGGTTTCGGCAGGGATTGGAGCTTACGGTACAGCCGTCTCACTCTATCGTCGCTGGTTCGCCCGCGGCAATGATGTTGTCTTTGCCAAAAACACTCGCATCGTGGTTGAAGCCACACCACGCGGCTCCTCAGTACTCAAACCACAACACCGCTAAGCTTTATTCCCACTCGATCGTTCCAGGCGGCTTCGACGTGATGTCATAGACCACGCGATTGATTCCCCTGACCTCGCTTACGATACGACTGGAGATCGTTCGCAACACCTCGTACGGCAGAGGAGCCCAGTCCGCTGTCATGCCATCTTCGCTCTCCACCGCACGGATCGCGCAGGTATAAGCATAGGTTCGCTGATCCCCCATCACGCCCACGCTCTTGACCGGCAATAGCACCGCAAAGCTCTGCCATACCTTGCGATAAAGCCCTGCCGCCTTGATCTCGGTAACAACAATCTCATCGGCCTCCTGTAACAACGCGACGCGATCTGCTGTCACCTCTCCAAGAATACGAACTGCAAGCCCCGGCCCTGGGAACGGTTGCCGCTCCAGAATCTCATCCGGCATTTTCAAGTCGCGCCCAATCCGCCGGACCTCGTCTTTGAACAGATCGCGCAATGGCTCGATCAGCTTCAGCTTCATGTTCTCCGGAAGGCCGCCAACGTTGTGATGGCTCTTGATCGTATGCGAAGGACCATGCACACTCGACGACTCGATAACATCGGGGTACAGCGTTCCCTGCACCAGCCACGCGATCTCTTCTCCTGCACTCTTCTCGGCTTCGAAAATCTTCGTTGCTTCGTCATCAAAGACCGCGATGAACTCATTGCCAATGATCTTGCGCTTTTTCTCTGGGTCCGTCACGCCGGCAAGCTTCGTCAAAAAGCGCTCACCCGCATCGACCGCAACTACATTCAGTCCCAGCTGTTCGCGCATCGTGCGCTGCACTTTGGCAAACTCGTCCTTCCGTAGCACTCCGTTGTTCACGAAGATGCAGGTCAGCCGGTCTCCGATTGCACGGGCCACCAGAACAGCGGCCACCGACGAATCCACCCCACCGCTCAGGCCGCAGATCGCATGACCATCGCCCACCTGTTCTCGAATGCGCTCTACAGTCGACTGAATGAAGTGCTCCGGAGTCCAGTCCTGCTTCGCGCCACAGATATCGAGGCAAAAATTCTTCAGCAGTTCCATGCCCTGACGGGTATGCGCGACCTCGGGATGAAACTGTACTGCCCAGATCCGTCGCGACTCATCGGCAATTCCTGCAACTGCATTGGCCGTCTTGGCTGTCAGGTGAAAACCCTGCGGCAGCGCCTTCGCTTCGTCGCCATGCGACATCCAGACATCCAGCGTCTCGGGTAATCCACGAAAGAGTGGCGTCTCCGCCACCACGCTCACCTGCGCATGACCATACTCCCGTGCAGGAGCGGATTCTACCTTGCCGCCAAGATGATGCGTGATGAATTGCAATCCATAACAGATGCCCAGAACAGGTACTCCCATCGAAATCACTGCCGGGTCAGCAGCGGGAGCATCCGCATCATAGACCGAGCTTGGGCCACCGGAGAGAATGACTCCTTTAGGCTTTAGCTCGCGGATCTTGTCGAGCGAAACCGTGCAGGGGAGTACGACGGAAAATACATTGAACTCGCGAATGCGGCGCGCAATCAGCTGTGTGTATTGCGACCCAAAATCCAGGATGACGATCGTTGAGGTGTCCACATCTCTAGTGTAACTGGAGCGATTTCGACCCCTAGGTCAGATCTCCGTGGCAGCCTCCGCAGGCGATTCATAGGCCCGCCAAAATTTCAGATAGGCGACCGCGCGGGCGACATGGAAAAAGTCCGATGCGATGAAGTACAGCAACGCCACAATCGTCCACCAGACATTCAGAAAATCCTGCGTCGCAATGCTTTCAAACGGCAGTGGAGTCGCCGAAAAGACCATCGCCAGCACGAGCAGGGCGATCTTCACAATTCCCATCACGAGATTGACCTCGACGAGCTTGCTCTTCAGCGGCCCAAGCCTGAAGGACGCCGTCAGGCTCGAGCCAGCACCTAAATTGCACAACATCGCCAGTAGCGGAGCGATACTCAGGAACCAGCTGACAATTGCCCACAGCGTAAACAGACCGAGTGTCGTGAGAATGGAAAGCGCAAAATACCCTACCAGATTGGGCTCCGCGCCTCGTGTCATAGGCCCGGTCACAGTCCTTTGCGCATACCATTGCAGACACAGAAACCACAGCAGAAACGAGCCTGCAAGCGCAATCACACGAATGGCCTGCAACAGGATCATCGTGCCCACCCTCGCATGGAGCCGGTTATCCGCACGGCGCAGGACTATAGTTCTGCCAATCGATGACCAGATCACCCATGTAACCAACAACAGCGGCACCAGCCAGATCGCTACCCGACTGACCGGCGGCAGAAGTACAGCCATTGCCTCCGCCAGCGTCTCCGATGCTTGCAGAGGATCGGTGACCGTCATCGTTTTGAGCGCTGCGGTGTTCAACGAAACCGTGGAGAGAATCCCCTTCGCCACATGCCACACCAGCAGCAAGGCTGGAATGCCATAGATCCATCGCCACAGCACCTCAAGCAATGTCAGCGAAGGGCGCGACCAGCACTCCGAGAGCGTATGAACAAACGATTGTGTTCCCCGGACCGTGCCATCGCCCGAAGCAACCAAGTCATCTTCACGCAATCTGTTCATTACTTCACCACAAGATTTACGAGCTTGCCTGGGACAACAATCATCTTCACCACGTTCTTCCCTTCAATCCGTGCCTTCACCTTCTCATCGGCTAGCGCGGCCGCTTTAATAGCTCCCTCATCGCTGCCCGCAGGCAGTTTGACGACGTTGACCAGCTTGCCATTGACCTGCACGGGAATCTCGATCTCATCCTCACGCGCCAGCTCTTCGTCAGCCACAGGCCAATGCGTGCGGAAGACCACTCCCTGCTCGCCGATCTGCTCCCACAACTCAGCCGCGAAGAATGGAGCAAAAGGAGCCAGCAGCAATATCAGGTTCCGAACGATCTCCGCCACAGCCGCGGGCGAAGCCTTCCCGGCGTCAATATCGCTTTCAGCTGCGACAATCTCGTTGATCAGCGACATAATCGCCGCTATTGAAGTATTGAAGTGCCAGCGTCCGCTGAAGTCGAGCGTGATCTTTGCAATCGTCTGGTGCAGCTTGCGCAACAGCGCCTGATCGGTCTCTGTGCGGCTGGCCAGATGCGGCGACCGCCCGTCACTCACTACATCAACGTACTTTGTCACAAGGCGATAGACACGCCCCAGAAACCGGCTAATGCCCGCGACACCTTCTTCCTGCCACTCCAGATCTCGATCCGGGGGGGCTGCAAACAGCGCATACATGCGCGTCGCATCCGCTCCGTAACGCGCGATCATGTCGTCGGGAGAAACCACATTCCCCTTCGACTTCGACATCTTCGCGCCATCCTTGATCACCATACCCTGTGTAAATAGGCGCTGCGCAGGCTCGTCGTTGTGAATCAATCCAAGATCGCGCATCACCTTCGTCCAGAAGCGCGAGTAGATCAGGTGCAGAATCGCGTGCTCGACACCACCAATGTACTGATCGATGGGAAACCAGTAGTTCGCCTTGTCGCTAGCAAACGGCGCGGCGCTGTCTTTCGCATCCGTGTAGCGATAGAAATACCAGCTTGAATCCACGAAGGTATCCATTGTGTCGGTCTCGCGACGCGCAGGGCCTCCGCACACCGGGCAGGTCGTATTCAAAAACTCAGAGACCTTACCGAGCGGCGATCCACCCTCCTGCGTAATCTCGACATTTTCCGGAAGAAACACTGGCAGTGCGCTCTCCGGCAGTGCGACTACACCACCCGGCTCTACGCCCGGGTGCCCGTTCTCGCAGTACACCATTGGGATCGGCGTGCCCCAGTAGCGCTGACGGCTTACCCCCCAGTCCTTCAGGCGATAGGTCACCGTGGATTCACCAAAACTCTTCTGCTTGGCTAATGCTGCGAGCTTCTGCTGTGCTTCGGCACAGCTCAGGCCATTCCACTCGCCCGAGTTGATCAGAACAGCATCGTCTTCGGCAGTAAAAGGAAGCTCCGGCTCGCCGCCTTCCTTCGGTGCGATTACTCGCTTGATATCCAGTCCATATTTCTGCGCAAACTCGAAGTCGCGCTCGTCGTGCGCCGGAACGCTCATAATCGCGCCCGTGCCATAGTCCGCCAGGATATAGTTCCCCACCCAGATCGGGACCTTTTCCCCGTTGAACGGATTCACCGCAAAGCGGCCCGTATTCACGCCATGCTTCTCAATCGCGCCCAAAGCATCCGACTCGCGCGCCTTCTTCTGCTCCTCCAGCAGCGCCTCGATCTTCGCCGCCAGCTCAGCATCCTCGGCAGCAAATGCTTTCGCCACCGCATGCTCAGGAGCCAGCTGAACAGAAGTCGCACCGAAGATTGTGTCTACCCGAGTCGTAAATACCGTGATCACATGACAGGTGTCATCCTGAGCGAAGCGCAGATCTGCCTTTGCGTTTTTTGGAGTAGCACCGTCCACGGCAAAGTCGACCAGTGCTCCCTCGCTGCGGCCGATCCAGTTCCGCTGCATCGTGCGAACCTTCTCCGGCCAGCCTTCCAGCTTCTCCAGGCCATCCAGGAGCTCGTCCGCATACTTCGTAATCCGCAGGAACCACTGCGTCAGGTCACGCAACTCGACGATCGTATCTTCATGCCGCCAGCAGCGGCCGTTGATCACCTGCTCGTTCGCCAGCACCGTCTGGCAGTCAGGGCACCAGTTGACCTTGCTCTTCTTGCGGTAGGCCAGCCCTTTCTCGAACATCTTTACGAAGAACCACTGGTTCCAACGGTAGTAATCCGGCAGGCAGGTCGTTACCTCGGTCGACCAGTCGTAGCTCAGCCCCATGCGTCGCATCTGCGCTTTCATGGCCGCGATATTCTTCAGCGTCCATTCGCGTGGCGGAGTATTGTTCTTGAGCGCTGCATTCTCAGCAGGCAGGCCAAAGGCGTCCCAGCCCATCGGGTGCAAAACGTTGTACCCGCGCATCCACATAAAGCGCGCCAGCGCGTCGCCGATCGCATAGTTGCGCACATGCCCCATGTGAAGCTGTCCGCTGGGATACGGCAGCATCTCTAGGCAATAGAACTTCGGCTTTCCAGAGTCATGCCCCTCGGCCGCATAAAGATCTGGTGAGGCGTCCCACCGCGTCTGCCACTTCGGTTCAATCTCCGCCGGGTTGTATCTTGCCTGCCTCTCGGCCTCAGTCTTCTCGATCTCTGACATATTCTTTGATTGTAAAGAATTTCCTGGGCCTGGCAGGAATATCCTGCTCTTCCCACCCCGGTCTATCAGCCATTACTATGGCCCCGTTCTGTTATCGCCAATTCGTGAGGGATCATGGATAAACGCGAATTTCTGAAAACCTCCGGCGCATTCGCCGCAATCACCCTCTTACCCGGTTTTTCTCCTGCTGAATCCAACGATATGGCGCATAGAACCAACTGGTCAGGAAACCTTACCTACCACACCGACAAACTCTTCGAACCCTCCTCCGTTGCCGAGCTCCAGCAGGTCGTCAAGGACCATCCCAGCATCCGCCCCCTTGGCACCCGCCATGCCTTTAACGGAATCGCCGACAGCACCCAGGCCCAGGTTTCGCTCAGCAAGTTCAAAGACATCTCCATCGACGAGAAGACTCGTACCGTCACGGTCGGTGCCGGGGTCCGCTATGGCGACATCGCTCCGGTCATCGACGCCAAGGGATTTGCCCTGCATAACCTCGCCTCCCTGCCGCATATCTCTGTCCCTGGCGCGATCGCGACCGGGACCCATGGCTCCGGAATCCACAACGGCAATCTCTCCACCTCCGTCGCTGCCATCGAGTTTGTTGATGCCAACGGCGATCTCCACACCCTCTCCCGCGCCGATGGCGATAAGTTCAACGGAGCCGTCGTCAACCTCGGCCTGCTTGGCGTTATGACGAAAGTGACCCTCAACCTCGAGCCTACCTTCCAGGTTGCCCAGACCGTCTATACCGATCTACCCTTCAGCGAACTGGAGCATCACTTCGACGACATCTTCGACGCAGGTTACTCCGTCAGCATCTTCACCGACTGGCAACACGGCCGCGCCACCGAGCTCTGGCTCAAACGCCGTGTTAAGCCTGGAGAAAAGCTCGACACGCCAGCCCTCTTCTACAACGCGAAGCTCGCTACAAAGAATCTCCACCCCATCCCCGCGCTAGACCCCGTCAACTGTACCCCGCAGATGAACAAGCCCGGCCCCTGGTACGAGCGCCTGCCGCACTTCCGCATGAACTTTACCCCCTCCAGCGGCGAGGAGCTCCAGACCGAATACTTCGTTCCCCGCGCCCAGGCCTACCAGGCCATCCGCGCCGTCGAGACACTCCACGAGCGCATCACTCCCCACCTGCTTACGACCGAGCTGCGCACCATCGCCGCTGACAATCTCTGGATGAGCATGGCCTACCAGCGTGACTCCCTCGCTATCCATTTCACTTGGAAACGTCAGTGGCCCGAAGTTCAGAAGATTCTTCCGCTCATCGAAGCCAAACTTGCCCCCTTCAATCCACGCCCCCACTGGGCCAAGCTCTTTACCCTCAAAGCTGCGCAGCTTCGAGCTGTCTATCCGAAGATGGCTAATTTCAAAACACTCGTGCAGCAATACGACCCTAAAGGCAAGTTCCGCAACGAGTTCATCACAACGGAGCTTTACTCTTGAGTGGTCGCATCCAATCCACTATGACCGAAGAACTTAAAGGACAACTCGCCGTCGTCACCGGAGCCGCACGCGGCATTGGTGCAGCCATCAGCAAACGGCTCGCCTCCATGGGAGCCACCATCATCCTTGTTGCACGCGATAAATCGCGTCTGCAAAAGGTTCAGCAGGAAATCGCCGCCGCAGGTGGCACAGCCCACACCGCTGAGCTTGATCTCCTCGACGAGTCTTCTATTGTCTCTCTCGCCAGAACGGTCGAGACCCAACACCATCGATGCGACATTCTCATCAACAACGCCGGGATCGGATATGCAGGCAAATCCCTCATCGAGATGCCCTCTGCCGATTGGGACACGCTAATGGGAACCAACCTCCGTGGTCCTTACCTAATGGTTCGCGCGTTGGCTCCATTGATGATCCGCGCGCGTTCAGGCCATATCGTGAACATCTCGTCATTGGCAGGCCACAACCCTCTCCCAAATGGAGCAGCCTATGCTGCCTCTAAGTGGGGACTCAACGGACTGACCTATTCACTTGCCGAAGAGTTGCGCCCCCACAATATTCGCGTCTCCGTCATCGCTCCCGGATCGGTCAATACCGGCTTCTCCCACAGCAACAAAGATCCAAACAAGAAGCTTCAACCCGAAGACGTCGCAAATGTAGTTGCGATGCTGGTCACGCAGGCTCCGCAATCCTTTGTCAGCGAAGTCTTGATGCGCCCTACTCAGAAGCCTTGAGCAGGGCGATGCTATCGC
This sequence comes from Edaphobacter sp. 4G125, assembly GCF_014274685.1. Classification (NCBI taxonomy): domain Bacteria; kingdom Pseudomonadati; phylum Acidobacteriota; class Terriglobia; order Terriglobales; family Acidobacteriaceae; genus Edaphobacter; species Edaphobacter albus. The sequence goes on from NZ_CP060393.1 coordinate 3,419,214, forward strand.
GCGCGTCGTAGGATCGTGATCGGGATCGAACCATCCGGGCGTGCGGGAACCTTCCAGGAAAGCTCATCGCCTTTCAACTCATACGGGGTCACCCGGGTCGTATCGTCCCAATTAGGAAAAGCAGAGCGATCGGTACGAAAGGTGATGGTATGTTTGTCAGGATCGACCGTGTAGCGGCCGAAGTGAACGCTTGCACCAAGCGAGGCGTCCTTATACTCCTCCGGCGTTCCTTTGAGTTTGTTACCAGAGGAAAACTTCAACCGCTCTGACCGGTAGATCTGGACGGAATAGTATCCATCATTCGTAAAGATCACGAGCCCATGAGGATGGTCGCCGTAGTCGTGGACACGGCTTCCGTCTGGGAGCTGTTTATCGGCTGCGGTGAGAACCCACGTCCCTACAACAGACGATACCTGGGCTGGGGCCGCAAGTGGCCCTATCACCACGAAAGCAGCAAGAAGAGGAAGGCATCGAATCATCATGCGGCCAATCTAGCAATCCACCAACAGCCGCACAATTTGATTGTTCTCAACCTATTGTTGAGCCGAATTTATGCTTTTCCTGCGGCGAGTACTTATGTCGGTGACACGAGAAGCCTTGGCTCGCGATGCAAGAGCAAGCCCAAGTGCATCGACAAGAAGGGTCCTCATGCGATCTACAGCAACACCATCGGAGCGTACATTCCGATGCAATGTAACAGGCATACCTTCGAGCAGCGGTAGACCGTAGAGCGAACCAGCTGACACTAGACCATCAGGAAGGTTAAGCCCTGTGCGTGCCGTGATGCCAAGACCTCCGAGCAGCGCTGCCCATAGACCATCCAAACTGGGGCTGTTCGCAGCGATACGATACGGAATATCCGTCGCTTCCAGATGCTGGATCGCGCATTTGCGAAAAACGCATTGCGGACCAAGCACGGCAAGCGGTAATGGCTGATCCCGTGGCCGAACAAACGTGGACGAGGCAATCCAGACCACATCCAGTTTCCCAACCACGCTGGCCGCAGCACGATCTTCATGACCAATCACAACCGCAAGATCGATCTCCGTCTTCTCAATCGCATCTGCTAACGCAGCATTGCCTTCAATGCGGAGTTCGATCTGCATCAGCGGGTAAAGCGACGAAAAATGCGACAGAACAGGCGGAAGGATCGCAGCAAAATCCTGCGGGCAGCCTATACGAATATGGCCCGCCATCTTTGCTCCCTGCATCGTGTCCATCAATTCGTCGTTCAGCGAAAGGATACGGCGAGCATAGCTAAGGGCAACCTCTCCAGCTTCAGTCAGAGCCAAACCACGTCCGCGCTTACGAAACAGCGGAGCACCCAGCTCCTCCTGCAGCCGCTTCATCTGCAAACTGATAGCTGAAGGAGTACGGCCAAGACGTTCCGCCGCCTGCGCCAGACTGCCAAGGTCATGCGCGACGCAAAGCGTACGCAATGTATCCAGATCGAGATTGATTCGCATAGATCCTGACAAAAAGATACAACTCGCAGACGACACTCGCACCCTGGTCGTACTCAGGGCATCTTCGCAGTTGCCTTATCGTCTTCCGGATTTCCGCTCACATCCAACCGCTTCACTCGTTGAAAGGCCACTACGTTTCCCTTTTGATCGCAGATCATCTGCCACATCTCGCCTGTCTGCTGATTCACGAGAAAGGTATGTGCCTGCATTCCATGCGCAGTTCTATGCACAGCCGACTGCGCTAGCGTATATCGCAGCGGATCCACAAGAACCGTCTTCGCTTCGCCGCCCTTCTTCTTGTCCTTGCAATCGTCATGCTTCTGCGCCAGTGCAACCTGAACACAGAACATGATCAACCCCATAAATGAACCCAGGTAGAAAGCCCCCGTAAACACCGCAAACCAGAGATCCAGCAACCCCTGCGACTTCTTTTCTTCTTCAATCAGCTTTTCTTTGCCTTCTCGAAGCGCATTCACTCTCTCTGGATCAGGAATCACCACCGGAGCCGACTGCTCTTTTTCAATCTCTGCAATCCGTTCCTTCCTTCGCCTCACCCGATTGATCCAGAAGAGATAGACCACGCCGCCAAAGATGCTCACGCCAAACAGAAACATCACCACCGCAAGGTACACTCTTCCCCGCTGCGGCAATCCCATCAGCATCTCTGGATGTAAATACACTCCTGCCAGCACGGCTCCGGAAATTCCCACTAGCCACTTCACCGCATCCACATATCCCGTCGCCGCATCTTGAAGAGGAGCGTCTGGCATACGATCAATACCCCGGAGGCTTGCCCATAAACATGCTCGCCAGGTCTTCCGGCATCAGCAGCTTTCCCTCACGCGCTGAAACCCTCTCGATCAGATCATCAATCTGCGAAGGCCCCGCCTCCAGCCAGTGATGGAACACTGCCTCTCTCCGTTCATTCCCCACATGAGCGGCGCGCATCAGGAGTACGCCCATCGTCTCCAGCATCGTCGCCGTCACGCCAGGCGCGAAATCGATCCTTCGTTCTCTCCTGGCTCGCATCAGCACATGGACGCACGACATCATCGTCGTCAACCCAACATCGACTGCTTCCGATGTATCTTCTTCAACCGGAGCGACAGGAGCGCTGGTCTCGTCTGAAAAATCAAATTCTTGATACTTCCGGTTAAATCGAGGAGGATCGCCAAGGTCAGGGGCCATCGTCTTCTTCTCCACGTACTGGAATTCGACAAAAAGGGACCCGTATTGCTGTAGCTCGAAACCTTACCCCCTGACCCTCCCGGCAATCAAGGAAAATCGCAACTATCCTGCGGCCAGCGTCCTGAGTACTCCAACATTGCGGGCCTCATCTCCCGGAGCATCCACCGGCGTCTCTGCAATAAAAGCGCAATGGCTAAATCGGTCATCGTGCAACAGCCGCCGGAAGGCCTCTGCCCCGATCGTCCCTTCGCCAATGTGCTCATGCCGGTCCAGCTTCGAGCCCATCGCCGCCTTGGCATCGTTGCAGTGCCATACCTTCACCGCGTCAGATCCCACGGTCGAGTCCACCAGCTTCATTGTTTCGATATAGCCGTCGGTCGTCACAATATCGTATCCGGAGACATGGACATGGCATGTATCCAGACACACGGCCACCGGAAGATGCGACTTCAATTGTTCCACCAACTCGGCAACCTGCTCGAGCTTACCGCCCAGCGAAAACTCAGCACCTGCCGTGTTCTCAATCAGCAGACGAAAATCTTTCCCTGAAAAATCGATTCCATCCACCGCCTGTTCAATCGACTCTGCCGCCAGCCGCAGCCCTTCCTCGCGAGTCAGCCCCTTCCAGCTCCCTGGATGCAGCACCAGAAACTCCGCCTTCAGCGCCAGAGCTCGCTCCACCTCTCCGCGAAATGCTGCAATGGAGTTAGCCCTCACCGCATCTGTCTGGCTACACACATTGATTAAATAATTGGCATGGATCACCACTGGCCCCACATCGTGTTTTGCACGTAGCTCAGCGAGCTTCGCCGCATCGGCAGGTTTCACTGCCGGAGCCTTCCACATCCGTGGACTGGCCGAAAAAATCTGAAAAGTATTTGCCCCTGCGGCCACAGCACGATCTACAGCAGTCCAAACACCACCGGCCGTCCCTACATGCACACCAATCCGCTTCTTCGTCTTTGTCGCCATCCCTTCAGCTTAAACCAATCCGAAATCCGAGTAAGTTGAAGTGTCATTTCGAGCGGAGTGTAAGGCACGGAGTCGAGAAATCCCCGCATTTTCGCAGGATGCTTCATCCCCCACACCCTACCGGGTATCGAATGTCCGGGAACACCTTCTCCAATCCCCAACATGCTATGCTGAGGCCGGTTTGGCTCGAAAGGAACGCCTATGCCCGCACCCCAGAACTACTCCAACCATCACCGCACCGACCCTCCTATGCACTTCTTTGTCTTTCCCGTCCTCATCGCGAATGTGGGAGTTGCCATCTGGATCGCCATTCACTTCCGGCATCAATATCCCTGGCTCGGCCACTGGTCCATCGTCGTCGCGCTCGCTCTCCTCGTCCTCGCCACCAAATGCCGCATCAACGATCTCAAGCTTCAAGACCGCCTCATCCGCCTCGAAGAGCGCCTCCGTCTTTCATCTCTTCTTCCAGCCAACGAATTGACCCACCTCAGCGAACTCACAACAAAACAGCTCGTCGCGCTCCGCTTTGCCTCCGACGAAGAGATTCCAGCGCTCGTCCATAAAACCCTCACCCAGAACCTTGAGCCCAAAGCAATCAAACAGAGCATCACTCACTGGCGCGCCGATTACGAACGCGTCTAGCCCACGTCGAAACGAAACAGAGGTATACCCCTGCTATGAAGCGCATTCTGATCGCCGCCTTTTCTCTACTCTCCGCAATGCCTATGCTCGCTCAGATGGCAGTTCCACCAGCAGGAGCTACTTCCTTTAAGGACACTTCCGCCTTCAAGCCGCCTGCAGGAGTCAAACTGGCCATCATTGAGTTCGAAGATCTCGAATGCCCACTCTGTTCCCTTTCCTCGCCGATTGTCCATCAGGCAATGGAGCGCTATAACATTCCTCGGGTTCATCACGACTTCATCATTCCGAGCCATATCTGGTCGCGCACCGCAGCCATCAACGCGCGTTATCTTGAAGACCGCGTCTCGCCCAAACTTGCCGAAAATTATCGCCGCGATGTCTTTGCCAACCAGTCGCGCATCGCCAGCCGCGACGATCTCGCCGCCTTCACCCGCTCCTGGTTTCAGTCACACGGCCAAAAGATGCCCTTCGTACTCGACCCTAATGGCCGCTGTGCCGACGAGGTACAGGCAGACTGCCTGCTCGCTATACGCTCCGGTGTGGCGCATACACCCACAATCATCGTCGCCACCCAGCATCAGTGGATTGAGGTTACTGATCCTCAACAACTCGATCGCGCCGTCGAAATTGCCCAAGCTTCATTGCATGAGCCCGTCCAAGGAATTCGCAAAAAGAGTCACTCCTAGACAGCAACTCAAAACAAAGACGGCAGCGAGTTTTCGCTGCCGTCTTTATGTGAAATCGACTCTTAGTAACCTACTGAGAACAACGCCCGCTCATGCTTCGGCTTCTCGAGTTCATCCACCAGAGCAATCGCATAATCGGCATACGTAATGCGGCTCTCGCCCTTGTCATCCGTCACCAGGTTGTTCGTACCCGTCCGGTATTTCCCGGTTCGCTCTCCGACTACAAAAAATGCTGCCGGGGCAATATATGTCCAGTTGATATCGGATCCTTTGAGCACTTCCGCTGCCTTCTCATGCGAAGTAGCGATCGGAAGATATGCTTCTGGCAGGTGACCTGACTTAATCAACGTCACTCCGGGAGCCACCTCAAGCTGTCCAGCTCCTCCCACAACCAACAGGCGCGGACCGCCAGCCTTCTTCACCGCTTCGATCTCCCTCTTCGTCACATCGATGATCGCTTCGGTTTTATCGGCAGGCGGCTGGTACGCGCTCACCACCGCATCCGCGCCCTTGATGATCGAAGCGATCGCATCCACATTCGAAAGATCATCCGCCTTCGCCGTAACTCCGGGTTGCGACTTCAAAGCATCTACATTCCGTGCAACACCCGTTACTTTATGCCCCCGGCGCAAAAGCTCCTTGACGATCTCCGAGCCAGCATTTCCCGTCGCTCCATAAACCACAATGTTCATCTTGATTTCCTCCTGAAACTAAGATGTTGGGCCTTCGAACAAAGATACAGATTTTTACGACATTTGTCGTTTATCGATTAAGCCCTGATTATGGAACGATTTCTGGCGTCGCAATATCCTGTTTTCCCTCCCCGGCAACCGGAACATGCCATACCCCTCCACCAAAGGTAGAGATAAAAACCATCCCCGGATTCTCTGGATCGGCCTGCACTCGATGCCCCCACTTGAATCGGAATCCAGGGATGCGACTCCAGTGCTCTCCTCGGTCGTGTGAGATCCACGCAGAAGACTCAAACCCAGTCGCATAAAGGATCTTGGGATCACGAGGATCGATCGTCACGTCGTAGATATGGCGATCTCGCTCAAGAACCCATCGCCACGTCTGCCCCCCATCAGAGGAGACAGCAATCCCTCCGCCTCTTCCATTCAGAATCCGTGGCATCTTTCCTTGCCTCTGCTTCGAGTACTCAGCCTTACGCAGACCATCGGGAGTCGCCCGCGCCCACAACGCAAGGTAGAGTCTTTTGGGGTTCTCAGGATCAATTGCAATTCCATTCGGCGCGTTTGCTCCCTGTGGAAGCGCAACACGACTCCAGTGATCACCACGATCCGTCGAGCGGTAGAGCGCTCCATCGCCTGCATTGCCAATGCTGCCATCTTCACTGCGACGGGCAATCAGCGCATAAAGAGTTCCATCCGTCGCTCGAGCCAGGCGCCATGCCAGAGCATTCTCCTGAACGATGCCGTTATTCACCGCCTCCCACGTCTTCCCATCATCGTTCGAGCGATAGATTCCATGTCCCATCGTCGCGGCCCACAAGGTGCGATGCCCAGCAGTACTGGTCGGATCGAGAAGAACATGCGTCGCGGCAGCAGGAGGCATTCCCTGATTCGAAACCCTCCACGTTCGGCCTCCATCCGTACTGACGCAGATACCACCAACATAGGCTGAAGTCAGCGTGTGTCTCCACATCTTCGGCCGAGGAAGATCATGCGTCCCACTCATCGCCGCCCACATCTTTCCACGAATCTGTGGGTCGAAGGCAACCGCATAGGTTGTGTTCCTCCAGCTTGGCGGAATCCCTTCCACAGATCGCACCCAGGAACGCCCCGCATCTTCACTGCGAAACAACCCGATATCGGTCATCGGAATAAATCGACGTTTGGAATCGAACGGATCGACAAGATAGCCGTACGACGTTGTCACATCCAATCCAGTGCTCACCCACGAGGAGCCACCGGCCTTTTCGGAGTAGCGCGCAGTCCAGTTCTTCCCACCGTCCGTCGTGCCCATCGTCCGCCCCAGATCAGTGGCATAGGCAAGATCAGGATTACGACCATCCACTGTCAGACTCAGCGGCTCTTCGGTCCACTCCGGAGTCATCTCCCCGGCGATCCACGCATCATGAACATTCTCTGCTTCCCTGCTATGGGTCGAACGCCAGACAAGTCTCCAGTGCTGGCCGAAGTCATCGCTGCGCGCAACTCCCTGCACGGCCTCTCCTTCAAGTTGCATTCCTTTATAGGAGGCATACACCACCTCAGGATGATGCAGACTCGCCGCAACAGCACGCACCTGAGCTGCCGCTCCCGGCAATTGAGATCGTGTCCAATTCTCTCCTCCATCCATCGAGATCCACAAATCTGACGGCCCCTTCCCCTGACTCCCGACCGCATAGAAGGCGGGCCCACTTTGGCCCTCGCGAAATCCAGCAGAGACATCATTGAACTCAACTCCGGCAGGCGCAGCCTTGTGACGCCACGCGCCGTCGATTCGAGCCTCAATGCCATGCGGCATGGCTGTATAAAGATTGCGGCCTCCCTTCGGAGAAGCCACATCAATCCAAAGGTGCAGAGGGACCTCGACCAACGGATGAAGCATTTTCCACGTCAGGCCGGAATCCCGCGAGACCACTATCGCAGCCCGACCATCCTTAGTCGCTGCTGCATAGAGAATGCGCGAATCTTCCGGATCGATCGCCAATACCACGATCTGCCCAATAGAGTTCGGGCTCGCCACCATCGTCTCATCCGCATGGTCCGAGTCCATCTCGATAGCCCGCACCGCTGAAGGACTCGGCCAAACTAAATGCCAGGTTGTCCCGTCATCCTTACTGCGCCAGAGGGCATCCGTACCCGCATAGATCGTATGCGGAACAACAGGATCAAAAGCGAAGAATCGAACGCTGCCCCGCAGATTAAACATCCGCCAGTGATGGCCGCCATCGTGGCTGATATACGCTCCCGTCATATCGCAGGAGAGCAAAACCTCATCTGCATTGTGCGGATTGATCGTGACGTGAAACATCGCGCCACCGCCACCCGGTCCCACAATCTGTTGCCCCCATAATCCCCGAGGCAGAAAGCAAGCAACGCTCAGGAAAAGGACCCATCGCCATCGCCCCAAATATCTTCTGAAGCTCGCGCTCAATTGCCACCCTCTCCTGTCCTTCATTAATATCTCGTAGACACTTTTTCTTGTGGAACTTTGTTTTCAATCCATCTCTTTCTACGGACTTTCTGAATGCGAACAATTGGCATCATCATGAACGGCGTCACCGGACGCATGGGAACCAATCAGCACCTTGGCCGTTCCATTGCTGCAATCCGAAAGCAAGGAGGCCTTCGACTTCGAGACCAATCCATTGTCATGCCCGAACCTGTCCTGCTCGGACGGAACGAGCCGAAGCTTAAAGAACTTGCTCAGGCGTGGAACATCAACCATTGGTCCACCGATCTCGATGCCTGCCTTTCTGACCCCGCAAACACTATCTACTTTGATGCTCAATTGACCCAGGTTCGCGCTGAAAGCGTCCGCGCTGCTCTGAAGGCAGGCAAACACATCTACTGCGAGAAACCTCTCGCTGGAACCCTCGAAGAGAGCCTCGAGCTTGCCCGCGAAGCCACCCGCGCCGGAGTCAAAAACGGAGTCGTTCAGGACAAATTATTTCTCCCCGGCCTCCTCAAGCTGAAACACGTCATCGCAACCGGCATGTTGGGAAAGATCCTCTCCATCCGCGGCGAATTCGGCTACTGGGTCTTCGAAGGTCCCGTCCCCGCAGCGCAACGGCCTTCGTGGAACTACCGCAAAGAAGATGGTGGCGGAATCATCCTCGATATGTTCCCACACTGGCAATATGTTCTTGCTAACCTCTTCGGAGAGATCAAGTCCGTAAGCTGTATCGCTCGCACCTCAGTCCCGCAACGTGTCGATGAGTCCGGCAAACCCTATGCCTGCACCGCAGACGACGCTGCCTACGCGACCTTCGAACTTGCCAACGGAGTCGTCGCCCACATCAACTCCTCCTGGGCAACCCGCGTCAATCGCGACGAGCTTCTCGAACTTCACGTCGACGGCACCGAAGGCAGCGCCGTCGCTGGACTGCGCGAGTGCAAAGTACAGCCCCGTGCTGTAACGCCAAAAGCTGTATGGAATCCCGATATCCCCAATCCCATTCGTTTTGCAGATAGCTGGCAATCCATCCCGGCACCAGCTCCCGAAGAGAACGCATTCAAAGTTCAGTGGGAGATGTTCCTTCGCCACGTGCTCGAAGATGCTCCCTTCCCCCATACCTTTCTCGAAGCAGCCAAAGGGGTGCAGCTTGCCGAAGCAGGCTTACGTTCCTGGCAAGAACGTCGCTGGATCGACCTGCCCGAACTCACTCTCAGCTCCGGCAAGGAAGGAACTAGATGAGCAAGATTCGCCTTCCGCTCGATGGCCAACCCACAGAGTACACATTAAACCCCGCTGGCCCCTTGCAAGCAGATCCTTGCCTGCCGCCTACATCACGCAAAGTCTACGCCGCAGCGCACGTCGTCATCGATCCCCTCAAGCCGGAAACACTCGACATCGAAGCTACTCTCGCCTTTCGACGACACCTCTGGTCACTCGGCTTCGGCGTAGCCGAGGCGATGGACACCGCACAACGCGGCATGGGCCTCGATTGGGCCACAGCGAAAGAACTCATCCGCATCTCAGCCTCGGAGCGCACCGGCGAGATCGCCTGCGGTGCCAATACCGATCAGCTTCATCCCGAAACACTCCCCTCAATCGACCGCATCCTCGCTGCCTACGAAGAACAGTGCGAAGCCATTGAAGCTGCAGGCGGACGAGTCATCCTCATGGCAAGCCGCGCCCTGGCAAAGCGCGCTACCAGCCCAGAGGACTACGCCCGGGTCTACGGTCACCTGCTGCGCAATCTCAAGCAACCGGCAATTCTGCATTGGCTCGGAGATGCATTCGATCCACAGCTCAAAGGCTACTGGGGATCTGCTTCCATCGATCAGGCCATGGAAACCTGTCTTTCCATCATCCGCGAGAACAGCTCCCATATCGATGGCATCAAAATCTCCCTCCTCGACAAGCAGCAGGAGATCAAGATGCGCCGTCTGCTCCCGCAAGGTGTGCGGATGTACACCGGCGACGACTTCGACTACGCCGAACTCATTCGTGGAGACGAACAAGGCCACAGCGACGCTCTTCTCGGAATCTTCGATGGAATTGCTTCCGCCGCCTCGCTTGCATTACGAGCACTTGATCAGGGAGACCTGACAACCTACGAAGCTCTCCTTGCTCCCACCGTTCCCCTTTCTCGACACATCTTTCAAGCACCCACCTACTTCTACAAAACCGGCTTGGTCTTTCTGGCATATCTCAACGGCCACCAGAAACACTTCCGCATGTTGGGCGGGCAGGAGAGCGCTCGCTCCATCACGCATCTTGCAAAACTCTTCGTTCTCGCCGATCAGGCCCGGCTGCTTCGCAATCCCGATCTCGCGCTCCACAGAATGAAGCTCCTGCTCGAACTCGCAGGCGTGGAGGCATAGAGCATTTCTCCTGATGCTGTAATGTCAGATAGATTTGCAAATACCGTTTTCTTCGCAGGAAAACGGCGCAAACACTTCCGGATTTGCTGTACACCTTCAGGAGAATGCTCTAGTGGCCGATCTCGCAAGACTGAGCTTCAACCAGATGACCGCCGGAAAGGCCTCCCTGAAGGAGGTGGCCGAATCCTGTGTCCGTAATGGCATCCAGTGGATCGGTCCCTGGCGCCATGCCATCGGCGACAATCCAGCCGAAGCCGGAAAAATGCTGCAAGACTACGGTCTTAAAGTCTCCAGCCTCTGCCGGGGAGGCATGTTTCCCGCTGCCACTATCGCAGAACGTCAGAAACGAATCGACGACAACCTGCGTGCGATCGATGAGGCCGCTGCTCTCAATACCGACCTGCTGGTCCTCGTCAATGGTCCTGCACCCGACAAGGACATCGACGGCGCTCGTCAGATGGTCGTCGACGGAATCGGCGCTATCGTCAACCACGCCGCCAGCCGTGGCGTTCGTCTAGGCATAGAACCGCTGCACCCCATGTTCGCCGCGGACCGAAGCGTCATCGTCACCATGGGCCATGCGAACGAAATTGCAGCACAGTTTAGCCCGCATCAGGTCGGCTTGGTTGTCGATGTCTATCACATCTGGTGGGACCCTCAGGTCTATCGAGAAATCGCCCGCACTGGAGAAAGAATCTTCGCTTTCCATGTCTCTGACTGGATCGTTCCTCTGCCGGATACCCTTATGGGCCGCGGCATGATGGGAGATGGTGTCATCCAAATCCGCCGCCTGCGCGAGGCAGTAGAAGCCGCCGGTTATCAGGGTCCGATTGAGGTCGAAATCTTCAATCAACAGCTATGGGATCGCCACACAGACGAGATAATCCGGCAGGTTGCTGAACGCTTCATAAAGCTGGTTTAGTTGCGCTCTCAGCATCTCGACATCGCGCTTCTCCATCCATACGTGCTCTGGACCATCCAAATGTGCGCGCAATCTGCTCGCCCGCCTAGCGATACTCCATTGCATGACCCGCCGAGACTTTCTCAAAACCTCCGCCAACACCCTTCCCGCGATCGTAGCCGCTCCACATCTGTTGACCGGAACGTCCGCGTCCTTCAACGCTGCCTGGTATAGCCACAACCGGCGTTTCGCCGAACTCCCACAGGCACGTGTGGCCTATGTCGAAGCCGGTCATGGCCCGGCCGCACTCTTCCTGCATGGCTATCCGCTCAACAGCTACCAATGGCGCGGAGCCATCGAGCGCCTTCACCACCATTGCCGCTGTATCGCACCCGACCTCATGAGCCTCGGCTTCACCGAACCTCGCGAAGATCAGGTCATCTCTCCCCATACTCAGGTGGAGATGCTCGCCGCTCTCCTGGATCACCTTCACATCGAGTCCGTCGACCTTGTGGCCAACGATAGTGGTGGACTCACCGCACAGCTCTTTCTCGCAACTCACCCGCATCGCGTCCGCTCGCTTCTCATCACCAACTGCGATGTCGACACCAACAACCCTCCAACCGGCTTTCTTCCTCTGGCCGATCTCGCCCGGAAAGGTGTCCTTGTCGATCACTTCTTCGTTCCGCAGCTGAACGATAAAAATCTCGCTCGCTCTCCCAAAGGTCTCGGCGGACTCGCCTTCACATATCCCGATCGCCTGACCGACGAGACTCTCGAGATCTATCTGCGTCCCTTTGCGCAGTCACCTCTCCGCAAGAAGCAGCTCGACCAGTTCACACTCGCTCTTGCCGTCAACGACCTCGTCGCCATTCGCGAGAACCTGCGCCAATGGAAAGGTCCGGTCCGTATCGTTTGGGGACTCAAAGATTCACTCTTCGGAGTCGAATGGGCCGAATGGCTCGATCGTACCTTTCCCAATTCGCAGGGAATCCGCCGCATCCCCGAAGCCAACCTCTTCTTCCCTGAAGAGATGCCCGACCTCATCGCCGAAGAAGCGCTCGGCCTCTGGACGAAAAATCCTCGCCGATGAACTCTTCAATTCGTCATTCTGCCCCTGAGCAAAATCGAAGGAGAAGAATCCCGGTATTTGGCTCCCCTTTGAAATTCGAAATAAGTCAAAAGTGTCATCCTGAGCGAAGCCTCTCGCAGCTCTATCGCGAAAGGCGTAGTCGAAGGATCTGCGGTCATCCTCACCCATTCGTTGTCCCAACCGAAAAACGAGCGTAGCTCGAACCATCCAGGAACCACAGCGACTCCTGTCAACCCCTCAAATCACCTAACTCACACATTCCCCGAGACATCCAGACTGCAGATTCACCCCACTCGATGGATTAAAATGGAAATTAGCTAGAAACATCAGAACGAGGCTCTGCCCCCGCAGAGCCTGTCCTATTTAACCCACTTGTTAAACCCACTTACTGAAAACCGCAAAGAGAAGAGTACACGCACCGAAGTACGCACCTAAAGTATTTGTTTCGAATACTTTGTCACCAAACCAGGGGAGGGGGTATCGCCATGGAAATGACATCTAAGGTTCCAATCCTGGCAAAGCCGGCCGTCGGCTGCATCCATCCATGTAGCCTTACGGCATACTCTTCAGCGAGGGGGTCCTAGTCAGCTTGCTGGCTGGGCAAAACGAGGTCCTATGCCAGCAAACAATGAAACGACGAACTGGAGACAGATCACGCTCTTTCTGGTCACCCTCGGCATCCTGATCGTCTGCGGACTTCTCCTTAAGCCGTTTCTGGTTGCCATCGTTGGCGCCATCGTCATCGCAATCGTTACTGAGCGACCATACCTCTGGCTTACGTCGAAGATCGGCCACCCGAACCTCTGTGCCACGCTCGCTCTCATCGCCGTCATCCTCAGCATCATCGTGCCCATCTTTTTTCTGGCACAAGACGTCAGTGGACAGATCGCGAACATCATCGCCAACCTCCGAAATCCGTCCACCCAACAAAAGATCGCCGATTACTTCAGCCGCCATCCCACTCTGGAGATGCGCATTGAGACGATCACCGACACCCTCAACCTTGAGGACACGATCAAATCAATCGGAGGATTTGTCGGCAAACAATTTGCCTCCCTGATAGGAAGCTCCATCGGCGCAATCACACAGATCGTCGCCATGCTCTTCATCCTCTTCTTCCTCTATCGCGATCGTGAGCTGGCAGGAAGATTTGCCCGCTCTCTGGTTCCCCTCAATAACCAGGAAGCTAACAAGTTCCTCTCCAACCTGCGCGGAACTATCTATGCCACAGCGCTTGGGCGCCTTGCCATTGCGGCGCTGCAGGGCGCGCTTGCCGGGCTGGCCTATTGGCTCCTCGGTGTTCCGAACGTCTTCCTCTGGGGAATCCTCACTGCCGTCATGGCAATGGTTCCAGCCTTTGGAGCATTTCTGGTCTGGGTTCCCATCGCACTGTACTTAGGCTTCTCCGGTCACTGGATCAAAGCAGCGATCCTGGCCGTCTGGGGTGGAGGAGTTGTCAGCCTGATTGACAACTTCCTTTACCCCATCCTCGTCGGGCCACACCTGAGGCAGCACTCGGTCGCTGTTCTGCTCTCGATCCTTGGCGGAATTGCACTGTTTGGCATCACCGGCATCATCCTTGGACCACTCGCTTTTACCGCTGCGTCAACGCTTCTCGATATATGGAGAGAGCGAGGTACAGAATTGGCCTGACCAGAAGATGGCTAGGTCAGGGTTTGACAGCTCCTCTTCAGAAGAGAATCCTGATTCTGGAAGCAAAAAACTATGAAGACAGAAAAAAACCAGACTGCAGTACTTCCTTCCGCGCCTCCCACGACCAATAAACACCTGATTCGCTGGGTAGAAAAAATGGCTGACCTTACTCAGCCGGACGCAATCCATTGGGTTGACGGTTCTCAAGAGGAGTATGACTTGCTGTGCAAACAGCTCGTCGACGCCGGTACGTTTACCAAACTCAATCAGGACTTGTGGCCTGGTTGTTTTCTTGCTCGCTCGACACCAAACGATGTTGCTCGTGTTGAGGACCGGACTTTCATCTGCTCGCTCTCGAAAGACAACGCCGGTCCAACCAACAATTGGGAAGACCCCTTCGTCATGCGCCGCAAACTAAAGCAGCTCTTCCGCGGCAGCATGCGCGGACGCACGATGTACGTGATGCCCTTCTCGATGGGGCCAGTCGGTTCTCCCATGTCGCAGATCGGAGTCCAGCTCACCGATTCCGCCTATGCCGTCGTGAATATGCGGATCATGGCTCGCATCGGCGCTCCCGTCTTTGCCGAGATCGACAAGGACACCAAGCGCGTCGTCCCCTGTATGCACTCCGTCGGTGCACCGCTGGAGCCAGGCCAACAGGACGTTCCCTGGCCCTGCAACGATGAGAAATACATCGTCCACTTCCCTGAAACTCGCGAGATCTGGAGCTATGGCTCGGGATACGGCGGAAATGCTCTCTTGGGCAAGAAGTGCTTTGCCCTTCGCATCGCCTCCAACATCGCCCGCGATGAGGGCTGGATGGCTGAACACATGCTCATCCTCGGCGTAGAGTCGCCCGCGCATGAGAAGACCTACATCGCAGCAGCCTTTCCCTCTGCCTGCGGCAAGACCAACTTCGCCATGATGATTCCTCCAGCCGGATTTGAGGGTTGGAAAATCTGGACAGTCGGCGACGATATCGCCTGGATCAAGCCTGACGCCACCGGCAAACTGCGCGCCATCAATCCCGAGGCAGGTTTCTTCGGCGTCGCTCCCGGAACCTCAGCGAAAACCAATCCCAATGCGATGGCTGCTCTGGCAAAAAACACCATCTTCACCAACGTTGCGCTGACTCCCGAGGGCGGCGTGTGGTGGGAAGGCATGACCGACAATCCGCCAAAGGAGTGCATCGACTGGCGCGGCAATCTCTGGACACCCCAGTTTGATAAACAGACCGGCAAACAGACCGGCCCTCCCGCGGCGCATCCAAACGGGCGCTTTACCGCTCCCGCCAAACAGTGCCCCACCATCGATCCCGATTGGGAGGCCCCGGAGGGAGTGCCCATCTCAGCGATCATCTTCGGAGGACGGCGCGCGACCACCATGCCGCTCGTCTATCAAGCCTTCAACTGGTCTGGAGGAGTTTACGCCGGAGCCACCATGGGATCGGAGACCACCGCAGCAGCTGGCGGCACATTGGGTAAGGTCCGACGCGACCCAATGGCGATGCTGCCCTTCTGCGGATATCACATGGGTGATTACTTCCGGCACTGGATCAAGATGCAGCGCGCACTCTCTTCAACGCCTCGCATCTTTCATGTGAACTGGTTCCGCAGAGATACCGAAGGACGGTTCCTCTGGCCGGGCTATTCGGAGAACATGCGCGTGTTGAAGTGGATTGTCGACCGTGTGCGCGGGCGCGCACAGGGCAAAGAGACACCCATCGGCTGGACACCCCACTACGAGGACATCCGATGGGAAGGTTTGCAGATGTCGGAGGAGAAGCGACGGGCGGTTTTCGACGAGTTGCAGACCGTTGATCGTGCTGCATGGAAACGTGAGGTAATGGATCACGAAGAGCTCTTCCTGGCCCTGCACGATCATCTTCCGCCCGAGATGATCTATGAGCGTGAACTGTTGATCTGCAGACTGTGAGAAACAGGGCTCGATCGTGCAAAAACCGCCGGTCGAGCCTTAAACTTCAACTTCTCACAGGAAACATAAGATTTTTATTTTGAATATCTTAGATAAGCTACTTGGCCATAAAAGCTCTGCCGCCCAAGTGGGTCTTGTTGCTTGACTGGTCGACAAATTATCGGTATCTTAACGGAGTGACAAGACTCCCTTCGGGTTGAGTCGGTCATAACGAAGTCCACCCACTTCGTTGTTTTAAACGGAACACCCACGCAACAGCCCCCACCGCGCTGCGTGGGTTTCCTTTTTAACTCGTTTTTGGTTCGGTCAGCCTTGACGCATCCGCCCGAACCTTCTACCCTTATTGCATGGGATCGATGTACATCGCAGCCTGTAGCTGTTGTCCGTGTTGTATGGGCAACTGTTGTTGCTGCGTCGGACTCTCCCTGAGCTAAGCCCCTTTCAAAGATACGGCTTACAGAATCTCAGAACCCACGTAGCAGCATTCAGCGCACGTGGGCTTTTTCATTTGCGTGCGCACTTCTCCACAAAAGCTTATTTCGAGGCATTTATGGCAGCTCCTCACGTATCGAACAGCCGCATCAACATCGACATGATCGCCGTTGCGATTGCACTGACCCTTGCAGCGTTGATCCGCTTCAATATTCTTCCTCCCGTCTGGTTCTAACGCACTTCCGTGGCCGTCCAAACGATTCCGATCACCGCTCCAGCGCCAACGCTCAGCGCACAGTTCTTCCGTGTGCTGCCCGGCGTTGCATTGCTGTTCGGCATCGGCTTGTTTGGGAAATTGCTGGAGCACACCTTTGCGCACCTGCGTACTGTATATCCATCAATTCCCTTCCCGCATATTGAATATGTTCTCTGGGCCATTCTGCTTGGACTGGCCGTAAGCAACACAATCGGCGTCGCATCGTTTTTTCGAGCCGGAGTCGCAACCTATGAGCTCTGGCTGAAGCTAGGCATTGTTCTCGTTGGAGCGCGCTTTCTCCTCCAGGACATCCTTCATATCGGCGGACTCTCGCTGGCCTTAGTTGCTGTCGAGCTCATTCTGTCGCTTTCGACAATGCACCTGTTAGGCCGCATCTTTCGCCTTCCGCCGAAACTTACCTCGTTGCTGGCGATCGGCTCCAGTGTCTGCGGCGTAACCGCCATCATGGCAGCTCGCGGAGCGATCGAGCCTGAGGAAGAAGACACCTCAACCGCCATCGCCGCCATTCTTACCCTCGGTGCCATTGCCCTATTTACCTTTCCGGCGATCGGCCATGCACTCCATATGAGCCAACAGGGATACGGTATGTGGGCTGGGCTTGCGGTCGACAACACCGCCGAATCCCTCGTAACCGGTGCGCTCTATGGAGAAGAAGCCGGTCGTTGGACCGTGCTGGCCAAAACAGCGCGTTCGGGATTTCTTGGCTTCGTTGTTCTGGCATACGCAGTCTATTGGTCATCGCGTGGGCTGGCTCCCGATGTGGAACACAAGGGTGTCTTTCTTTGGCGCAAGTTCCCAAAGTTCATTCTTGGCTTTATCGCACTATCGATTCTTGCGACCGCAGGATTCTTCACCCACGCACAGCTCACCAGTCTTGCGAACCTTTCGAAGTGGGCCTTCCTCCCGGCCTTCGCCGGCGTGGGTTTGCGAACAAACCTGCGAGATCTGACACGTCAGGGATGGCGCCCTTTGATCGTCGGTATTCTCGGTGAGATTGCTATCGCGCTTATCACGCTTGGCCTCGTTTACGTTAGCTATAGCTACGGAGTCGCGCGATGACCCAGACTACAATCTCTCTTCTTCTCCTGCCTTCCTCGCACCGCTGTTGTTGTCGCTTGTAACGCGAGAACCAGCCTCCTTCTTTTCAAAATCGGATCAACTCACGAGACTCGTCGCTCGTAGGCGAGCACCTCTCTACACAATTTGCGGAGACCGTTATGTATACCTCTACCCGCAGGCTCACGCTTGCTTCCCTTCTGCTTCCAGCTCTGTATACCTTATTTGCACTCGCACCGTTGCAAGCACAGGTGGTCGGAGGAACTCTCTCCGGCATCATCACAGACCCAACCGGTGCAGCACTCTCTGAAGCACATGTCACAATCCACAACGACGAGACCGGCAATGAGCGGAATTTGGCCACGGGGACTGATGGTCGCTTTTCGGCGCCATCTATCCCAATCGGGACCTATACGATTACAGCGCAACACGACGGCTTTTCCGTACAACACCGTACCGATATCTCATTGACTGTCGGCCAAAGCAAGCAGATCGACATTCAGCTTACCGTCGACGCGGTGCAGCAGCAGGTCAGCGTAGAAGATACGCCCGCTGTCGTCAATCTTTCGACACAACAGATATCAGGACTCGTCGACGAACGCCAGATTAAGCAGCTTCCGCTGAATGGACGCAGCTACGATCAGTTGATTACGTTGAATCCCGGCGTCGTGAACTACACAAACCAACGCTCGGGCAGCATCGGGACCTCGAACTCTTCCGTTGGGAATATGTTCGCGATCTCCGGCCGTCGTCCACAAGACAATCTCTTCCTGTTGAACGGTATTGAATACACTGGAGCATCGCTGATCAACGTGACGCCAGGCGGTACCAGCGGACAATTGCTGGGTGTAGATGCTGTGCGTGAGTTTAACGTCGTGACTGACACCTACTCCGCGAGCTATGGCAAGCGACAGGGAGCACAGATCTCCATCGTGACTGCCTCCGGAACCAATAACCTTCACGGCTCAGCCTATGAATTCCTGCGCAACTCTGCGCTAGATGCCCGCAACTACTTCGACCAGGCGCATATTCCGCAGTTCCAGCGAAACAACTTTGGTGGTTCGCTGGGGGGTCCGATTCGCCGAGACAAGCTTTTTCTCTTTGCCAACTATGAGGGTTATCGCCAGAACCTGGGCCTCTCGGATGTAACCTTCGTTCCGGACACACTGGCTCGACAGGGATACCTGCCCGATCCGAATAATCCTTCTGGCTCGCGCAAGAACTACGGCGTTGCGCCCGGAGTCGCTCCTTTATTCAACCTATGGCCCGAGCAAAACGGACCGGCGCTACTGGATGCCAAAGGCAATCAGACCGGAATCGCGTTGGCTTACTCCAACCCTATTCAGCGTATCCGAGAAGACTTCGGAACAGCACGTTTTGACTACAACGTCAGCCCTCGCGATCTCTTCTTCGCGGTCTACACCGTGGATGACTCAACCGCCGACACGCCTACCCAGAACCCTCTGGCGGCAATCAACGAAGATCTTCGCGAACAGGTTGCCAGCCTTCAGAACAACATGTCTTTTCCCCTCGACTGTTGAACACAGCTCGCTTCGGTTTCTCGCGCGCATCGTTCTTCTTTTTGGGCACCTCCTCTCCTCTTGGAGGAGCCGACGTTCCTGGATGGGTTGCAGGCAAGCCTGTAGGGGCCATCGTAATCGCGGGGTCGACTGCCTCCAACGGCTCGTCGCAGATCACCGGAGCAGGAGCAAACGTAGGCTCGAACAATGCCACCACGCGTAATCTCTTCACCTTCGACGACCATATCTTCTGGACACATGGCCGCCATCAGATCGAGGCCGGAGGATGGCTGCAGCGTCTACAGTCGAACGACAACCTTGCACAGAATCAGTTTGGTCAGGCATCCTTCGCTTCCCTTACAACTTTCCTGCAAGGAAACGTAAAGACCTTCACCGTTGTTCCTTCTCCTACGCGTCTTGGCTGGAGATCATGGATGGGGGCAGGGTATCTCGAAGATACGATCCGGCTCACACCGCGACTCGAGTTACGCGCTGGCTTGCGCATTGAATCCACCAACGGCTTCAATGAATCACAGGGCCGTGCCTCGAACTACGGCTTTACTAATGGAGTAATCAACTCGAATCCGTTCACCGGCTCCTCGCCTCTTACTGACAACCGAGCGAAGTTCCTTCCAGCTCCTCGCCTTGGGCTGGCCTGGGATGTGCATGGCGATGGGAAAACCAGCATTCGTGCAGGCTTCGGGATGCACTATTCATTGCTCGACAACCTGAACTACCGCCTCGATCAGACAGCGCCGTACAACACAACTCTGTCACTTGCTAACGTTGCGGTCTCGAGTCTCAATATCACCTCTTCAACCAAACCCTCACCTGGAACACTCGTCTCCCCCTCGAATGTACAGACCGATCTCGCAACTCCTACCGTCATTTCGTGGAGTCTCCAGATCGAGCAACAGATCGCTCCCAACACTTCCCTTACCGTGGGCTACAACGGTTCGCACGGCTATCATCAAATTCTCTCGGCTGATCTCAACGAACCTGAAGCAACGATTGTGAATGGGCGTATCTACTATCCCACGACGAACAAAGTAAATCCTGCTGTTGCGAATACGACTTCGTGGATCTCGCAAGGCATCAGCAACTACAACGGGCTAGTGGTGGATGTGCGCCGTAGCCTCACCCGCGGCCTGCAAGTTCGTGGCAACTATACCTTTTCGAAGAACCTGGATAACGGTTCTGCGTGGAACACCAGCGTCAGCGCGAACACGCCGGCGTTCGTCTCCTATCCAGCCAACCCCAATATTGACTATGGTCCGGGAGCAACCGATATCCGCCACCTTGCAGCAATCAACGGCACTTATGATCTTCCGTTAGGACAAGGTCATCTGGTGGGATCGAATCTCACCGGGCTTGCCAATCGTGCTGCGAGTGGATGGACCCTGAGCACGATCGTTGCCCTGCAATCTGGATTTCCGTTCTCACCGCAGCTTGGCTATAACCCGACTGGCTCAGGAGATACCCGCAATCCGGTGCGTCCTGACATCAACCCTAACTTCCGCGGGAATCTTTACCCGCGTACTCCTCAACAGTACTTTGACCCTACCGCATTTCTTGCGCCGGCCTATGGCACAGTCGGGAACCTTGGCCGCGATACTCTCACTGGGCCTCGACTGACGAATGTCGATCTTTCGCTCCTGAAAGCCACGCAGATTACCGAGCACGTTCGCGCCCAGTTCCGCGCGGAGTTCTTCAACGTCCTAAACCATACGAACTTCGCGACTCCAAATCCGGTGGTCTTTACCTCAGGACCAACCCAGGGGAGTGCCTCGAACCAAACTGCGGCTGTCGTCGCCAGTCCTACTGCAGGCGTTATTACTGCAACAGCAACAACATCACGACAGATTCAGTTTGGGTTGAAACTCCTTTTCTAAAATGAACAAGGTGTGTCGCTTCTGAATCAGGCGGCACACCTTTTTTATTTAAGGAATGACTGTCGTCAAGAAGATGCGTGGATCTGCCGGGCGACTGTACTAAGTTCTTTGATCTTGCGAAGGTGTAGTTGCTTTGCAGCATCTTTTATTTTGAAGTCGACACGGTGTTTAAGATACGCAATCCCGCGCGCATCCCAACAAGCAAGAGTCGCCCAAGCAGCGTCTACTGTCCCACGTCAGTCAGCTCATAGATCGTGCGCTCTGGCCTGTTCTCTCCATGGCTCTCACCCCTCTTCCAATATCCCGTAAACTAGAAAAGCGCGATGCCTTTTGAGACACCCAATACTGGTCCTGTCGTCGCTGCCGCCAGCCCTACTCCCAGCGGCTTTGCTCCACTTCGCATCCGTTTGTTTCGTGATCGCTGGATAGCTTCGACTGTCTCGTCAGTCGGCACCTGGATGCAGGACACAGCCGGCACCTGGCTGATGACCTCGCTCACAGCCTCACCTTTGTTGATCGCGCTTATGCAAACAGCGGCGTCTCTGCCAGTTCTTATGCTGGGTCTGCTTGCCGGAGCAACAGCCGATATTTTTGATCGCCGTAAGCTGCTCATCTTCTGGCAGGCATGGATGCTCGTCTCGGTTGCTATCCTTGCACTGCTCACCTTTATCGGCTATATCTCCCCCTGGACACTGCTTGCATTCACCTTCCTGCTGAATATCGGCTCGGCCATGAACAACCCGGCGTGGCAGGCCATTGTTCCGGAGCTAGTCCCACGCGAGCTTATCCCCGATACCGTCGCACTCAATGCGGCCTCGAACAATCTCGCTCGCGCTGTTGGGCCCGCGCTTGGTGGATTGATGGTCGCAGGCTTCGTCAGTGTACATACTGGAGCGGGCTGGGTCTTCTTCCTGAACGCGGCATCGTTCGCCGGGGTGATCTGGGTTCTCTTCAACTGGAAGCGCACACCGCTGTTCAAGTCTGCCCTGCCGTCAGAGCGCATTGCAGGCTCTATCATGACGGGACTGCGCTACGTCCGCTATGCGCCAGAGCTACAGTCTTCGCTAATCCGCGCTTTTACATTTACCTTCTTCGTCTCGGCTATCTGGGCATTGCTCGCCGTCGTGGCCAAACGAGATCTCAGCGAAGGGGCTCTCGGTTACGGCATTCTGAATGGCTCGCTTGGTCTGGGAGCCGTCATTGCAGCGACACAGCTTCCTCGCATCCGCCGTCGTATCTCTGCCGATACCATCATTGCAGTCTCCACTTTTTACGATGTGATTACGTTGCTTGTTCTAGCCTATGCACACTACCCCGCCGTAATCATTCCCACTCTGATTCTCTCCGGCTTTGCATGGACCAGTACCATGTCCACACTGAACACCTCAGTGCAGCTTTCAGTGCCAGCATGGGTACAAGCACGCGCGCTGGGAACATATTTGATGACCTTCCAGGGAGGTATGGCGCTCGGTTCTATTCTCTGGGGTTTTGTCGCTGAACATACCTCCACGCCAATTGCGCTGGCAGCATCAGCCTGCGGACTTGCCATCAGCTATCCTGCGATTCGCCGGTTCCATATTTTGCAGGGCCCGCTACCGGACCATACGCCTTTTCGTTCTGCTCGCTCAACTGTGCAACCCAGCCAGTTCCAACTGGCAGACTCAGTCGCACAAGCCGATGACCTGGTTCATGAAGGACCTGTCCGCATCTCCATTGATTACCGCATTCCAGTAGAGCGCTACTCAGAGTTCACTCATGCGATCCATCAGCTTCGTGGCGTACGTTTGCGAGATGGAGCGATCCGCTGGGGAATCTATCGTGATGTCGTCGATCCCGAACACCTCAACGAAACCTTCCTGATGGAGTCCTGGCTCGATTACCTTCGTTCACGCGAACGCATCACGGCAGCTGATGAAGCTATCCGCGCTCGCGTGCGTGCTCTTCACACAAGTGAAGAGCCACCTAAGATTTCCTACCAAATTTATGCGCGGGAGATCACACCGCACGAGCCACCTGAAGAGTTTAAATGAAGCTGACCTTCTTCAGGTTATCGATCCTCGTCGCCGCGCTGACTGCGACCACTTTTTCGGGACAAACTCTCTCTCCAGTTGCTGAACCAGATCGCCCACTTCCGGACATTTCAGAGCTTATGCACGAAGTAGAGAAGCATCAGCGCGCATCTGAACATATCCAGAAGGACTACATCTATCACGAAGTCGTACAGCAGCAACGAAGCGATGGGAAAAAAGCCGTGACCCATGAATACGACGTCTTCTGGCTCAACGGAGTAGAAGTTCAGAAGCTCACGCGTAAAGATGGCAAAGATCTAACTGCAGAGGAACAACGAAAAGAAGGCGAACGGATCGACAAAGAGGTTGCGAAAGCAAAGGAGCGAAAGACCAAAGCCAAAACTAAAGGTGTCGAAACTGACTCACATGGCAACGAGGAAATAACGGTCTCCCGCTTCCTGGAACTTGGCAATTTCACGAATCCTCGAAGAGTTAAGCAAAATGGACGCGAAACGATCGCAATCGACTACGCTGGTAACCCCAAAGCAAAGACACGCAACCGCATGGAAGACGTGATCCGCGATCTCTCTGGAACTCTCTGGATCGATGAGCAGGACCGCACGATCACTCATCTGGAAGGTCAATTCGCCAATTCATTCAAGGTCGGTGCAGGGATCGTAATGTCTATTAAGAAAGGGACAAGCTTCTCCATGGACCAGATCAAGATCAACGATGAGGTCTGGCTTCCTTCACGCATTGAAGGTCATGGAAGCGCACGGGTAATGCTCTTTGTCAGCTTCAACGGAAGCATCTTGGTCACAAACTCCGATTACCGCAAGTTCAAAGCGACCTCAACCATCCTGCCCGGAATGAGCACGGTCAAAGATTCCTCTTCAGGGGAAACGAATCCTTCGATGAACCCCGGAACCACCGTCCCTCAGCACTGATTTCTGCGTCGCGCCTCTTCTTCATCAGGAGAAATATATCGGTGGATTCCGACCCCCTTTAATCCTGCCCTTTGGCGTGTTTGGTAAATCGAGGAAGAACGAACTCCTGTGCCAGCGCATTGGCAATGCGTCCACCGGTGATGATCCCGACATTGCCGATGGCCAGTCCCACGCCACGATCTTGCTTCGGATAGTAGAGGTTGGAGAGCGCCGAGGAGGCAAAATCCCCGCCGATACTCGAATAATTAAATCCCCATTTTTCATTGTCGTTCTTACACCAGAAAGGGGCCGAGACAGCGTGAAGAAAACGCGATTTTGTAGTGCCTGTTCCTTGGTAGAAATAGCGCGGGTCCTGGTGCAGAAGCGAAGGGAGAATCGCCCCACCGATCATAATATTAGTGATCCCATCCGCGTATACAGCGCCAAATCGCTGACCGTATCCTTTCGCTCCTTGTTGATACGCTGGCGTATCTGCTGCCTGATCGATGCCGGCAAGAAACGCCGCTCCGCCGATACTGACCGCGTCGGTAGCCGCCCGCAGAGCAAGCTTGAACTTCAACGTGGAGGTGAGCGGAACCGTCCGCGGATCGTACGCTACATAAAAATTAGGAATCACCCCCAGGACGCGTTGCTTCTCTGCATCTTTCACCTGCTCTGCTGCGAGTTCTTCCTGAGAGATTGCGCTGACAGTGGTTTCTACGACCGCAATGGTCAATTTGATCTGGGCAAGATCCAAATCCTGGCCAGGTTTGAGGGTTATCTCTGGCGATGCCCAGTCCGAAAAGCCTTTCGCGCTTACTTTTACGCGATAAGGAGCAGCTGAAGGGACATTGACCAACTGGAAAAATCCATCACCATTCGTAATAACATCAGGTCGAGGCTGAGAAGCCAGCCCTTCAAGCACGACCGTTGCGCCTGGCACTGCATCATCATTCGTATCGGTTACCGTACCGATAATTCTTCCAGCCTGCGGCTCTGGCGCGGAGAGCTGCTGTCCCAGCGCGCGGATCGAAAAGAGAAAAAGGACAAAGAAAAACGCTCGTAAAATACGCATCGTAAAAACTAATCTCTATTCAGACGTTTCAGTACGCTTGAGCGATTCAGGACTTGACACCCTTATCTGAAGAAATATGTGAATTTATCTCGACCCTACAGAAAACGAATGGCTTATTCGTTCAAAGTTCTTAGCGAAATATGCGCGTCGTCAGCCCAAATACGACTTGGGCGACTTAAATCAACGTTCCGTGCGACTATCATCGAAACAGGAATGCTTACGGAACCCGATATCCTCATCGCGCTGCGCAACTGTTATGATCCAACCCTGCCATGTAATATCGTCGATCTCGGACTCATCCGCCGCATTCGCGTCGCACCTGATCCTGGAGCTCCCGGCGCCGGGATTCCAGGAGTCCCACAAAAACATCGTATCCAGATTGAGCTGGTTCTGAGTCATCCCAGCGAGCAGACTGAAGCGCAGATTACAGAACAGATTCGTAATCGACTGGCAGGCATGGAAGAGGCCGGTGAAGTAACCACTCTCATCATTCCTCAACCTGTCTGGACACCTCAGCAAATCACTCCGGAGGGCCGTCGCATCCTCGGCCTCGATGGCAATCCCAACCTGGTTCAGATTCGCTGATATGTCCTCAAGCTCCAAAACCAAAGCCGCGCCCATCCGCTCCCGCGACCTTCTCAAAGCCGCCTCGATGCCCATCCACCCCTTCGATCAGGTTCACGAAACCGACACCAGCGGACTCGTTCCTGCGCGTGATCTCGTAACCGGCCATCCGAACGACGAGCACGTTACTGCCTACTACGCCGTTGCGCCTTCGATTCTCCGCTCACTGATTGACCGCTGGCGCAAAACGAATCCGCCGTACCACATCACCGACTACACCTTCCTGGATATTGGATCAGGCAAAGGGCGAGCCGTCCTGCTCGCCAGCGAGCTCCCCTTCCGGCAAGTTGTCGGGGTCGAACTGAATCCTGCGATGGTTACGATTGCGGAAGCCAATGTAGCACTCTGGAGCAAGGCGCATAGAGATGACCCTACAGCTGACGCAATAGCTCCCATTCAGATCGTGCACGATGACGCACTCAATCTGCCGCTTCCTGTCAACCCAACAGTAGTCTTTCTCTTTCACCCATTCGAAGAGCCTGTTCTCAAGCCTTTACTTCGTCGAATCGAAACTGCATTCTCAAACCGTAGAGGCTCTCTGGATCTTCTCTACGTCAACGCCGAACACGGCGCTCTCCTTGATCGTCATCCGGCATTCCATCTGCTTTGGCAAGGAACAGTCCCCATGAGTACGGAAGATCATACAGCCGACCTGGAGGCCATCGCGCAGCAGACCGAATACGGCTCAACCGGCGATGAACTGTGCGCCATTTATCGATATGTGGGCCGAGGGGAAAAGTAATTAAAAATAAAAGAGCACCTGGTTGTCAGGCGCTCTCTCGTGTTCAGAACAGAAAATTTGCTTATGCGACGACATCGATGCCCATCGAGCGGGCGGTACCGCGAATCGTCTTCGCCGCGGCCTCGACGGAGGCAGCATTCATGTCGGGCATCTTCTGCTTGGCGATCTCGAGAATCTGCTTCTCGGTAACCTTGCCCTTCTTCTCTTTGTTCGGAGTGCCCGAACCCTTTTCGATGCCGGCTGCCTTCAATAGAAGCACAGGCGCTGGAGGCGTCTTGGTGACAAAGCTGAAGGTGCGGTCAGCGTAGACCGAAATCACTACCGGAACCGTGAGGCCAGCCAGAGCCGGATCTTTGCTAGTGCGGTCGTTGAACTGCTTGCAGAACTCCATGATGTTGACCTGGGCCTGACCAAGCGCGGGGCCTACGGGCGGTGCAGGTGTTGCCTTGCCGGCGACGATCTGCAGTTTGACGTATCCAGTTACCTTCTTCGGTGCCATCGATGAATCCTCTTATGCTTCCAGCGGCGGCCTCACGGCCATCACGCTTAATTTGAAATTCAAAACTCACTTCCAGATCGCGCTCGTTCCTTGCGCGATCCTAAATCCTTATTCGACGACCTTGTCGACCTTCGAAAACTCGATCTCGACCGGGGTCGAGCGGCCGAAGATGCTGACCATTACCTTGAGCGTCTGCTTGTCTTCGTTGATCTCATCGACTGCTCCGGTAAAGTTTGCAAACGGGCCTTCGTTGATGCGAACCTGCTCGCCCTTATCAAACTTGATCTTGAGCGTCGGCTTCTCCTTGGAGACATCCGAACGGAAGAGAATCGAACTGACTTCCTGCTCTGACAAGGCAACGGGATTATCCCCGGTTCCCAAAAAACCCGTGACCCGCGGCGTGTTCTTGATCACATGCCAGAGATCATTGTCGAGATCCATCTCGATCAGAACATAGCCAGGAAGGAAGACGCGCTCGATGGTGTACTTCTTACCATTACGAATCTCGGTGACAGGCTCGGTCGGAATCATGATCCGGCCAATCTTGTTCTGCAGGCCGAAAGCAGCGATACGACTCTCCAGGGACTCGCGCACCTTGCGCTCAAAGCCCGAATAGGCATGAATAATGTACCATTTGAAGCTCTCGTTCACTGGCGGGGCCAGCTGGTCGGCTGGCTGTTCCGAGGATGAATCGCTCCCCGCATTCAACGCTTCAGGGTTCTGCTCTTCCGGATTCTGTTGCTCTTCAGCCATGCTTATGCCTTCTTCACGCATCGGTTTATATCTCTGAATCTATTTCGTAGCCGCCCCGAGCACAGCCTCAACAGCGCGTCCAATCACGTTATCCACCAACCAGAAGTACGCTGCAAAGACAAACACTGTGACGATGACCACAACCGTCATCGACTGCACATCCGCGCGGTTCGGCCAGACTACCTTGCGCATCTCGCTACGCACGTCTCTCAGAAAGCTGCTGATCCGCTCCGGCAGCGATTTGATCTGCTGGACTCCGGTGTTGGTCTGCTGTTCAGCTACCGCTACTGTCTTGGCCATAATGCCGCCTCAAATCTTCTATGACCGAAGTTTCTTTTCTTCGCCCTGCATGATCGGCCTCAGGCAGGTGGCGGGGGAGCTCGGATTCGAACCGAGAAGTCCGGTTTTGGAGACCGGCAGTTTAACCGTTGAGCTTACTCCCCCAAAGTACGGAATCGTCCGAAAGTTCCCGCGCGAAGCGCTTCCCCCTGGACGGCCAGTCCTACTTCGTCTCTTTGTGCGCCGTGTGCTTCCGGCAGGTGTTGCAGAACTTTGAGAATTCCAGACGACCTGTCGTCGTCTTCTTGTTCTTCGTCGTGGAGTAGTTCCGGTTCTTGCACTCGGGGCACTGCAAAGTGATGATCTCGCGCATTTGTTAAATCTCCTTCTAACGTGGCCAGTCGCTTTGGCTGGCAAGCAACTTGTCGTTTGGGAAGGTTTCATCTTCCCACCTGACACGCCGCGACGCAGGGCTTATTGGCCCCTGCTGCCAAGTCCTGAATTGTGTACGGAGAGAGGAGCGGTCAGGCCACGCTCTTCCGTCTTTTATTATCCCACGAAGTCCCAGATTAGGGAACAAACCACGGAAAATAAAAAGCCTTTAGTCAAAGGCGGCGAGCCGAAGCTCGCCGCCAGTTCTTATTAGTTCGAGAGGTCTTACTTGATGATTTCGGAGATGGTACCGGCGCCGACGGTTCTTCCGCCTTCGCGGATCGCGAAGCGCAGGCCCTTCTCCATCGCCACCGGAGTCAGCAGTGTGATCTCCAGCTGGATGTTGTCGCCCGGCATCACCATCTCGGTGCCTTCCGGAAGCTTCGCCGTACCCGTCACGTCCGTCGTACGGAAGTAGAACTGGGGACGATAGCCATTGAAGAACGGGGTGTGACGTCCGCCTTCTTCCTTCGACAACACGTAAACCTCACCCTTGAACTGCGTGTGCGGAGTGATCGAACCCGGCTTGGCCAACACCATGCCGCGCTCCACATCTTCCTTCGCCGTTCCGCGCAGAAGGAGACCCGCGTTGTCGCCCGCCAGACCTTCGTCCAGCTGCTTCTTGAACATCTCAACACCGGTCACGGTCGTGTTCTGCGTGTCCCGGAAGCCCACGATCTGGACCGCCTCGCCCACCTTCACCTTGCCGCGCTCGATACGGCCCGTCACCACAGTACCGCGGCCCGAG
The DNA here is from genome assembly GCF_014274685.1 of Edaphobacter sp. 4G125. Taxonomy (NCBI): domain Bacteria; kingdom Pseudomonadati; phylum Acidobacteriota; class Terriglobia; order Terriglobales; family Acidobacteriaceae; genus Edaphobacter; species Edaphobacter albus. The sequence goes on from NZ_CP060393.1 coordinate 3,448,533, forward strand.
ATCGAGAAGATGTCTTCGATCGGCATCAGGAACGGCAGGTCCACCATGCGGTCCGGCTGGGGAACGTTGTCGTCCACCGCCTGCATCAGTTCGTCGATCTTCTGCTCCCACTGTGCCTCGCCGTTCAACGCACCAAGCGCCGAACCGCGGATCACAGGAACATCGTCGCCCGGGAAGTCGTACTTCGACAGAAGCTCGCGGACTTCCATCTCCACCAGGTCTACCAGCTCCGCATCTTCCACCGCATCGCACTTGTTCAGGAACACCACGATGTACGGTACACCGACCTGACGGGCCAGCAGAACGTGCTCCTTGGTCTGCGGCATCGGACCGTCCGTCGCCGCCACCACCAGGATCGCGCCGTCCATCTGCGCCGCTCCCGTAATCATGTTCTTGATGTAGTCGGCGTGGCCAGGGCAGTCCACGTGAGCATAGTGACGGTTCGCCGTCTCATACTCCACGTGCGACGTCGCAATCGTGATACCTCGCTCACGCTCCTCAGGAGCGTTGTCAATCGTATCGAACGAACGGAACGCGTTCTTCGGGTTGTGCTTCGACAACACCTTCGTGATCGCCGCCGTCAACGTCGTCTTGCCGTGATCAATGTGTCCAATCGTCCCAATATTCACATGCGGTTTGGAACGATCAAATTTCTCCTTCGCCATTGCTCTCTCCGTCTATAGTGTTGGCCGGCAATAACCGGCAAGTTCACATCCAACCTTCAAACTGTCTCAGTAATACGCGTACAGCCGAAAGAACTTCTGCCGAAGCTCCGGAGCAACACGCTCCAGGCTGGCCAGATAAAACTCACGAAGCTGCCCCTGGTCTCCCGCGGAAAGAGCAGCATAATCGCCAGCCGTCTTCTTTCCGAGCAGGCCCCTGCGGAGCACGTCTTCAAACTCGCGGATACGAACTCCCTGGCGATCCAGCGACCGCAAAAACTCCGCCACTTTACCCGTCGAAAACGACGACTCGATTGCCGTCTTCACGGAACCGAACGCCACGGGATCGGCGATAGGAAGTACCGGCTGTTCCTTCAACGCGTTCAACGGATTCTCCTGCAACATACCTTCAACTCTCTGGAGCGGGAGACGGGAATCGAACCCGCGACCAACAGCTTGGAAGGCTGTGACTCTACCACTGAGTTACTCCCGCACTACTGCCTGATATATGTTTGCCTATTTGGCAAACATATATCAGGCCAAACCCTGGAGCTGATGATGGGGCTTGAACCCATGACCTCTCCCTTACCAAGGGAGTGCTCTACCACTGAGCTACATCAGCCTGTTTACAACTAACCCTACAATCCTACCGCGAGCGCAACCAGCCAAGCGTTACACGGAAGGCAAAAAAACCTAACAAGAGCCACGTCAGCGAACGATATCTCCCTGGCTCCATCGTCTGCCAGGTCAGAATCGCCAGAACTCCAAGCACCACCAGCGCAATCATCATTCTTCCGCTGCCGGCAGGGCTGAAGTCCACGAACGCTCCCCTGTCTTTCAACTACCTAAAACCTATGGTGCACAGGGGAGGATTCGAACCTCCGTACGTCATTGACGGGCAGATTTACAGTCTGCTGCCATTAACCACTCGGCCACCTGTGCACATCTCTGCCTGACTTTCTGAATACGGCTACCTTCACTCATCAAGCCTCACCCCTCGATCCACGGATCGAACAGGTTTACACTTGAAGAAGTCTCCGGAGGTCCGTATAGCCAGAACGGCCAGACAGTACAACCAAATCCAAGCTCTTCCACGGCCGTGTGAAATCTGGAGCTGGCGAAGGGACTTGAACCCCCGACCCTCTGATTACAAATCAGATGCTCTACCAGCTGAGCTACGCCAGCCCAAACAGCCTTCTCTTGCCCCCTGTAAGCACCATCTGGCTGACGCGCAGTCGTGCCTGCGCAGAGTGCGCCGCAGAGCTAACTTTAGCACAGTGAACAACGCAGCTGCAACGGGCGTAGAACCGCGAGTTTAACCGTTTCCCACAGTCGCAGTTGCCAACTCGTTCGATGCACGCTCCCACGGAGCAGGAACCCGCACGGATGCCATCCCTGCGGCAGTCGCTGCATCGATCCCCATCTGCGTATCCTCAAACACCAGACATTGCTCAGGTGCAACTCCCAGCCGCTCCGCTGCCATTAGAAACGGCTCAGGATGCGGCTTGCTGCGAGCATAGTCCCCAGCGCAGACCAACGTCTGAAAGCGATCCAGCAGATGAAGAGCCCGCAACGAAGCCTGCACAGAATCCCGCGTGCTACCGGACACAACTGCAAAAGGAAGATCGCCATGCCGGGCTTCGATATGTTCCAGCACCTCAGGAACCGCCTTCAGCAAGGGCAGGTTGGCGTAAAACAGCTCTTCTTTTCTTTTTTGAATATCGCGGACCGGCATCGACAGGCCGTGGCGCTGATTCAAGGTCGAGATGATCTCCACGACAGGCATTCCGCCCCATTGATAAAACAGCTCCTCGGCAAACTCACAGTTCCACTCCGAAAGTACGCTCTTCCAGGCAATGTAGTGGAGCGGCATCGAATCGGCAATCGTGCCATCGCAATCAAACAGATATGCCTTGAAATCCCCTTCAGGCAACTTCAACTTCATCAAAATCAATCTCCTGCCTTACGTCTCTGTATAAGGCCCATACTTCTATGATGACAGATCGCCCGATGCGATTCGGACGAATTGATCGGATTGCGTGATACGCTTTCGATCGTCCAACTCTCAAGACTGCTCTTCTGGAGGCAGAGATTCCGCATGATGTTGACGCGCCTCGGACTTATTTCCAGCTTTTCTCTTCTGCTGATTGCCGGAGCCTCGTGCCCCGCCCAGACGGCCGAGCCGCCACAGCAGACGGAAGGCCCCACCACCTCCGCGCCCGCGCCTCTCAAGACTCTCACCAATAGCTCAATCATTCGCATGGCCAGCGCAGGACTAAGCGACGATCTCATTCTTCAGGCGATCTCTGCACAACCGGGGCAATACACCACCGATGCCGATGCCCTGGTAGACCTCAAAGATTCCGGCGTCTCCGAGCGCGTGATCACGGCCATGATCAACAAGGGGAGAAAGCGTATCGCCCCTGAAGGAACATCCACCACCAGCGATCCACCGCCTGCTCCTGTCTCCGAAGTCAACGACATTGGAGCCTATTACAAAGACCGCAATGGTACTTGGCAGCCACTACAAACTGAGGTCGTTCACATCAAGTCTGGAGGATGGCTCAAATCCACCGCGACCCACGGAATCATCAAGCAGGACCGCAATGGTCACCTCAACGGACGCGAATCGAAACTGGCCTTGCAAGCTCCCGTCGAAATTCTGGTCTACGCCGCGCCGAGCGTCGATATAGCGGAATACGATTTCATCCGTTTTCGCATTAACTCCGATAATCGTGAATTCCGCGCACTCACTGGCGGTGTCTTTCACTCCACTGGCGGAGCGCAGCGCGATGAGGTTCCGTTTCATCCAGAAAGAGTAGCTCCTCGCACCTGGAGATTCACCGTCGATCACTCCGTTGGCGGAGGTGAGTTTGGCATCCTTCCTCCAGGAACCGGCAATGTCACCAACGGCGGAAAGATTTACACCTTCGCAATCACTGAATAGAACCTATTTGCCGTTCCGCGATATACAGAGTAGAAACAGACAGGTGGCGATCGCTATTTCACCCAATCTCAGCATGCGTAAATCTGTACGATACTCTCTGTTCGCGTTTGCAGCGTTGATCTTTGTGTCAGCCATCGTCCTTGCTTTACGCAAGTCGATTCCTCCGAAGGCCGCGCGTCTGCTTCCTGAAGCCGACGCGATCGTTTACGTTAATCTCAAGCCTCTTCGCCTTGCAACAAACTTCGACAAGACTCCGGTCAACCGCGCTCCCGAATACCAACAATTCATCGATGCCACGGGGATCGTGCCAGAGCGTGATCTGGATGACGCAGCCTTCGCACTGCATCGCATGAGCAATCCCAATGGCCCAAATGGTCCTGTGGGGTACTCCGAAATCTTCGAAGGGCGTTTCGATAGTGACCGGCTTGCCCGCTATCTCGAATCCATCGCTATCTCTCGTGAGAACTATGCAGATCACACGATCTACACGATAACGATCCACGATGGCGAGATCACCCGCCCTCTTCGTATTACACAACTCAGCAGCAACTCTCTTGCTGCATCCAATATGCCCACCGCAGAGCAGATCCATTCCATCCTGGATCACAGTCGCTCTGTGTCACTCTTCTCCGGTCCAACGATGCTCTCGGCGCTCTATCGCGATGTCCCCATGTTCGCCAGCGCCTGGGGAGTTGGACGGCTTGGACTTCCCTTCTCCGAAGCAGGCTCCATCAGTGTCCTCGGTTTGCAGCTTCCACTCTCGGCGGATAATCTCTTTGTCGCCAGCCTCCGTTATGCAGCAGCGGTACAACTTCGTATCGAAGACATCGCTTCCAGCGAAGCCGAAGCCGCGCAAACTGCGCAGAAGCTTTCGACACTGCTCGGCCTTTTTCAATCACTTCAACAGATGCAGACACATAACCAGGAAGACACTGTTCTCGCCCAGATGGTCGGCTCCATTAAAGTGGAGCCGCATAAAGAGCGTGCCGTCCTGACAGCGACGATCCCGCTGGACCTGTTGCAGACATTCACCCGTTCTGCTACTGCCTCTCAACAGGACACCACGCCGGCTACGCAACCAGATCTGAAGTAAAGCGCGAACAAAAACGATGAAGTTGGGTTAGCTCTCGATAGAGCATTATGCGCAGTAACGCGAAAGCTGCCCGTCTGCATCCACTTCAGGATCGATATCCTGTGGGCGATAATCTCGCAGGTAAACAAGCAGTGCCTGGATGCACTCCCGATCCAGCTTCGGTCCGGAAAGCGAATTCAGGATCGGCAGAATCTCTCCATAACTCAGACCTTCGCGATAGGGCCTGTCCTCAGAGAGCGCTCCATAAACATCTGCGACGGCAATGATTCGCGATTCAATGGAAAGATCGCAAGCCGTAAGATGATTCGGGTAACCGCTCCCGTCCAGCTTCTCGTGATGTTCTCCTGCAACGATCGCAATCTCGCGAAATGGCCCAATCTGCTCAAGAATCTTTCTTGTCAATCCTGGATGTCTCCGTATGACCTTCCATTCGGCCACCGTCAGCTTCGTCCGTTTGTCCAGAATCTTGTTCGAGATACTCAGTTTCCCCAGATCATGCAGCAAAGCCGCGCGCCACACTAGCCGAACTCTGTCCGGAGCCAGTCCAAGATTTTGAGCAATCCCTCGTGCAAGCTCTGCTACTCCCATCGAATGACGAAACGTGAAATTTGACTTGGCATCCACAACCTCGGCAAAAGCTTCGCACACCCGGTCGATCTGTTCCTCGTCCAATGGCTGGCTCCTGCGGGGATCAAGATCAAGAACCGCCTGCCGGGTCTGCTCGTGACTGTCCGTCGCGCGACAGTTCGTCCACAGCTTGTCCTCACGATCCAGAGAAAGCGCTACCTTCACCAGATCAGGATCAAACCAGCTCCCGCTCCACTCACCCAACGTTTCGATCGCGATCTCCGGATTCCGTCCGATGGAAAACATATCTAGGTGCTGAGCAATAGCGGCAATCCTGGCAAGTCGAGGGATAGCCGCTCCTCGGATATGGTTCGGATACCCTGAACCATCCCAGTGCTCTTCAAGGTTGCGCACCGCCTCGGCCGCATGATCCCCCATCCCCAGTTTGCTGACGATGTTGCCTCCACGATCGCAGCGAAGGCCGACCATTTCCTCGTTACCGATGTCCTTGAGCAGCAGGGCATAGTACAGACTGCTTCTCTCTTCTGCGCTGATCCCGGCTTCTTCGGCGATCCGCATTCCCAACAGACAACTGCGAAGAGCGTGTCCGCTCACTGTGCCATCCGTCAGCTCCACGGCAAACGAGAGCGCCGAGATCACCTCGGATAAAGAGATCGAACCCTCTCTCTCCTTCTCATCCCATCGAAAAGTGGCCGACGTTGCAGCCATAACCTTGTTCCGCATCTTTTTTTACCAGAGAGCCCAAAAACCGGGGGAGGGGGCCGCACTGACGGCACAGGGCGTAAACCTCAGAATACCCGCACTAAACTATAGTGGCCCCGCCCGAACATCGCAAACTACACAAAAGATGCATGGTCATTTCTTCCCTATATGGAGATCTACTGTGACTTCCGCAGGGTCTTTTCAACTCCGTACAGGGTCAGCAAGGGATGCCGAACCACCGCTCGAAACTCGTAATGTCCCGATACCGGCAGACCTTCTAGCTCCGCTGAAAACTTGCCCGTTTGAGTCACAGTTTGGCTTGGGACTGCAATCCATGCGGCGGTACGGGCATGAATATCTTCTCCATCGATCGGGCGATACTCAAACCCCACCTGGACTGATTTCTCGCCTCCCATATCCAACAGGTCACCCTCCAGACGATAGCTGCCCGAACTTGCATCCCATCGATAAGCCCCGGTCTGGACTCGTGGCGGAACCAGAGCAGGCTCCACATTGGTCATCTTCACCACCATAGGATTCGGCCACTTTTTGTTGTCCTGCAACCGTTGCGATCGCATCGTGCGGATATGCAATCCATCGTTCTCCATGTGGAAAGTTGTCTTCGGCGTAACTCCCGGTGCATACTCCAGCACTTCGCCATTGGCTCCCAAGACACTAATTTCGGTCTTGGCAGTCGCCTTTACCGAATGCAGCACCAGCTCCTGCCACTGGCCCAGCTTCCAGGGCGTCGCTGGATCGACAATCGCATACAACGCACTCGAATCCTTCTTCTTCGTAAACCAGACATCGCCTTCATTCGTCAGGATCCAGGGCCGCACTCCATAGATCGCCTCCGAATTCACGAACATCCATAAAGCAAACTCGCGCAAACGCTCTTCTTGCTCAATCGCTAATTCACCGTTCGGCTTCGGCCCCACATTCAACAACAGGTTGCCCCCCTTGGCGCGTGTCTCGACCAACAGGCGGATCAGTTCATGTCCCGATTTCAGATGATCATTCTGCGGCTGATACTGCCATGCATCTCCCATCGTGATGCACGATTCCCACGGTTCGTCGAATGCCTGCCCAGGAATCGTCTGCTCAGGCGTTCTCATCGCTCCACGCGTCACCACAATCTCTGGTTGCAGCTTCCACGCCAACTGTCGCAGACTTGTTGCTTCTCCATCAAAAAAGATCACGTCCACAGGGCCATACTGCGTCAACAGCTCGCGAAGCTGCGCACTGTCGTACTGCAGCAGGCCGGGATTATGGCTCGGCTGGACATCTTCCACTCCACGCTGAATTACCTTGCCGTTCTTATGCAGCCAATAAAAATCATCCGGCGAAAAATACAGTCCCGGCGCAATCCCTTGCTCACGAAATGCCTTTAGAACCTCTGCCGTAATATCGCGATGGAAAGGTGTATTCATCACGTTGAACGGGGTCGTAGCCGTTGCATACATTCCAAAGCCGGAGTGATGCTTCGCTGTAAAGACGACGTATTTCACTCCCGCCAGACGGGCCAGCCGTGCCCATTCCTGCGGATCGAACCCTATCGGATCAAATGTCTTTGGCAGATCATTGAAAAATCGTTCTGTGTAATCCGGAGAGGCCCCGACCAACGAATGGCTGATCGTAACCCCAAGCTGGCTGTCGACACTCCAGTGAATAAAAAGACCGAATCCCTGGTCACGGAACCACTCCACGCGGTCCGCCTTGTTCAAGGAGCTGGTGTAGTCGGTGTTCTCTCCAACAATCGGTTTCCCTTGAGCATCTCCGCTCAATGTCGCCGCCCCAACCAATCCCACAACCAGCAAACTACGCAGCCAATGCCGAAACATACATTTCTATCCTCTCGTGCAAAGATGCCCGCCTTCGATCGGACAAATCGCGATTCCAAAATGAATTGCCAAGTTTCTCCCGAGCTTTCACTCTAATCGGTTTTTACCCATAAGCTCATGCTGTTACGAACAAAATCATTACGGACAACCTTTAGGCAACCTTAATCGCTTCTTCAGTCGTTATTAAGCCTTCCCTGTCATTCTTCTTCCGCCTCATAAAAGGCGAAAAGGAGATCCATATGACAACTCGCTGTTACCCCATCGCAGCATTGATTCTCGCCCTGACTCTTCCCACCTTCGCGCAGGAGAAAAAAATCGGACGCTCTGCGCTGCCGCCTGTGGTTGAAAAAGCCGTCCAAACAGAAACAAAAGATGCCACGGTCAAGGGCTTTGCAGAAGAACGTGAACACGGCAAAATTTTCTATGAGGTCGAGACCGTAACCAACGGCCACACGCGTGACATTCTCTTCACTTCAGACGGCAAGATTGCCGAGATTGAAGAAGAGGAAGCCTTTGACTCGCTTCCCACAAATGTACAAACAGGGCTCAGAAAGAAAGCATCCGGAGCGACCATCGAGAAGGTTGAATCGCTTTCTAAAAAGGGACAGCTTGTCGCTTACGAAGGAACAATCCGACGTAATGGGAAATCTGCCGAGATCCAGGTAGGCCCTCAAGGTCAGAACCTTGCCCATGAAGAGTAGTCCCGACGCTTCTGTCCACAAAAGAAAAGAAGAGAGGGATCTCCCTCTCTTCTTTTGTCATCTCATAATTTTCATTTTAGCGGTCGAGTCCTGCCGCCTTTGCAGGAGCAGTCGAAACCGATCCCCCGGTTGCCGCTGGAGTCTCATTTCCGAGCTCCGCCAATGTCACTCGGAGATACTTATGCGGATTCACCGGAGTATTGCGAATCCGGACCTCGTAGTGGAGATGCGATCCGGTAACGCGACCACTATGCCCGACATAGCCGATCACCTCGCCGCGAGTCACCGTCTGGCCAGGCATCACCGCAAAACCCGACATATGCCCATACAGTGTCTCCACGCCATGACCGTGATCGATCACCACGGCGCGGCCATATCCGTTTTCCATCTGGGCGGTCTTCACGACACCGTCGCCCGTCACACGAATCGGCGTTCCGTTCGGTGCTGAGATATCAAGCCCCTTATGAAACTCCCCTTCACCGTTACCCAGGATTGGATCTTCACGCTGCCCAAAGCTGCTCGTAATAGGCCCCATCACCGGCCACAACGTTGGTACAAACGCAGCGGCATTCGCATCCAGAGCAGAAAAACTGCCAAACGTTCCCATCCCATAACCCGGACGAGTCATCCCGAGGGCTCGCATCGCAGAGCCGCTCATCGCCTGGTTGCGAAGCGAATAAAACGCATCCAGAGATTTGTAATAGCCCTCGTTCGTCAGACTGGCCGTCTCAGTCAAAGGAGTATTAGCAACGGTCTCCGCGACCGCTGCGGCATTTCCTTTCCCGGATTTGCCTGTCATCCGCCCCATTGGAATCGCCAGCTTGCTCGCCGTCAGGCCATAGAGCGCAGAGATCTCATTCGCCAGCGAGCCCAACGAAGCCGCCTGAATGTCCTTCTGACGCGCCTCTTCTTCAAGATGGACATAGTCTTTCTGCAGAGTATTGTGGTCCTGGCGCAACTGGTTGAAGCGCGCTGTCTTGATCAACATTCGCGAATAGGAGCCTGCCAGACCGGTAATCGTAAATAACCCGATCACCGCCGCCGCTACAAACAAGTAGGCATAGTGCAGAGGCACTGGAACCTTATTCAGGCTCCCATCCTCATCACGGCTCACGAACATGATGTAGTGACGTTTTTTAAGCTTCAACCCAAAACTCAAGCCCACAATTTAGCCGTCTTTCACGGCGCGGAGAGTTGGTAAACACAAATCCCTGATGGGAAATGAAATTCGGCAATCGCCATTTCGAAACGGCAAGACTCTCTTGAGCTTTTTCGAGGGTAACAAACGGTCAGACCCCATGCAACCAAATACCCATATAGCCACCGCTACTTGCAATATTTTGCGCTTTCACCATATATTCGCTCTTCATGGCGGCGAGGTATTCTCATTCAGAGATGGTCCGCCAAAAATTTTCGATACGTGGAGAGCTCGACCTGATCGAGCAGATTCGCCGTACCTTTTCTCATAAAGATTCTCGACATAAAAATCTCGCCCTTGGCATAGGAGATGACTGTGCCATCCTTCGTCCCCCCACTGGACATGAGATTCTCGTCACTACAGACTTCACCATCGAAAACCGGCACTTTCGTCGCAATCTCCATCCACCGTTCTCCGTAGGCCACCGCTGTCTGGCTCGTGGCCTCAGCGATCTCGCCGCTATGGGAGCCACGCCTCTGGCTGCCTTTCTCTCCCTGGCCCTTCCTGCCCTCTTGCTCCGAACCCGTAAAGGCCAGCATTGGATCAAGGAATTCTTCTCCGGACTCCATGCCCTTGCGCAGGAACACCATACTCCTCTCGCTGGAGGAGACACCTCGGAATCTCCCGCAGACCTCATCCTTGCCGACATCATCCTCGTCGGCTCTGCGCCTCGCGGCCGTGCCCTTCGCCGCTCTGGTGCGCATACAGGAGATGTTCTCTACGTCACCGGCGCACTTGGGGGTGCCCATGCTGAGCTTACTGCACTGCTGAAAAAGAATCGTCGTTCCCGCATCAACACGGCGACGCAGGATCATCCACATCTCTTCCCTCAGCCACGACTCGCAGTAGGTGCGGCACTTCTTCAGCGAAATCTTGCATCGGCAGCCATTGATCTCAGCGATGGGCTCTCGACCGACCTTACCCATCTCTGCGAGTCCTCAAAACTCCGCGCAGAAATCGAAGTCTCTTCCATCCCTCTGCACCCTCTCACGCAAAAACTCTCACATGAGGACGCCCTCCATGCCGCGCTTAACGGCGGTGAAGACTACGAGCTCCTGTTCGCCGCCCCTGCCAATAAGCGCGTCCCACGGCGGATTGCCGGAGTCCCCATCACACAGATCGGGACACTTCATCCTTCTCGTCCTGGAAGACCTCGGATCACCCTTAACTTTCCCGATGGAACCACATCCGGGCTTAAGCCTGCCGGCTGGCAACACTTCTCGCGCTGACAACTTCGTACAATCAATCCATGCACGAAGCAACAAAGATCATCCGTTCGACTCTCACCCGTTCCGTCGCCGGTGAGCCGCTTCACTCCGGCCCGGTCTTTGCCGCTCCTTATCACGCTCCGGGCGACCCCTCATCTATCCCGTACACCTACGCCCGTTCTCACAATCCCACCTGGACGCACCTGGAAAAAGCCATCGGCCAGATGGAATCCAGCGAGGATTATCGCGCCTCTGCTCTCGTCTTCGCCTCCGGCATGGCCGCCTGCACCGCCGTCTTTGGAGCTATCCTTCGCCCCGGCGACATCGTCGTACTTCCCTCCAACGCTTACTACGCCGCCCGCGTCCTTGCGCAGCAGTACTTCGCCGAAATGGGGATCCAGATCCGCCTTGCTCCCACTGCGAACAACGCGCAAGGCGAGCATCTCCAAGGAGCAAAGCTGCTCTGGATCGAGACTCCCAGCAATCCCACCATGGAGATCTGTGACATCGCCGCGCTCTGCGAAGCTGCGCACCGCGCCGGAGTCCTCGTTGCTGTCGACAACACCACTCCGACACCACTTGGACAACGTCCTCTCGCTCTCGGCGCGGACTTCTCTGTCGCCTCCGATACCAAGGCAATGACTGGCCACAGCGACATCCTCCTCGGGCACGTTGCCGTTCGCGATCTCGAGCTGCGCCAGAAGATCGACCAGTGGCGCACCCTCACGGGAGGCATTCTCGGCCCCATGGAGGCCTGGCTCGCGCTACGGTCGATCGCGACGCTTCCGCTGCGACTCGAACGCGCCTGTCAGAACGCACAGCGCATTGCCGAGTTCCTTTCAACACGCTCCGAGGTTGAACAGGTCCTTTATCCCGGCCTTCCCTCTCACCCCGGCCATGCTATTGCCAAAAAGCAGATGAGCTACTTTGGACCGGTCCTCAGCTTCATCCTGCATGACAAGGCCGCCGCCGAATCTTTCCTGGCGCATTCGAAGCTCTTAACCGATGCCACCAGCTTTGGTGGCATCACCTCATCGGCCGAGCGCCGTGCACGTTGGGGGGGCGACCAGATCGCCGAAGGCTTCATCCGTCTCAGCGCAGGCTGCGAAGACATCGACGATCTCCTTGAAGACATCGCGCAGGCTCTCGCCGCAACCCGATAAATCGAAATGAAAAACATCTTTCCGCACTCCTGGACTGCTGAGGTTCTCACCTCTTCGCCTCTCATTGCGCCGGCACGCCAATACACCTACCCCCGCCAGATTGCCGGAGAAGAGGACGCGCTGGCCCGCGGCGCACTTCAGCTCATGATTCAGCCAGCTACAGGAGGCCAGTTCCTCGCGACCTGTGCTCTCGGCTTCACCGATCGTTCGATGCCCACTGGCCTCTTCTCTTGCCCAAATCCCAACGAGCTATGTGCCGTCGCAGGAGGCTATGCCTACATCATCGATACGCTCCACCCGGAACGCTCCACACACATTCCATTAAAGCCAGTCGTCGAAGCCCTTCCCCTTCCCTCACAGAACCTACTCATCTTTACTGGCTTCCACACAATCTATGCCTGGGGAACGAACGGTGAAGCATGGCACACCTCACGCTTGAGCTGGGAAGGCATACGGCTCTTAGGAGTCGAAGGAAATACCCTCCGCGGGACCGGATGGAATATGCTCACCGACAGGGATGTTCCCTTCACCATCGATCTCCTCACCGGAAGACATGAAGGCGGCAGCTTCCCCCCGAGCTAAAAATATTCAGGGAATCTCCCGTCGTACCGCATAAAAACTGAGAGCAGCATCTCCCTGTTTCAGTACCCGCACGCGCTCCAGTGCGCCATAGCCCTCCGCCAGGTCCACCTTACTTCGGTGCTCCGCAATCACCCTTGCATCCTCGGCCAATAATCCCAAGCCTCGTGAGCCCAAAAACGCAAGCGTGCGCTCATACTCCTCCTCAGCTTCATAAGGAGGATCAAGAAATACCAGGTCGGCCTTCTCGCTACGCCGTACAAGCCCTTCCAATGCTGCTTTCGCTCCACCCTCTTCCACACGAAATCCGCTACTGATCTTTAGATCGGCTACATTCTCGCGAATCGCTCGCAGCGCTGCTGGCGTACTTTCAGCAAACCAGCAGAACTCTGCTCCACGGCTGATTGCCTCGATTCCCACCGCACCTGAGCCTGCATATAGATCGACAAACCGCGCTCCCTCGATGCGCGGAGCAAGCACATTGAACAGCGTCTCCCGTAACCGGTCGCTGGTGGGCCTGGTCTTCATCCCCTTCGGCGCATTCAGTGTCCGCGACCGAAATTTACCTGCAATAACGCGCATTCCCCTCCTTGCACAAGCGCACGCATACAATGATAAGCATGCGCTCATGGTCCTTTTCGATCGGCAGAATCTTCGGTGTGGAGATCCGTATTCACACGTTCTTCCTTCTGCTGCTCGGTCTCTCCATAAGCTACTCCTCTGTCTCTGGATCAACCGGCGTTCGTGGCTTTGCACTCTGGCTCCTGCTGCTGCTTGCCATCATTGTTCGTGAGATCGCTCGCGCCCTCGCCGCTGCCTGGTACAACCTCGAGCTTCGAAGCATCCTTCTGCTGCCCACTGGAGGTCTCCAGCACTATGCCACTCCGGAAGCAACAGATCTTGCTGCCACCCCAGAGATCGGAAAACGGCTCGGTCTCGTTGGCCCGCTCACCAATCTGTTCTTCGGACTCTTTCTCGGCGCTGTCATCTTGACCGTCTCTCCTGAGATCAATCTCATGGAAAAACCTTGGTTGACCCCAGCTCATCTCCTTCGGGGCTCGGTCTGGCTCAACATTCTGCTCGCAGTCGTCAATCTTCTTCCAGCTGCGCCACTCGATGGAGGAAGGATCTTCCGTGGCGAGTTTACCCGCACTCACGGCGTTCTCAAGGGAACCCGCGCTGCAGCCGGTCTTGGTCAGATCATTGGAATTCTCCTCGCCATTGCCGGCTGCATTCTGCCGAATATGTGGCTCATCATGATCGGCGGCTTCGTCTTCATCGGCGCACACATGGACGACTCCAACCTTCTTCTCGCCTCCGAAACCGATCCCGTTCTTATGCGCGACATCATGCTTACGGACTTCAGCATGCTCTCGGCGTCCGACACGCTGGAAGAAGCATTACAACGCTCCGTACATACCCTGCAGGATGTCTTCCCCGTCGTACGCGGCAGCAATCTCGTCGGCGCTGTCTCGCGCCAGAGCATCGTCGAAGCATTGCAAGCCGAAGGGAATGGCTACATTCAGGGAGTGATGACCCGCTCCTTCCAGACCGCCCAGCCCGATGATTCCCTTGTGAAAACCCTGCGCCGCATCATGACAGGCCAGGGCGCCCAACTGGTTCCCGTTCTTGATGGCAACCGCATCGTCGGAATCATTACGCCCCAGAATCTGGCACATTCCATCGGCCTCCTCAATGCCCGGCGACGGCTTCGTCAACAAGGCCAGCAGGAATAAAACACGGGGGCCATAATTTTCAGCTGCCATACGAACAAACAGTGTCATCCTGAGCGAAGCGGTGAAACCGCGAGTCGAAGGATCTGCGGTTACAAAGCAGTGCGATGAAATCTATTTCCGATCAGAACCCGCCTCTCGCCCCCGGCCTCTACCTGGTCGCAACTCCTATCGGCAATCTCGAGGACATCACCCTTCGCGCGTTGCGTATCCTTCGCTCCGTCGATCGCATCGCCTGTGAAGACACCCGCCAAACCCAAAAACTCCTCAACCACTTCGCGATCACAACTCCGACCGTCAGCTATCACCTGCACAACGAAGGTCAACGTTCTGTGGAACTGGTAGAGCAGCTCAAAGACGGAGCCAGCATCGCCGTCGTGTCCGACGCTGGAACTCCAGGCATCGCCGATCCTGGCCACGAGCTCGTCACCGCAGCCATCTCCGCTGGAATCCCCATCTTCCCGATCCCCGGAGCCAACGCCGCCATCAATGCTCTTATCGCTAGCGGATTAGCAACCGAACACTTCACTTTTCATGGCTTTCTTCCGGCCAAAGAAGGCCAACGCCGGACCGCACTTGAAGCTTTCAGAAAGCAGGCCAGCGAGTCGGCACTTCAGCAAGCCGGCACCCACATCTTCTACGAAGCTCCTCATCGCATCCTAGACACGCTTGCCGATATTGAATCCACCTTCGGACCCGCTCAACCTGTCGTTATCGCGCGTGAAGTCACCAAGCTTCACGAAGAATTCCTCCGCGGCACCGTCGCAGATCTGCGCTCCCAGCTTGGATCGCGAGCCTCGGTCCGTGGAGAAATCGTCCTTC
Organism: Edaphobacter sp. 4G125; assembly: GCF_014274685.1. Lineage (NCBI taxonomy): Bacteria > Pseudomonadati > Acidobacteriota > Terriglobia > Terriglobales > Acidobacteriaceae > Edaphobacter > Edaphobacter albus. The sequence continues at coordinate 3,463,770 of NZ_CP060393.1, forward strand.
TCCTCTCTCCCATTGCCGCCCAATCAACTGGACTCCTAACCCGCAGCATCGCTGAAGAGGTTGCGGCCCTGATGCAATCGGAATCTCTGTCGGAAAAAGACGCGCTCAAACGAATTGCTCGCGAACGCGGCATCGGCAAAAGCGAAGCTTACCGGGAGCTTCAACGCGAGCAAAACCGCCTGCGCTGACTTCTCCCAGAGGTATCATTACGACCGAAGACCCGCGGGCCGAAGCGGAGAATTCCCGCATTTCGCCCATATTGGCAAGGATTAAAGAGCAACCTTACCGCCCTACTCCCGCCCCTTCACCCTGTCGTACATATACACGTCACTGGTTGTTCCCAGCGATTCGTTATAGAGGTTCGGAGAACCGATCGCCTCTTTCAGCTCTTCGCTGAACTCGTGCAATGAACGCAGGTGGTCCGCCGTCGCAGGAACCTCCAGCTTGCTCGTCTTGAAGAACTTCTGGTATCCACGATCCAACAACCGCGCAATCTCGCCATTCAGCAGGATTCCGGGCCGTGAAAGGATCTCTGGCGTGCCATCCGGAGCCGCCGCAATCTCTGCGGCGCACCCATACTTCCTTACTTGGATAGCGTTCGGCGCCCTCTTTGCACCGTCTTGCGCCGGTGCCACATCAAATCGTTGACTACCAAGTAGAGGAAGAACATCGTTGAAGCTGCGCTTCTGGGACTTTTTCGCGATTAGTGCCATACGTTAGACTCAACTTAACTGTCGCATATCCGTTGGCGCGCTTCAATCCGTCCAACCGCAACAAACCGGGAGAACATGATTACCACCGTCAAAATGCTCGGCTCGACCATCCTCGAACGCATCGGCAATACGCCGCTGATCCGTCTCGATGGCCTCACCGCGCATCTCGGGGAATCTGCCTCCGGAATCCAGATCCTTGGGAAGGCCGAGTGGGCCAACCCCGGCGGCTCCGTCAAAGACCGCGCAGCTTCTGCCATCGTCACGGATGCTCTGCAGCGCAGTCTGATCGGAAATGGCAAGGGCCTGCTCGACGCCACCAGCGGAAACACCGGAATCGCCTATGCCATGCTCGGCGCGGCCCTCGGCTTCCCGGTCACGCTCTGCATGCCCTCCAATGTCTCGCCTGAGCGCAAAAAGTATCTCTCCGCTTATGGCGCAAACGTCGTCTGGACCAATCCCGCCGACGGCTCCGATGGAGCCATCCGCAAGGCCCGTGAGCTGGCCGCCGCAGACCCCGGCCGCTATTACTACGCCGACCAATACTCCAACGACGAGAACTGGCGCGCCCACTATCGCACCACCGCCAATGAGATCTGGCAGCAAACCGATGGTCAGATTACGCATTTTGTCGCAGGCCTTGGCACCTCCGGCACCTTTATGGGCACCACTCGCCGCCTCAAGGAGCTGAATCCATCCATCCGCTGCATCTCCATGCAGCCCGATTCAGCCTTCAATGGCCTTGAAGGGCTCAAGCACATGGCTACCGCCATCGTGCCGCCCATCTATGATTCACACCTCGCCGATTTCAACATCGACATGGACACCGAGATCGCCTATCGCATGTGCCGTACCCTCGGCCGCAGTCACGGCCTGCTCGTCGGTATCTCCGCCGGGGCTGCCGTTGCCGCCGCCGTCCAGGTCGCCGAGCAGGAAGCTCAGGCCGGACGCGAGGCCGTTATCGTCACCATTCTCCCCGACAGCTCCGAGAAGTACATGAGCGACCGATTCTGGCAGGAACAGGATTAGAACGACTATGTTGCAGATTACCTATACCGACTACGAAGCCCTGCGCGCCCACGGCGAAGAGACCTACCCGCACGAGTGCTGCGGTGTCATGCTCGGCAAATCGACTCCTGAGGGAAATACCGTCAGCCAGATTGTGCGTGCTGGAAACACTCGCACCGACTCCGCTCATAATCGCTACAACATCGCCCCACAGGAGCTCGTCAAAATCCAGCGTCAGGCCCGCAATCTCGGTCTCGACATCGTCGGCTTCTACCACTCGCACCCCGACCATCCTGCTCAGTGGTCTCCGACAGACTTCGCAGAAGCTCACTGGATCGGCTGTTCTTATGTCATTACCGCCGTCGAAAAAGGCAAGGCGGCCATTACTAATTCCTTCCTCCTTACCGGAACCAGCGAGGAAGACAAAAAGTTTCTTGATCAAGCGATTGAGATCGATGTTGCAGCATCGCAATCCAATTCACAGAAAGGTTAGGCATGAACATTCACATCCCAACCCCGCTCAGGACATACACCGGCGGAGCTGAGACAGTCGCAGTCCCCGGCACCACCGTCGCCGAGGTCTTCACCAATCTCACCAGCCAATATCCTGATCTCAAGCAGCAACTCTTCAGCAATGAGGGCAAGCTCCGCTCCTTCGTTAACGTCTACCTCAACGACGAAGATCTCCGTTATCTTCCTGAAAAAGAATCCACTTCCGTTGCCTCGACCGACGAACTTACCATCATCCCCTCCATCGCTGGCGGAACTGACCGCAAAAACTCCCTTTGTTGTAGCTGTTGTCCCCTCCTCTAGTTCCATCCCGAACAACTAAGTCGTCATTCTGAGCCGTAGGCGAAGAATCCCTGTGTTTTTACAGGATGCAGACTTGTCTTTATCGCTCCGAACGACAATAACTTTGGCATCCGCGAAGGCCTTGCGCCCTTCCATCGCGAAAAGCATCTAGAATTAAGCAACACCCTGAAGGAAACCAGAATGCCAACAGCCATCGAAGAAACCGTAGAGCTCCCGAAGCTCACCAATGAAGAGATCGCCCGCTACTCCCGCCACCTCATCCTGCCCGAGGTCGGCATGGACGGCCAGCGTAAGCTCAAGGCCGCGAAGGTCCTCTGCGTGGGAACCGGTGGTCTCGGCGCACCAATGGCCCTCTATCTCGCCGCGGCAGGCGTCGGCACCATTGGACTCATCGACTTCGACGTCGTCGACGAGAGTAACCTGCAACGTCAAATCATTCACTCCCAGTCCACCGTCGGAATGCTCAAGGTCGACTCTGCCGAGCAGATGCTCAAGGGGCTGAATAAGAACGTCAACATCGTCAAGCACAATACGATGCTCACCTCGGCGAACGCTCTTGAGATCTTCAAAGACTACGACGTCATTGCCGATGGAACCGACAATTTCCAGACGCGTTATCTCGTCAACGACGCCTGCGTCCTCACCGGCAAGCCCAACGCCTACGCTTCCATCTATCGCTTCGAAGGCCAGGCCTCGGTCTTCGCTACGGAAGAAGGGCCGTGCTACCGCTGCCTCTATCCGGAACCGCCACCTCCTGGCCTTGTTCCCTCCTGCGCTGAGGGCGGCGTGCTTGGAATCCTTCCCGGTCTGCTCGGTGTCATCCAGGCTACCGAGGCCATCAAGCTGATCCTCGGTCTCGGTGACCCACTGGTTGGCCGTCTGTTGCTGGTCGATGCCCTGGGCATGAACTTCCGCACCCTCAAGCTGCGCAAGAACCCTAATTGCCCCGCCTGCGGCACACATGAGATCAAAGAACTGATTGACTACGATCAGTTCTGCGGCATCGAGAAGCCCACCTCCGTCGGCCCGCTCGAAGTGGCCCGCGATAAGGCGGTTGCCGATGCTGCCGTTGTCGATGGCATCCCACAGGTCTCCGTCGAAACTCTCAAGAAGAAGCTCGATGCCAAAGAGAACATCTTCGTCCTCGACGTCCGTGAGCCGCACGAGTACCAGATTGCTAACCTTGGGGCTCCGCTCATTCCGCTCGGCACGATTGAGTCGCGTCTGGGTGAGCTCGCTGCACATAAAAACGATGAGGTCATCGTTCACTGCCGCTCGGGCGCCCGCAGCCAGAAGGCAGCGCTCGCTCTCAAGGCTGCTGGCTTCACCAATGTCTCCAACCTTACCGGAGGCATCCTCGCCTGGGCCGAGAAGATCGACCCTAGCTTGCCGAAGTACTAAGTCTCAACCGCTTCAAAGTGAGAGACCGGACCTTGAGTCCGGTCTTTTATCGTTCCCGGCAAGAATCTCTCAACACGCCTTCATCGAGTTGAACAACTCAGCGTGCTTGGCCAGCTTCGCCTTCACCGTAGCCTGATCCACCTCCAGCGACCAGTTCCCTTCTTCATGCGTTCCACCCAGCAGGATGCCGTCGTGACGCGAGAACATATACGCATCCTCGAACATCGCGGCATAGGTCACCTCCGGCTGCGGCAGCAAAAACGTCAGCTGACCTCGAATTGGAGTCAACTCCTGATCATCGAACAATGCCTTCGCTCCCAACCCCGTGCAGTTGAAGACCAGCTTCTCCGGCAATGTCTGCACCTCAGCCGGTGACTTCAGCTCGCGCCCCAACACCTTGCCGCCCGCAATCCTGAAATCCGTGATTAGCGCATTCAACAACATCGGCGGTTCCATAATCATCCCGTCGTACTGCGAAGCATATCCAATCCGAAACGGATTCTCTTCCTGCCTCAGTAGCCGTCGCTCCGGCAGCAAAGAATCGAGTCCGCTCACAATCCTCGGCCTACCTTCGGTTCGCCTGTCGGCAATCGGGGTCCGAGAGATCGAATAATTTCTCATCCACCGCACCCCATACCGCGGGTCTGTCGTAATTTGATACCGCTCATACGCGTACTTTGCCGCCGTCAGAAACTGATCGGTGAAACTCGCGCTCACCTTGTCTGAATCCTCATAAACGGTTGCGGGATACCACTGCCCTCCCGCAATGTTTGAAGTCGTGTCCGGCGGCATCGCCTTCGTGTAGATCGTTACCGAAAATCCGGCATCCTGCACCATCCTCGCCGTCGTCAGCCCCACTACGCCGCAACCAAGCACCGCAACTGGCCCGGTATGCCCTTTCAGTCCAAGATCTGTCGCCAGCTTCGCCGTTCCCCAACTCAGCGTAATGCCTCCTCCGCCATGCCCATAGTTATGCACGACGACGGTGTCGCCTACCTGCTCCCGCTCTACACGAAATCCGGAAGGTCTATATGGCCGCAACCCCACCACGGTACGAATCACACGATCTTCTGCAACCCGCACCGGAGGAATATGACACGCACTCTCCGGCAGATTCACTGGAGCCAAAGCAGCCTGGTTCAGCGCTGGATTAAAAACCGTAGAGGTCTTCCTCGCACATCCAGAAACAGCGGCAGAGATTGCGGCAAGGTTTGCAGTACGAAGAAAATGTCGTCGATCCATGAAACTCCTGAAATAAAAACAGAAATCCTGAGATGCAATCGATGTCGATTCCATCTCAGCGATCTCGAAAATCGTTGAAAAATGAGCTGTCGCAGCCCCTCTCACCTCAGGGCTGAGACTTCAGAATGACATAAAACCTATCCCGCAACCATCTGCCGGACCATTCTTCCACCCTGATGTGCGCCGGCCAGATATCTCGCTCTCGCCTCGTGCAATTGGTCGATCGCATGTCCCTCGAGCAGACGCACAGAACCAAGCTGATGTGCGACCAGACAGATATGCGCAAAGTGCTCCACCGTCTCCATCTTCAAAAATGCATCCAGCAAATCGTTCCCACACGTTACGGCCCCATGATTCGCCAGCAGAATTGCAGAGTGATGTGGAATCAGTGGCTCCAGGCTCTCCACAAGTCCATGGGTTCCCGTCGTGGCATAAGGAGCCAATGGCACCACACCCAGCGTCATAATCGCCTCAGAACACAGCGGCTCATCCAGCGGGCGCCCCGAGCACGCGAATCCCGTCGCAATCGGAGGATGCGAGTGGATTACCGCATCTGCATCCGGTCGCAGCCTGTAAATCGCAAGGTGCATCCCAATCTCGCTTGTCACCTTTCTTGTGCCCGCAAGCTGTCGTCCGTCTAGATCGACGATCACCATGTCTTCTGAGCGAAGAAGAAACTTACTTCTCCCGGTCGGCGTCGCAAGAATCCGTTCCTCATCCAACCTTACCGAAAGATTGCCCGAGGTTCCCGGCATAAAGCCGAGCCGATAAAGCATCCGTCCAAACCGAACCAGACTGCGCCGAAGCTCCCACTCCATCTCTTCTCCGCTCGCCAAGGCTCTTCCTCCGTACCGGGATATCGCAAAAATATACTAAGTCCGGAATTCTACCGACATCTGCCCTATCTGGATACCTCAGGAACAGAACGCCCCGGGTCGATGGAGATTTAACATCCTCCATCGACTCAATCACCAGGCTGTCTTCTACTCCGATTTGTCCTCTGGCACCAGGATTTGAAGCGTCAGCGGCTTCTCCAACATGCAATCCAGCTTCGAGATCGCTCCCATTGCTTTCTCGATCACGCTCGTTAGACAAGGCTCTGTCGTCACTACGAACGGAAGCCTGTGCTTCGGAAAGCCCGGCTTCTGCAGCAACGAATCAATGTTCGCTCCCACCTTCGCCAGTGCCCCGGCAATCGACGACACAATCCCCGGTTTGTCATCCACCACGAATCGCAGGTAATGCGGAGCCAGAAACTCGCCCGTCACCTGCCGCTTACGCACCGGAAGCTCGACAGCCTTCGCCCCCTGCGCAACCGCCAGCAGGTCCGAGACCACTGCGACAGCCGTCGGCTCACCACCCGCACCGTGTCCGGAGAACACAACATCGCCACCATAGCTCCCGCTCGTCACCACCATGTTCTGCGTACCATGCGACCACGCCATCGGCGAACTCAGCGGAATCAGCATCGGGGCGACCCGCGCATGAACCACCGTGCCATCCACCTGCGCACGAGAGACCTGCCGGATCGTGCAGTTCAGCTCCTTCGCATACACAAAATCGATCGCCTCGACCGTCGAGATCGTCTGCGTCGCCACCTCATCCGGATTCAGCTCCGCATGGAGCGCGATCCTCGACAGAATGCACAGCTTTGCCCGCGCATCATAACCATCCACATCGGCCGAAGGATTTGCCTCGGCATATCCAAGCTGCTGGGCGTCCTTCAACACCGTCGCATACTCAGCACCTGTCTCCATCCGGCTCAGGATGTAGTTGCAGGTCCCATTCACAATTCCGCTCAGCCGCGCCACACGGTCGCCGCTCAAACCCTGCAAAATCCCTGGAATCACCGGGACACCACCGGCCACGGCTGCACCATAGACCAGCTGCACTCCATGTTGAGCTGCGATCTTCTGCAAGGCTACTCCGCGATACGCGATTAGTTGCTTGTTGGCCGTCACAACATGCTTCCCTGCGGAAAGTGCCTTTTTCAGCCATCCCTCCACCGGATTCAAGCCGCCCATCAATTCAACCACAACATCCACATCCGACTTCAGAACGTCGTCGATGTTCTCCGTCCACTTTGCTGTCACGGGAACATACTTCGCCGCCGCGGATTCCCGCTTGCGCGCCACGCTGCGGTTATACACATGGGTCAGCACAATTCCCGGAAACTTCGACTCGGCCAGAACCTTCGCCACGGAGCTGCCCACCGTACCAAAACCCAACAGAGCAACCTTCACTACACCGCTGTTTTTCTTCCCTGTCGCCTGCTTCTTCTTTGTCGCCATCATCCTCCCGCTTTCCTCAACCCACTCATAACCATTGTCATTTCTACCGGAGCGGCACACAGCCGCGGAGTGGAGAAATCTGCTTCTCTAACAATCAAATACCGCGTGGCAACTCAATACTCCACGCGCGGAGTAAACCTTCGCCATGCATCGAAGCTTTCATTCCCACGCTCCGCAAGCATCTGTTCTTCTGGTACGGTTCGCTCCCCAATGCTCTTCTTCATCTCTGCATACAAAAACGCATCATCGAACCCGGCTGACGCTGCATCCGCCGCAGTTCCGCTGTAATAGACTCTCTCCATTCGCGCCCAGTAGATCGCTGCCAGGCACATCGGACACGGCTCACAGCTTGTATAAATGACGCATCCCTGAAGCGAAAAACCCTTCAACTCCCGACACGCATTGCGAATCGCAACCACCTCGGCATGCGCCGTAGGATCGTTGACAGCCGTAACCTGGTTCACACCCGTCGCAATCACCTGGCCGTCGCGCACAATCACCGCGCCAAACGGCCCTCCGCGTCCTGAGGTCACATTCTCCGTCGCAAGCTCAATCGCCTGCTTCATAAAATCTGGATTGCCCTGCATCCGGCTCCATGCTTTCGCCGCAACCGCCATCGTATCGACGGGCACAACAAGTCTCAATCAGAAGTACCTCGATTATATTCACTCGCCCTGCCCCTGCGTAGCCGACTAAACCATTCCGCCAGACTCCTTCAGCCCCTTCAAGGAACGACCTTTGCTAATCTGCTTCCTAAGCAGAATGGCTATCGAATCCATCAATCCCGCCAACGGAAAGCTCCTCCGCAGCTTCGATCCACTCACCGAAGCTGCGCTCTCCGAAAAGATCGCTCTTGCCGCCGAGACCTCCCGGACTTATCACGCCGTGCCACTCGACCACCGAGCTCTCTGGATGAACAAGCTCGCCTCTCTCCTCGAGCAGGAGGCCGACGAGATCGCTCCCACTCTCACCCTTGAAATGGGCAAGCCCATCCATGCTGCCCGGCAGGAGGTTGCAAAATGCGCTACGGCCTGCCGCTACTATGCAGAGAATGCCGCCCGCATCCTCGCTCCTGAGGCCATCGCCACCGAAAACTCCAGCTACATCCGCTGGGACCCTCTCGGCGTCATCCTCGCCATCATGCCCTGGAACTTTCCCTTCTGGCAGGTCTTTCGCTTCCTCGCACCTGCGCTTATGGCTGGAAATGTCGGCCTTCTCAAACACGCTCCTAACGTCCCGCAGTGCGCTCTTCTGATCGAATCCCTCGTACGCCGCGCCGGATTTCCCCGAGGTAGCTTTCAAACTCTTCTGATCGAAACCAGTCAGGTCGAAGGCATCCTTGCCGATCCACGCATCGCCGCTGTCACCCTCACCGGCTCGGTCACCGCGGGGCGCGCCATCGGAGCGCAAGCAGGTTGGCTCATCAAAAAATCCGTCCTCGAACTCGGCGGCTCCGATCCCTTCATCGTTCTTCCGTCTGCTGACCTTGACGCCGCGATCCACACCGCCGTCCGTGCCCGCCTCATCAACAACGGCCAGTCCTGCATCGCGGCCAAGCGATTCATCGTCCACGAGTCCATCTACAACACTTTCGAGCAGCGATTCGTAACGGAAATGGAAGCCATGAAGATCGGCGATCCCATGAAAGAGGACACCGACATCGGACCTCTCGCTGCCGCAAGATTTGCCGAAACCCTTGAGTCTCAGGTCAACTCCGCCGTCAAAGCCGGAGCCCGTATTCTTACCGGCGGGCAACGCATGATCGGCGACGGTTTCTACTTCGAGCCCACCGCCCTCGTCGACGTCCCGCGTTCCAGTGACGTCTACCGCGAAGAGCTCTTCGGCCCCGTCGCCATGCTCTTCAAGGTCTCTTCTCTCGACGAAGCTATCGAGATCGCCAACGACACTCCCTTCGGTCTCGGAGCCTCCGCCTGGACTCGCGACCCCGCCGAGCAACAGCGCCTCGTCTCCGAACTCCAGGCCGGATCTGTCTTCATCAACGCGATGGTCGCCAGCGATCCTCGCCTTCCCTTCGGAGGCATCAAACACTCCGGCTACGGCCGCGAGCTCTCCGCCATGGGAATGCGCGAATTCCTCAACGCCAAAACCGTTGTCCTCGCCACTGCCTGACAAGAGAAGGAATGGACCCATGAATCGTCGAAAATTTCTTGGACTCGGCAGCGCAGCGATGCTGCAACCCACCAACCGTCTATCGGAGGCTCAGGCAAAACCATCTGCGCCAATTGGCCCCGCACGCCGTAGCGGAACGCAGACTCGGCCAAACATTCTTATGCTGATGGCCGACCAGCTTCGTGTCGATTGCGTCGCCGCCTATGGGAATAAAGCCATCCGAACACCTCATCTGGATCGCATCGCGCGAGAAGGAATTCGTTTCCAGAATGCATACACCTCAGTGCCAAGCTGCACCCCTGCCCGAACTGCTCTCATGACAGGTCTCAGCCCATGGGGACACGGCATGCTCGGCATGATCAACATGGCAACGAAACCCTACCCGGTCGAGAAGGCCAGCGCGATGGCCAAAGCTGGTTATTACGCCACCACCATTGGCAAGAACCACTACTTCCCCATCACCAATCCGCATGGTTATCACCACATGATCACCGATGAGCACTGTTCCTATTGGTTTCACAATCGCAAACAAGGACAGCCGCAGTCCTACGAACCTCGATGCGATTACGAAAGCTGGTTCTGGTCTCAGATGCCCGATGCCGATCCTCATGCCACAGGTCTGGGCTGGAACGATCAGCCAGCAAAGCCATTCGTCTATCCAGAAGAAATGCATGCGACGCACTGGACCGGCACAACAGCCGTCAAGTTCCTCGAGCAATATCAGCGCGAAGACCCTTTCTTTCTGAAAGTATCTTTCATTCGCCCTCACAGCCCTTACGATCCTCCCCAGCGCCTCTTCGACAGCTACGCAAACAAGGATCTCCCAGAAGCGCAGATAGGAGCGTGGGCCACAAAGTACGCTCCGCGATCCAGCGACCGCGACGATCTCTGGCACGGGAAACTCTCTCCGGAAGAAATCCATCGTTCGCGCGCCGGATACTATGCCAACGTCACCTTCCTCGACGAGCAGATTGGCAAAATTATCGATGTATTGGAACAGCGGAACATGCTCGACGACACCATGATCGTCTTCTTCTCCGATCATGGAGACATGCTGGGAGATCACAATCTCTGGCGAAAGACTTATGCCTACGAGCAGTCTGCGCACATCCCCATGCTGTTGCGGCCTGCCAGGGTGCAGCAGCTCGGACCTGCCGGACAGACCTTCGATCAGCCAGTGGAGATTCGTGATCTGCTTCCGACCTTCCTCGATGCAGCCGGGGCTGAAACCCCTTCATCGATCGAAGGCAAGAGCCTTTTGCATCTCATCAAAACCAAGGGACAGGGCTGGCGCGAATGGATCGATCTTGAACACAACGTCTGTTACGGCGTCACCAATCACTGGAACGCCCTTACCGATGGCAGATGGAAATACATCTTCCACGCCTACAACGGCGAAGAGCAGCTCTTCGATAGAAAAGAAGATCCCCATGAATTGATCGACCTCGCCAGCGATTCGAAATACGCCGCAGAACTCCAGACATGGCGTCAACGGATGGTCGATCACCTCTCCATTCGCGGCCCACTCTGGGTAGAGAACGGAAAGCTCAAGATTCGTCAGGAGAGCCAATTCACAGGCCCCAATTTTCCCGGCTATGTCCCTGAGAAAGAGATCAGCGGCTGGATCTAATACTTCAGGCCGGCAATGCCACATGGTTCGCCGGCCTGAAAATTTCTGTTAGCTACGAATGAACTCCAGCAGATCCGGATTGATCACATCGGCATGGATCGTCAGCATTCCATGCGGATACCCCGGATATACCTTTAGCTTGGCACCCTTAATAATCTTGGCCGACAACAGTCCCGCGTCGGCAATCGGAACAATCTGGTCGTCGTCGCCATGCATCACCAGAGTCGGAACCGTAATAGCTTCGAGATCCGAATTGAAGTCCGTCTCCGAAAACGCCTTGATGCATTCGTAGTGGGCAACTGCGGAACCGATCATGCCCTGTCGCCACCAGTTACCCACCACGCCTTCCATCACCTTCACACCCGGACGATTAAATCCATAGAACGGAATCGGAACCTGCCGATAAAACTCCGCACGATTCGCCGCAAGCTGCTTGCGAAAATCGTCGAAGACCTCGATTGGAAGTCCCCCCGGATTCTTCTCGCTCTTCACCATGATCGGCGGCACAGCGCTCACCAGAACTGCCTTCGCAACGCGCCCTTTTCCATGACGAGCAACATACCGCGCCACCTCGCCGCCGCCCGTGGAATGCCCGATATGCACCGCATCTTTCAAATCCAGAGCAGCCGCCAATTCCGCCACATCGGCTGCATAGGTATCCATGTCATGACCATTCGCAGTTGGCGTTGAACGCCCATGCCCACGCCGGTCATGAGCAATCACGCGATAACCCTTCGCCAGGAAGTACAGCATCTGGTTATCCCAATCATCCGAGCTCAAAGGCCAGCCATGATGAAAGACGATCGGCTGCCCCTTGCCCCAGTCTTTATAGAAGATATCGGTTCCGTCTTTGGTCTTAACAAACGGCATAGTCGTTCTCCTCGTCTTGAATAGTGATTAACGCGTTTTGAAGGGGCCGGTTGTGAAGTTCTTCTGACTATGCATCATAGTCCCCTCCACAAACACCGGCCCCCTCAATCACCACGTTCTAATTTCACTAATTCTGCGGAGGCGTCGTTTGCCCACCCTGCGGGTTCGGCGTCGTAGTCGTATTCTCTCCACTCGGCGGCGGCACCGTAGGCGCAGGTTGCGGTGTTCTCGTTCCATCAGAAGCCGGTGCAGGCGCTGCAACAGGAGCAGTCGCAGGAGGTGGTGGTGGCGCAGGTGCGACAGGCTTCGGTAACACCACCGTCGCCGCATTCGCCGGATCATCCCGCAGCTTCACATAAAGCGTCCTCCCATCTGCCGGAGTCGGTACTGCAAATGTGCCATCCGCAAACCCGATCGGTACCTCCGCTGTCTTTGCAAAGTCTTTGTCCGCGCCAAACGTCTGCGCCAGGAACAGGCTGTTTCCTTCCAGCGTGCACGTCGGAGCATCTTCTGTCGTGCATTGAATCGCCGTTACATCCGGAGTCCGCACCAGCGTTCCTAATGGAGTCCAGTCTCCCGTCGTTCCATCAGCAGCTACAGGACGCATTTGCAACTTTCCAAAGCCGGATTGCCCGAAGGCCTTCGCTGGTACCAGCATTCCAATCGCGGTACGTGCATCCTGTAGCACCAGGTTGTTCTCTTTCAGCGAAAGTGTTGTCTTCAATGCGCCATCAGCCGTCGCGACTTCAATCGTCTGGTTCCGTGGAAATGCATCCTTCGTCTGCACCACAAAGGTCAAGCGGCCATTCAACGGAATATCACTCTTGGCACCTAGCGTCACCGGCAATGCACCATCCTGTGGCGTCGCCGTTGCATTCACCGAGATCAGTGTCAGACCAGGACGTGCCGCCTGCGCTGCAACCTTTACCTTCATCGTGCGGCCATCCTTCAGCTTCGCCGTGGCCTCCGTCCCCTCTTTCGGAGAAACTCCTGTCTTTGCCTCAAGCTGTACCGTTTTTTCGTCGTTGCTCGGCCCGCTCGGCATAAACGTCTGCCCCGCAATCTCCACCGAAACCACGTTCTCCAGTCCCTCACCCGAAAGCACCGCCACATTGTCGCCTCGGTGCAGCTTCACTGCATCCAGACGAATGTCGCTCGTGTATGCCGTCAAAGGAACCTTGCTTACATCTCCACTGCCATACTGCTTGATCGCCAGCGAGTAATCTCCCGGCTGCACCGTCTTCAACGACACCGCAAGCTCCAGAGGATTCTTCGCGTCCTCCGCACCCTTGCTGGTGCCCTCCGCCGGCTTGAAGCTCACATCCACATCTTTGCCGTTCTTGTTCGTCAGGGCAATCTGCTGAACACAGGCTGTCCCCTCACCCCGCAATGTCAGGTGATTGTCCTTGCCCGTCATCAGTTGCGAATTTCCCACGACCTTCCACCCATCGCCCGCAACCTGCTGCAGCGTCAAGGTCGGCCCATCGAATGCATCAAAGCCCCAGTACCCCTTCACGGTTCCTGTCACCGTCAGGTCTGTACTCGAAGCCAGCTTCGTGCCGTCCTTCGCCGCACTCTCTTCCTTCGCTGCCTCCTCCAGCGATCTCCGCTGCTCTTCCTTCGTAACCACCAATCCGCCCTCAAACGCATCCGGCTTCAGAGGAAGATCCGTTTGGGCCCCCGTACGATTCAAGTGCAATGTCATGTCATGAGCAAAACTCGTTGAAAACACCAACGGAGCCCCCTCCAGCAACAGCGCCATCTTCGGCTGAAGCAAACACGACACCTGGTTCTCATTCTGCGGACGCAGCGGCGGCAGCTTCGCCTCCTGGATCGCCGGCAGGCCAATCACAATCACCGACTTCGGATTAATAAAAGATGGCGGAGTGTTCAACTTCAGGTTCAACGTCTCGCTATTCGGGAACGCAATCGCGGGAATGTACTGAAACTGCGCTGTACGCATCGTGCTCACCAGATGCACTAGATCGACCACCGCTCCCACATAAGCCGAATACACACCCGCACCCGCCACCGGAGTCGCCGAAGCGGCATTGATAAAGTCCGAAGAAGGTCCTGTCGAAATCGCTGACGCAATCGTCTGTCCATGTCCATCATCCAGCAGCACCGGGGCGCTCGATTGCGTCAAACACGTTACCTGTTGCTCAACCGGCTGCTTGAAGCAGTCTGCATTCGGCCGTAATGCCAGCGTCGTTGCCAGCTTCCCCGACCGATCCTGGATTGCCTTCTTGTCATTTGCCGGAACCGTCTTCATCGCTGCCAGGTAACGCTCGATCCTTTGCTGTTCAAACGAGGCTTCGTTTAAATCCGCATTGGCTCGGATAAACAGGCCAGGCTTCCCCTTCACCGCTGACCGCAGAGTCTTGAAATCCCCACCCGTCTCCGGAGCGACAAACATCACTGCCTGCTCGGCTCCCTCAGGAACCGTAATCGTCGTCCCCTCCCGGGTCCTCTTCTTGTCCCAGGTATCGATCTCGGTAAACCAATCGTCTGGTGGTTCGTTCGTTGTCCCACGCAAAAAAGCAACGATCAAAAGAAGATGGTTCTTCTGGCTCGCCGGCAGGTCTGCTTTCACCCACAGCTTGTCTCCCGCTCGCAGATTCGGGACCTCCGCAATCGGTAGCGTCGTTCCTGCCCGGGTCACCCGAACACTGATCTTGGGGCCCACCAGGTCGAAACGCGCATTATCCGCGCGAGCTATACACGCAAACGAAACAGCCAGAAGAAAGACAGAGAGCCTGATAATTTTCATCTCAAAACAGCTTAGACGCATGCCCTGTGGAGCCAGTTGCGGTCCCCATCGCCCATAACTTCATCTGCACGTCGTCATCGCGATATAACTAGTTGAAAATAAACAAAATTTACTCTAATAATCCGAACAGTCAGATGCCCCAGCCTCTGGCTTGGAGCGACGCAAGTCGCACGAGACTAGGGTAGGTATTAGTGCACAACGCGAATGCAGGGTGCCCCATTCATGGAGCATCGCGACATGAGTGGGCGATTCGTGTCAGTATGGATCCTCCGCTGCTCACTTGAAGTGTCATTTCGAGCGAAGTCCCGCAGGGGCGAAGTCGAGAAATCTCCGAATTTCATGGTGACCATTCGCAACAGACTACCCCTGTCAAGCCCGCATCCACCTCAACCAACACAAACAAAACGACTTACCCGTTGCGGATTCACCCCACCTCCTCCGCTATACTTGAAATAGAAGATTGGACCAGATCCGCATCGCCGGAGTGCGGAGATTCCAGCGTCGAATGATCGAAGACCGAGTCTAATCTGGAAGTAGTCGGTTCGAACGCCTCCCGTAAAGCAATGGAATGAGGTACGGACTTAAGCCTATTATTTATAATACTTTGCACGAAATAGACGGGGGGAGGGTCTCCAGGAAGAATCGCGATGCAGCCTGATCTCAACAATCCGAACCAGGAGACGATCGCTGTCGCCATGTCTGGAGGAGTCGACTCCTCCACGGTCGCGGCCATTCTGCGATCTCAGGGGCACCCTCTTGTCGGCCTTACCCTCCAGCTCTGGAACCAGCGCCGCCTCGCTGGAAAGGAAGGCATGCCCGAGGCCGTCAAGGGACGTTGTTGCTCCCTCGACGATGTCTACGACGCTCGCGCCGTAGCCGAGCAACTCGACATCCCCTACTATGTCGTCAACCAGCAGGACCGCTTCGAGGCCGATGTCGTCCGTCCCTTCGTTAACGAGTATCTACACGGGCGCACGCCAATCCCCTGCACCCTTTGCAACAACCATCTCAAGTTCGACCAACTCCTACTCACCGCGCGCCAGATCGGCGCCGACCGCATCGCCACCGGCCACTACGCCCGCAATCACTACGATGAAGCTCGTGGCCGTTGGATCCTCTCGCGCCCGGCAGACTATACGAAGGACCAGACTTATTTCCTGTTTGGTCTGACACAAGAACAGCTCTCCCGCACTCTCTTCCCTCTGGGAGAGATGCAGAAGCCCGCTGTTCGCCAGATCGCCGAAGACCAGGGCCTCTATGTCGCCCAGAAGCCCGACTCGCAGGAGATCTGCTTCATCCCCAATGGGGATTACAGCACCTTCCTCAAGGCTTACCTCGACGAACAGAATGAGGAGATGCCTGACCTCTCTGGCGAGCTCGTGTCCACCTCCGGCGAGGTGCTCGGCCACCACCAGGGAATCCACAGCTTCACTGTCGGCCAGCGCAAGGGCCTCGGCGTCTCATCGCCGAACCCGCTCTACGTCCTCGCCATCCACCCGGACTCGCACCAGGTCACAGTCGGTCCCGATGAGGGTCTGCTCACTCGCAACCTCACCGCCAACCGCCTCAACTGGATCTCGGTCCCGGGCCTCGCCGAAGGCGAAGAACTCCGCGTCACTGCCAAGATTCGCCATCGCCACACACCCGCCCCCGCCACCCTCATCGGAGCAGGCGACGATCTCGTACGCGCCGTCTTCGACGAGCCGCAGCGAGCGATCACCCCCGGCCAGGCCGCCGTCTTCTACCAGGAAGACGAGGTCGTTGGAGGCGGCTGGATCATCTAGTTTTCAGTTTGCTATTCCGAAACGTACCCGGGGAAGAATCTGCTTTTTTTACAGACCATCTTCACCGTAATGCGATGAAGATCGGTGATTTCTGCCACCGAACAGCACATCGAGCCCGGCCTTGAGCCCGTTCATCAGGCCGTGGAACTCGCGCACCGGAGCCTGAACACCCCGCTGAATACCGGTCGCAATTCCGGCCGTCGTATCCAGAACCGTGGTCACCATATCGTCGACGCGGGCCGTCTGCGCACGTGCACGCTGATTAACCTCTGAGATCGTCGAATCGAAATCAGCAGCCTTGGCGCGAACGACATGACTTGTCTCCACGAGATTCTCAGTGAGGATTTGGAGCTTGGGCCGCAGCTCGCGCACCATACCCTGCGCCTCATCGATCACGGGCAAGGTCTTCGCACGGACTTCTTCGGCGATCGCGAGAAGCTGCTTTCTTGCCTTGTAAGCGCCGTATGCGGCTCCGATAACCACTGCCGCCTGAGCGACCATCGCGATTGCAACCATGGCAACAAAGAACATCAAAAGCCGCGAGTTTCCGGATGAGAGCGAACCCGGATCCTCGAGCCACATTCCCAAGATCGTCATTAGCTTCTCCTCAAGACAGAACAAGGCAATCCGGCTCTCATGGCCGGATCGCCTTCAAAAAGCTACGAAGCGGAGGATTCCTGCTCCGTCCGGGTCGAGTTGGTATAAGCCTGCTTCCCGGCATCGACTGCGGCAGCAACTTTATTCTGCTGCTCCTGCACGAGGCCCTTGCCCTTCTCGACGTACTGCGACCACTGCGTGCGGCCGCGCTCATAGTACTCTTTGCCGCGGTCCACGTAATCGTTGAACTGCTGCTTACCCTGTTCCGCATACTCCGATGCACGTTCGCGTCCCTGCTGGGCATACTCCGCGGCTCGCTCCCTGGCATCCATCGCAGATGCCATCAGATCCTCGCGCGTCTCCTTGCCCGATTTTGGCGCATACAGAACGCCCACCAAGGCGCCAATGCCCAGCCCCGCAAGAAACCAACCCAATCCGCTTGCGCCGTTGTCGTTATCTGACATTGCCTGTCTCCTTCTCTCTCGTAATCCCTGGGTACAAAACCCATACCTCGCCAGTTATAACGGGATATCCCATCCAGATTGAGAAACTTAATCGACCAGGACCGAAATAAACCGGCTTCGAAGATTGTACGCCTGCCTAAGCAGGCATCCTAGGGTGGATGCCCGTTATGATCCTTTGGGTTGCGTCTCCATCTTTCCTCAGAACTTTCCGCTCTCTAAAGCGTCATATTTGTACGAGGAGCCCCTCCGGTCCCGAGTCAGAGTTTCGGTTCTCCCTCTAATATCTTCTGACCAACGGTTCGCTCCTTGATTTAGAGTCTTTGACAGCAGCCGGGCTTTTTCGCTGCACGAAAGAGATCGTCAGATGAGCATTTACGCACTTCGTATTTCGACACGCACCTTCGCCGCCGTAACCGCTCTTTCGCTAGGCCTCGCATTGGCCGGCTGCAAGAGCACAACACCTGCGGCACCGGCCGTAGACGATGCCAGTCTGACGAACGCCGTGCAGGGCCGACTCTCCGGAGATTCGGCCCTGGCGAGCGAACCCATCCAGGCAGGCGTACAGAATGGCATCGTTACCCTGAATGGAACCGTCAGCAGCGAGGCAGCGCGGTCGCTTGCCGCTGCCGATGCAGCGCAGGTTAGCGGGATCAAGACCGTCGTCAACAACCTTTCGGTCCAGGCGCCCGCTCCTGTCGCCGAAACTCCTGCACCCCCGCCGGTCATGGAACCAAGATCAAGAAGGCCCGCGCCAAAGCCCGTTGAGAGGCAGCGATCCGCTCCGGCACCGATTGAGCGTCCACAGGTAGCGCAGACTGCTCCGCCTCCCACGCCGGCTCCAGCGCCCGCACCGGTTCCTGCTCCTCCGCCACCTCCAGCCTTCAAAAATGTGACGGTCCCTTCTGGAACTACCATTCCGGTCCGGATTACCCAGACGCTTAGCAGCGCAAATGCTCAGGTTGGCCAGACCTTTTCGGGGACAGTAGCAACCGACATCATGGCAGATGGTCTGGTCGCAATTCGCCAGGGTACCGGAGTCAGTGGTCGCGTCTCAGCAGTCCAGGAGGCGGCGCACTATAAAGGAAACTCCCTGCTCAGCATCGAGCTAGTCAGCCTCGACCGCCGCGGCGACTCACTTGCTGTCTCAACCCAGCCCTACAGCGTTGAGGGCAAGGGACGTGGCAAGAACACCGCAGCCAAGGTTGGCGGCGGCGCAGCGATCGGTGCAATCATCGGCGCAATCGCCGGAGGCGGCAAGGGCGCAGCGATCGGGTCAGCAGCCGGTGCCGGCATCGGAGCTGGAGCTAACACGGTCACTCGTGGTGAGCAGGTGCAGATCCCCTCCGAAAGCCTGGTCAACTTCTCTCTGACCAATACCATCTCGATCCGGGTTCCAACATCGGACACACTCAGCACACATGGCAGCGGACAGCGACGGCGTCCAATGAACCCACCCTCGGACGATCAACAGCCACAGTAACCGAAATAGTTTTTCCAGCATCCTAGCATTTAAATACGAGCGGGCTTATGGAAGGCCCGCTCTTTTATTCCTCGTCGCTGTCTTTGGTGTAGACTCGAACTCTCGAGTCGGCAAAACCCGAGAAAAACGAGGCAACTTCACCATCGCTTACCGAGCGCGAGGTATCTGTCTTGACCCAGGCATCGACCAACTCTGCCTCCACGAAGCAGCCAAAAGGTTATCTCACGTTCACGCTGCATGCTCATCTTCCCTATGTAGTCCATCATGGAACCTGGCCGCATGGCATGGAGTGGCTCCACGAAGCTGCCGCCGAGACTTATCTTCCTCTGCTCCGCGTTTTGCGCAATCTGGAACGAGACAGAATCCGGTTTCAATGCAATCTGAATCTTTCCCCCATTCTCCTCGAACAACTTTCACACCCAACGTTTATCGCGGAGTTCCCCAAATATCTTGAGCGAAAGATCGTCGCCGCACGCGAAGATGAAGCCTTCTTCATCCAGTCCGGCGAATCTCATCTTGCGGAGACTGCACGCTTCTGGCATCGCTTTTTTGCTCAGGCGCTGGAAGATTTTCGCGCTCTCAATGGAGATATCGTCTCCGGCTTCCGACACTTCAACGATATTGGCCTGATCGAAGTGATCACCTGCGGCGCAACCCACGGCTTCATGCCGTTGCTGGGAACAGACGAGAGTGTACGCGCCCAGATCCGCACTGCGGTCAAAACTCATAAGCGTCACATGGGCCGTCATCCTCGCGGCATATGGGCTCCGGAGTGCGGCTACCGTCCCGCAGGATTCTGGAACTATCCCGTTGGCTTTGCCGATGGCTCATCAGCTCCTGCCGGTTTCGATCGCATTGGAGTGGAGCAAGCCCTCTCCGAGAGCGATATTGAATTTTTCTTTGTCGACACGCACCTGGTCGAAGAAGGACACCGTGTACCTTCGCCCTACGAGTTGCTCAATGGCGCAGTGCCCGTCGATGGGCCGACCATCGCTATGACTCATGGGGGCCATCGCTCTCTCTATCAACCGTACTATGTCGATGGCCCCTACGATAAGCGTTACGCCGCGACGATCTTTCCACGCGACCCGCGCACCGGAATCCAGGTATGGTCAGGCGACTCCGGTTATCCCGGTGATGGAGTCTATCTCGACTTCCACAAGAAGCGCTGGCCCGGAGGCCATCGCTACTGGCGCGTCACCGGCCCCAAGGTCGACATGGGAGACAAACAGCCCTACTATCCACAAGAAGCGGCTGAGCGGGTGAAATCGCATGCGTCTCACTTTGTCCATCTGGTCTACGAAGCGTTGAGGTCTGGCTTCAACGATTCGATTCCTCCTATCCTCTGCGCACCTTTCGATGCTGAGCTCTTCGGCCATTGGTGGTTCGAAGGGCCAATGTGGCTGGAGGCTATTGCACGAACTCTGCACGACTACGACACGGGAATCCAGATGATCTCCTGTGCGGAGTATCTCGACCTGTATCCCCGCGCAGGATTTATCTCTATGCCGGAAGGTTCCTGGGGAGCTGGTGGCCACAATGAAGTGTGGATGAATCCAGAGACCAGCTGGACCTATACCCATATCTACCCGGCAGAGTTATTCACCCGCGAGGTCGCCAGTGGAAACCTCTGGCGAGATTCCGAGCTTGGCGGACGTATCGCCCGTCAGCTCTGCCGCGAGCTTCTTCTGCTCGAATCCTCAGACTGGCAATTCCTTATCACCACAGGAGCTGCCCGCGACTACGCAGAAGCGCGCTTTGTGACGCACAACGATCAGTTCAATGAGGTGAAATTGTTCTGGCAGGCCTTTGAGTCCTCGGGACAGTTATCCTCAGATCAAGAAGAGCGCCTAACGGAGATCGAGCGCCGCGATGATGTCTTCCCGGACATCGATCCTAGCCTGTGGGCCACCAGCGCAAAGCAGGAAAGACATCAGCCAGAGGCTACTCCAGTGGTGACCAACAGCAGGCCCATGGCATAATTCTTTCTTCATCGCTGCCTTCTGCAGTTGGGTCATAGAATGAGAGCGTGACTGCGAAGGCGAAATCTCCTCTGGCGCTCTGGCATCTTCTCTCGCTCGACGCTCCAACAGTCGCCGTATTGTGGACGTGGTTCATCGCACGCGTGAATCATGTTCCCCTGCGCCTCCCTTCCCTCTTCGCTATGGCGGCAGCGGTATGGACGCTCTACGCTGCAGATCGCCTGCTGGATGCACAGTCGTCAGAGATTGGCCTACTGGAAGCACGGCATCACTTCCACCGGGAACATCGCAGCACCTTCATGGTTGGGATCGCCTGCGCTTCCATCCTTCTTGCGATTTTGTTGCCTCGTATTCCAGAACAGGCAATCCGTCTTTATCTCATTCTCGGCGGGCTGGTCTTCGGCTATTTCGTCATCATTCATGCCACTCACAGCGCACATCGTCTTCCGAAGGAGATCGCCGTCGGCATATGCTTCGCCGCTGCAACCTTCATCCCAACAGTCGCTCGCGTTCCGTCGCTTCGACTGACGCTTCTGCCGCCGGCACTTTTATTGGCAGCGCTCTGCAGCCTAAATTGCCTGTTCATCTATGCGTGGGAACATACGCTTCCTTCCGGGCAAACTCCTCACCCTATTACGGCGGTCGCGCTTCGCCATCTGAAGCAACTTACCCTTACTGTAATTGCCGTCAGTGCAGCCCTGATTGGCATACACCATGAGGCTCCGTGGCCGCTTTATGCCTCCATTCTCATCTCAGCAATAACCCTGTTCCTTCTGCATCGACGACATAGCAGGATGCCGGCAACCGAGCTGCGGGCGGCCGCAGATCTAGCATTGCTTACTCCACTTTTAATGGTGCCCTTCCTGTGAGCACACCCTCCGGATTCGACCGTATCGCCAGACCTTATCGTCTGTTGGAATATCTCACGCTGGGTCAGCTGCTCGAGCGAACACGCCTCCACTTTCTTCCATACCTCCTCACGGCCCGAAATGCTCTAGTCATTGGAGATGGAGACGGACGTTTTCTTACCCGGCTGTTTGCCGCAAACCCGAGCATTCGCGCCACCGCGATTGACGTCAGCGCTGAGATGCTGCGACTGTTGAGCAAAAGATGCACGGCCTATACAGATCGTCTATCGACCTGCCAAATTGACGCCCTGAAATTCATGCCTCCTGAAGACCAAAGCTATGATCTTGTCGTAACGCACTTCTTTCTCGATTGCCTTACGCAAACTGAGATTGAGGCATTGGTTACGCGCCTCACTCCTGCTCTTGCACCCGGTACGCTCTGGGTGGTTTCTGACTTTCGTGTTCCACCTGGCCTTCTCCGCTGGCCAGCGCAACTCTTCGTTCGCGGTCTCTATATCGCCTTCCGCATCCTTACAGGATTGCAGGCCACTCAGCTTCCTCATCACGCCTCAGCGCTTCAGTCCGCTGGATTTCGCCGCATTGAAAAACAGCTTTTTATGGCGGGGATTCTGACGACTGAATTGTGGCAGATCACAGACAACTCTGCGCAGCGCCACGCCACCTCTTGGAGGATTCCTGCATCCTATTGAAAGGATTAGACCCCTGCTATGTTGCGATCCAGTCTCGCTGCCGCCGTTGGTCTATGGCTTATCTCTCCCTGGCTTCCTGCACAGGTGGGAATCGCTATCAACTCGCCAAACGGCGAGCCTCTCTCAGAACGCGTCGTCGCTTATACGATCGATGCCCGCCTCGATACCGATCGAAAGACCCTGGACGCTACCGAGACTCTGACCTACCGGAACCTCACCGGTCAGCCTCTCAACACATTTCCATTTCATCTTTATCTCAACGCATTTCGACCAGAGTCCACCTTCACGGCAGAGACTCGTGCAGGCGGAGGTATTCGCGATTCGCTAGGCGATCACTACCCCGCTGAAAAGATCGGGAGCATCATGATTTCGCATATCGAGGCCGATGGATATGGCGATCTCACTCCAACACTTCACTTCACCGCTCCGGATGATGGCAATCTACTGGACCACACTGTTGCGGAGGTGATTCTTCCGCGCCCGCTCGCTCCAAACGATTCCATCACCTTTCATGTTGCCTTCCATGATAAGTTTCCGCTCTCGGTCGCGAGAAATGGCTATAAGCGTGACTTCATCATGGGAGGCCAGTGGTTTCCCAAAGTAGGAGTGTTCTGGCACGGCGCGTGGAACTGCCATCAATATCACGCGACGACTGAATTTTTCTCTGACTTCGGCACCTATAACGTGCGCCTTACCGTCCCGCGACGTTATGTTGTCGGAGCCAGCGGCGTTTCCACCGGGAACCAACCCAACTCCGACGGCACGAAGACGCTCAGCTTTTACGGAGAAGACATCCACGACTTCGCCTTCGCAGCCAGCCCACACTTCATTCCAACAGACGCGATCTATCTCTCTTCGCTTGGCCCTGTGCAGATCCACATCCTTGCGCTTGCAGCTCATCCACACATCGGGCAGAGATATCTCGACATCATGCGTGGCTCCCTCAGGGAGTTCGAACGCCGCTATGGTCCATACCCTTACAAGGTCATTACCGTCATCGATCCCGAACCCGGGTCTGAAATGGAAGGCATGGAATACCCCACGCTGGTTACGGGTGATGGCTCCTGGACAAGCATCTTTAAAGTTCCCGAAATCACGGTGGAACACGAGTTCGGCCATCAGTACTGGTACGGCATGGTCGCGACCAATGAATTTGAAGAAGCCTGGCTCGATGAAGGGATCAACTCCTATACAGAAGTCAAAGTCCTGGCCGCATTGCTGGGAGACCGCACCTCGGTCGTCCAGCAACGTTATGCCAACTTTGGCGACGGATCGCTCCAACGCATCACGTATCTCTCTGCTCCCGACTTCGATCCTGTGACGCGCTTCGCCTGGAAGTTCCGAGATGAGCACTCATATGGAGCCATTACCTACGGCAAGACTGCAACCTTGCTCACAACGCTGGAAGGCATTCTCGGAACTAACACAATGGATGAGGCTCTGCGAACCTACTTCCAGCGTTATCGTTTCAAACATCCCACAGGAGAAGACTTCCTCCGCACCATTGAAGAAGTTGCGGTCGCTCGCGGTAAGGCTTCCCCACTCTCCGGTGAACATCCAGAACCTGCTCCTGTCGTCACCACGTGCGCACCTCTTAGCCCTCTAGGTCCAACAACAACATTCAGACAGCTTAGCCAGCCAACTCCCACATGCATTGCCGAGCCCGCTCCTGCACCGGCAAACGCCTATACACCGACGACGTTACGACCATTCATTCAACAGGCCGTCTATGGAACTCAGCTCCTGGATTATTCCGTCGATGGTTTCTCTTCAGAGCCTGTGCAGTGGTGGCAATCCCCTCCACGCGATCCGCGGACGACGCAGTACTCGTCTGTGGTTTATCTGCGACGGCAAGGAGATTTCATTCTGCCCGTAACCGCTGAGATCGTCTTCGACGACGGCAGTCGCGTGCGCGAACACTGGGATGGCACAGATCGCTGGACCCGGTTCACATATACGCGCAACGCGAAGGTTGTCTCCGTTGAACTTGATCCAGACCATCTGATTCCACTCGATCGAAATCTCTTCAACAACAGCTATACGAATCGCATCGATAAAGTCCCAGCGCACAAGTTGGCTTCCATCTGGACCGTTCTCCAGCAGATGGCAGCCCAATTGGCAGCCTGGATTGTGTGAAAAGGAACGGAGATATCGAAAGGCTCCCTATGGCTCGAACCCGTAGCATTCTCTTCCACGGCCTCAGCATTACCCTTCGCCGGCTTCCGGCGTTCCTGTGGACGTACCTTTTTAATCTCGGACTCGCCCTGGCCTTTTGCTTCCCGCTGTACAAGCAACTTTCAAAATTGCTCGATCACTCCCTGGCCGCTCAGAGAATCTCTTCCGGCTTCGATCTCTCTGTCGCCCTCTCAAGCATCATGCAGCTTCAACACGGCTCCGCGGGACAGGCCATCACCACGACTAGTTACGGGTCGCTTCCCACGTATCTGTTGATCTATCTCCTCCTCGTACCGGGAACTCTCTTCTGCTATATCACCCGCGCCCACTCCACCTTGAGCAGCCTCCTTCGCCAGGGCATATTGCACTTCTGGCGATTTATACGCATCATCCTCCTCACCCTGATTGCCGCGTTTTTCATCCTCGGCCCTCTTACATTACTGCAACGGCACTGGGCTCGTTTCGTTGACGAACACTTCGTTGGACGGCCCGCCCTGCTCCTCACCTTGGCAGGTGCAGGAGTTGTTCTCCTGATCGCCTCCCTCCTGCGCCTCTATTTCGACCTCGTCGAGGTCTATACCGTTCAGCTTGGGACTCATACACGATCTTCAGGACGTCCTGATCGCCGTGTCAGGCGAACGCTGGGTCCGGCATTCCGTTTACTTCGCACTCATCTGACTCGTGCATGGATAGCTTTTTTGTTCCTCGCCATCCTGGGTTCCGCAGCCGCCTTCATCGCGACGAGAACAGCGATGCACATGATGGCGCAGTCTCGCGTCTGGCCAATGTTTCTCGTAGCGCAAGCAGGGCTCTTCATCATGCTCTTCATGCGGTTCTGGCAGCGGGGAGCTGAGGCTTCCCTTGTACTGCAATATCCCATTGCCCCGGAAGAATCTACCTCAATCGTTCCGCGAGCGACCTTCTCCTCCCATGTGCATCCGGCTCCGCCGTCGCCACCTACATCAGACGTTGTCTCCTCAGAGCATCCGCACCATGTCGAGATGATCTATAACCCCGATCCTCTCACGCCGCTTTATCCTGCGCCCTTCTCACCGGATGCCCCTCTGGTCGAACCAACGCCTCCGATAACGACCACGATTCCTCCCGATCCCATTCCGAATCCGGAACCTGCTCCGCCCTCACTCGATCAGCCCGACCCTGGTATCTTTCACCGCGATTCTCAGACTTCCCATCTGCCTGACAATCCCGATAAAAAATGATCGCTGCACTAAAATCGAGATTGACTATGAATCTCTTTATCCTTCGACATGCCTCCGCAGGAGAACGACGTCAGAACCCGGTTCTGGACCGCAAGCGCCCGTTAGATAAGGATGGCAAACGCCACTGTATGCAATTGGCGCATATCCTCAACGGCTTGAAGATTCAGTTCGACCTCATCATCTCCAGTCCGCTTAAACGGAGCCTTCAGACCGCCTCATTGGTTGGAACCGAGACGGGCTATGAATCTCAGATTCTGCTCTCGAATGCGCTCGCTCCCGAAGCGACACTCCGCGACTTTCAACGACTACTCTCCGAGTGCCGGGACTACGAGAATGTGCTGGTCGTCGGCCACAACCCCAACATCACGCAGTTCCTGGCTGCTCTGCTGGTTCCACATAACGCGACCACCACACCTTCAATCCGTTTGCGCAAAGGGTCTCTTGCCCGTCTGTCACTGACACGCGCACCGGCTACACTGCAATGGCTGCTTGATCCCCGTCCCGTGCGTGCGCTCTATACGACTTCGACAAAAAGTTCGCGCCGGAAGACCTCGCGGAAGTAAGTGGCCTCTTTCTTTACTGACCACGCCTCCAGCTCTGCCCCGCCGCGGCTCGGAGCAAGTTCGAGCAGCACTCGCTTCGGGTACACGTAGATACGGATGCGTAGCGTGGCCGATGCTCGATCCTGATTCAATGCGGCCGCGAGTCGCAGTAGAGCAATAGCGCGAATCACATTCGTGTGCTCTTCGATCGGCAGTGTGCGCATCACGCGGTCCATCGCATCGGGCCGCGTTTTTCCCAGATATCTCGCCAGCGCGCTCACAATGACTCTCTGCTCCGGTGAAAACCCGAAGATCTCAGAGTTCGCGATGATGTACTGCGCATGTCGATGATGGCCCTGATGGTTCATAAACTTGCCTACGTCCTGCATCATCGCGGCAGACTCAAGCCAAAGCCTATATTCCTCAGGTAGCTCATGGACGCGCACCAGCGCATGGAACAGCTCCACCACATGCTGTCGTACCGGCTCAACCTGCCGCTGCTCGATGCCATATCGACGACAGACCTCCAGCACGCCCGCCCATCGCTCGCTTTCGATCTTCTGGTGCACCGAGGTCCGCAGGTCCGCGTCGCCAAGCATCTGCGCCAGCATTCCATCCCGCAATCCAAGGGATGAATAACGAAACGACTTCAACCCGAATCGTTCCATCAAGCTTGCATAGACGAACGCACCGCCTACAATAATCTCCGACCGCCTTGGCCCAATACCGGGAATCGCCGCCCTCTGCTCATCGCGCATCTTCGCCAGTCGGTCCACTAGTGCGCGAACCTCCGTCGAGTGGGCAGTGAGGGTGCCTACATGCTCCACACGCTTTTTGACCAAAGACTTTTTCTTGTCCTTGATAGCTGCCTTTTTGCGCGCGTCACTACTGGCTTCGGCCAGTGCCGAGGCCGTTCCCGAGGTGGCGATGACCAATGCTGCACGCGGCATCCCAATCTTCTTTTCCGCCTTCTTCAGCTCGCGATCGATATACTGCTTCAGCCGCGCAACGTCTTCCCTGGCCGGAGGATCTGTCATAAGAAACTCCTGCTGCAGGCGCACCGCTCCCAGGGGCAGACTCACCATCGACTTGATCCGCCCGCCGTCGGAGACCGTGACTTCGCAGCTTCCGCCTCCAAGGTCGATCAGGACACAACGACCACGCGCTCCCACCTCATGGGTTACCACTCCAAGATGGATCAGACGACCCTCTTCTAAACCGGAGATCACTTCGACATTCCATCCGGTCGCCGAACGTACCCATTCGATAAACGCATCGGAGTTGCGAGCGTCTCGCATGGCACTGGTTGCAACTACACGCACCTTGTCGGCCACATGAAGCTGCACTGCCTTGTGGAAGCGCTTGAGCGCACGGATCGTCGCTGCCATCGCCTCCGGCGAGATCACACCCGTCTGAAAGACGCTCTCGCCCAGCCGAGTCACCTCGCGGTCTTCATGCAGCGTCTTCAGCCGGTGCATCTGCACCTCGGCAATCTTCAACCGGCAGGAGTTCGATCCAATATCCACTGCAGCAAACGTCGGCATCACACCTCATTTCAAATCCATGAATCAACTACACAAGCCAAGATACATCCATCGACCGCCGAAAGGATTTATCTCCTGGTGTCATCAATAAAGTCCGCTTTGCCTATAAGAGGGATTTATCCTAGTAAGAGCTGATCCGTCATGACCACGCCCACTCTTTCTACGCCTCTGGCTTCTCCAAAAACTGCACAGTCCGAGCCCTACCCGGCATCTCGACGACGACCCGCTGCCCTTCTTGTCCTCTTTTCCCTCTGGTTGGTCATCTTCTTTGCCTCTCTCTTTGCTCCACCATTACTGGACGACGCCGACGCCACCCACGCCAACGCAGCGCGTCACATGGTTCTCACCGGCGACCTCGTCACCCTCAAAGTCAATGGCATCCGCTATCTGGAAAAAGCAGCCCTACCCTACTGGCTCGACGCCATCAGTTTCCGGGTCTTCGGGTTCAACGCCTTTGCCGCTCATATTCCCGAAGCGGTCGGAGTTCTTTTGCTTGCCCTGCTCGGCTATCACTGGAGTCGCCGAGCCTATGATGAGCGAACCGGCTTCTACACCGGCATCTTCATCCTCACCGCCGCCGGAGTCTTCCTCTTCACCCGCATCTATATCCCTGAAGTCCTGCTCTCGTTGTTTCTTTGTACTGCGCTCTATTGCTTCCTTAAAACACTCTCCCTGACCAAAACTCCTGTCACAGAATCGACCTTTCCTCCCATCGTCTATCCCTATGCGATGTGGACAGCTCTTGCGCTCGCCGTCCTGACCAAAGGGCTCGTCGCCCTGGTCTTCTTCTTCGGAGCCGCGATCGTCTACCTCGCTCTCACGAGGGAATGGCATCTCTGGCGCACGCTCAAACCTTTGAGCGGCATAATTCTTTTTCTTGCCATCGCGGCCCCTTGGCATATCCTCGCCGGGCTGCGAAATACCGGCGGAATGAACGGCCACGGCTTCTTCTGGTTCTACTTCGTCAACGAGCACTTCCTGCGCTTCCTGGGCAAGCGCTACCCTAAGGACTACAACAAACTTCCCGGCTATCTCTTCTGGAGCCTGCATCTCGTCTGGCTCTTTCCCTGGAGCCTCTTCGCTCCCGCCGTCTTAATTCAAGGCTGGCGCCAGCGACGGCAAATGTTGAATACCAACACCTTTTCTGCACGTACGACACTGTTGCATGCGATCTATGCGGCCCTGGTCCTGGTCTTCTTTTCCATCTCGACCAACCAGGAGTACTACACCTTCCCGGCTTACCTCGCGCTGCTGACCCTGATTGCTGTTGCACTCGCGAAGTCCGAAGCCATTTATCAGCAAGACAGTCTCTCTCGCCACTGGATCACTTTTGCTCATGCGACCTATACGGTGATCGGCCTGGCCGCCGCCACAGCGCTGGCTTATGGACTCTGGAGTTCCAGAAAGCTGCCTTTCGTACCCGATATTGGAGAGCTTCTCGCCCATCGCGCAGTCGGCGATTACACCCTCTCGATGTCGCACTTCTTCGACCTTACGGGCCCGAGCTTTGCTGCGCTGCGGCTTCCGGCAGCGCTTGCTGCCCTGGCCTTCGCGATTGGGCCCGCGATCGCGTGGTGGCTAAGGAAAAAGCAACGCCACCTCGCATCCACAACGACCATCGCTCTCACCAGCACGATCTTTCTTATCGCGGCACACATTGCCTTTATCCGCTTCGGCCCCATGCTCTCTTCACAGAATCTCGCCCAAAAGATTCAACAACTGGAAGACAACGGCTCAGTCTCTCGTGACAGTCAAATTCTCCTCTTTGGCGACCAATCTTATGGCTCCTCGATCCCCTTTTACCTTGGGAAAATCGTCTATTTAGTCGATGGTCGTTCGACTTCTATGCTCTTCGGATCAACCTTTCCGGACGCTCCTCCCATCTTTCTTTCTCATGAAGATCTCGTGAAGGAATGGGGAACCGGACAACGCAAAATCCTCTTCGTTCCGCTCGAAAGAAGAGATGTGGTTGACCGGCTCTTGGGAAACAACAAGATCCTTCTCGCAGAGACCTCAGGAAAAGCGCTCTTCACCGACCGCCCGCTCGACCACCCCGTGGGCACTGATCATCAACAGTAAGTTTTCTGAAGAATTCAACGCGTGAACGCAGGGATGACCCAATTCGTTGCCTCCCCGGCCAACCCGGACACCGAGGTTCTAACTGGCTCTGTGTCGCTCGAATCCCTGGCACCGTCACGGAGTTGGAGTCCTCGCTCAATTGCAATCATCTTTTTCGCCTGGCTCATTCTTCAGATTGGCTGTTTGTTTACGCCTGGTCTGCTCGATGATGTCGATTCCATCTACACCGAAATCGCGCGCGAGATGCTTGTACGCAATGACTACGTCACTCCGTATGTAAATGGCATTCGCTTCTTCGACAAGCCACCCTTGATGTATTGGATGGCTGCGGCTTCCATGCGCATCTTTGGCCCGCATGATTGGGCGGCGCGCCTTCCTCTAGCTATCGGCGTCCTCGCTCTGTTGCTAGCGGTCTATACGCTCGGTATTCGTCTCTTCCGTGAGACATCTCCCCCCGATGCTCCCGATCGTGGGGGCTTCTATGCCGCGCTCGCATTGGCCACCAGCATCGGACCGTTCCTTTACACCCGCTTCTATATCCCGGATATCCTCCTCGCCCTTTGGATGACGCTTGGCGTCCATCTCTTCCTGATCGCACTGGATCGCATCCATCAAGGCCGCTCTTCGCTGCTGCCCTGCCTGAGCTTCGCTGCCGTAATGGCTCTCAATGTTCTTACCAAAGGACTCATCGGCCTGATCTTTCCCATCGGCTTTGCTTTGCTATATCTCGCAATCACGCATCAGCTTTCGAAACTGAAATACCTGCACCTTGTCTCAAGTCTGGCCCTCTTTCTCGGGATCGCTGCCCCCTGGCATATTCTCGCGGCCATTCGGACACCCTCCATCCCTCTCCCTTCAGGACTCGGGCTTCCCGAGCGCGGAGGTTGGGCCTGGTTCTATCTCTACAATGAACACATCGCTCGTTTCCTTGGCCAACGCATTCCTCACGACTATGGCCAGGTTCCAATCACTCTCTTCTGGCTTCTGAGTATCGTCTGGGTTCTGCCCTGGTCAGCTTTCCTTATACCTGCCATCTCCGATCACGTCCGTGATCTCCGCAACCGCACGCTAATCTCTCCTCGAAGATATGAAGCAGCGCTCTCGCTTCTTCTCTGGACCGCTCTCGTGCTCGGCTTCTTTACCCTCTCCAGCCGGCAGGAATACTACAACCTTCCCGCGCTTCCCGCGCTCGCGCTGATGTCCGCCGGCCTCCTCGCTCGTGCCGATTCACGGGATGCATCTTCCCGGACTGGCGCACTTCGCTGGACAATTTGCTTCCTTCTTCCTCTCTCCACACTGGTCGCTCTCGTCTGCGGATATTTCTCGATCGTTGCGCCGCATCCAGCTGATGGAACCGACATCGCATCTCTCCTCGCGGCCAATCCAGAGTTCTACAATCTCTCCCTCGGCCACATCTTCGATCTCACCGGAGCAGCAATGGGCCTCTTTCGAGGACCTCTCATCGCAGTCGCTCTCGGAATGATCTGCATGGGGTTTGGAAGTCTCATACTCCGTCAACACAAACACCAGTATGCTGCCAACCTTATTCTCGCCACAGCGACGGTCATCACTTTACTCGCCGCGCACGAGGGACTGACCCGCTTCTATCCCATTCTCGGCTCTAAAGATCTTGCTCTTGCTATCGATCGCGACGGTCTGCAACCAAACGATCAGATCATCCTTGACGGAGAGCTCACATCCGGCTCTTCGCTGATCTTCTACACCCATCACCAGCTTCACCTGATCAATGGCAACGTCAATGGCCTTTGGTACGGGGCCTTCTGGCCCGATGCTCCGCGCATCTTTGAAACAGAAGACTCTCTCCGGCACCTCTGGTCAGGACCGGATCGCGTCTTCTTGTTGACCTACCATCCGAAAGCACGAGTTGACGATTTGGCCCCCTACGGAACGGTTCATATCCTCGCTGCCGCCGGAGGCAAAACCATCCTTACCAATCGTTGAGCGCGTCGGACATAAAATCTACGGCGCCTCGACTCTACCGCCTTCTCGCATCCGATAGATTTGCCCCCGATAATAGAATCGATCGCCACCATAGCTGCCTAACCAAAGGATGCTTCCCAATAGATCGCGCATCGGATAGATCAACATTCCGCGCAACCAGTTCTGGTCCCCCATCACGCGAAGCACGGCTCCCGCCTGTACCCAACGGTTCACGATCATGGCCCCGAACCACGCCACCCCGAATAAAGCATGACCGCTGAGCAGCCCCCATAAAAGTCCAAGTAATCCAAAGGGCATGGCAAAGGTCAGTCCGGTGCCCAGATGCCCCCATGGCCGCGAACGGCGCGTGCTTTGCATCCATCGCAGTTGATTCTTAAACGAAACCTTGAATGGCGTGTCCTCGACCAGCAACCGGATCACATGCGTCGCCAGACGTACCCCTACTCCACGAGTGGCGAGACGGTTTCCCAACACAAAGTCATCAGCGTAAAACTGGCCAAGCTCTTCAAAGCCCCCGGCGACGACAAAGGATTCTTTTCGAACGGCCATCGTCACGCCCAATGCAAACTTCGTGCCTTCGAGCATATCGGCGACCATCACTCCGGAACTCATCTCGACGCTCTTGCCCACCGCGTCCAGCTGCGACGAGAACCGCGCCTCCGTTCCGTGATGTACCGTCCCAAGGTAGATACTCGACGCCAGTCCCACGTGCGGATCCTTCAGATTTTGCACCATCTTTCGCAGGTAATCCGGAGCCACCCGCGCATCCGCATCGCTGGTAATGAATAACGGATACTTCGCAACGGAATCCAGCTTCGCCAGCGAGAATACCTTCGCATTATGAAACTGCGGCGTTGGCTCACCACAGGTGACATACTTCGCATCGACATGCGGATAGCGTTTGCCAACCTCTCGCGCCAATTGCAGCCCCGCATCACTTTCGTGACGGGCACAAAACAATAGCTCGAACTCCGGATATGCCTGCTCAAAAAACGTCTCGAGATTTCGATCCATTCCTTCTTCGGTTCCATGCAGTGGTTTCAACACACTGACCGGAGGAAGAAAGTCCGTAGTCTCAGCAGCGCGGTCCTCGCGACGCTTTCGCAGCCCAAACCGAATCGCTGCCGCAATCACCATCAGGCAGTAGATCGTCGACGTCACAGAACCCGCCATCGCGATCCAAAAAAATACCTGCACCAACAAACTCATCCCGTACCTATCAATCTGCCATTGACTCGCAAACTTTGAGTTTATCGCAGCCGGTTGGGGAGAGTTCCGGCATTCCGTGTTTCAGTGAGCTCCTACCGGGCCCTTACCCGGTTTTACCTTTTTCAGCAGCCAGACTGCAATCACACATGCAAAACTAAGTAACGAAAGCCATCGGAAAACATCTACAAATGCCCAGCTTGAGGCCTGACGGAGAAGCTCTCGATAAAGAGTCGCTTGGGTCGGAACCGCTGCGTTCGCAGGACCATACGGTCCCACCAGAAAGCCTGTGGTATTCCGAATCGAATCCTGGAACTGCTGTCCTGTCATCGGAACAGAATTGATAATCAAGTTCTGGTGTACCGCCGCGCGCCGGATCAGCAACGTCTGCGCCACCGAGATTCCAATCGATCCCCCAACATTCCTCATCAGGTTGAACAGTCCGCTCGCGTTGCCCATCTGCTCGTTCGGCAGGGTACCGTAAGCCGCCGTCGTAATCGGCACAAAGACAAAGCTCAACCCGAAACCTGTGATCAAAATCGGGACCAACAGAGTGTTCGGGGAGATCTGCAAAGTGATGCTTCCAAAGTACAACGTCGTAAACCCAAAGACGACAAACCCAAAGGTGAGTAGGTAGCGCGGATCAACCTTATTCGAAAGGTAGCCAATCACCGGCATCCCACAAATCGCACCCAGTCCGCGTGGAGCAACAACAATTCCCGCTGTAAATGCCGTATATCCTAGCAGTTCCTGGTAGAAGAGCGGGAGCACCGTCACCGTTGAATAGATCGCAATTCCAAACAGGAAGATCAACAGACACCCGATGGCAAAGTTCCTGTTTTTTAGAACCTTAAGATCGACCAGAGGATTTTTGCGATGCCACGAGATCCGCACCCACCACAGGAAGGCTGCCAGCATGATCGGAAACGCAATGCGGATCCAGGTCGCTCCAAACCAGTCGTCCTCCTGCCCTTTATCCAGGATCACCTGGAGTAGCCCCGTCCAGACCACCAGCATCCCAAAACCAAGATTGTCGAACGCCGGCACCTTGGCGTTCTTGATATAGGGCGGGTCATGAACAAACCGGCTGATCATAAAGACCGCCAGTATCCCAACCGGAATATTGATATAGAAGGCATAACGCCACGAATACGTGTCTGTCAGCCACCCGCCGAGCGTTGGACCAAGTACCGGAGCGACAACGACACCGAACGCAAAGACCGCAGCAGCCGCTCCCCGCTTCGCCGGGGGAAACGACTCGAACAGAATTGCCTGCGAGAGCGGCTGAAGCGCGCCCCCACCTGCTCCCTGGACAATTCGGGCCAATAGGATCATTCCCAGCGTCGGTGCCGCTCCACACCCAAAGCTTGCAACCGTAAAAATAATCACGCAGATGATCAGGAAGTTCTTTCGTCCAAAGCGCAGCGAGCACCAATTACTCGCGGGCAGCACAATGGCATTCGCCACCAGATAGCTGGTGAGCACCCAGGTCGCCTCATCGTTCGAGGCCGATAATGATCCCGCTATATACGGCAGCGCCACTGAAGCAATGGCGGTGTCCAGCACCTCCATAAACGTCGCCAGCATCACCGAAGCCGCAATCAACCAAGGGTTGACCCCTTGGGTCACTTCGGCAGAATGGTCGGCTGGCATAGTTGCAGCGCTTGACATCGAAAAGAGCCTTCCCCGTTCGCGAAAACTAACAGATGTTGGTGATCTTATTCAAACTTTCCTGGAAGAAGTCATGTCTCAAAACGGATAAGACGCGAATTTCATCTTCCGGGGGTGGATAAACGCTGCACAATCTCGCCACTAGCTCATTCACAGGTCAGACGATTCCAGCATCCAACTTTTCGTGTTCCTTTTACGCGCTATTCCGTAAATCGGCTCCAGGTTCCACCAGTCGGCCTAAAGGCGCCTTCAGAGCGCGATCAAATTGCAGATAATAAACAGCTTATTTTCTGGATGGCCATAAGCTGTACATATGAAGCATTTTTTGTAAAACCAGATGCATCTTCATGCTTATATAGACATCATATATATTGACAATAACTGACTCAAGGATGCATGATACGTAGAGTCAATGAGTTCTGTAAGGGCGATAGCCCTGTGATGGGGAGAGACTAGCAATGGGAAAGATTATTGGTATTGACCTCGGAACCACCAATTCGTGCGTGGCCGTTATGGAAGGCGGCGAGCCGAAGGTGATTCCCAACGAAGAGGGTGGCCGCACGACGCCATCGATCGTCGCCTTTACGAAGAGCGGCGAGCGCCTCGTTGGCCAGGTGGCCAAGCGCCAGGCGATCACGAATCCGGAAAACACGATTTACTCGATCAAGCGCTTCATGGGACGCCGCTATGACGAGGTCAACGATGAGATGAAGATGGTGCCCTACAAGGTGGTCAAGCAGGGTGATCATATCGCCGTCCTGGCGCAGGGCAAGGAGTACACTCCGCCCGAGATCTCGGCCATGATCCTTCAGAAGCTGAAGAAGGCCGCCGAGGACTATCTCGGCACCACGGTGACAGAAGCCGTCATTACCGTCCCAGCCTACTTCAATGACGCTCAGCGTCAGGCCACGAAGGATGCAGGCAAGATCGCCGGACTCGACGTCAAGCGTATCGTCAACGAACCAACCGCCGCTGCCCTGGCCTATGGCCTCGACAAGAAGAAGGACGAAACCATCGCCGTGTACGACTTCGGCGGCGGTACCTTCGATATCTCAATCCTCGAAGTTGGAGAAGGCGTCATTGAGGTCAAGTCGACCAACGGTGACACCCACCTCGGTGGCGACAACCTCGACCAGCGCATCGTCGACTGGCTCATTAAGGAGTTCAAAGACGAAACCGGCCTCGACCTGACCTCCAAGGGCAACGAGATGGCCCTGCAGCGTCTGAAGGATGCCGCAGAGCGCGCCAAGATCGAGCTCTCGACCGCGCAGGAGACTGAGATCAATCTGCCCTTCATCACCGCGGACGCAAGCGGACCGAAGCACTTGGTTCGCAAGCTGACCCGCGCTAAGCTCGAGAGCCTGGTCGATGACCTCTTGCAGAAGTCGGTTGGCCCTTGCAAGCAGGCCCTCAAGGATGCAGGCGTCGACACCAGCAAGATCGATGAGGTCGTACTGGTCGGCGGACAGACCCGCATGCCTGCGATCCAGGAGCTGGTCAAGAAACTCTTCGGCAAAGAGCCTCACAGGGGTGTCAATCCGGATGAGGTCGTCGCGATCGGTGCAGCGGTTCAGGCCGGCGTGCTCGCAGGCGATGTGAAGGACCTGCTCTTGCTCGATGTTACCCCGCTGACTCTCTCGATTGAGACGATGGGCGGAGTTGCGACCCCGATGATCGCTCGCAACACCACCATTCCGACCAAGAAGACAGAGACCTTCTCCACGGCTGCCGATAACCAGACCGAGGTTGAGGTTCACGTCATGCAGGGCGAGCGCCCGATGGCGAACGGCAATCGTACGCTGGGCAAGTTCAAGCTGGGTGGCATTCCACCTGCTCCGCGTGGTGTGCCCCAGATCGAAGTGACCTTCGACATCGACGCCAACGGCATCCTGAACGTCAACGCCAAGGACAATGCCACGGGTAAGGATGCGAAAATCACCATCACCTCCAGCTCAGGTCTCAGCAAGGAAGAGGTCGAGCGGATGGCGAAGGATGCCGAGTCGCACGCTGCCGAGGACAAGGAGAAGCGCGACGAGATCGAAGCGCGCAACGGACTCGACTCGATGGTCTACAACGTCGAAAAGATGCTCAAGGACTCCGGGGACAAGGTCTCCGGATCGGACAAGAGCGATGTCGAATCTGCCCTCGAGGATGCAAAGAAAACACTTGCAGGAACCCCGAGTGCAAGTGAGCTGAATGCGGCTCGCGAGCGTCTAACAACTGCAAGTCACAAGCTTGCAGAAGCGATGTACAAGGCGAATGCTGCTCAGCCCACCGAACAGGCCGCCCAGGCTGGATCCGCCGAAGAGCCGAAGAAGGACGAAGGCGTGATCGATGCCGAATATGTAGATGTCGATGAAAAGAAGTAACCGGCGTTTGCTGTAGTCATTGGCAAAACGCAGGAAAAAGAGAGGCAATCTTTCAGCAGGTTGCCTCTCTTTTTATAAGGCCCGATGGACTTGTAGGTTTGTACGACTTACTTCCAGGAAAGGTGTTCAACGTGAACAGTAGTAAAAACCGTAGTGAAGAAGTCTCCGATCTGATGTGGTTAGAAAACCTGGAACTCAATCGATACACAGGAGGAAAGGCAATGACCGAGACGATGTGGAGATGCGATCAGGTTCGTGCGGGACAACTTTATAACCGCATGATGTTTGATACGCGCGAGGAGGCCGAGAACTTCATGCGCAAGATGCAACAGATGGAGCCGGACCAGATGTTTTCGATCGAGGCTGTCGAAGCGAGACAGGTCTGGAATTAGTCGCCATTCTGATTCAAAGTTCGACAGGAAGTTGATTTGTAGTCTCGGATTCAAAACGATGTAGTTTCAGGGCGACGGTAAAAAGCCGTCGCCATCGTTTGTCTGGAGGCAAGAGAACAATGCCGGAAGGAAATGAGATTCATCGATGGGCTACGCGACATCAGGCTGCCTTTGCAGGTAAGCCCGTCCGCGTTGATGGTCCTCAGGGGCGTTTCACCGACGTCGATGTGATCGACGGCCGTAAGCTGGAACGCGTACTCGCCGTCGGCAAACATCTTGGTTACGACTTCGGCAAAGATCGCATTCTGCACGTCCATCTGGGTCTGCAGGGCGACTTCACCGAAGGGTCCGGCCCCCTGCCTCCCGTCAAAGGCGCATTGCGCCTGCGTATGTGGAACGCCACCGCGATCAAAAAGCCCGCGATTCCGGGTGAGAGCAAGCGGCATGCATGGTACTCCGAAGACGACGGCACCGGCCATCTCGACCCCGAACAGATCGCATGGGTTGAACTACGCGGCCCAATGGATTGCTCCCTTTACACACAGGAGAAGTGGGATGAACTGACCAACCGTCTCGGCCCTGATCCTCTGAACAACGACAGTCCGGAGAAGATGATTGCGAAAGTGCATAAAAGCCGCAAATCCATCGGAGAACTCTTGATGGACCAGACGCTCTTTGCAGGGGTGGGAAACATCTTCCGGGCAGAGCTACTATACCGCGCACGACTCAGCCCTTTTCGACCGGGCAAAGACGTTTCCGAAGAGACATTGCGTTCCATCTGGAACGACGCGGTCGCCCTGATGCCTGAAGCGATGATCGATCGCAGAATTATCACGACAAAACCTGCGGACCGGCCCCACCCGCGAGGTCAGGCGCTCAAGGAAGAAGCGCACTATGTTTATCGGCGCAATGGTTTTCCCTGCTTCGTCTGCGAAACCATTGTGAAGAAACAGGAGGTTGCAGGACGCAACCTCTTCTGGTGTCCGACGTGTCAGGAAGACTGATTATTGCAAGACGAGATAAGTATGAAAGCTTTGGTTGAGTGTGTTATCCAGCGAAATATAGGGGTAAGGAGCATTAGATCTCCGGAACGCTTCTATCTCCGCGCTTTGAGGAGAACCGTCCGGAAGAAACTCGCGCTCAACCAGTCTCGATACGGGAAGCTTAGAGAGAAGTCTGCGATTAACGAAAAAGCGAATTCCCTGGATGTAGACGGGGCGATACTGCTCAATAAACTCAGGATAGCTTCCCAGCTTTGTGGTCTGGGTGAAGATCTCGTGCACCTCGATTACATCCGGCTGCCTCTGTTGAAGCACATACGGCCTGACAGCAGCGAAGCCTTTATGCGCCAGAACACGATCGCACAGAAGCCCGAGGTCGATTACTCGAACGTTTTTGCTGTAAAGCATCACAGCGCCCATGTCCGGTGCGGCATAGGTCAGAGTCATTTGGCCGCTGACCCTTTGCAGCTCAGTAAGAATAGGCACAGCAGTACCCACATGCGCGACGGTAATCTTCGGCATATAAATCGGAGCCTTCTCCGATCGCAGCGGCTGAATCCGAGCCTCCATGCGGAGAACAGTGAACAGGCACAATGCAACCGTCACCCACCCCATCACTTTGGGTGTGAGATTTGGCAGTACCGGAAGGAGCAACAAGCCAATCAGGAATGGCCATGCCGGATAAAAGGAGCGAAACTCAGGTCCCCAGTTCGGACCAATTGCCGTACTCAGCACGAAACAGAAGAGGAGAAATAACACTGTAAATCGAAGCTGCCATGACTCACGAAAAGCCTGCTTCAGCCGATCGAACGAGAAAATCGGTACTTTGGCAACAAAGACGCTATACACGACATATGCTGCCAATAGCGCCAACAAGACCTTGGCATCGTAGAGAATGCTTACCGGCTCCAGCAGACGATTAGTAACAGCAATCCGCAAGCTCGGCGCCGAATATGGAAAATGCCGTTTGGCCAGAATCGTATTCGGCAACAGATCTCCAAAGTAGAGCCAGCGTGCAAGATTGGAGATCAGAAAAAGGAGGGTCCAGCACGATGCTGGAAGCACGGCACGACGAAAACTCCGCTCAGCCAGAACGAACGGAACCAGCAACCAAGCGGCCTCCCAACGCAACAGTAAAAGCAGACAACCCGCGACGATGTACCAGAAACGTCGGGTACCGGGAATAGAAGGAAAGAGGAGAAGCATCACTAGAACGAGCGCGAGAATCAGCGGAGTCTCCATGCCATTGATGGTCTCGTAGAACATCAACGTGCAGCCGACAATTCCGGCAACAAGATTAGCGAGTACCTCTGGCGTCCAGGTCAGGAACCAACGCCGGATAAGAACAATATTGATGAGGTTCAAAACAAGAGTGGAGATCTTGGCAAATG
The DNA here is from genome assembly GCF_014274685.1 of Edaphobacter sp. 4G125. NCBI lineage: Bacteria > Pseudomonadati > Acidobacteriota > Terriglobia > Terriglobales > Acidobacteriaceae > Edaphobacter > Edaphobacter albus. The sequence goes on from NZ_CP060393.1 coordinate 3,504,052, forward strand.
CGAGCAGTGCAGCAGGACTCACGATCACCTTGGCCGCTGCAGCCATCAGCAGCATCCACAGCGTCGTCGAGTATCCCTCGACGATACCCGAACCAGGAGTCGGCTCGATACGTCCTGTGTGCGCAAAAGTACGGGCAAACCCAAGGGTGATCGCCGAATCGTCCCAGGTAATCGCCCAGAAACGCCACGCCACAAAGATTTGGACCAGCAGTGCCAAAATCACCAACGCGCGCGAGGCCCAGAGCGCAGATGCTGAGGAATAATTTAGATTCTCGGATCGTTCGGCAACGGAAATACCGGTGTCGGCGAAGAACATGACCGCTTCTCCTGTAAATTAGCGGAGATGCACGGATTTGGTGTTTGGGATACCTGACGAAGTCAGATAATTAAAGAAAAGATTATGGCGACCAAGACAAAGGACTATTACGGAATACTCGGGGTAAAGAAGACCGCGACCGCAGATGAGATTCGCAAAGCGTTCCGCAAGCTCGCGCGCAAGTATCACCCTGATGTGAATCCCGGCGACAAAAAGGCCGAGGAGAAGTTCAAAGAGATCTCAGAAGCGAACGACATCCTCAGCGACGACAAGAAGCGCAAGATCTACGATCAGTTCGGTTTCTACTCCGACTCCATCGATCCCGCGGCCGCTGAAGCTGCAGCTCGCGGTGGCTACAGTGGCCCGGGAGGCTTCGGTGGAGGAGCGCACACCGGCCGAGGGGGTGCTCAGGAAGTCCCCTTCGACTTCGGCGGCTTCGACTTCTCCGATTTCGCCGCGAGCGGCGGTGCTCGCCAGGAATCCGGAAAATCTGGTGGAGGCTTCCGCGACATCTTCAGCCAGATGTTCTCCGGCGGCCGAAACGCCGCCCCGCGCGGCCCCCAGCCCGGAACCGATCTTGAATATCAGGTCGACGTTGATTTCTGGACTGCGATCCGCGGCGGCATCGCTCGACTCGAGATCCAGCGTCAAGAGATCTGCCCCACTTGCAAAGGCAGGTCCACCACCGGCGGCAGCATGGAATGCCCAGAGTGCCACGGCTCCGGACAGGTTACCCAGATGGGCGGCCGCATGAAGTTCAATATTCAGTGCCCACGCTGCGGCGGAAGCGGCAAGGTTCAAAACACCTGCCCCACATGTGATGGTGAAGGTGTCGTCATCCGTAACGAACCGCTGGAGTTCCGTATCAAACCTGGCACCCGCGACGGCCAGCGCATCCGTTTGGCGGGCAAGGGCAACGCCGGGCTCAACGGCGGACCTGCAGGCGATCTTTACCTCATCATCAAGACTGGCACCAATCCCGTCTTCACGCGGACCGGCGACGACATTTATGTAACCGTTCCTGTGACGATCTCCGAGGCAGCCCTCGGAGCGAAAATCGATGTTCCCACCATCGATACCCACGAGGGTGGCGGCAGAACTCAGCTCAAGATTCCACCCGGAACCCAGACGGGCCAGAAGCTGCGCCTGCGCGAGAAGGGCGTTCCCTCTGCTGTTCACGAAGGCAAACGCGGCGACCAGATCGTCGAGGTCAAAATTCTCGTCCCCAAGATCCAGGACGAACGCTCGAAGGAGATTCTGCGCGAATTCGCCAAGCTGAATCCCGAAGATCCCCGCGAAGGACTCTTCACCGGAATCTAATATCATCTTGTACAGCGGGCGGTGAGAAATCTCACCGCTCTATTTTTATGTCGCTCTCACACCTGAAGATTCATCGTTAAGTCGTCATTTAGACATCTGGCGTTTGCACAGAGAATGGTGCACCTATGCTGCAATCACCTTAGTACGGAGGTGGTTCCATGCGATATCCGGCAACTGGATGGGTGCTCGTGAGTATGTGCCTGCTCTCCGGTCTGCCTGTGTGGGCTCAGGATACGCCCACGGCAGATCAGATCGTCTCTCGACTCATGGAGAAAAACAAGCAACGGCAGAAGGATCTGGAGAGTTACACCTCAGAGCGAACGTACCGTGTGGAATACCACGGCACCGGGGGAGAACATCACGGTGAAATCACGGTGCATGCCGAATACGGCCAACAAGGCGAAAAGCACCTGACAGTCGTCTCTCAATCCGGCTCGAAGATGATCTGCGATCGCGTCCTACGCAAGATGGTCGAAACCGAGCAAGAGGCCTCCGAAAAGTCCAACCGCGTGCAGATGATGTTGTCCCCGCAGAACTATCAATTCGAGCTGCTCGGACAAGAATCGCTCGATGGCATCGAGACCTGGGTCCTTCATGTCTCCCCGAAGATGGACAACAAGCTGACCTACCGAGGCCGTATCTGGGTCAGCGAAGACGACTTCGCCGTCGTTCGTGTCCAAGGCGAGCCAGCAAAAAATCCTTCATGGTGGATCAACCGCGCAAGCTTCGACTGGAGATACGGAAAACACGGAAGGTTCTGGCTGCCGGATCGCAGCATTGGGCTCAGCCATGTAAGAATCGGCGGCGAAGCAAAACTAACCATCGAATACGGCGCCTATCATATCCTCACCACCCAGGATGCTCAGGCACTCGAGACAAACGGAGTGCAAACATCGGCGCAGTTCATAGAACCTCATTCCGCCAGATAACGGAAGATATTCTTTCCTTTGGCATTTCCCTTACGCCTCGAGCTAGACTGCTAACAAAGGAACTCGCATCATGGCTACGAAGCGTAAGAGCAAAGGGGCGTATATGATCTCGGCGGTCGCCGAGATGTATCAGATCCATCCGCAAACCTTGCGCCTCTACGAGCGCGAAGGCCTTCTCCTCCCCTCGCGCAGTGAAGGCAATACCCGCCTTTATACCGACGAAGATCTCGAACGCCTGGAGTTCATCCTCAACCTCGCGCGAGATCTCGGAGTCAACATTGCGGGCATCGCCGTCATTCTGCAGATGCGCGAACGTATGGAAGAGATGAACCGGCAAATGCAGGGCTTTGTCGATTACGTCAGGACAGAGATGCTCTCCCGCATGCAGCAGCAACAGAACCCAACCGCCGGACTCGTTCCCATGCGTCGCCCCGTCGTCGTCCCCTCTCCCTCTTCTGGAAAGAAAAAGTAGCTGTCGACAAGATTCACTGAAGCGAGCGATCAGTAAACGCTACTCAAAAAAGAAATTCAATAGCTTTTTAAGAGAAAGTCTCTTGCATTTGCCAGCACAGATTCCCTCAACGCAGGTTCCGGCAGCATCCGAGCAATTGCAACCGCTCCGATCATTGTTGAAAAGATCGCAAAGAAAGCCCGCTCTTTGTCCACGGTTCTCCGACCCGGCATATACGATTGCATTCGATCTTTATAGTGCACGAGCTCCGCAAAGATTTCCCCCTTCATTCCCTTCTCCGCACGCGCCAACTCCGGAGCAAGTGCCGTCAAAGGACATCCCTGCTCAGGATGATCGCAGCGGTCTGGACTGAGGTAGGTCTTTACGATTGCCTTCCACGCCAACTCAGGACGCGATCGTTCCGCGGCATGAACCAGAGTGTCGGCCATCTCCTGAAAAGACTCGCGGAGCGATTCCATCAACAGGTCATCTTTGCTTCCAAAGTGCTTGTAAAACCCCCCGTGGGTCAGCCCCGTATCCCGCATCACCGATGCGACTGCCGTGCCATTGAGCCCTTCCATGCGAACTCGTCGCGAGGCGTCCTTCACGATCTTCTGATGGGTCTCTGCTTTGTGTTCCGGTCGATAACGCATGGTTTTACTATAGGATGCTCCGGATCATCCCACGCTTCAAAATGACTCAGCATCGTCTTAAAGAAAAATCGAATCCATAGGATTATTTTAATAATCCTATGGAGCACGAGGTGAATATGTCACCAGAAACTCTCTTCCGCATTCAACTTATCCTGGGCTACGTCGCATGTTTGCTTTGCTTCAGAACGTACATCCTGCCCAAACTCAAATCGATGGAGCGGTTCGAAGCGCAGCGCATCATCGCTACAGTGCACAGTTTCCGCTTCTTCGGGCTAGTCTTTATCCTTCCGGGAGTCACAGGTCCTCACCTGCCCACCAGCTTTGCAACGTTTGCCGCTTACGGTGATTTTGCAACTGGAGTGCTGGCTCTTCTTGCGCTTCTTACCGCAAGAAGTCGCCCTCTCTTTTGGTCTTTCGTCGTTGCCTTCAACCTTGTAGGTGTAGCCGATCTCCTGGCCGACTACTACCACGCCACACAGACCAATCTCCCCGCACTGGCAGGACAATTGGGCGCCACATACGGAATCCCAATCCTCTACGTTCCGATGCTGATGATTACGCACATCGTCGCATTCTATTGGCTGCTGCGTCCTCGGCCTGCAAAACTCACTTCTTTACAGGCAGCGTAGATCGCCACCAAATTTATTCGGCTCTTAGCGCGTCCACAGGATTCACAGTGGTCACACGAGAAGCCGGCAGAAAGCTTGCAAAAGCAGCCGCCAGAACAAGAATGACCGGCACGACGACAAAGCTTAGCGGGTCGAGAGGACTGACACCAAACAGCAGTGTTCTTATCAGTTGTGCAACCGCGACTGCCGCTCCAAGGCCCACAAAAACACCGACCCCGGTTAGGACTAAAGCCGAACGAACAAACATCCAGCGAAGTTCGCGCTTTTGAGCGCCAAGTGCGAGACGAATACCGATCTCGCGCGTGCGCTGTGATACCGCATAAGAGATCACTCCGTAAATACCAATAATGCCGAGCGCCAGCGCCATGGCAGCGGCGATCCCAAGCATGACGAGCGTGAAGGAGGTGCGCGCGAGGGACTTGCTGTAGATCTCCTGCATCGTCTGCACCGAGGCCAACGGAAGGTTTGCGTTGACGGACGATACCGCTTGCTGCATTTCGCTAAGGAGACTGGCAGTTCCGGCGCGATCGCTGCGAACCGCAAAGGTAATGAAGCGTGAAGCCGTAATCGGCGCCTTCGGCTCGTACGGACTCCTCAGCATCGTGGGCCAGTAGATCGTTGCAGGGGCCTCTTCATCCACTCCGCGAACATGCACATCTTCAACAACCCCGATAACGTCTTGCCACGGCGTATCGGAAGACTGACGGACCTGCTTACCGATGGCAGCAGAGGCCGAACCCCACGTCTCCCGGGCAAAATTTTCTGAAACGATGACCGCATGATTCAGGTTGTAGATGTCGGTCCAGGTGAAGTCGCGTCCAGCAACGAAGCGTGTCCCCATGGCATTGAAGTAGCTGGGAGATACATAGTTGAAGAACCGCAACGGAGGATTATTTCCTTCGTAGTTCTTTCCTTGAACGAAAAGGTTGTCCCAATTAGGCTCGTTGCCATCCATCGGGACAGCGCGAGCGAACCCAGCAGACGTAACTCCTGGAATCGCAGAAAACTTATCAATGATGTTGTTCTCGATGCGTGTGACCGTCTGTTCATCGGTGATGAGTTGGTCGGGAATCCATGTGCTTACTGTCTGGATGTGCGGAGCATCGGCGAAACCGGGATCGACGTTGTGCAGCGCGGCGAAAGTGCGGACCATGAGGAGAGCGCAGACAAGGAGCACAAGCGCCATCGCCACCTGGATAACGACCAGGATGTTACGTGCTCGATGGCGTTCGCGGCTCTGGCTGGCCGTGCGCCCAGAGCCGGACAGGCGCGCCGATCCTCGAAGAAAGACGTACTTCCACACAGGAAGTGAACCAAACAATAGTCCGGACAGGAGAGAAATGACAAAGGTGAACGCGATAGAACGGGCGTCGAGAGAGACCTCGCTGAGGCGCGGGAGATTTGCAGGGCCGATGGAGACAAGAAGACGCAGGCCGGCAGCAGCGACACCAACGCCAAGCGCCCCGCCGATCAAACCAAGCACAACGCTTTCCACCAGCAGCTCGCGCGCGATGCGGGCGCGACCGGCGCCGAGTGCGGCGCGAATGGAGAGTTCCTGATGGCGAGACTCGGCACGTACAAGCAGCAGATTAGCGACGTTCATGCATACGATCAGCAGAACGATGCCGATTGTCGCCATAACAACCCAAAGCACATTCCCTATATCGCCGATCACTTGGCTCTTCAGAAGGCGGAAGTTAGGCGCGATCTTCCAGTGCTCGTACCAGTGGGGATCGGTACCCGGGCCATTGGACCATGAATCCATCCACAGGGGAATGAGGCGTGCGATGTCTGCGTTGGCCTGGGCGATGGAGACTCCGGGTTTGAGGCGGCCGATACCGTTGCAGCAGAAGGGAGCGAGTTTGAGCTTGCTGCGGTCAATCGCCATCGGGATGAGGAGATCGAAGTCGTTATCGACCATACGAAAGCCGCGCGGCATAACTCCGACGATGGTTCGGGTTTGCGCGTCGACCTGAATGGCACGACCGATGACGGAGCGGTCTCCTCCGAAGCGCCGTTGCCAGTAGCCGTAACTCAGCATCGCCGTTTTGGAGCCGTGTGGGTCTTGGTCTGCGGGTGTAAACCAGCGGCCCAGCAGAGGCGGAACCTCAAGCGTCTGGAGCACGCCGTCGCTAACCTGATCAGCCTGCACCCACTCCGGTTGTTCAATGCCGGTCACATTGGCGGTACTGGGAGACCATAAACCAATCGATTGAAAGGAACGGTTGTGTTCAGCGAAGGTCAGGTACATCGACGGGGAAACCGCCAGCCCGTTGGAGATGCTGGCGAGGCCTCCTGCGCCCGGTGCGTCGAGCCGTAGCCCGAGGAGTTGGTTGGAGCCGGGATAGGGCAGCGGCTTCAGAAGCACGCTGTTGATGACACTGAAGACCGCCGTGTTCGCACCGATGCCGATGGCAAGTGTGAGAAGGACGATCACAGCAAAACCCGGAGCTCTTCGCAACCGACGCAAGGTGAGCTTGAGATCGGCAAAGATCGATTCGAGCGTGGACCATTGCCAGACAACACGGCTCTTCTCTTCGAGAAGCGTGAGATTTCCGAAAGCTCGAAGGGCTGCTTGTCGCGCCTCGGACCGGGAGAGACCTTCGATCCGCATAAGTTGCTCGGTCTTCTCCTCGATGTGCTCGCGCAACTCTTCGGACAATTCGTCGTAGAGTCGCTGACGACGGAACATTCGATCGAACCAGCTCATCGCAGTCCTCCTAGGAATTTGCGTTGCGCTTCTGGGGGCCAAGAACCATCTGGATACCTTCCAGCATGCGATCGAAGCTGGAGATCTCGCGCTCCAGGTGGAGCAAACCGTTTTTGGTGATCTGGTAGACGCGTACACGACGATTGGTCGCAGGCGATACCGTCCACTCCGCCTTTACAAGCTTTGCTTTGAGCAACCGCTGCAGAGCCGGATAGAGCGAGCCCTCTTCAACCTGAAGCAGATTGTTCGAACGCTGCTGAATGTGTTGGACCAGAGCATATCCATGCGCTGGCTGGCGACGGAGAGATTCGAGAATCATCATCTCCAACGCACCGGGAAACAGATCGCGAGATGTAGTTTGGCTGTTTTCCATAAGGCATTACCGAAACATGCCTAGACTAAAATAGTAATAAAATAAAGTCAATGAAATACTGAATGCGGGGAAGCTGCGCTAGCCGGCACGGCGATTGCGTAGAGGCTCTCTCGCATAAGGTCTGGCAAAAAGCCATGACTTCCCACAAGCCGACTCACAGGACCGACAACGCTACCCTATGCTGGTTTAGCCGTACCCCTTTGCTTATTTGCGATGGTGGAAGTACTCACAATCTAGAGCGTCTGGCTTCTCCGCGACCAGGCGCGGCACACGGCCGCGAGCTCCTGGTGCGTAAAGGAAGATTGGGCCGTTAAACGTGACGACCAGACTGCCTGAGGGATTGGTGATGCAAGTGTAGATTCGTGCAAATCGCCAATCTAGAAGGTCAGCGTTCGATGAACGAGAATTAACAGCCCCCTAGGCCAAAGCCTTCGTCTTCGCGGTAATGCACGCAGATCATTCCAGCGCTTATGGCGACACATAGCATGACACATATCGGGGGGCGGCCCCGAGCAGGCGCGATGCCACCGCCTTGCCTTGTAGCAGCTTGACCGCCGGAAACGGTTAACTTTGCTCCTACTGGTAATTTGACTCCATGCTTCTGAAAGACAGAATGAGCGTTCTCTTCAGTGACATGCTGCTGCTCAGCAGAAATTAAAAGTTCTTCCAGAGCCGCTTTTGCATTAGGACCTTCTAGAACGGTGAGTAACTCGCTGGTTTTTTGTTGCAGTTCTTTCAACTGCTGCTCATGCTTTGCGGGAATCGGCATAATTCACCTCGAAAGCTAAAATCGCAGGACCGCGTTCGTTAGCGTGGTGAATAGACAGGCTGCACGCTGATCAAGCATGCTCAGGCTACAAATGATCTTGGCGTGGAGAAATACGTAAATATACGTAGCCGACTCAGTCGGTTTTCATTTCAGCCGTAAGCGCTCTAACAACAGCTGCAGTTCGGCATTCCACGCCGAGTTTCCGGTATAGGTTTTCGCAGTGTTTTTGTACTGTTCGCTTACTCATCTTACAAATGATTGAAATTTGCTCGTCGCTTTTTCCGTGGGCCAGCCACCTCAAAACCTCTGCCTCCCGCTCTGTAACGCCTAAATTGATCTTTGGGGTCAACTGCCCCGAACGGGGCATCGCTCGTCTTTCCATTTCGATATGAGGAACAAATGCTTTAAGACGTTCTCGCTCGGACCCGCTAAAATCTTTACTCCAGCGTCCCAAGACAAGTACTCCCGATAGCCCATCATCCAGCCTGAGGGTAACAGCGATCTGACGCTCAATACCTAGTGGTTTCAGAAATTCAGAATAGATTTGCGATCCACGCAATTTTGACAGGCTTTGAATATCAGAAATGCGTACGGGGTCTCTCAGCTTGCCGCTGGCAAATAGCGGAAATAGCGGATGGCTCAGTTTTTCTTGTAGAAAAATGTGGAAGAGGCGCGCAACCTGCTGTTCGGGATCAGCGAACATACGGCCGGTCCAGGATAATCGAGAATCGAAGCATTCTAATGCCGTAACGTCTGAAGCAATAAGCGGGGCGAGAGCCGCCTGCAATTTCGTGGTAAAGGTTTCGTGTAATCCGCGGTCATGCAGGATTAGAGTGCTTGCATTTAATGCCCGGAAGTCCTGTGTTCGCAGTTCGGCCATGATGTTCCTCTTTGTGCGATCACTCTCTCGGAACCCCTTCACTGCCTCTTGTATAACAGGAGCGGCTTGTATAACAATAGCGGCGATTTGTCCTATGTCCCGCTCTTATAGGAAGTTTCGCGCTCATTTGACGACAAATCGCCAACGCATGATTGGTCTTCACAAGCCGACTTGTCGTTACTGATGTTGAGAACGAGTGCCTAGCCAAGCCAGTTTGGTGCCAAGAAGTAGAATGCCGTGATGGCAGGATTCGCAGTTGTAATGACATTCCTAATGTGGGGATTCATTCTCACGATCGTTAGCATCGTTCTTTCGATCAGTCTATTTTGGTTTGCAAAGCGCTCTTTCCCGGATCCAACCTATGCTGCCAAACGCTATCGCACATTTAATGCCGCCGCGCCATTTCTAGCTCTAGGATGGCTGGTCGCGACACTGATCCTACACACGTTCATCTCGAATCACCTCGCTCATCAAAGCGTTGGCTACAGCCCTGACCCCTACGTCACTCTACCGAACGGCTATGTGGTAGGGAGTCTGAACACTTACTCTGGCTATGTTCATGCGCCGGGTGTGACCACGGATATTCCATGGATCGGGCGTGGCTATGTTCGTGGAATCATTGACCTAGAGTTTCGCGATGGGCGGTTCATCGGCACTTATTTGGACAGCAAGTCACAGTTCCAGCCACAAGGCACTGATCACGTTAAAAACTTCGTGTTTGATACACGGGATCAGTCTATCCAGACCTCGGACACAAACACTACGGGTGACTTCACAAGTCAACAGAACAGCGTTCACCAAGATCAGAACTCATACTGGAATCTGTACGCTCGAAATCGTCATGGCTGGCCCGCGGTGGTCTTCTGGGTTATTTTGCTCGGAGGCTGGAGTGCTCTTGTCGCTGTTGTTCAGCAACTGAAGCCAGCGGGTTCTCTCTCGGATCAAGGCAGCATCTAGGCTAGTGCAGTTTCCCTACTCAAGTGCATCGCGGATTCGAACGTTTTGTACCGATAAACGCCGTTATGGTCAGAAACGGAGTTTCTCGAAATCAGTGCGGCAGGTAAGCCTTGGAGATGCCGAGGAGTGAGACATTCGTGCGAAACACGAATCCTGTCTCTCCATCTTGCGTCGATCCAGGCAAACGTCCACGTACCCGGCATTCTGATTCTGAACGACTCCGAGCACAATCGAGGAGGAGTCGAAGAGGAAGAATCCCTGTAGTTTCGGGTGCCGATTTCGCATAGAGATGACGATTGTCGATATACCCCGGATAGCTCGATGTTATGGACCGGTGAGGCCATCGGCTGTCTCATTGCAACAGCTTTTCTCCTCGTCACAAATCTTCAGAAATTCATGGCGAGGGCTCAGACACGTCTCTTGCCGTCGGAGTAGCATGAGAGGAATTTCGCACTTGTTTTGCGATAAAGGAGAATCTTCTATGGCTCAACCCTTCGTTCATCTTGAGCTCAATACCCCCGATCTTGCCAAAGCCAAAGACTTTTATGGCCAGCTCTGCGGCTGGACCTTTGAGGACTTCCCGATGGGGCCGCCTGCCGGAACCTACTCAATCTTCAAACCATCGGAAGGCCCCGGTGGTGGCATCTTCAGCATGCCCGGAGCTCCAACCGCATGGCTCCCCTACATTGGCGTCGAGAACCTGAAGGCCTCCACCGATAAAGCTGCTTCTCTCGGAGCACAGGTCATCATGCGCCAGCAGGAAGTGCCCGGCATGGGCTGGTTCTCCATCCTGGTGGATCCCACCGGAGCCTCAATCGCCCTCTGGGAAGCCGCTAAAAAATCCTGAATTCGATTCTGTCAAGTGCCAAATCGATCTAACTCACACAAAGCAAAGAGAATGTACTTTGCAAAACATCTATAGGCCAATCGCTATACTGTATAGAAAGTAAGAAAAATGAAATGGAGCCCTGACGCCACAGTGTGGTCAGGGCTCATTTCGTTGCATATTGTTTCTGTAATAGGTTACACGCCAAGTCCAAAGCTAAGCACATATAAAATGAATACTTTACACGATATATGGCAGGGGGAGGCTAGTGAGAGCTGGAGGGATTGGAACTTCCCATAGAGGAACCCGGTGATGAATTCAGTCCCGGGAGACTAGAACCAGAACCAAACCCTGAACTGGAACCGGAAGACCCCGAACCAAACCCTGAGCTGGAACCACCACCCAACAAAGCTGCCTTGGCCTTCAGCTGCTCAATCCGAGGATCGTAGATAAACTCCCACGTCTGGTAAGTCGTCTGTTCATTCAGGACCGAAATTGAGTCCCCCGACCTCGAGCTTCCAACGCCGACGATAGGCGCACCACCACCAGTAAAGCTTGTCGCCGATTGGCTGCTGATCCCACCCGAAGAGCTGGACGAACCGGAGTTAACCGTCGCTCCCGAACCAGGACCGGTGCCAGAACCCGGGCTAAGACCAGCCCCCCCCAGGCTAAAGCCAGGCGAGGAGCTCCCAAGACTCGACGTTCCTCCCAAGGACGATCCCGTGGGAGAACTGCCATTGACCGTCGATCCAGGCTGCGAGGAGGCCATCGAAGCGGCACTTCCTAATCCTCCACCGCTCCCGGGCAATCCTGTCAGCGGCTGGCCAAAGAAGCCCTTGACGGTCGTCTTCGCCTCGCCAATGTGGATCAGGCGCCAGTCCGCCTTGCCCGTCATCGGGTCTTCATATTTTCGGCGCAGGAAACGAATATTGCTCGTCTTCTCAAGCTGGTCCATCGTTCCGGGGTATCGCCCGAACTTGAGGTAGTAACGCCGGATGGCGCCGACATACTCATTGCCGCGATGAATCGCCTCTACCTCGCGCTCGCGCCGAAGCTCACGCGCGACCTTCGGAGCAGCGATACTCAGCGCAAGCATTACTAGAAAGACCAGTACGATTACGCCAACGAGCATAAAGCCCTGCTCGCCCTCGCGTGTCGTGTGATTCTCTCTGGTTTGTTGCATCCTCCACCTCAATGCGCAATCAGCGGAAGCGTCTGCCGGTTGTTGTTCGTCATGTCTTCAACCTGCACGGAGTTCGCAGACACCGACAGGATGCGATAACGCCTCTGTACGATGTCTCCATCAGCAGCCAGAAAGACATCGTCTCCATGCAGCAGAAACGCGCGCCGTTTACCCTGGGAGTTCATCTCCGTCCCGAAGAACTTCAGATCAATCGGAGGTGGGGGCGGGGGTCCAGAGGGAGGAGTAAAAACTGGCCCCGTCGGCTTGGGCCGCGCTGAAGCGACCGGCTTGGGAATCTCAATCGGTGCTGAAGCCAGAGAGAAGATGTTTCGTCCTGTACCGGAGTAGACCAGTTGCTCGGTCACCAGCATCGGTCCCATCTTCAGCGTCGGATCGAGCTGTGCAGCGGTGGTTCCCAGACTCTTTGCAGTGCCGCTGGTTAAACCTCTGTTCGTTGCAGGCGTAGTCGTGATCACCGGCTGTGCCGGACGAGAGGCAGAACCATTGTCTGAAAGCTGGTAATAGAGAATCCCCACCGCGACCAACACAAATACGCCAACAGCTACGGCTTTCTTCTGAGTATCTGGGGTCAGCTTCATCGCGCCATACTCCTCTCAGCATCAGTACCCACGGAATCGCCCGCCTTCTGCGGTACAGCCGCACCTTTCGCGGGCCGCAGATACGTCGTGAGGCGCAGACGTAGACCAACCATGCCACTCTGCTGGCCAGTCAGTGTTACCCCCGTGATCAGGAAGAACATCTTGTCTCGCTCCAGCGAGTTGATAAATAGAACCAGCGGACGGTAGTCGCCATTAAGGCTCGCGTCCATGCGGACCTCGGTCAGCGCACCGCTCGTACCTTCAAGGACTGGCGAGTCAGCATACTGCACCCGCGTCAGCTTGACTCCCTGCTTCTTCGTCAACACGCCGAGCTCGGCTAAAACCTCGGAGTATGCAACTGGCAAACGCTTGGCATAGAACTGATCAGCATCCGCCGTCGCAGCAGTAACTTTGTCATCCAAGCCTTCTAACGGCTTCTTGGCAATCTCGGCGGCTTTCATCGCGACAGTCTGGCGCTCCAGTGCGGCGTCGTCCTGGCTATGAGCCGTTCTCCAGGTGAAGGCCATCTGGGCCAGGAGGTAAAGGTTCACCAGCACGAGCAGCGCAACCGCAGCGTAGTACAGATTCAGCCGCGTCATCAGCGTACGCGCTCGCTCCACGAACCCCTGAGTACGTTCCATGACGGCAGAGCTCATCGCGGCACCCCCATCAATGGACGTTGTGCAGGAGGAGCAGACTTAGCTCCCCTGGCCCGTCTCGAAACCTTGGATGGAGTGGGCAGCTCCGACTGCTGTTCTTTTGGAGCTTCCTCTATGGAAGCCTTCTGCGCCTTCTTCTCTGCAGGCTCTGGAAGTGGATTGTAGCCACTAAAGATTTCAAACTCCACGGACCCGGGGGTCAGAGATGGAGCGCCAGAGCCACGGCCCTCCTGCATTTGCGCGGCCTCTCCGGCAAGGCGTGGAGTTATAAAACGCTGCGATTTTTCGAGATTTCGGACCAGCTCAACCGCGCGATCACGCTCTCCGCTCACGCGTAGTCGAATATTAACCTCGCCTGATTTATTCGTTGTCGGCTCGATACTGGTGACCTGGACTCCGGCAGGAAGCACACGCTCCAGGTCCATCATTACGGCCGTCCAACTAAAGCTTTTTTGGGCGAATAATGCATTGAGAAACTGGCTGCGCTCGAGCACAGCCATGTTCTGCGGCTGCCGCATCCGAGCCTCGTTGCGCTGCCGCTCCTGCTGATACTGTAGCGTTCTGGATTGAAGCGCATTCATCTGCGCTTCGTTGGCGCGGGCCTTCGCGCTCAACGAGTGCAGCGCGATCCCCAACACCAACGCCAACAACACAAGCGCTACGATGGCGATGCGTAGCTTCGCATAAAGCGGACGCAGTTCAACGAATGGACGGGTTGCCAGATTAACGGAGATACGCATCAGTCTTTCAACGCTCCCCTTACACCAGCCAGCCAGCTAAGCTGGACACGTGCTGTTGCGGCGGACACAGCAATCGACTCCGCCTTCACAAGCTCTCTAACTTCGGGTCTCTCAAAGCCATTCTCCTCCAGAATGGCCTTCAGCCCTTCGGCTCCGAGTGGCCCTGCGGAGAAGATCACTTCCGGGGCATGGCCAAGATTGTCTTCAAAGTAGGCCGTGGCTACGCTCACTGTCTGCGCGATCTCGCGGCCGGTCATTGCAGCCTCCACAGAAGCCAGCACTCTGGCCTGCATGGTGGATTCATATCCAACACCGCTTCGCAGCTCCTGCCCGCCTGCCTCGCCACTAGCGGCAACTTCATTCTCCAGCTCAAGCGAACGATGTAACAGAAGTACTCCGGCACGCACAATCGCAGTCGTGATTCCTCCCTGCCCTGCATTGACGACCAGAACCGCCGGCTGCTCCTCATCGAGTCCAGCCAGTGCAGCCAGCGTACTGGGCAGGACAGCTCCTACCTTGTATCCGGCCTCATCTACGATGCTTTCGTACTCCTCAAGAACCTCATGAGACATCGCCACGACAAGCACCCGCATGGAGTTCTTCTCGGTCGACATCACCTGATAACTGACAGCCGCATGATCGCTGTCAAACGGAAGCAACTTCTTTAGACGGAATCGGACCACCGCCAGCGCCTCAACGGGTTTTGTGGGCAGGGTGTCGAATTCCAGCAGCAGAACTCGAACCGCCGCATCAGGAACAACAATCGTCACATTACGATTTCTATCGCTGGCCCGACCAGCCACGGCATCGAGAACTTCGCGGAATCCGGTGACCACACTGGAACGATCAATAAAGTTTCCTGCCTTCAGGCCAATCGCAAGAGCGCCATTCGGCAACGAAACATGCGCAACCGCGCTGAGCACTGCTCTGGCATCTTCGGCTCTTGCGGCAACGACACCTTCAGGCCTCAGTTCCACTGCCAGCCGGGGCCGTGAGCCCAGTGTTTTAGGAAAAATCTCCATCCCGTCTCAGCTTATCCTGTTCCGTCTGAGACTAACGTCCCGACTCAATGAAGGTGACCTTGTTGATCTCCTTGAGCGTCGTAATTCCCGCGCGAACCCGCTCCAGAGCCGAGTCACGCAGAAACGACATCCCCTTCTCGCGGGCCTTCTTGCGAATCTCGCTTCCTGGCTTCTTCGCCAGAAGCATCTCACGAATCTCATCGTCGAGTTCCAGCAGCTCGTGAATGGCCGAGCGGCCGCGATAGCCTGTTCCACCGCATTCGATACACCCTGCACCCTCACGGAAGGAGAAATCTCGCCATTCGTAGACATCCAGACCGCTGGCAATCAGCGTGGCATCATCGTATTGCACATCTCGAACGCAGAAATCGCAGATCTGCCGAACGAGCCGCTGCGCCAAAATGCAATTCAAAGCAGAGACAAAGTTGTAGGGTTCGACTCCCATGTTCAGAAAGCGTCCAAGGACGTCGACGACATTATTCGCGTGAACAGTGGTGAAGACGAGATGTCCGGTCAACGCTGAGTTGATCGCAATCTGCGCTGTTTCAGCATCACGGATCTCACCCACGAGGATCTTGTCCGGATCGTGACGAAGGATCGAACGCAGCCCACGAGCGAAGGTCAAGCCCTTCTTCTCGTTCACAGGGATCTGCGTAATCCCGCGAATCTGGTACTCCACCGGATCTTCAATCGTGATGATCTTGTCTTCCTCGCTCTTAATCTCATTCAGAGCAGCGTAGAGGGTAGTGGTCTTACCGGAGCCAGTCGGCCCGGTCACCAGCACCATGCCATATGGCTCTTTGATATAGCGGCGGAAGCGCTCGAGATCGCGCTCAGCAAAACCCACAACATCGAGCGAGAGCTTTTTGAACTTCTCGCTCATCGACTCCTTATCGAGCACACGAAGTACGGCATTTTCACCATGCACCGTCGGCATGATGGATACGCGAAAGTCGATCAGTCTTCCCTTGTAGCGCACACGAAAGCGGCCGTCCTGCGGGACGCGGCGCTCGGCGATGTCAAGCTCGCTCATAACCTTGATTCGGGAAAGGATCGTCTGGTGGTGCTCGCGTGCAATGGGAGCCATCGCCTGTTGCAACACCCCGTCAATACGATATTTGACCAGCAGCGAATCATCGTAGGTTTCGAGGTGAATATCTGATGCGCGGCGTTCAAGAGCGGTAAAGATCGTCGTGTCCACCAGGCGGATGATCGGTGAAATATCATCTTCGCTTGTCAGCCGCTCGATGGAGATATTTTCATCGGGGTTCTCCTCGCTCGACAGGACATCGAAGGCGAGTCCCTCACTGGCCTCATCCAACACGCGCTGCGACTGTTCGGTCTTCTTCAGAAGCTCGTTGATCTGCGAGAGCGTGGCCACTCGCGTAATCAGGCGCATTCCCAGCAAGCCCGAAATCTCGTCGAGTACCATCAGCTTCGATGGATCGGAGACAGCAATGGCCAAGCGCGTTCCTATCTGCTCCAGGGGAACAAAGTTGTAGCGAAACATCATGTCCACGGGGACGCGCTTGAAGAGATCGTGCTGGATTTTGAAGTTTTTCAGATCGACGAACTCGGAATGGTATCGCCGCGCCAGCAATTGTGCTCGCTCAAACTCGTCCATTCCCGGACTACTCACCGGGATTGCCAGCGGAAGATTTCCCATACCCGTAAGACTCCTATGCTACCCAACCGTTACCTTTTGCAAAATCCAGGCAGCCTGGAGACAACCTCAAACCTAACGATCGCAACAAATTATCGAATCAAGATCCCATCTTTGCGTCAAGGGCCTGCTTTTAGACAGATCCAGACAGATTTCATCGTACTATTTGACACCTGCAGTTTTGGGAAATTCGGGTCCTGAAAATTTATATCTCTGGAGGGCTTCACGATGAGCGACGCCGCGACTCCTCTTACCGATTTCGCGCACCGCACGGTCAATTGGTCAATCTTTCTCAGTATCCTGCTCATTCTGGCAGGTTTCTTCACACTCCTGCTCCCATTCATTGGGGGAATCGGCCTGACGATCTTCGTTGGGTGGGCCCTGATTATCAGTGGCGTAGCGCACCTTGTCTTCGCCTGGAAAAGCCATACCACCGGCGGCAAGGTCTGGGAGTTCTTGGTTGGTCTGGCCTACCTCTTCGCCGGGATCTACCTCATCCTGCATCCAGTTGCCGGCCTGGCTTCCCTGACTCTACTGCTAGCCTTTTATCTCTTCTTTGAAGGGATCTTCGAGGTGATCGGCTATTTCCAGGTACGTCCCCGTCATGGGGCTGGATGGCTACTCGTGGATGGACTCATTACCCTTCTGCTCGCCTGGATGATCTGGCGTCACTGGCCCTCAAGCTCTGTCTGGGCCATTGGCACCCTGGTCGGCATCAGTATGCTCTTCAGTGGCTTCTCGCGCCTCATGCTCTCGATGAGCGCAAAGCGCGTCCTGAAAGCATTTTAGGAGCCAGAGGAGTTCAACGACTGAATCAGGGCATCCGCCTGCGCCATGGAACCATCGAGGCTGGTCAGAAGAACTTCCACATCAGTGGAGATCTTGGCGGATGTCCCCTTCAGTGATCCGATCGCACGCGCATTCAGGTTGTGCTTTAGAAAGACCACCTGATCATGGAAAGCGGTAAGCACGGGTGTCATACGCGCCTCGGTCTGGCGCATCGACTTGATGTAGTTCGCCTCCTGTAACCGCGACTGACGTAGCATCTGCGCTGACTGCTGCTTCAGCTTGCGGTTTTCCATACCGTCAATCTCTTTTTGCCACTCTCTGAAAAGATCGTTGGAAACCTGATCGATCGAGTCAATCCGGTCGTGCAGCTTCTTCGCTGAATCGGCAGCTTTCTCGTATTCTCCGTTTAATTTTTTATAGTTCTTTTCCAGCTGTCCTCCCTGGAAACCCGTAAGAACCTGGAACGACTCCATCGTGGTCTTGATCTGTTCTTTGACCTGCTGCTGATCCTTTTTAGAGTCCTTTACACGAGAAACCAAGATGTCGCGCTTTTCTTTGCCAAACGTCGCCATCGCCTTGTAGTACGTTCTGGTGCAGCCTGTGCCGAACAGAAGAGACAACGAGAGGCAGCCCGTCAGACAGACTTTTGCAACAGAGTTCATAAGAAACGCCCTCACAGAAGTTAAGACAAATTATGTGTTCGGGGCCTAGCTGCTAGTGACCGCTCATCCCGCTTGCGCCGAGGCTGAAGATCGGAAGATAAAGCGCGATAAGAATAGTAACAACGACAACGCCCATCACCACCAGGATGAGAGGCTCAATCAGGCTCATCGCTGCAGTCAGGTTGGTCTGCACGTCTTCCTCAAAGAACTCTGCGACGGAGTTCAGCATCTGCGGAAGCGCTCCGGTAGATTCACCAACTTCGATCATCTCCACCGCAAGCTCCGGAAATGATTTCGTTTGTTCAAGGCTACGAGCCAGCCCCTTTCCTTCCCGAACGGTTTCGACGGATTTGAGGATTGCGCTCGCAACCTGACGCGAATCGATGGAACGCGCCGCCGTCTCAAGCGAGGGAACTAGGGGGAGCCCACCCGTCAGCAGAGTCGATAATGTTCTCGAAAATAGACCGACCTGGTACTTGAGCCATACATCACCAAAGACAGGGGTGCCAATACGGATGCGGTCGATCAGCATCGCGCCGGAGTCCGTTTTGGTCCAGCGATAAAGCAGATAGATCAAGACCGCGAACACCGACGCGAAGTAGATGCCATAATGTTGCGCGTTCTGACCAAGATTCATCAGAAAGACGGTCAGCGCAGGCAGCTGAGTATCCAGTTGTTCGTAGAGTTGCGCAAACCGCGGGACCACAAAGGTAATCAGAAAGATGAATAAGCCAATCACCATCGCGACGAGCAGTGCCGGATAAATCAGACTAGCCTTGAGCTTCTTGCGAAAGGTCAGCGAGACGCGTTGGAAATCGAGGTAACGTTGCAAGACCTCTTCAAGGTTTCCAGAACGTTCCCCGGCCAGCAGCGTTGTCGTATAGACCAGAGGAAATCCGCCCTGCGCTTCAAATGCCTGCGAGATCGATTCTCCCGTCTTGACCCGGGCCGCGACATCCTCAAGCTGCGCCCGGAAGTGCGGCAGCTTTTGACGCCGCCCCAGAAGCTCCAGCGAGCCAAGGATCGGCAGTCCAGCACGAATTAATGTAAGAAACTGCTGGTTGAAGATCAGAAAGTTCTCGAGCTTGACCTTCTTGCGGCTGCTACCGACAAGCGCTCCTCGCGTCTTGACCGAATAGACATAGTAGCCAGCCTGGGTAAAGCGGGCGCGCAACTCCTCCGCCGAAGCTGCCATATGGGTCTGCTCCAGTACCCGGCCCCGTTCATCCGCCAGTCTGACTACAAATTCGTTCATACCGATTCAATGTTAGACGTTTTCTACGGATGTTCACTCGCTTCGACCAGCAAAAAGCCCGGCTCTAAGCCGGGCTTTCGAGAGAAACTTCAAACTTTTCGTTACACGCTAAAGCTGGAACCGCAACCGCAGGTTGATTTCACAGCGGCGTTCTCGAACTTGAAACCAGCAGCCTCAAGGGTCTCCACATAGTCCACAGTGCAATTGACCAGGTACATCGCTGAGGTGGCGTCCACAAAAACCTTCAGGTCATCAAATTTGTAGACCTTGTCCATCATGCCAGCCTGATTCTCAAACGACATCGAGTACTGGAACCCCGAACAGCCGCCACCCACCACACCAATTCGCAGACCAGCCGGAACCGGGTTCTGGCTTCCCATAATCTCCTTAACCTTCGCGATTGCGTTCGGGGTCAGGTTTACAGGCTGCGTAGAAGCGGGAGCACCAGTAACAACCTCAGCGGTAGGGGTGACAGTGGCAGTGGACATTGAATCTCCTTGTCTCCTTCAGGACTGATTAGGTCCTGATTAAGTGTATGCTTCCTGAAGTTCAGCGGCAAGCCTCATTCGCCATCCGACTTTCAGTATCATTCTGTTAGATGATTTCTCCTCTAACCGGGATTCAGCTTCAAAAAAATGTGGCATTTCAAATAAGCTGAATAGTGATGAAACCTCTTCTTTATCTCGCGAATCTTTTTTTTAACACCTTTGGAATCACGCATCCCTCAGAGAAGGAAGCTAATCGCGCAGCCCAGTTTCTTGGCGTGTTGATCGGATTCGTTTTACTGATCTTTTTAACCGTGGCAGCCGTAGGAATTTACTTTATTCGCTCGCATTAATCCACTCTAAATCTGCAACTTACAGCCATGTCGAAGCTCGTGCCAGAACCATGGCATTAAATCGATGACGGATATAAAAACCAGTCTTTTCGTAGAGTTTTACTGCTTGCTGGTTGGCTTCGGTGACCGTCAGTGTGATGGCGGCTGTCCCCGATTTCCGTAGAGATTGCACGGCATGATTCAGCAAGACGCGCCCCAGGCCGCGTCCTCTCCATGCTGGATGAATGCAAAGCTGTGTGATATGAGCGACATCCGGCGCCACTCGCGAGCAAAGCAACATCCCTGCTAATCTTCCATTCTCATGTTCCCGTAGGAACCAGGACTGTTGTTCCTCAAAGACGCCGCATCCCGGAAACCGGACGATATTATGCAGAAAACGTAAGGACCCGTGCAAAGAACAGTACTGATCGTTGATCTTTGCATCGATGTGTCCGAGGTATGCGGCATGAATCAATTCTGCAGCCGCTTGATAGTAGATCGAGGACCATGGAAGCAGCTCCAACTCCGCTATCCGTTCTGGCTGTGGTGTGGGATCGATGAGCCCGGTTAGGTCCAACTCCATAAAGAGCCGGGGATACCTTGAAAACCCCGCTTCCCGAAAACAGCCTTCGATCTGACCTGCTTCATACAGAAGCAACTGAGACTCAATTCTGCCGATATTTGGGGACTGGAGAAGTAACTCCAGCAGGCGGCGTAAAAGAGCCTCTACTATCGTAAGGTCTCCGGAAAGCGTCGCGAAGGCATCTCCTACAACCGCCTTATGCCCCTCATACACGCAGAAGGTATATCCGCTGATCTTTCCCCGATCGAGAGCGACAAAGCCAGGAAGAATGCGCGAGTCAAGATATTGCAACAGGAGCTCGGTTGAGCTCCGGTAGTCCCAGCGCAGCCTCTCCTGCCACACCTGAGCCTCTGCCTCCAACAGTGGACGGAGCTGGCGCGCCGAAAATTCTCTCAGGTCCAGCAACTCGAGTTGGGTTGCGACAGGCATCTCCTCATAACTACCCATCCTGACAGGGAAAGTCTCCGTAGAGCTTACCTAATTTACTGCTTTTCAGGTGCAAGATTCTTCCGGGAGACTCATCTCTGTCAGGGCTGCGCTGCAACCCTATAGACCTCAAGCCCCTGCGAATCGTAAAGGAAGAGCGGCGTGTAAACACGACCCGCAAGATAGTGTTCCAGTGCCGCGGTATCGCTGGTCCGTATGACCAGCAGATGCTCCTCTTTCGGAACACCTCCCTGAGAGTAGTGGATCGTTGGCTCATTGCGATAAAACGCGATTCCGTAATCGATATCGCGTCGCACCGATTCCACAGCAACGAGCTTTACATCTGGCGCTCGTTGCGCCATCTCGCGGGCCAGAGGGCGCGCAGAGTAATTGATGTCCAGATCTTTCCCATGGAACCCAAGCAGGAAGACCAGGGTTGCGACAGCAGGCAGCAGAGTGGCGTTCGATACCTGGGAGACTCCCCCTCGCCGGATCAAGAAGAAGACGAGCAGAGCAAACCCGAGAGCTGCTGCTCCTGCTGCGAACAGCCAGCTCGACGAGGGGACCAGCGTCTCATACTTCATATGCTGCGGCGCAAGGACCAGGACAAAGACCAGTACCGCACAGGTTGCCGCATGGGCCCAGAGAAGCCAGCGCGGAAGGCCATTTGGGCGGATCCTGTTCAAGTAATCCGCCGTCAGGATGGTGAGCGGAGGAATGGAAGGCAAAATATAGCCCGGCAGCTTCGACCCCGAAAAGGAGAAGAAGACGATGGGGAACAGCGCCCACAGAACCAGAAATTCGGGAAAGGCGTCTCCAGCACGCGTGTGTCCCAGGTAGCGCTTCGGATTGTGCCGTACTTTCCACTCTGCGATCGAAACCTCAATGGAATCCATCAGCGCACGAAACGCGATCACGGTCCAGGGCATCAGCCCAATAATCAAAACAGCAATGTAGTACCAGAAGGGCTGATGGTGCTGGTAGCGGTTGGTCGTAAACCGCTCCAGGTTGTGCTCTGTAATAAAAACGCGGAAGAAGGTCGGGTTATGGTGCTGCACCGCAATAAACCAGGGAAGCACCATCGCAAAATAGAGAGCCAGGCCGGGAATCCAGATGGTGCGGCGCAGCAAAGACCATTCGCGACGAAGCCCGGCAAAGAGCACGATGATGGCCAGGGCGAGAAACGGCGCCACAGGGCCCTTGGCCAGCGTGGCAGCGGCCCCGAAGAAGTACAGGTCGAAGAGCCAAAACTTTTTCCCGGTCTCATACCAGGCGTACCAACCCAACATTCCGATGCAGAAGGGCGCAGCCAGCTGCATATCGGTCGAGGCGCCCCTGGCAAAGCTGACAATGGCGACGCAGGAGGTCGTGATGAGCGCTGCATCGAGGTGCCCACCGGGGCGGAACCGACGCATATGCAGAAAGATCAGCAGGATCAGCGCAAAGGCTCCAGTCGCGGAAGGCAATCGGGCTGCCCAGTCCGAGACTCCGAATTCCTTGAAGAATCCCATGGCCCGCCAATAATAGAGCGCTGGTTTTTCGAGCCAGGGCTGACCGTAAAGAATAGGGGTAATCGTTCCGCCTGCGAGGCAATGGTAAGAGGCTTCAAGGTCAGCTGGCCGCAGGCTGCGAGGAAAGATCTTGGCATGAACTGCGTGACAGGCCTCCGAGTGGGCCTCCAGCATCTCCCGCGCGACCTGAGCGTAACGCGGCTCATCAGCGCCGACCAGGCCAAGCTGGTCTCCACCAAGGGCTGGGACCAGGCCATAGAGCATAAAAAAGCCACTGACCAGAATCAGCAGAATCAGCTCACGCGGAGCGATCGCTTCAGGATGATTCCAGAGACGCGAGTACCAACGTTGGCGCGTACGCTCCGTCCCTGCGCTCTCCCCGGCGGGCTGTTGAAGATCAGTCATTGCAGAAGTGAAACGAGACAAGGCTAACAAAGCCCCATTCTAAGTTGATTCAAGATCCGTTCGGTAGCTACCGTCAGAGGCCCATCCAGAGTACATCCGCTGGCGCTTCGATGCCCTCCCCCTCCAAAGCTCTCGGCAATCTGGGCAACGTCGACCTTTCCCTTGCTGCGAATGCTCAGACGGTATCGGTCCACCAATGGCAACTCGCGAAGGAATACGGCCGACTCCACCCCCGCGATGCTGATCAGGTAGTTCACTACTCCTTCACAATCCTCTGCCTGAGCTCCAGCGCGGTCCATATCGCTGGTTGTGACCCAGCTCCATGCCAAGGGGCCATCGGTCTGAAGATTCGACAGAGCAGCTCCTAGCAAGCGAATTTTGCTTTCTGGATTAGAAAAGTAAAGATCTTGGGCAATTTGACTGGGATTTGCACCGTGCGCGGCAAGGTTGTGCGCCAGAGACAAGGTTTCGGTATTCGTGCTGGGATAAGTAAAAGAGCCTGTATCGGAAAGAATCGCCGCATAGAGACAGGTCGCCATTGACGGCGTGATTTTGATCCCGGCCTCCAACGCGAGCCTATAAACCATGGCGGCAACGGCACATGCATGTTCATCAATCCAGTTCATCGCCCCGAACAGGCGTCCGCTGGCATGATGGTCAATATTGATCAGCCTTCTTCCATCCAGGCCAGCCAACCCAGTCCTGGGAATCCCATCGCACTCCAGCACGATTGCAGGAACGTTGAGATCGGGTTCGACGGTGCGTGCGTCCTTAGTTACATGAATCCGCTCTATATCAGGAATGGTTCGATAGGTATGCGGAACGTCATCCGCAAAAACGAGGATGGGCTCACGACCGAGCTGATGGAGTATTTCTGCCATCGCCAGCGTTGATCCGATGGCATCGCCATCAGGCCGCGCATGAGAGGTCACGATAAAACGAGGATGCGAACGAAACTCATTCAGTAAAGCAGAAATGGAGGCTTCCATCTTCATTGAGCCGATGCCTGCCCAGACTCTACTTCTCCAGAGGCCTGCTTTCTTTCCCGCTTGCGAATCCGGCCCAACAGTTCCTCCATGCGGCCTGTCATCTTCTCCGACCGGTCAATCGCAAAGGTGAGATCCGGAACATGCCGGACTCCCATGCGTTCCCGAAGCTGCGATCGTATATAGGACCGAGCTGTCATCAGGCCAACGAGCGTGGATTCCTCCTCCTGCTCATTTCCATGGACCGCGATATAAATCCGCGCAGACTTTCCGCCTGGAGCAAGGACAACATCGGTCACATAGCTCGGGGCAATCCGCGGATCGGAAAGCTCTCCTTCAAGCATGGCGCCAATCTCCTCCGAAAAGGTGTTGGCAACGCGACTACGGTGATGAGCTCGGGCTCGTTGTTCTGGCATATTCCTGCCTCAGTAAACTCGTTAGGGTATCAAAAATACGACATTCCGCCTAATCTTTTTCCGCGCGGATTTCAGGACATAAGGGCGAACCCCTGAAAAGCTATTCAGAGAGGAATTCGGCATAAGAATCAATAACTTGCCCTCCCAAAGATTGTGTAATGCGGTGGATTGCCTGATCGATCTCCTGCAGCTGCCCGGTCAGGTAGCTTCTTGACCCAGAGATGACAGCGATTCCGAGCGTTGCGCGATTCCATATCTCTCCGGAATCCAGCTCGGCGATCGTAAGGTTGAAAGCATGACGAAGCCTGTCTTTAAGTGCGCGAACCAGCTGCCTGCGGTCTTTGAGTGAGTGCGCATGCGGGATTTCAATCTCGACGGTGAGTTTGGCAACAGGCACTTTTCTTGGGATCTCGAAGACCGCCGGTGACTAGAAATGGATCACAAAGCCAAATCCCGGCTCAACGGTCCAGGTCTGCTTTTGGAGAGTTATAAGATTCACTCCAAAGTCAGGAGCTTTATAGAAGGTCTGCCGGATCTGTGCACGAAGCCCAAAGTGAGGCGTCAGCTCTTTCTCGAGACCAGCAGAGTAGTAGTAAGTCATCCGGGCGCGGGAAAAAAGTCCCTGACCACCATAGGTTGTTGGACGGAACGCAGTGGTACCAAGGCCAGCTGAAACAAACGGCTTCGCTGATAGAAGAAGGTGCGGGGGATGGACGACGTAACCGAACGAATATTCGCTGGCGTTTGCCTGCACACCGCCTGGGAAATAAATATCATTCCCGTTTTGTGTAAATCGCTGCGTAAAGCGAGCGTAGGTGTAATTGAACTCTGCGCCAAGATAAGGAGATTTTGTGTATCGAGCCGTAACCAACACCCCCACGGTCGAACCGGCTTTCTGATTGATGTTCTCGCCTCGATCATTTGTTCCTGAAACGCTCTTTGTAAAAGAACCAAAGCCATTCACCGCAACATCAAGTCGGGAAAGCTGTTTATCCAGAGCGGGGTTTCCGCTGGTGGCCTGAGCTCGGGCCGTGTGGGTTGCAACAGTTGCAAAGAGGCAAAAAACAAGGCTTGCCACACGCAGGGGACGAGACACGATCGACATCAACGAAAAACTCCCTTGAAACGGAAAAGTGCTGTTTTTCAGTCTACTATCCTGACCCGCCCAATGGCCGATCCGGTGGTTAAAGAACTTCGGGCTCTACCAGGAGAATCAACCCCTCAACCGACCGAATCCGAACCGGTGATCCAGGGGCTGGAAATTCTGTCTTTGTGGTAAAAAGCCGGGCCTCCCACAGTTCTCCGCGAACTTCCACCTGGAACTTCCCTGCGACATCAGGAGAGGTACGTACAAGCGCAATTCCCCCAATCATCGCTTCCGGGCCGGTCATGACTTTACTACGACGGGCGCGAAGGGCAATCCAGGCAAGCCCAAACGTGATAATGGCAAATGCAAGACCAACGGCGATTGCTGTCGACAGATGCACCCTCTGTTCGGGGATAGGACCATCTACCAGGGTGGCAAGACCAACAATAAGGCACAAAGTTCCCAACAAAGCGAGCACTCCATGACTGGGAAACTTTGCCTCGAGAACAAAGAGGCACACCGCCGCAATCAGTAGAAAAACTGCCGTGTGGTGAATGGGAAGTAGATTCAGCCCGAAGAGCGCCAGCAGCACCATCAGGCTACCTAAGGCACCAGGAACAACCGTTCCGGGGACATTGAACTCCAGGTAGATCAGCAAAGCTCCCAGAACCAGCACAAGAATCGCAAGATCAGGATTCGCCAGACGACTGAGAATGCGTTCCCGGAGAGATGGTTCCAGAATGACGATCGGAGCGCCAGCAAGATGCAGCGTCTGCAACGTGCCATCGAAACGACGAACCTGGCGCCCATCGAGCATCCGTAGCAGAGCAGTATCATCCGGAGCCGTCAGGTCGATCAGGTTTAGCTTCAGAGCCTCCTCATCGCTATAAGACTTCGAGCTCCGGACCGCATCTTCCGCAGCCTGGACATTCCGGTTCCTGCGCAGGACATAGGACCGTAAAAAAGCCGAAGTATCGTTCTCAATCTTCTCTTTGAGAATGGGATCGAGTTTCCCACCTTCAAGGACAGGATGAGCAGCTCCAGCATTGGTTCCTGGAGCCATCGCGGCAACATCCGCCGCTTCGAGAAGAAAGAATCCCGCGGAACCTGCCCGGCTGCCCGAAGGAGAGATATAGACGATGACCGGCACTGGCGATCTCTCGATGGCCTGCACCATGACACGCGTTGAACTGAGCAGGCCTCCTGGCGTACCTAAGGAGATGAGGACCGCCGGGGCATGACGACGTTCTGCCTCGGCAAGTCCGCGCTCCAGGTAACCGGCGGATACTGGCTGGATCGTATCGTGAAGCGTGAGCTTCAGAACGGGAGCCGTCTGGGCATATGCAGCAGTAAGACATAGGACGAGGAGAGCAAGCCAGCGGGTTCGCCTGATCGTCTTCCGAACGCATTGGCGGCAACGCTTCATAGAAGAATCATCATGGCAGAGTTTGGCCCCGTGCGGCGAGTGCCTGTTTCATTCCAAGAGCGGCGGTGTTTTTGGGCTCAAGCTTAAGGGCTCGAGCGACATCTGCAGCCGAAGCACCCATTTGATTGCTATTGAGTTCGAGACGCGCCAGCACAAGGTATGCCGCAGCATTAGGGCTGAGCTTGAGTGAAGCCTGTGCTTCTTCTCTAGCGGCAGCGGCATCACCGCTCTGTTCACGCACCTGGGCTAAGCCAGCATGTGCCTGTGCGCTGGAAGGGCTGGCCGTCAACGCGGACTGAAACTCGCGTTCCGCTTCAGGGATGAGCCCCTGGGCCAGATAGTCGCTGCCCATTTGGACATACTGCGCCGCTTGTTCAGCCGGTGGAAGCATGGCTACGCGAGCCGCTCGCATCTGATCAATCTGAAATGCTGCCTGTCGGAACGACACCTCGGAGTAGGTGCGGCGAATCCGCTCGAGGGGTTCAAAACCAGATGCTGAAGAAGATGTCCCGGGCTTCCCTGCCCCCGATTGCGGAGAAGATGGCTGACGACCGCCAGCGATGAGAGCTTTTAATTGCGGGGCCTCCGGATCGTTGGGCCGAAGTTTTAGCACAGTATCAACCTCTCGTCCTGCGCCGGAGAAATCGCCGGAATGGAACAACGACACAGCAAGATTGTAATGATAGTCAACGTCTTTAGGATCCGCTGCAACGACCCTCTGGAAGAGGGCGCTGGCATTGTGTCCCTGGCGACTTGAAGCAACGGCCTGGTTATTGATGACTTCGGGAAGAGGAAGGCGACTGGCCACAAAAGCAAAGGCCTTTTCTGCGTCTGCGTAACGAGCACTGTTAAACCGTGCCAGGCCCAGGTAAAAATTCGCCTCCAGCGCCCGTCGATCCGTCTGGGAGATCCGGGCCAGCGTAGCCGCTGCACGATCATAATCGCGTTCACTATATTGCGTTTTGCCCAATGCCAGCAAAGCAGCTGTATAACCTGGAGATTCCTGCACTGCCAGTTGCAGACGCTTAATACGCTCCTGAGGAGTTGCCGCGCTTATTCCTCGGATATAGTTTTCAAACGCGCTCAGCTTCACCTGTCCCGAGGCAGCAAGAAATGTCTGTTGGGCAACGTTGAAGCGCGGATCGATCTTTTTGGCGATCTTCCAGGCAAGCGCATTCTGAACATCGAACAGTCGTTGAAGTTCATTCGATTCTTCGATGGGTGGGGACATCCGCAGATTGTTGATCTCCAACACCTGGGCCTGAGCGGAGATGCGGCCATTGGCAACGTTGTAGCTGCCGATGATCACGTAATTGGCATCAAGGGTCTGTGCAATCCGAATGGTAGTCGCTCGGGTCGGCCGAAAATCAGCAGGAAAACCGAGATGATCGAGCGCATACTGGCGGTCATCTCGTGAGATCGTGAGGAACCCCGCAGAGCTCAATCTCAGATTGAGAGTGTCAGGAAAGGACTCCCCGATCCAGCCAAGATCTGATTGACCGGAGCGATTCTCAAACGGAAGCACGAGAACGATTTTTCCAATCGGTGCTGAATCTTCGGGATTCTGCGCAAATAACACCGCAGCAGAGAAAGCGAAAAGAAGAGCAGAAACGATACAGCAGACCCGAAATGCCGAACGAAATGACAAAATCCTGAGCACAGGTTGAGTATAGAGCGTTCTCTGAAGTTCGCCTTACGCTTTATCGGCTGATACTCTTTCGTGCGAAGACTCAATGAACACCTTTGCGTATTGAACAAGGAGAGAAGATGTTTCGTCAGATCTGCGCGGCCAGCCTCGTTTTCATTTTGGCCAATAGCTGTACCGGACGATCAGCGGCTCAGACGCCGAATCACAGACAAAAAGTCGTCGTTATCAGCCTCGATGCATTTGGAGCCGAGAGCCTGCACGATCCCCACCTGCCCACACCGACACTGCACAAATTAATGCAGAAGGGCACATACGCTGTTGCGATGCATCCAATCAACCCGACCGTCACCTGGCCCAATCACACCTCCATGGTGACCGGCGTCAATGCCAGTAAACATCATGTCATCGCAAATGGTCTGATCGTCGATCAGAGGTCGGACAAACAGCCGCGAATCGATCCGGATGCGCCAAAATCAAGGCTCGTCGCTGTCCCTACGGTCTACGATGCAGCCCATAAAGCTGGCCTGACAACTGCCGAAGTAGATTGGGTCGCCATCAATGACGCCGATGGCATTACCTGGAAGTTCCCTGAACGTCCCAACCCTGACGGTCCCATCGAAAAAGATCTGGTTACGCAAGGTGTGGTGAGTCGTGACGATCTCATGCACTTCGGAAAGCCTTCGCAAGCGTGGAGAGACCGCATATATACCGACGCAGCCATCGACATCATCAAAAAGCATCATCCCGATCTTCTCCTTTTCCATCTTCTTGCTCTCGATGGAATTGAACATCAGACGGGGTTCGGAAACGATGCGGGAAGAGATGCCATCGCCTTTCTCGATGATCGCGTCAAGGACATCATTGAAGGAGTAAAAGAGGCTGGCGATCTAGACAACACAGCCTTCCTTATCGTCTCCGATCATGGACAGCAGAGCGTCTTCAAGCACATTGATGGCAACGTCATGTTGCGACAGGCTGGGCTGCAAGGACCTTCGATCAGCAATCCGGCCTACTGCATTCCAGAAGGAGGCTTTGCACTCATCTACCAGAAGCGCGCCACACCGCAATCAACACAACGGTTGAAGGCTGCCTTCTCAGGCAAGCCGGGAATCCGGGCAGCTCTCACTCCAGAGGAAGCCGCAAAGGAGGGCTGGCCCATTCCCTCCACAACCGATCAGGGGCCGGACCTCCTGGTCTATGCCGCCAACGGATTCGCCTTTGCGAATGGCAAATCTGAAGAAGCGGTCACCAACACAAAAGAGGTGGGTGCGCATGGCTACCCCAACACAGAGCCACTCATGCAGGCAATTTTCATCGCCTCCGGCGCAGGCATTGCCAAACGAGGAGAGATTCCGGCCTTCGATAATGTTGATATCGCGCCAACGATCGCGCGTCTGCTGAATCTTAAGTTGGAGAACATCGATGGCAAGGAGTTGAAAGACGTACTTCTCCATCCGTAGATGGCGTTGATTACTGAGCAAAGGTCGGTGGAGTCAACAAGGCGTTTACAGCACGCGGAAAACGCAGAACCGCTGCCCACTCTCCCTTACGTCGCCCCTGCCATACGATCTCTCCATGCAGGAGCGCCGCAGCCTCGACAGGAGACAGGTCGTGGTGGAAGTCAAAATATTTCGCATCAGCGCCCCGATTGATCTTCCCAATGTTGAGTTGATTTACTGATGGCTCCCACTTCGTCGAAAAGAGCAGCGCCGTATCGTATGCTCCTGGATCCTGGGCAGCCTTTTCCATCTGCGCCATGGAAAAGTTCTGGAGTGAGACAACCTTCACCGGGCGGCGAATATAACCGAGTTCCGGACGGGTAAGCTCCGCGCTTGCAGGCCATGCGGTCAAGACCGTAGCTTGCGGATATTGATGCGCAATGATCGAGATCGCTTGCTGGTGCAGCACGATCATATCGCGATAGGTAAGATTGTCCTCTGGAGCAAACGCATACGGCGGATTGATCCAGAGACCAGCGAGAAATGCCGCAGCACTCAACAACCCAAGCGCCCACCATCTTTGCAGGTGTCTCTGCCATGTAGTGACGCACAGCAAAAGGATCAGTGGGTACATCGGCAGAAGATAACGAGTGAGCAGCGCTCCGCCAAGAACCGAAAAAGCGATCCAGTTTGCCAACAAAACAACACCAATCCCTGCCAGTATGCGCCGCGGAATCTGCGATGGCGCAGAGGCTCGTAACGGGATAAAAAACGCCGCGATCGTGCATACCACTGGGACGTACATATTCATGTGCGTCGTCAGATGTAGCAACCGGTGCCATAAAGAGAGCACAACGCGAGCAAGATCAAAATTCGCCGTGGCGTTATAGCGCAGGAACTCCGGATTACCGAAGATGAAGCCGGTCTGATGCTTGTGGTAGGCGTACCAGGCAATCAGAGGAATCAACGGAGAGAAGAGAGATACGATCCAGAGAGCATGTGATCGCCGCTCTGCGGCGATACGCGATCGGATAAGCAGGAACGCCTCAAACAAGCCAAGAGCCAACGGTGTGATAATCGCCGTCTCTTTCGAGAGCGCAGCAAAAGAGAAAAGCCCCGAGGCAAGAATCTGGTTTTCGTTGGAGGGTACGAAATAAAGAGCCAGGGCCCATAATGTAAATGCCGCAGCGAAGATATCCGCATGCGCCAGCGTGCTCTGAGCGAACCAGATGGGATAAATCGCGGTCAGCACCACTGTGGTAATGGCCACCTGAGTATTTCGCAGCGACTTTGCCAGATAAAAGACCGCAACCAGTGCAGTCGCAGCTACCATAACCACCAGGGTGCGAGTTCCGCTGATCACGAATCCGGAGATATGCCACCACGCTGCAAGCAAAATGGAGGGCAGTGGAGGATGCGCGTTCGTGAGGGTAGTCTGCGGAATCAGCGAGCCGGTACGGAAGAAGTCCCACGCTGCAGGAATGTAGTAACCTGCCTCATCCCAGAAGTAAGGCAGACGCAAAAGTGTGATGTGAGACAGATAGACTGCCGCAAAAAATAAGGGAAAGAGCAGCCACGTGGGAACCTCAGCGGGAACGCGGCGGTCTTTGGGTGAGGGTCGCACGAGCCTCTTAGTGGACAGGACCACCCGCCGTAGGAAGTTGCTGATCGAGCGCGATCGTCCCAAAGGTCTGCTCATACTGTGACAGATTGTGACTCAACACATTGAGCAGAGCCTTGGCCTGTTGAGGACTGAGATAAACCCCTTGAAAGTTCTTGATCGTGAGCTCATCCGGGGCTTCCTGGTTCATCGTTCCGAAGACCAGCATGAAATCCCACACAGACATACGAACCTGAACGCTGTTCGCATATCCCTCTCGATAATCCGGAGTGGAAGAAAGGTTCAGCTTCGGCTCAGCGTTCGTTTTCTGCTGACTCATAACCATTGACTTTCTAGAGATTGGTGCGAAAGGGGGGACTTGAACCCCCACGGGTTACCCCGCCAGATCCTAAGTCTGGTGCGTCTGCCAATTTCGCCACTTTCGCAATTCTTACGGCGACTTCGATTACAGGGTGAAGACTCCATAACTCCAGCAGACAATCTCTTCCCTGCCGATGGAACCAGTTTGAATTGTACCGTGTTCCCAGACTAACCCAACGGTTCAAGCAAAAACGAGCCGGGCAGTCGAGAAACTCGAATATCCCGTATTCCTCACATGATTACGGGATATTCCTTACAAACGCATCTGGAAACGCGAGCCGTTTCCAGACCGCGGGTTTACCACGTCGGATTAAACGACGTAATCCAGAGGACGAAAAGCACTCCAAAAAGTATCACCAGCAGCGGCCACCACCGATCGATCCATGCTGATTCATGCGACGCACTCATTGCCAACCCTCTCTTTCCATTCAAATCCTACCTGAGAACAAAAGGACCTCTCAACTCTGGCATCCAATGAGTCAATCCAATCTCCCTGGTCTGTTTTGTGATTAATCGCCAGGGGATATGGAATAGCCCGGGACTTTTGCGTTAAAGTGAAATCACATTTGATCTCTATCTACCTTCGCGATGAGCCACGATGCTCTTGAGGCGAAGCTCTACCTCTCACAGATCAGGACTTCAATCTTCTCTGACGGCAAGAGAAGTCGATCTTTAATTTTCCAGAGCGAGGTGACTTTTTCATGGGAATTACCAGGCGCGATTTTTTAATGCGGGTAGGACAGGCAGGCGGATACAGCGCTGCGTTTACCACCATGCAGTCCCTGGGTTTGCTGCCGATGAAGGCTCTCGCAGCTGAACCCATCACAGCTGCTGCCGGCATCGGAAAGGGTGTGAAGATCGTCGTCCTCGGAGGTGGTGTCTCAGGATTGGTTA
This sequence comes from Edaphobacter sp. 4G125, assembly GCF_014274685.1. Taxonomy (NCBI): domain Bacteria; kingdom Pseudomonadati; phylum Acidobacteriota; class Terriglobia; order Terriglobales; family Acidobacteriaceae; genus Edaphobacter; species Edaphobacter albus. The sequence goes on from NZ_CP060393.1 coordinate 3,537,056, forward strand.
CCGCCTATGAGGCCAAAAAGCTGGGATATGAGGTCAAACTGCTGGAAGCCCGCCACCGCCCCGGTGGACGGGCTTGGAGCGCGCGCAAAGGCGACGTGGTTGAGTTTATCGACGGCACAGAACAGCACATCACCTGGAGTGACGGCCTCTATCAGAACATGGGGCCAGCGCGTCTTCCCTCCGTTCACGGAACCATGCTCGGTTATTGTAGGGAGCTCAAGGTCCCACTCGAAGTCGAGGTCAACACCTCTCGCTCTGCCCTCCTCCAAAACGATAAGGTTCGCGATGGCAAAGCGATCCAACAACGTAAGGCAATCAACGATACCCGAGGACAGGTCAGCGAACTCCTCTCTAAAGCGCTCGCCGGAGGAGCGCTCGATCAGGAACTGAGTACAGAAGATCGCCAGCGGATGTTGGAAGCTTTGAAGATCTATGGCCCTCTCAATACGGATGGAAAATATATCGGTTCAGACCGCTCAGAGATCAAACAGTATCCCGGTGCTGGGCCTCAGAAGCTGATCTTCGATGATCATCCGCTCAAAATGCAGGAGCTGCTCGACGCGAACTTCTGGAACGCCGAACTGTACGAAGAAGCCTGGGACTGGCAGGCGACGATGTTCCAACCGATCAATGGAATGCAGCAGATCTCCAACGCCTTCGCGAAGGCTCTTGGCTCCACCGTGGTCTATAACGCGCCCGTCACTGAGATCGCAAAGACCGCAAAGGGCGTGCGTGTAGGTTACGGCAACAGCTCGACGAAGTACATCGAAGCCGACTATGCCGTATGCGCCATGCCGCTGAGCATCCTGATGAAGATCAAGGCCGATCTCGATCCGGCACATCGTGGCGCGGTCGATCGTGGCGGAGCATCCTATCGTGGCGCATTCAAGATTCCCTGGGAATCTCGCCGCTTTTGGGAACAGGACTACAACATCTACGGCGGACTCTCTTTTCTGGCAGAAGGACCGAGTCCAGTCTGGTACCCCAGCTGCAAACTCTTCTCTGATCGGGGCATCGTCGTCTCGGGATATATGGACGAAACGATGATGAACGGCTTTGACAAGCTCTCCCTCGAACAGAAGTTCGAGGCCTCCCGCACCTCGATCGAAAAACTCCATCCCGGCCACGGCAAGGAGCTGGAGAAACCCATCTTCTGCGGCTGGAAACACATCAAGTGGAACGAAGGATCATGGATTGGCAGGATCGACGATGCCGATTATGACACCATCACCCAACCGGATGGCCCCATCTACTTTACCGGCGACCACACCAGCCACATCGTAGGCTGGCAGGAAGGCGCCGCGCTCAGCGGCAAGCGTGCTGTTCAGATGATCAGCGATCGAGTCAAAGCAGCGCGGCTTGAAGGCAAACACAGCGAAACATACTCAGCATAGAAACTTCTACTGCTTCGCAATCTCCGAATGAATCGCAGGCATCGACCGCAGCTCGCGTGCGCGCTGTTCTACAGCGCGCATCACGCGCAGAAGGTTTCCGCCATAAATCTTCTTGATGCCTTCTGCCGTATACCCCTTCTCCAGCAGAGCGCGGGTCAGCGCAGGAAACTTGTTATACGAGCTCAACTCCGGCGGAACACAGCCAACGCCATCAAAGTCCGTACCGATGCCAACATGATCAATGCCTCCCACCTTCACTGCATGGTCAATCTGAGCCACAACATCGGCAAGCGTTGCAGGAGGAACCTTGTTCGTGAATTCTTCGCGGAGCTTCTCGATGGCTGCCTGTCTTGCCGTCGGATCTTCGATCTTCATCGCAGCTCTGTACTGCTCGCGCAACGCGGCCTGCAGCGGCTTGGAATCCGTAAAGTAGCGTTGCGAGAGGAACTCACAACCAAAATTAATCTGCACGACTCCGCCCTTCGCGGCCAGAGCCTTGATCATCTCGTCGGTCATATTGCGGGTGTAGCTTGAGACCGCGCGGCACCCGGAGTGCGAAGCAATAATTGGAGCTGAAGACGTCTCCAACGCATCCCAGAAGGTCTTATCGGCGGTGTGAGAGATATCAACCATCATCCCCAGACGATTCATCTCCCGCACAACATCTTTTCCAAAGGGAGTGAGGCCGTTGTGATGTGTCACCTTGGGATTGTCTACATCTCCCTGCGAATCGGCCCAGTTGTTCGTGTTGAAGTGAGTGAGCGTCATGTAGCGAACGCCAAGCGTGTAGTAATCCCGCAATAATCGCAGCGAGTCTTCAATCGCATGTCCGCCCTCGATGCCCATCAACGCTGCGATCTTGTGCTCGTTGTGAGCGCGGACGATATCCTCGGCGGTCGTTGCCAGAACAAAATCATTGGGATGTGCAGCCACAATATCAGTGCGGACGGTATCGATCATCTGTAGCGCCCGATTCGCAGAGCGATTGCCATTGACATACTCCGCGCCAACATAGACCGCGAAAAACTCGGCTCCGAGAAAGCCCTTCATTCGAGCAAGGTCTGTCTGTCCCCGCTTGTTCGGCGTGGCGATGTCGTATCCCTCCACCGTGAGCGAGGTCACATCGTTATGCGTATCGATCAGAATGGCATCGCGAGTAATGCGATCCACCTCCGCCTGAGTCACCTTATGTTGCTGGGCAGTTAGCGGAAGAGCGATCAAGGCGAGAGCAGCGATTTGGGACACACGAGCTGAAAACAATGGGTTGACCTTTCCACAAACAGATTTCGGAATAGGGCTTGCTGAACACCATAAAGCCATGCCTACTCGCAAATCCAGCGCAAAGACTGCCTTGCGGGAGCCAGTCGAGCAGCACAACTTAAGCGATTACCTTAATTTTTGTGGAAGAACCTCTGTGTCAGCTCTGCTCTTCTACCCCTATGATAGAAAGACCCCGTGGACGGACCACTGAATTCGAGGTCTCAGACGTTTGCGGCATTTTGCTTTATTTCGCGAGATCCCACAGGGATGACGCCTTAGGAGAATGAGCATGGCTGATGGAAGTTGCGATATCGGGTTAATTGGCCTGGCAGTAATGGGCCAGAACCTTGTACTGAACATGAACGATCACGGCTATAAGGTCGCCGTGTTTAACCGCACGACCTCGAAGGTCGATGAGTTCATCAACAACGAAGCAAAGGGAACCCAGGTCGTCGGAGCTCACTCTGCCGAAGAGCTTTGCAAACTGCTCAAGCGCCCGCGCCGCGTCATGCTGATGGTGAAAGCCGGTGATGTCGTCGACCAGACCATCGAACATGTGCTTCCATACCTTGAAAAAGGCGACATCATCATCGATGGCGGCAACTCGCTGTTTACCGACTCCAACCGCCGCCGCAAGCAGCTTGCGGAAAAGGGCATCCTGTTTGTCGGCACCGGCGTCTCGGGTGGAGAAGAAGGTGCGCGTTTCGGTCCTTCGATCATGCCCGGTGGCGATCCCGCTGCGTGGCCGCATGTGAAAGAGATCTTCCAGGCCATCTCCGCCAAAGTCGAGGATGGCTCTCCCTGCTGCGACTGGGTAGGACCCGATGGCGCCGGTCATTACGTCAAGATGGTCCACAACGGCATCGAGTATGGCGATATCCAGCTGATCTGCGAAGCCTATCAACTTCTGCAGGATGCGCTCGGACTCACTCCAGATGAACTGAGCGAGATCTTCGCCGAATGGAACAAGGGCGAGCTCGATAGCTACCTCATCGAGATTACGACCAAGATTTTTGCCAAGAAAGACGACGACGGCAAGCCGATGATCGACAAGATTCTCGACACCGCCGGACAGAAGGGCACCGGCAAGTGGACGGCAATCTCGGCGCTCGATCTTGGCCAGCCTGTCACTCTGATCGGTGAGAGCGTCTTCGCACGTTGCCTGTCTGCCCTGAAGAACGAGCGTGTTGCTGCTTCGAAGATCCTTCAGGGACCGAAGAAGGTCCTGACCATCTCGGAGAAGAAGGCCTTCATCGAAGATGTTCGCCGTGCGCTGTACTGCTCAAAAATGGTCAGCTACGCGCAGGGCTACATGCTGCTCCGCGCCATTGAGGCCGACCAGAAATGGGAGCTGAACATGGGCGGCATCGCGCTGATGTGGCGAGGCGGCTGCATCATTCGCAGCGTCTTCCTGGGCAACATCAAGGCCGCATTCGATAAGAACCCCAAGCTGCAGAACCTGCTGCTCGACGAGTTCTTCTCCAGCGCGCTGAATAAATATGGCCCATCGTGGCGCAAAGCGATTATTCACGCGATCGAGATCGGCGTTCCGACTCCGGCGTTTTCGACTGCTCTGGCGTTCTACGATGGCTACCGCACCGAGCGGTTGCCGGCGAATCTGTTGCAGGCGCAACGCGACTTCTTCGGCGCTCACACCTACGAACGTACCGACAAGCCTCGCGGCGAGTACTTCCACACCAACTGGACCGGCCAGGGCGGACGCGTCTCTTCGACCACCTACAACGCCTGATCACGACCAAGCGCAAACAAAAAGGGCAAGCTCAATGCTTGCCTTTTTTGTTTGCCTGGGGAGTTAATCCTTCTTTAGAAAGTCATGCAGCTTACCGCAGACGCTGCCACGCATCGTAGGTAAAGATGCCAACAATTCCAATTGTCATCGCAGCCGTAGCAAAGCCAAGGACGCGAATTGCCGGACCGATCTTATTCACTTTGCGAATGATTTCGCTCTGTTCTTGCTGTTCGTGGGTCTCTCGTTCGTTGAGGAAGAGCTGGTCTTCTTCGTAGCGGGTCAATTGCCCGCGATAGGCAAGCAGCGCCAGAAAACAGGCTGCCACCACTCCCCACATGATGAGCATGACAGGTATCGCACTCATAACAGGTTCCCTCCTCCCTTTGCAGGGCCAGCAGATTGGGCGTCCGGGCTGTACAGGCGGGCCGGCAGCAGGCTCGGATGGCAGCGGGGGCCGTCCGACGGCATCATACGCCTGTCTTGCAGAGAAGATATAGCGCGAACCGACTTTGATACGGCGAAACGACTCGCGGGAGTTGCAGGACGCACAAAGTTTCGGCCCCCTCCCCCCAGAGATCTTTCTATGAAGTCCAATGTTTTGTATAGCTTGCGCAATTCTTACTTCGCAAAATATTCTAAACAAAAGGCTTAGACATCAAAATATAGAAAATAAACGATTTAGAGGGCACAAAATGATGAGGGAGCAAACCGAATGGATCGCTCCCTCATCATTTTTGCTCTTACAGAACCAGTATAGCGAATGCATCCAGGCAATTCCGCAATCCGGATCTTTATTATTTTCTGTCACTTACGCCTAATCAGCTCTTGACAAGCTTTTTCACGCCTACTCGACGTGATAGTTCGGCGCCTCACGGGTAATGATGACATCGTGAACGTGGCTTTCGCGCAAGCCTGAACCGGAGATACGCACGAAACGAGCGTTCTGTTGAAGCTCTTCGATCGAGGAACATCCGAGATATCCCATGCCGGAACGCAAACCGCCTACAAGCTGATAGACCATTCCTTCCAGTGGACCGCGGTGTGGGACACGGCCTTCGATTCCTTCAGGAACGAATTTGGCCAGCCGATTGGAGCTTGAAGACTCACGCGCCGTAAGGTCGGTGCGCTCAGTGCTGGCGTCAGAGATATCGTCGCGTCCCTGGAAGTAACGCTCGCCGGAGCCTTGCGCCATGGCCGAAAGAGAACCCATGCCGCGATAGGCCTTGAAGCTGCGGCCCTGATAGAGAATCGTCTCACCCGGGGACTCGTCGACACCGGCAAAGAGCGACCCCATCATCACGACCGACGCACCTGCGGCGATGGCCTTGGTGACATCCCCCGAATACTTGATACCGCCATCGGCAATGATCGAAATGCCTGTCTCGCGGCCTGCGCGATATGCCTCGGAGATCGCCGTGATCTGCGGCATTCCAGCGCCGGTGACCATGCGGGTGGTGCAGATGGAACCCGGTCCGATACCGACCTTGACCGCATCCGCTCCTGCCTTGATCAGAGCGAGAGCGCCCTCATAAGTCGCGACATTGCCCGCCAGGACATCGATCTCCGGAAATTTGCGCTTGGTCTCACGAACTGCATCGAGTACGCGAGACGAGTGCCCATGTGCGGAGTCGATGGCGAGCGCGTCCACACGTGCTCGAACCAGCTCCGCGGCACGCTCCAGGAAGTCTCCTGTGGCACCGATCGCTCCAGCTACACGTAGACGACCTTGATCGTCCTTCGATGCATTGGGATACTTGAGCTTCTTCTGAATGTCCTTAACGGTGATCAGCCCTTTGAGCTCGTATTCGTCGTTGACGACGAGCAGTTTTTCTACGCGGTGCTGATGCAGGATCTGCTCGGCCTGTTCAAGAGTCGTTCCTACCGCAACGGTGATGAGGTTGTTCTTGGTCATCACATCGGCGATGGGAATGTCCGTGCGCGAGACGAACCGAAGATCGCGATTGGTCAGGATTCCGACCAGCTTCTTGTTCTTTGTCACGGGAACACCCGAGATCTTGTAGCGGCGCATAACTTCAAGCGCGGCTGCAATCGGCTGCTCCGGCTCAATCGTGACCGGATCGACGATCATACCGGACTCGGAACGCTTGACCTTGTCGATCTCTCCAGCCTGCTGCTCAACCGTGAGGTTGCGATGAACCACGCCCATCCCCCCCTGCTGGGCCATAGCGATGGCCAAGCGGGATTCGGTCACAGTGTCCATCGCCGCAGAGAGTAGTGGCGTATTAAGCGTAATGCGTTGTGTCAGGCGGGTCTGGGTCGAAACCTGGGTGGGAATTACTTCGCTGTATGCGGGTACGAGAAGGACGTCGTCGAAGGTCAGAGCTTCGGGGATCGGGAGATTGATCATGTTGTATTGGGTCCGCCGGCGGGCTTCCCATAGAAGCGCTTAGGGCCATTGGATTTAATGTTTGATTGTACGGTGTGGGCCGAGGATGCAGCAAGGCGAACCAAGTCTTCCCGGAGGAATTCTCTACATATTGATGGAAGTCAAGACAACAAACGTCTTCCACCTTAGAGAGAACATCAAGAGCGACTACAAAGCGGCAGAGGATCATCCTGTCTCCGCTGACGAGCGATACGCTCTAACGCGAAGAAATAAGCCCAGAGATACGGCAGCATGACGAGGATGCCTTTGATGAGTTCGCTCAGCAATTGATGAAGATCGAGCCGCTGATTGGAAAGCGCCATGAGCTGTGCGGCAAAGTATGCGGTAAGAGGGCCAACAAGAACCATCATCAGCAGGGCCGAAACCACGGATTGCCAGGTCGCCCGCCACCATGCCGTATCGCGCCAGGTTCGCTTCCGCCGTACGAGAAGAATGTCCATGCTGCCCCCGGAATGGAAGTATTTTATCCCTCATCTGCGATTCTCTGAGGCATCGGGGTTCATTTGAAATAGCGCGGTAATCGATGTACTATAGAGACCGTTGCAGCGTTTTTTCCGTAGTCCCTTAAGAGCCGTGACATTCCGGCGAAAAGGGCGGAAGAGATGAGTGGGCTTGAGCCCACTTTTTATTTGCTTTAAAAGACGCCCTCCAGCCGTTTGTAATGGAGAGCGTAGTACAAGTGGCAAAAAGCGGCATGTGGAACTTGTATGGCATTGAATCTGGACACAATACGGGCAACAGCAGAGCGGGTCGCCGCCTCGCACCATCTAGACGTGGTGGACCTGGAGTTTCAGGGCGCGGGCAAGGCGCGGGCTCTCCGTGTGTTCATCGAAAAGAACGCCGAGGAACGGGCTGGACTGGCCACCAAGGCGACTGCTGAGGGTGCCGAAGAGGATGTCACGCTGCCGAAGGGAGTCCCGGTGGAGACGCTCTCGGGCGTAACCCACGAGGATTGCTCTGCCTTTGCACAGGACTTCGGAACCGTGCTGGATGTGGAGAACCTGATTCCAGGGGCAGAGTACACGCTGGAGGTCTCTTCGCCGGGACTGGAGAGAAAGCTGTACCGGCCTGAGGATTACACGCGCTTCACCGGCTGCCTGGTGAAGGTCCAAACCTTTGCTGCGATCAACAATAACCGGCACTGGCAGGGGCGGCTGACGAAGTTTGAAGGCAATGTGGTGACGCTGGATCTTACTGCGATCAAGCAGAAGGGCAAGGCGAAGAAAGCGGTAACCGCGGCCGAGATCGAGATTCCGCTGGCGAATGTAGAGAAGGCGCAGCTGGTCGCTGAGTTTTAGCCCCTCGACTGCATCAGAAGAAACAGAACAGATTTAACTCCGGGCGGAGCAATCCACCCGGATCTGAAGGACAGACAACGATGGCAAGTGCTTTGTATCAGTCGATTGAGATGTTGAGCCGCGACAAGGGCATCGACCCGAACGTAGTGGTCGGAGCCGTTGAGGACGCCATTGCGCTGGCGACGCGCAAGTACTACAAGACGCAGGAGAATATGCGCGCCGAGATGGACCGTGAGTCCGGCGAGATTCGCGCCTATATCTACAAGACCGTCGTCGACGGTCCAGAGCAGGTCGAGGATGAGATCAACCAGTTGACGCTGGAGCAGGCCCGCGCCCTGGCCCCCGAAGTCGAGATCGGCGGCGAGCTGCGTTTCTACAAAGACACCTCTCCACTGGGCCGCATTGCCGCCCAGATGGCTAAACAGGTGATCTTCCAGAAGGTTCGCGAAGCCGAGCGGGACACCGTCTACAACGAGTACAACCATCGCGCCGGCGAGGTCCTGCTGGCTACCGTTAAACGGCTGGAGCCTATGGATGTCATCTTCGATCTCGGCAAGGCCGAGGCCAGGATGCCGAAGCGCGAACAGAGCCGGCTGGAACAGTTTGCCGTCGGCGAACGGGTCCGCGTGGTTCTGCTGCGCGTAGATCGCGCCGCCAAAGGGCCGCAGGTGATCGTTTCCCGCGCCTCACCGACCCTGGTGCAGAACCTGTTCCAGAGCGAGGTTCCAGAGATCTACGATGGCACCGTTGGGATCAAAGCCATCGCTCGCGAGGCTGGCGAGAGGACCAAGATCGCCGTACAGAGCCGCGACAAGGACGTCGATCCGGTCGGCGCCTGCGTGGGCATGAAGGGGATGCGCGTGCAGTCGATCATCCGCGAGCTGCGCGGCGAAAAGATCGACATCATCGAGTTTTCCGAAGAGATCACGACCTTTGCCGAGAAGGCGTTGCAGCCTGCGAAGGTGAGCCGCGTCTCCATTACGGATCTGGGAGAGAAGCAGCTTGAGGTCATCGTGGACGATACGCAGCTCTCGCTCGCCATCGGCAAGAAGGGCCAGAATGTCCGGCTGGCCGCCAAGTTGTTGCAATGGAAGATCGACATCAAGAGCGAAGAGGAGAAGCGCCAGGAGGTCGAGCAGCAGATGCAGGCCATGAGCGGTGGCCCCTCGACCCCGATCGAGCAGGTCACCGAAATCGGTGAGTCTGTACTCGAGAAGCTGATCGCGGCCGGCATCACCACTGTGGAGGCTCTGGCCGACATGACTCCGGAAGAACTCGAGGAGTTGCCGGGGATCGGAGAAAAGACGGTCGAGAAGATCTCGGTTGCCGTTCGTCACTATTTCGGACAGTACGAAGAGGGCGAGGAGCGTCCGGCGGTAGCGGAGGTTGCATCCACCGAGACGATTGGGGAAGAAAGCTCTACGGAGAAGACTCCCGAAGAGATTCTGGCGAATGAGGCTGGAACGGGCTCCGCAAAAGAGGTCAATGGATTTTCGACCGAGGACATTGCCGCTGCCGAGGAGACGGCTTCGAGTTCCGATGCCCTCAGCGAGGCAGACGCTCGCGAAGAGCAAATTGAGTTGAATAACGATTCGGTGGACACGCTGGTCGATGAAGCCCAGGAGTTCTCCGACGAAGGCATTGATAACGATGGAAACGACCGTGGCTAATTACAAAGGTCGTCAGCTGCGTCGTTACGAGCGCAGCAACATCAGAGATAATAGATTTAATAACCATTCCTACCTCGAAGAGGCTGATATGAGCAGCTAGGGCGCTAGGGAAGTAAAAAAGGAACGGATGAGTAAAGTTCGAATCAACGATCTGGCACGCGAACTGGAAGTGAAGAGCAAGTCCATTCTGGACGCGCTGGTGGCGGTCGGCGTCACGGAGAAGAAGACCCATTCCAGCTCCATTGAAGCGGATGAGGCCGAGCGGGTTCGCAACTATTTGAGCGGTGGACGAAGCTCCACCGGCGCCGCGAAGCCTTCCGCCGACTCGAAGCCGAAATTCGACCTCTCGAAGGTCTCCAAACCGGGCGACGCGCTCAAGGCAATTCTCGAGCGCAAGCAGGCCGAGGCAGCAGCGAAGGCAGCGCCTCCGATTGTAGCCCGCCCTGCGGTCGTGGCACCTCCAGTCGCAGCGGCTCCGACAGCCCCCAAGCCTGGTGCCGCACCCGTCGTATCGGCTGCGGCCAGCGCGTCCGTTCCTGCGACATCTCCCGCAACGGCATCCGGCCCTCGGAAGATCGTTCCGCAGCCCCGTCCCCAGGCCAACATTATCGCTCCGCCTGCGGCAGCCCCGGCGATTGCCAGCAAGCCTCCCGCAGGCCCTGTCGTGGCTCGTCCGGCAGCCCCAGCCCCGCCTGTTGCAGTCCCGGCAGCCACCGCGTCTGGGATTCCCGGCACAACACACCAGGCTGCCACAGGAACTCCGGTCGCAGTGGCTCCGCCCCCCCCAACTCCAGTTGTTCCCGCAGCAGAAAAGCCTATCGTCGCAGCTCCGGCAGCCCCGCCTGCCCCAAGCGCACCCTCGGCTTCGGTTGCCGCAGCAGCGCCACCCGAAGCTCCCGCAGCTCCTGAGGCAGCAGCGGTGCCAGCCGCACCGGCAACCCCCGCAACTCCGGCGCGCCGCGTGATCATGCCGCAAACCGGACCGCGCCCGATCTACACGGCCCCCCCGAAAGCTCCTGGAGTTCCACCGCGCAACCGTCCCATCTTCGAGCGCCCTCGCCCGCAAACAGGCGGCGGACCAGGCGGTGGCCGTCCTCCTCTACCCCCAGGCGCACGCCGTCCCATGCATCCGACGCGCAACTTCCCCGGCGGTTCAGGTGGTCCAGGTGGTCCTCGGCCCGGCTTTGGTGGTCGTCCGGGATTCGGCGGTCCTCGTCCAGGAGCCCCAGGCTTGTTACCACCCGGCTCGGTAGAGGCCCCACCGAGCGGTCGTCCAGCTGGAAGACCGACGCAGCGTCGTGGTGGAAATCAGCGTTACGAAAAGAGCAAAGAAGGCCCAATGAAGGGCTTTGCTCCGCCGCCGCGTTTTGGCGGGGCCCAGATTCCGCAGGAACCTCTGCCAATCACTCGTACCATTACGGTTACGGAAGGAATCAGCGTTAAAGATCTTGCCGAGAAGCTCGACCTCCGGGGCAAAGACCTGATCGCAACCCTGCTGATGAAAGGCGTCTTCGTCACCGTCAACCAGTCGCTGGACAGCGAACTGGTCAAGGACGTGGCGCGTCAATTCGGCGCGGATGCCAATGTTATCTCCGTAGAAGAGCAGTTGGAGAACGAGGCAATCGAGGGCTTCCTGGAAGACACGACCGGCATGACCGAGATCGTGCGCTCTCCGGTCGTCACCGTCATGGGTCATGTCGACCATGGAAAGACCTCGTTGCTCGACGCGATTCGTCAGACCGACGTCGCTGCAGCCGAGGCCGGCGGAATCACGCAGCATATCGGCGCTTACAAGGTCCGTATCACCAAGCCGGACTCTCCGGCCTTCGGTCGCGAGATCGTCTTCCTCGATACCCCGGGGCACGAGGCCTTCACCCGTATGCGTGCACGCGGCGCCAAGGTAACGGACATCGTTGTCGTGGTCGTCGCAGCTGATGACGGCGTGATGCCGCAGACACTTGAGGCGATCGATCACGCTCGCGCCGCCAAGGTCCCCATCATTGTCGCGGTCAACAAGATCGACAAGCCCGAAGCCAATCCGCAACGTGTCATGCAGCAGCTTGCCGAGCGCGGTCTCCAGCCTGACTCCTGGGGCGGCGACACGCCTTTCGTCGAGGTCTCCGCGAAGAAGCGCATCAATCTCGACGGTCTCGAGGAGATGATCTGCCTCGTCGCCGACACCAACGAGCAGAAGGCCACCCCCGACCGTCCCGCTGTCGGAACCGTCATCGAAGCCAAGCTCGATCGCGGCCGCGGTGCCGTCGCTTCGATCCTCGTGCAGAACGGAACTCTCAAGACTGGGGACAGCTACATTGTCGGAAACACCTTCGGCAAGATTCGCGCCATGTTCGACGACCGTGGACGCGCTATCACCGAAGCGGGTCCCTCGACTCCGGTCGAGATCCTCGGTCTCGAGGCTATCCCCGACGCAGGCGATACCTTCCTCGTCATGGCCGATCGCGACCGCGTCAAGGAAATCGCGCGTTACCGCACACTGAAGGAGCGCGAGGCGCAGCTTGCCAAGAGCTCTCGTGTCTCCCTCGAAGGCCTCTCCGAGCAAATCAAGCAGGCCGGCATGAAGGACCTGAACCTCATCCTCAAGGGCGATGTGCAGGGCTCTGTCGAAGTGCTCGCCGATTCGCTCGAGAAGATGTCGACCGAAAAGGTCCGCGTCCGCGTTCTGCGCGCAGGCGTCGGCGCGATCACCGAGTCCGACGTGCTACTGGCCTCGGCCTCGAATGCCGTCATCATCGGCTTCAACGTGCGGCCCGACCGCAAAGCTGCTGAGATCGCCGAGCGCGAGAACGTCGAGATCCGTATCCACTCGATCATCTACGAACTGCAGGACGAGATCACCAAGGCGATGTATGGCCTGCTCGAACCCGTCTTCAAAGAGAACTACCTGGGACGCGCCGAGGTGCTCAATGTCTTCAAGATCACCAAGGTCGGCCAGATCGCGGGCTGCATCGTCCGCGACGGACTCATCCGCCGCGACGCGCAGGTCAAAGTCGAGCGCAACGGCGAGGAAGTCTGGAAGGGTAAGATCTCCTCACTCAAGCGCTTTAAGGACGACGTCTCCGAAGTTCGTCAGGGCGTCGAGTGCGGTATCGATCTGGGCAGCTTCAAGGATATCCAGGTCGGAGACTTCATCGAGGCCTTCACCACCGAACGCCTCGCGGCAGAGCTGGGACAAACCGCAGCCGAACGCAAAGCGGCAGCTTCTACTGAATCAGTCAACGCATAACAGCAGTTCGCAAAACAAGCAGAAGGGCCGGGACAATTCCCGGCCCTTCTTCTTTTCTGATTCCATCTTCATCAGAAGGTCAGCTTCAACCCTGCCTGCATGACGCGCGGCTTGATTGGCCCGGTCGAAGTGATACGACCATAGGTTCCGCTCGACGGATTCGTATCCGGCTGACCATAGGTGATGCGGTTGAAGACGTTAAACATCTCCCACCGAAACTGCACTTTGTAATGTTCGCGCGCTGTCCAGTTCTTCATGATCGCAGCATCGCTGTAGTTAGTACCAGGTCCCTTCAGGATATTGCGTCCGGAGTTGCCAAAGGTTCCGGGAGCATTCTGCTGAAATGCAGCCGTGGTGAAGTATTGATGGAGCCATTGTGGTTTGCTGCCCTGATGCGTCTGAACGATAGCCCCAGGAACAACATCAGCGCGATCACCGTTAATGAGCGATCCGGAGTTGTTGTTGCCATTGCCGCCCGAGATCGAGAACGGTCTCCCCGACTGCATGGTATAGATCGCGCTGATCTCCCACTCGCCCAGCACGCTGCGCACCAGTCCATTCTGTCCCTTGAGGCTTGGAGTGCTGTAAACGGCATTCGTGACCGAGACCAACGGAACGTTGACGTCGGAGATCCCTCGGTTGAAGCGGAGATCGTAGGGATTCGAAATGCCGTTTCCGGTAAACGAAGCATTGCCGGTAGCAGCGATATCGATGTTCTTGGACCAGGTAAAGCTCGTCTGGGCCTGGAAGTTGTGCGAGAAGCGCTTTTCAAACTGCGCCTGCAACGAGTGGTAGCTTGCTGTGCCGTTCGAGTTGATGGTGAGGATTTGGTTGAAGTTGGTCAGGGCACGGATACCACGAACCGCTGCCGCTGTCTGACCAGGATTGGCATCGATGATCAGCGTCTGGTGGTACGACTGGCTACCGACATACGCCAGGTGCATCACCAGGTCGTTTGAGAACTGCTGCTCAACAGAGACATTCCAGCTCTGCGTCATGCCGAGTTTGAAATTTGGACGGAACGCCGCAGGAACACTGGTAACAGCTGGAAAGACGTAGTTCGACGATGGTTTGATGCCTTCATAAACAAAAGGCGGAAAAGGGCTGGCGCCTCCTGTCGAAGCAAAGTTCGCCCAGGGATTCGAAAAATCGATAGGGTTCGAAGCGCTGCCGTTAAGAGTAAACGTCGGGCTAAAGGGCGCGACATCGGCTACGTGGTTATAGGCCGAATACGGCAGCGGTGCAGTAAACATACCGAAACCGGCGCGGAAGGCTGTCTTCGGGCCCGCCTGGTATGCAATCGCGACGCGCGGTTCCCAGTATCCATAGGTGTTCTGAACTAGTGAATCCGGAACGCCATGATCACCAGGAAAGGCCAGCCCGCGAGGTGCGTTGGGAAACATCGTGCTCTGCTGGCCGGGGATATACGCCGCACCGCGTCCATCCTTCGATGCCGGAGCAAGATTGGGATCCCAGCGAATACCGAGCGTAAGCGTCAGGTTCGGACGAGCGCGCCACTGATCCTGCGCGTACGCTCCCAGCAGATTGCCGCTAACATCAGCGATCTCGCCTGCGCCTTGCGTGAAGGAGTAGACACGCCCCAGCAGGAAATCCGCAAGACCAAAGCCCGTCGAATAACCATTGAAGTTGATGATGGCAGCAGCAGGGTAGTAAGTCTGCTCACGAGCGCGCTGGTGCCACAGGTCAGCTCCGAAGGAAAAGGTGTGATTGCCCCGAATCTTCGTCAGGTAATCGGAAAAGCCCCACGAACGCCGCATCTCTCCTGTGTACTCCGCATAAGGCGTGCTGAAACCAGCATTGGCGCTGAAGCCCTCGGAATAACAGACGCCCGCCGGTTCAGTGACATTGATGTACTTCGAGAGACAGAACGCATTGCCGCTGGAATCGCGCTGCGTTCCAGCGTTGAAGACGTGCATCTGATTCCAGAACAGCGAGAGCGCGTTGACCGTACTGGGATTAATCGTCCACGTGTGGTTCAACACCTCGTTGAAGAACTTGCCTTGCTTGCCTGTCGAAATCGCAAGAATATTTCCTGGCGTCGCGGACTCTTTCTTATTGTAGTACTGAATGAAGCTGCGCAACGTGAGACGGTGCCTGTCATTGGGGGCATAATCCAGACGGCCTGTTCCTTCGTCGTATCTCTCCACGGTAGGAGGAGCGGTGTAGTAAACAAGACCGCTCGCTGGGTCCTGACCAAGTGGCAATGCCGTCGTGGCAATCTTTACCGCAGCAGGATTGAAACGACTTGGATCGATGCGATTGTTCACAAAACCACCCGTCAGGGTCTTGGGATAAGCAGAGAAATCGCCGTTCAGCATCGCCGCCGTCGGCGTACTGGTGCTATTGCTCGTCGCCGTCGTTGACTGGCGTGTTCCCTGGTAATTGCCAAAGAAGAAGAGACGATCGCGCTTGATCGGTCCGCCTAAGAAACCGCCGAACTGGTTGCGCCGTAATGGATCGACTTTCTTGGAGAAGTAGTCTGCAGAGTTCAGTGCGCTGTTACGGAGAAACTCAAAGGCGCCGCCATGGAAAGCGTTGGAACCGCTTTTCGTATCGATACTCACGACTGCTCCCGGAGAGAACCCATAGTGCGCATCGAAGTTATTCGAGATTACGCGAAACTCTCCCGTAGCATCTGCATTCGGCGAAGGAGCAGAGAGCGCCATGTACGTGTCCATGTTCGGTACCCCGTCCAGCAGATAGAGAGTACTTCCCTGCCGTCCGCCTCCAGCCGAAGCGCCCGTCTCGTTCGGAAAGGTCGTTTCACCCTGTAGTGTTCCAGCTCCGGTATTCAGCACATTCACTGTGCCAGGCGAAAGAAACACAAGACTCGAAGGATCGCGACCGTTCAATGGCAGTTCGCGAATCGCATGTTCTCCGACTGTGTTGCTCACCTCCGCATTGGTCGTGTTGATCAGCGCGGCACCAGCCTCAACGGTTATGGTCTGGCTCTCGCTGCCGAGCTGGAGAGAAACATCGATTGACGCCTGCTGACTTACAGTTAGCACAATGCCGGACTGTTGAAACTTCTGGAATCCCTTCCCTTCAGCAGTAAGTGAGTAACGCCCCGGAGGCACTGTGGGAAAGCGATAAAGTCCGGAACTGTTGGCATCGGCATTAAAAGAGAGGTTGGTATCGGCGTTGGTCAGGGTTACATGTGCCGAAGGAATGGCCGCACCGGTTGAATCCGTAACAGTTCCGCTAAGAACCGCGCTTCCACCCTGTGCAAAAGCGGTAGACATGAAAACGGTTACAGCAAGGAGACATAAAAAAAGCGGGATCAGCTTTTTCATGATTTATTTCTGGCCTCGAAATCTGAATTTGTGTTGTTGATACGTGAGCTCGTGCTCATCTCTAAACAACAATTTGCTTACAGGCAGCATCAGATCCCGGGTACTTTCAAGTACAAAGCGATCGCTCTGTACCTCGGGCAAGCAGCACCCAGAATAACAGGTACTCAGATATTGTCCAGCCGTACTGATGGCATAGTTGGTTCAACTTCATATCCCATTTATTTGCTCTTCTCAGAGCAATCAATCAATTAGTTGCTTAAAGCAACTAATTAACGATAAATTTATTTCATGTCAGATAGAAACCCTGGACAAGCTCCTGCAGAACAGATCGCACTCGTGCGAGAGTTCAACCGTTTCTACACTGCGCGCCTGGGGCTCCTCCACAAACGGCATCTCGATGGCGAGTTTTCGCTCACAGAAGCTCGCATCCTGTACGAGATTGGAACCACCCCTCGCATGACAGCATCTACGCTGCAAAGCATCCTTGAGCTGGATGCCGGATATATCAGCCGTCTCTTAGCAGCCCTGAGCAAGAACCGGCTGATCAAGAGAAAAACTTCTCAGGTGGATGGCCGCGAGAAACAGCTCACACTCACTGCAATCGGAGAAAAAGCAGTCGCCCGTCTCAATACACTTTCTACGCAGCAGCTACAAGGGATGCTTGCGAAGGTGAGCGCTACAGACCGTCAGGCTCTTGTCGCGTCACTGCAAAACGTTCGTCAGATTTTAAGTAAGAATCAGCCTGCGACGATTCAAATCGAACGGTTGACAAGCATCAACAAAGAGACGCTCGCTATTTTCGAAGAGTACTACGATGCAGTTCACGTCGTGCAACGCGATAAACCCGACAGCCTCAGGAAGATGATCCATGAGTCTGGCTCGGGGATTTGGCTGGCCTATCGAGGAAACGAAGTGGTGGGCTGTGTCGCCCTGCGCACACTTCCCTCCATCCCATACGCCAGCGAATGCAAACGGCTTTATGTGAAGCCATCTGCGCGCGGACATCACGTTGCAGATCAGCTTCTCGACGCGCAGGAAGAATTCGCGCGCAGCCAAGGTATAAAGTGGATTTATCTCGACAGCTATGACGATCTCAAAGCTGCCATTGCGATCTACGAACGACGTGGATATCAACGCTGCAAGCGCTATAACAACAATCCACAGGCGACCTTATTCATGCGGAAGAAGATCGCCTGTGGATCTTAGCCACGCCACGAAGACAGGCGAATAACTTCACAAAAATTACCTCGAACAAATGTGAGATCTTTGTCCGCAAGCACATCAGCCTTTTCGTTTCCAAAGGCTTGACACACCTGATAACCTTAAACCAGTGAAAGAGGTCCGGCATGCGCCGGACCTTCTTGCTTTAAAAGGACTTCGCGGTCCCGGCTCATGTCTTCTGTTTTGAAGACTTTGCATACTTTAGTATGGGAGGGGGGATGACCATGACTCAGACCGCCACTACGACCTTAGGAAGTACAAAATTCGATCTCTCGGCTATTCAGGCTGCACTTCGCGAACATAAATTTGACGGTTGGCTCTTTTACGACCACCACTACCGCGATCCACTGGCCTACCGAATCCTTGGCCTAGGTGAAGATCTGCATGTTACCCGCCGGTGGTTCTACTTCATCCCCGCCCAAGGTGAGCCGAAGAAACTGGTCCATCGAATCGAATCCGGACGGCTCGATACGCTCCCCGGAACGAAAGCTGTCTACTCCTCTTGGCAGGAGCTGGAAGCCGAGGTCACTGCCCTGACTTCGGGAGCGACCAAGATCGCCATGCAGTACTCCCCTCGCAACGCCATCATGTACGTCTCCATGGTCGATGCCGGTACGGTTGAGATGGTGCGCGGGCTTGGCAAGGAGATCGTTAGCTCCGCCGACCTGGTAAGTCTCTTTGAAGCTGTTCTGAACGATGACCAGATCGCGACCCACTACGCTGCCCAGAAGAAAATTGACGCGGTTCTTGCGGCGGGCTGGCAGGAGATCGGACAACAGGTACGTTCGCATGGCGGAACTCACGAGTTCGCTATGGTTGAATGGCTCTCCAAGGCCATGCGTCGCGAGGGAATCGTTTGGGAGCATGGCCCCAACGTCAGCTCCGGAGCCAACGCTGCGGATTCGCACTATGAGCCTACAGCAGAAAACTCAAAACCTATCCGCAAAGATGATTTCGTCCTGATCGATATCTGGGGCAAGCTCGACCGTCCTGATTCCTGCTACTACGACATCACCTGGACTGGCGTCGTCGACCGCGAGCCAACCCCGCGAGAGCAGATGGTCTTTGAGACAGTCAGGAATGCGCGCGATGCAGCGGCAAATGCTGTCCAGCATGCCTTCGCGACAAAAACGCCCATCGCCGGGTGGCAAGCCGACGATGCTGCACGCGGCGTGATCAGGCAGGCAGGTCTTGCGGACTGGTTCACCCATCGCACCGGGCACAACATCGGTCCCGTGCTCCATGGAAACGGAGCCAACCTCGACAATCTCGAAACCCATGACGAACGACTGATCCTGCCCAGAACATGCTTCTCAGTCGAGCCCGGGCTATATTTCCCCGGTGAGTTCGGAATCCGCAGTGAGATCAATATGATTACCCAGCCTGGAAAGGCCGAGGTCACCGGACGCATCCAAACCGAGCTGGTTCGGATATGAAGAACCTTCGAATCACCTGTTTCGTACTGATATGATGAGGTGAGATGACGACGAACGTTCAGGCGCAGACCAGGCCCGCGCAGAAGACTACGACTTTACCACCAGCGCTGATCCTGATTGCAGGCTGGCTGATTCCCGGCGCAGGACATTTTCTGCTCAAGAAGTGGATTCGTGGATTGTTGCTCTTCGTTTCTATCCTGACAATGTTCGGGATTGGCATTGCGCTAAAGGGCAAGGTCTATGGCCCCAACACCGCAGAATTGCTGGACATGCTGAACTTCGCTGGTGACCTCGGAACCGGTCTTCTTTATGTAATTGCCCGAGTCTTTGACCTGGGGCAGGCTTCGGTACAAATCGCCATCGCCGACTACGGCACGAAGTTCATCGTCGTTGCGGGCTTGCTGAATATCATCGCGGCTGTGGATGCACACTCGCTGGCAACAGGGAGGAAGGCTTCGTGACCATCTCGCACTTTGGGGCCGTGCTGCTCTTCTCTCTGTTTACTTCGATTGTCTTCGGAATTACGCAACGGTCAGAACCAAAAATGATGATCCGGTTCGGGGCCTTCTGCTTCGTGCTGTTTGTCGGCGGCACGATCGTAGCCAGCTGGCTGATGTGGCTGATCAAACACTAAATCTTTGAGAGCCGCGCCATGTAGGCTTCCAACGCCTCTCGACGCAACGTGTAATTGACGAACTTTCCGTCACGCGATGATTCCACCAAACCAGCATTCTCCAACTCTTTCATGTGGTGAGAGAGCGTAGCAGCTGTCACTGGAATACAGTCACGGATATCTCCGCAAGCACAATGACCTCCGCCGCGCCCCATTCGCTCAAGGATCTCGAACCGGCGAGGATCGGCCAGAGCGCGAGTGATCAAATGAAACTGGCGATCGGTAAGCGAGATGGAGTTTTTGGTAGCCACATCAATACTTTAATGGAAGTCTCAAAAGCCTACAAAATAAAAGCGGCGCATCCAGCTGGATGCGCCGCTGATTTTATCGGCAGAAATTACGACTCCTGGCCTTCTTCGCCAGCCTGAGGATTCTGCTCTTCGAGCTGCTTCTGGAGCTCTTCACGCTTCTTCGCGCGAGCCTCAGCCCGCTTCTGCGCCTTCTCGTTGAGTTCCTGCTCTGCGCCGATCAGCTCGATGAATGCCATCTCGGCAGCATCGCCCTTACGAGCGCCCGTACGGGTGACGCGGGTGTAGCCACCATTTCGCGAACCATAGCGAGGAGCAACCACAGCAAAAAGGCGGTCAACCGACTCAGGAGTGAGCAGGTAAGCGGCAGCTTGACGGCGCGCATGCACATCGCCGCGCTTGCCCAACGTGATCATCTTCTCGACCAGGGGCTTCGAAGCCTTGGCCTTGGTAATCGTGGTCTCAATGCGATCCATCGTAATGATGGAGGTGACGAGGTTGCGCAGTGTAGCACGACGGTGGCTGGTGTTACGTCCTAATTTGAATCCTGCATTGCGATGGCGCATTTTGATCTCCTTCGGTTTGGGCTTCTGCCCTGAACCGGTTCTTATGGGGTTTGATATGGGGCAGATTCAGTTTCCTGCCCCATAATTTGTGGTTTAGAAGTTGTCCGTTTCGGAAGGAAGGTGAAGATCGTCGTCTTCATCGTCGTCTTCGTCATCGAAGTGACCGAAGCTGGCGGCAAGCGTTGCAGCCGGTAGAACCGAAGTCGGTCCAGGCTGAGGATTGCCGTTCTCGTCAATCTTCATGCCGAGCGACAAGCCCATCTGCGCGAGGATCTCTTTGATCTCGTTCAGCGACTTGCGGCCGAAATTCTTAGTCTTCAGCATCTCGGCTTCGGTCTTCTGGATCAGCTCGCCGATGGTGGCGATATTGGCGTTCTTCAAGCAGTTGTAACTGCGAACCGAAAGCTCCAGCTCTTCAACGGAACGATTCAGGTTCTCATTGCGAATCGCCGGACCATCATGCCCGCCATCGTGACCAACCTCCATCTCCTCCTCGAAGTTGATGAAGATCGTCATGTGATCCTTCAGCAACTTGGCCGAGAGGCCGAGTGCATCCGCCGGAGAAACCGTGCCGTTGGTCCAGATCTCGAGCGTCAGCTTGTCGTAGTCGGTAATCTGACCGAGACGAGCAGCCTCGACGAGGTAGTTGACCTTACGCACAGGCGAGTGGACGCTATCAACCGGGATGAAGCCAAGACCGAGATCGGCATCGAAGTTCTTATCAGCCGAAACATAACCACGACCGCGCTTGAGACGCATCTCCATGTCGATCTTGCCGCCTTCGGAGACGGTGCAGATGTAAATATCCTTATCGAGGATCTCAACATCTCCATCGGCTTCAATCGAGCCGGAGGTAACCACACCGGCAGCGTCGGAGCGCAGATAGAGAGCCTTAGGACCGTCGCCGTTGAGCTTGAATGGAATCTGCTTGAGGTTCAGGATGATGTCGGTTGCGTCTTCGACAACGCCTGCGATCGACTGGAACTCGTGCAGCACACCCTCGATGCGAACGGCGGTAACTGCTGCGCCTTCGATAGACGAGAGCAGAGTGCGACGAAGTGCATTGCCAACGGTGGTGCCGAATCCGCGCTCAAAGGGCTGGGCGCTAAACTTGCCGTACTTTTCGGTGAGAGTCTCGCTATCCACTGCGAGACGCTTGGGCTTCTGGAATCCTCTCCAAAGCATGTGTTTTTCTCCTTTGCCGTCCTAGCCGCGAAGCACTCTGCGGTCTGGCGGGTGATGCGTTTGCGTATTCAGTTGTAGGTTTCGTTGAGGCCCGTTGGCTCACAACGTTGCTGCCGGCCTTCATAAAAGGCCGGCAGCGAAGCTTGCTTACTTGCTGTAAAGTTCGACGATCAGCTGCTCGTTGACCGGGAGCTGGATCTCTTCGCGCTTCGGCAAAGAAAGAACTTTTCCGGAGAAGTTGTCGCGATTGATATCGAGCCACGTAACCGAACGCTGACCGCTGGCAAATTCCTTCGCACTCTCGAGGATCGGGAGTGACTTCGATCCCTCGCGAATCGCAATCTCATCGCCCACCTTGCACTGGAACGAAGGGATGTTGACCTTGCGACCATTGACCTGAACGTGTCCGTGACGAACAATCTGACGGGCCTGACGACGGCTCAGTGCAAAGCCAAGACGGAAGACTACGTTGTCCAAACGGGTCTCAAGCTGTTGCAACAGGAGTTCGCCGGTAACACCGGTCCGGTTCGATGCCTTCTCGTAGTACTCGCGGAACTGGCCTTCGAGCGTGAAATAGATACGCTTGGCCTTCTGCTTTTCACGCAGCTGCAGGCCGTATCCGACGACCTTCTTCTGCTTCTTGGATTGGCCATGCTGGCCTGGGGGGAAGTTGCGCTTCTCAACGGGGCACTTCTCGGTGAAGCACTTGGCTCCCTTGAGGAAAAGCTTGGTGCCGTCGCGGCGGCAAAGGCGGCAGACGGGTCCTGTATAACGTGCCATAACTTTCTTATCTCCTGACTTCGGGTGTCGATCGTTTTACGCGCTGGCTGCGCTTCATCACGATCCGGTTGAGTTCTTCTGCGGGAGCCATTTTCATCTGCTCCCGCAGAAAACGAATTGATGTTACACGCGGCGACGCTTGGGAGGACGGCAGCCGTTGTGCGGAATCGGCGTAACGTCACGGATCGAGCGAACCTCGATTCCAACCGAAGCGAGCGCCCGGATGGCCGACTCGCGGCCCGAACCAGGACCGGAGACGCGGACATCGACCGCACGCAAACCGTGCTCGCGTGCAGCATTGGCAGCGCCCACCGCAGCCTGCTGCGCAGCAAACGGAGTTCCCTTACGGGAGCCACGGAAGCCAAGCGAGCCCGAGCTCTTCCAGCTGAGAGTGTTTCCAGTCTGGTCGGTGATGGTGACGATGGTGTTGTTGAACGAAGCCTGGATAAAGACCAGACCATACGGAACGTTCTTCCGCTCGCGCTTCTTGAACTTCTTACCCTTACCGGCCTTGGCGCCGGCTGCCTTCTGCTGAGTCTTCGCCATGGCTTATTTCGTCGCTTTCTTCTTACCGGCGACAGTGCCCTTACGCGGGCCTTTGCGGGTACGAGCGTTGGTGTGGGTGCGCTGGCCGCGAACCGGAAGTGCACGGCGATGACGAAGGCCACGGTACGACTGAATTTCAATGAGGCGCTTGATATTGAGCGAAACGTCCTTGCGGAGGTCGCCTTCGATCTGGCCCTCCTGCTCAATGACGTGACGGATGCGGTTTAACTGGTCCTCGTCGAGCGAAGCGATCTTGGCGAAGGGATCAATATCTGCCTTTGCCAGAATCTTCGCGGCGCGCGAGTGGCCGATCCCGAAGATGTAAGTGAGTCCGATGCGTACCTGCTTATTGTTCGGTACGTCGACTCCAGAAATACGTGCCATTGGGGTCCTTGTCGTTGGGCTCCGGAAGCTTCGCCACGGAGCGGGTTGATGGTTTTGGCTGTGTCCCGCGGGGTTCAACGCACGCCTTGATTTCGGCGAACTAGCCCTGCGGGGCCGTAAGAGCAAAGATCTTAAAGACAGATCTCTGCTTATTTTTCTTTATCCCTGACGCTGCTTGTGCTTGGCATTCTCGCAGATGACGCGAACGACACCGCGACGGTGAATCACCTTGCACTTGTCACAGATCTTCTTTACTGATGCACGAACCTTCATTGCTTCTCCTAAACAACTTTTAGCTTAGCCCCTGGGTCTTAGACAGGAGCTAAAGCCGCAAGCATGATGCTTGTTTTCGATTGATTTCCAGCTAAAAGCTAATGCTAAAAGCTAGAAGCCGCGCTCGTTCTACTTGTAACGGTAGACGATGCGGCCACGATTGAGATCGTACGGGCTGAGCTCAATCGCAACACGGTCGCCGGGGAGGATACGGATGAAGTTCTTACGCATACGTCCGGAGACATGCGCCAGAGCCTGATGCTTATTCTCAAGCTCTACGCGAAACATTGCGTTCGGCAGGGTCTCAACAACCGTTGCCATTACCTCAATTGCATCTTCCTTCGACAAACGTTCTCCTTGGGAGAGTCCTATCTCTCCACCGAATCTATCCTGAGTGCCGGGGCCCACAGCATGGTTCTTCGAGTAAGAATCCATGGGTGTGCGACATATCGCACACAGCATCTTTTATGATACCCCAATTTCGACCATTTTTCCCAGGGTGAGCGGCTTTCGCCGCAAATTCCCGAGATTTAGCGCCGTTACCGGGTCAAAACCAAAGGACCATTCTCCGTCAGGGCCACAGTATGCTCAAAATGAGCGCTATAACTGCCGTCGACCGTTACCGCGGTCCAGCCATCGGGAAGCACCTTAACCTCTGGCTTACCAGCATTAATCATCGGCTCAATCGCGAGCACCATCCCGGCCTTCAGGCGCGGCCCCTTGCCTCGGGGGCCGAAGTTCGGGACCTGGGGATCTTCGTGCATATTGCGCCCGATCCCATGACCAACAAAATCGCGGACGACCCCAAATCCCTCCGCCTCGCACATCTCCTGGACCGCCGCGGAGATATCAAAGAGTCTTCCACCAACTTGGCACTGCTCGATCGCAGCCTCCAGGGAAGCCTGGGTAACCTCAAGGAGCCTTGCAACGCGCGGCTCAGGCTCACCGACCGCATAGGTTACAGCAGCGTCCGAGTAATAACCATCGAGGATGACGCCGCAATCAATGGAAAGAACGTCGCCATTCTTGAGGACCCGCTTTCGATTCGGCATTCCATGAACCACCTCTTCGTTGATCGAGGTGCAGAGGGCCCATGGAAATCCGTGATAGCCCTTGAAGGCTGCCTTACCGCCCAGTTCGGCAATCTTTGCGACAGCAATCTCTTCGAGGTCCATCGTGGAAGCTCCCGCCTTGACATGGGGGGCCATCGCGTCGTGGACCTTGCGAAGGGCCTTGCCGGAGATCCGCATCTTCTCGATCTCCTGCGGGGTTTTGATCATGATCGCCATAGGCGATTATTCTCCTGCCTGACGAAGCTCTCGAAGCGCGGATTCGATTGCAGCCGTTACCTGCTCCACAGTGTGCGCTCCATCGACCTCACGGAAACGCCCCTGATGGCTGTAGTGTTCGATCACGGGAGCCGTCAATGAGTTATACGCTTTCATTCGTTCCACAAAGGCCGCTTCAGTGTCGTCGGAACGATGTTGAAGCGAAGCACCTTCGTTATCGCAAACGCCTTCCTTCTTCGGAGGCTTCGAATAGATGTTATAGATGGTCTTACAGACCGGGCATATGCGCCGTCCGGTGATCCGGCGAAGTAACTCCTGCTCATCGACCCGGATGTTGACCGCAACTAGAGGCAGCGCGACTGCGCCGACACTCTTCTCGAGCGAAATCAGGTGGGAATCCAGCCACTCAGCCTGTCCGAGAGTCCGGGGATAGCCATCGAGGATATAACCGCGCTGAACATCGGCCTGCGTGAGACGGGCGCCAACCATGTCGTTCACCATCTGGTCCGGAACAAGCTGCCCCTGGTCCATCAGGCCCTTGGCAGACTTGCCGAGATCCGTACCCCGGGCAATGTTATCGCGAAGAATGTCTCCGGTTGAGATCTGTGGAATCCCAAAGTCCGCCATCAAGCGCTGCGCCTGAGTTCCCTTGCCTACGCCGGGAGCTCCCAGAAGAAGAACCGGCCCGGGCAGAAAACCTTCTGCCGGGGCCTGAGTGTGTGCAGAGTCAGAAGCCAAGGTTCCCAATCTCCTACCAGCTCTTGCGTCCGCGGATTCGGCCGCTCTTGGGAGTAAAGCCGTCGTAGTGACGCATGATAAGTTGCGATTCGATCTGCTGAACCGTGTCCATAGCAACACCAACCACAATCAGAAGACTGGTGCCACCAAAGTAAAAGGTCACACCAAGACCATTCGTTACCCAGGTTGGCAACTTGTCGAAGATCGGTCCGACCAGCCAAAGGTGATTGAAGTGGATTCCGCTGATGATCATTTGAGGAATCATGACGATGATGACCAGATAAATCGCGCCCACCAGAGTAATCCTGGTCAGCACGTCGTTGATGAAATCAGCAGTGCGCTTGCCGGGGCGAATTCCGGGGATAAAGCCGCCGTACTTCCGCATATTGTCTGCGATGTCATCGGGACGGAAGACAATGGAGATATAGAAGTAGGCGAAGAAGACGATCGCCACAATGAAGACAAGTTCGTAGAACGGCTCGCCCGGCGAGATGTACTGGAAGAGTGGTCCCAGAATCTTGGTGTCGCGCAACGGAGCGCTGCCAAAGAAACTCATTCCGGCAAAGAGGAGCGGCGCCGAAAGAATCGAGCTGGCGAAGATCACTGGCATAACGCCACCGGAGTTGACCCGGAGCGGAAGGTGTGTCGACTGCCCCCCCATCATACGGCGACCGACGATTCGCTTCGCATACTGCACCGGAATGCGACGTTCGGAACGCTCTACGAACACGATGAAGGCGACAACAGCGATCATGCCTGCGACGAGGATCACAAGGGCAATTGGAGTGAATGCTCCCCAGGCGCTGGTCTGGAACTTATCGTAAAGTTCAGCAACTCCTTTGGGGACACCGACCACGATGCCGGCGAAGATGAGCAACGACATTCCGTTGCCAATTCCGCGTTCGGTAATCTGCTCACCCAACCACATGATGAACGTTGTTCCGGCGGTTAGAGTCAGTACGCAAAGCGGGATAAACGCTGCGCGCGGGATCGTAACCATGGAAGACCCGGTCGTGGTATTCGTCAGAGTCAAGGCAATCGTAAAGGACTGCACTATTCCCAGAAGAACCGTAACGTAACGGGTCCACTGGGTGATCTTGCGACGACCAAGCTCGCCTTCTTTCTGCAGCTTCGCCAGCGGCTCATAGATTACCGTGAGCAGCTGAAAGATGATCGATGCCGTAATGTACGGCATGATGCCGAGAGCGAAGATGGTCAGCTTGCGCAGGTTGCCGCCGGAAAACAGGTCGACCAACCCAAGCGCCGAGCCAGAGTTCTGATTGAAGAACTCGGCCAGCATGGAGCCATTGATGCCGGGCGTGGGGATATGCGATCCAAGGCGATAGACCGCCAGCATGCCCAGCGTAAACAGGACGCGCTTACGCAGGTCTGGAATACGGAAGATGTTTGCGAACTTGTCGAACATCGGAGAGAGGAACCTCGAGGTGGTACAGACGATTCTTTGGAAAACGGCAACGCGAGGGAAGCCCTCGCCTGCCTCGATTTTACATGCTCGCAGACTTCGCCGGATTAGGCGATGAGAACAGCCTTGCCGCCAGCCTTCTCGATCGCCTCCTGGGCGGTCTTCGAAAACTTGTGAGCGTGAATCGTAACAGCCGCCTTGATCTCTCCATTATTGAGGACTTTGATCAGGCCGTTCTTCTTACGGAGCAGGCCGAGCGCGACGATCTTCTCCAGCGTGAACTCCGTTTCGTTCGAAGCTGCATGAATCTCGGCAATACGATCGAGGCCAAGCACGGTGTACTCCGTACGGAAGATGTTGGTAAAACCGCGCTTCGGAAGACGACGGTGCAGCGGCATCTGGCCGCCTTCGAAACCACGCATCAGGCGCGACCCGGAACGCGACCCCTGGCCCTTGTGTCCACGGGTCGAAGTCTTACCCATGCCGGAACCCATACCGCGTCCGACACGCTTCTTATTACGATTGGCCTTTGCAGGGGCCTTCAGATTAGAGAGATTACGAACTGACATGATTTCCTCGCTATAACGCCGGGAGATTTATCCCGACTCGCTTTTTGGGACTGGATTAAACCAGTCGATTAAGAGTCGAAAGCTCCGCCCTACTCGACGATACGAACGAGATGGGGGATCTTGGCGACCATGCCGCGGATCGACGGCGAATCCTCACGCTCGACAATCTGGTTCAACCGGGTAAAGCCCAGCCCTTTGACGACGAGCTTGTGCTTCTCCGGCGTAGCGATCTTCGAGCGGAAATACTGCAGCTTGATTTTGCCCTTGGTTTCAGCCATGGCTAAAAAACTCCTCTTTAACTTTTGCTTACAGCTCTTCTTCTGCCTTGCCACGCAGTGTGGCGACCTCAGCCTTGTTACGAAGCTGGGCGAGAGCATCGAAGGTAGCCTTGATAACGTTATGCGGATTCTTGGTTCCGATGGACTTCGTCAGCACATTCTGCACACCAGCCGAGGTCATGACCGCGCGAACCGTACCTCCAGCGATAACGCCGGTGCCTTCGGGGGCGGGCTTCAGCATCACATGACCTGCGCCGTAGTGGCCCAAAACCTGGTGCGGAATCGAAGTCTCAGTCAGGTTCACCTTGAAAAGATTCTTCTTGGCAGCTTCAATCCCCTTACGGATGGCCTGCGGAACCTCTTTGGCCTTCCCTGAACCGTAACCGACGACGCCCTCGGCAGGATCACCGATAACGACCAGCGCGGCGAAAGACATGTTCTTACCGCCCTTGACGACCTTGGTGACGCGGTTGATGCTGACAACCTGGTCCTTCAGGTTGAGCTTGTTCGCGTCGATCTTCTTCTTTGTTGCCATAGTGTCCTATCCAGCTTTCTGGCCGCCCATGATGAGCGCCGTTCAAAAACTTAACTCCTAGAACTCCAGTCCGGCTTCACGGGCTGCGTCAGCGAGAGCTTTGATGCGGCCGTGATAGAGATATCCGCCGCGATCGAAGACAACCTTCTTGATTCCCTTCTCCTGAGCACGTGTCGCAATCAACTTACCGACCTCGGTAGCAGCCGCGATGTTTCCGCCGGCCTTCTTTGCATCGCCCTTCTTTCCAAGCGTTGAGGCGGAGGCGATCGTAACACCAGCTGCATCATCAATCAGCTGCGTATAGATGTGATTCAGTGAACGGTAGACATTCAGACGCGGGCGTTCTGCCGTGCCGGAGAGCTTCTCACGGATGCGCGTATGAACTCGCTTACGGATAACGTCGCGCTTACGGGGTGTAATCATAGCTTGCTTCCTTCCTAACAGCGTCGCCAGAGTACCGACGACGTTCGGTTTCAACTTCTAATTGGAACAGGGACCAGAGGTGAATCTCAGAACTTCCTCAACCTTGCTGGGTCATTCCTTGATCCAGCCTCCGGTTCCTAACTTATGGCTTATAGCGCCAGTCTTGACACAAAGCGCGGGGATCAATCTACGCCCCGACTACTTAGCGCCCGTCTTGCCAACCTTCTTCTTCAGCTTCTCGCCGGTATAACGAACACCCTTGTTCTTGTACGGATCAGGCTTACGCAGGGCACGCATATCGGCAGCAACCTGGCCGACCTTCTGCCGGTCAATCCCGGAGATGGTCAGGTGGGTCTGCTTCGGATCGATCGCGACCTCAACTCCGGTCGGCAGCGGAAACTCGATTGGGTGCGAATAACCGAGAGTAAAGACAACGGTATTCTTTCCCTTCATCTCGACACGGTATCCAATACCAACGATATCGAGTTCCTTCGTCCATCCAGCGGTCACTCCCTGAACGGCATTGAAGACCAGGGCGCGAGCAAGTCCGTGAAAAGCGGCCTGTTTATCATTCTGACGCTCTGCAACAATTGCGCCATCCTTCTGGACCAGCGTAATACCGGTTGGCAGAAGAGCAGTGACCTTCCCCTTCGGACCTTCCACCAGAACAGTGTTGCCATTCACGGTGTACTTAACACCTGCGGGCAACGGAATCGGCTTCTTGCCAATACGAGACATAGTTCAAATCCTTTGTGGCTTGCGAGTCCCGAAGCAGGCTTGTGTCCTCTTCGTTCCACTGCAGCCCAGGCTCAAAAGCCTGTCTTACTCTATCCCTGCCAAAGAAGACGCGGAGCGCCCGCCTGAGGCAGATCAACTTACCAGACCTCGCAGAGAACCTCTCCGCCTACATTTTCACGACGAGCCTGACGCCCCGTCATCACACCTTTGGGAGTTGTCAGAATCGAGATCCCCAAGCCACCCTGGACCCGGCGAATCTCATCGCGTCCGACATACACGCGGCAGCCGGGACGAGAAACGCGCTGCAGGTCGCGGATCGCGGCCTCATTGTTCGTACCGTATTTCAAATACACACGAAGGACCTTCTGGCCGTTCTCTTCGGTCGCCTTGAAGTTGGCAATGTACCCCTCATCCTTGAGGATGCGGGCGATCTCCGCCTTCAACTTGGAAGCAGGAACATCCAGCTTCTGGTGACGTGCCCGGATGGAGTTGCGGATGCGGGTCAGAAAATCTGCTACTGGATCGGTGAGGTTCATTCATTCTCCTTCATCTCCCGTTCGCTCGGCGCACGAAGACTGGCGAGAACCAGCGGAGATGTCTTGTTGCCTGTTGTTTACACTTCAGACGTCTGCATCCTAAGCTTGTTGGCTTGAATGAGGTCTCTGAAGCGGGCATGTGGGAAAAAATCACCCACACTCAGAATCGAAATCTATTCTACCAGTTTACCAGCTCGACTTCACGACGCCTGGAATCTCTCCCTTGAGAGCAAGCGAACGGAAGCAGAGACGGCAGACGCCAAACTTGCGAAGATAGGCGCGAGGACGACCGCAGAGCTGGCAGCGGTTGTGCTGGCGGGACTTGAACTTCGGCTTCTTTGCGTCTTTGACGCGCTTTGCTGTAGTTGCCATAACTTATCTCTTTCCTCAAACTTGTTCGTCAACCGCGTTCCCGCGACTAAGCACCCTGACGGAAGGGCATACCGAACGCCCGGAGAAGTGCGCGGGCGCCATTATCATCCTGGGCCGTCGTCACGATGGTGACGTTCATACCCTTGATCTTATCCACCTTCGCGTAATCAATTTCAGCGAAGATGAGCTGGTCACGAAGACCCAGCGTATAGTTGCCGCGGCCATCGAAGCTCTTCGAAGAGACTCCGCGGAAGTCGCGGACACGTGGAAGAGCAATCGAAATCAGACGATCAAGAAATTCATACATGGCATCGCCACGCAACGTAACCATCGCTCCAATCGGCATTCCCTCACGCACCTTGAAGGCCGCGATGGACTTCTTCGCCTTGGTGGTCACAGGCTTCTGGCCCGTGATCGAAGCCAGGTCGGCAACCAGAGGATCCATGATCTTGACGTTCTGGGTTGCTTCACCCAGTCCCATATTAACGACGATCTTCTCCAGCTTCGGGATCGCCATCACGTTCTCAATGTTGAGTTCCTTGGCCAGGGACTGTTTGATCTCTTTTTCGTATTTCTCTTTAAATCGTGCCGCCATTGCTTTCTTCGCTTTCTCCACGGTTCCGGATTGGCTTTTGCCGTATACCGATTCGTGGGGTGAACCTTTTGAAATCCAAACAACTAAAACTAAAACTTTCTGCTTTTTCTTTACTTCTTCTTCTCAGGGATCGCGTTTCCGCTCACCTTCGAGACACGGACCTTCTTATCCCCTTCAACACGGGAGGCAACGCGGGTCTTATTGCCTTCACCATCAACCAGCATCACATTCGAGATGTGAATCGGGGCTTCCTGCTCAGCGATACCTCCCTGGATGTTCCGCTGGGGGTTCGGCTTCAGGTGCTTCTTGATCATTCCCACATGCTCTACCAGGACACGCTGCTTGTCGGCGATCACGCGAAGCACACGACCACGCTTGCCCTTGTCTTTTCCTGCAATCACTTCAACCGTGTCGTTGCGCTTGATCTTGATGCCTGCCATAAATTACCTCTCCTGCCTCGGCGATCTATCGGAGCCGGAATCCGTTTGATGTCGTCACCTACGGCGACGAAAACTAGATGACCTCAGGCGCGAGCGAGACAATCTTGAGAAACTTCTTCTCGCGAAGCTCGCGGGCCACGGGTCCGAAGACGCGGGTGCCAACAGGCTCCATCGCATCGTTGATCACAACAGCGGCGTTCTGATCAAAGCGGATATAGGTTCCGTCCTTGCGGCGGCTCTCCTTACGGGTGCGCACGATCACGGCCTTAACCACTTTGCCCTTCTTCACGGTTCCATCCGGCGAAGCCTCTTTGACAGCTGCCGTGACGACGTCGCCCAGTCCGGCGATCTTCCCGAGACCGCCACCGAGGGGCAGGATCACCTGCAGCTTGCGCGCGCCTGAGTTGTCGGCCACGTCAAGAATTGTTCTCATCTGTACTGACATCGTTCGTCTCCTGGTGGTACGGCCTGGGATCTATCGCCCGGGCTTTCAATCTGAACTTCTGCCGCGATCTTCCGCAGCCAAGACTACTTGCTTTCGCTTGCAGGAACCTTCTCTTCGTCGGACAACTGAGCCAGCGAGCTGCGACGGACGATCTCCTCAAGTGACCAGCGCTTCAGCTTCGACAGAGGACGAACCTCACGAATGCGAACCACATCGCCAACGCGCGCCGAGTTCTGCTCGTCGTGAGCGTAGAACTTCTTGTTCGACTTCATGACGCGCTTGTACTTGGGATGCGCCTTGCGCATCTCGATCTCGACGACGATCGTCTTCTGCATCTTGGTCGAGACAACCTGGCCAACCTTCTCATTACGACGGGAGGCGGTTTGCTCAGCAGCTTCGGTCTTGTTCTTGGTCTCTGCCATGGCTTAATCCTTCTTCACTTTCTTGCGAGTGCTCTTCTTGGGAGCTCCGGCGACAGCTACGGGTTGAGCACGCACGCCGAGCTCACGCTCACGAGCAACAGTTTTGATGCGGGCAATATCCAGCTTCAGGGTCCGCAGCTTCTTGAGGCCCTCGGTGTTTCCGAGGCTCTTCTGGAAGCGGATACGGAATAGCTGCTCGGCAGCTTTGACCTGCTCGCTCTTGAGCTCTTCATCACTAAGGTTACGAATCTTTTCGAGTTCCATGTGTCTCTTCCTTCAAACTCTTACTTGGCTGCAACAGCGCTCACAACATCGTGGCGCTGAACAAAACTTGTCTTGAGCGGAAGCTTGTGGGCAGCCAGACGCATCGCTTCCTTCGCCATCTCCGGATTAACACCTTCCATCTCGAACAGGATCTTTCCAGGGCGAACAACAGCAACCCAGTGATCCGGAGCTCCCTTACCCTTACCCATACGGGTTTCGGCCGGCTTCTTGGTGATCGGCTTGTCCGGGAATAGCCGCAGCCAAACCTTACCGCCACGCTTGATAAAGCGCGTCATTGCGATACGGCTCGCCTCAATCTGGCGGTCCGTAATGTAACCGCACTCCATGACCTTCAGACCATAATCGCCGAATGAGAGATCGGAGCCGCGCCACGCCTTGCCGGTCATACGGCCGCGCTGCTGCTTGCGATACTTCACCTTCTTAGGCATCAACATAACGAAACCCCTACCTGTTAGCTGCTGGCCTGAGTCGACAAACCAGATTCAGCTCGAATCAAACTTCTTCTTTACAGTCCAGATGAAAGCTTAACGCTGCCATCCAGAACCTGACTTACGATACGAAAACACCCGCAGTCGTTCCCTGATCGCGACGCTTTTTCTGCTCGTAGATATCGCCACGATAGATCCAGGTCTTGACACCGATCACACCATAGGTCGTCTTCGCTTCAGCAAAGCCGTAATCAATATCCGCACGCAGTGTGTGCAGCGGAAGACGGCCCTGGAGATACCACTCCGAACGGGCGATCTCGTTACCATTCAAACGACCAGAGACGCGAACCTTAATGCCCTTGCAGCCAAAACGCAGCGCGGAATCAACCGACTTTCGCATCGCACGGCGGAAGCTGACGCGCTTCTCAAGCTGCAGAGCGATATTCTCGGCCACCAGCTGCGCATCGAGCTCAGGCTTGTTCACTTCGAGGATGTCGACAAACACCTCGCGGTTGGTCCGCTTCTGGATGTCGGCCTTGAGCTTGTCGATCTCGGCTCCCTTACGGCCGATGATGATGCCGGGACGCGCCGTACGAATAATCAGGCGCAGCTTGTTGCCGGGGCGCTCCACCTCGACCGAGCTGACGCCAGCGGCCTTGAGCTTGTCGCGCAGCTCGGCCTTCAGCTTGACGTCCTCGACCAGCAGCTTGTCATAGCCGCGCTCAACGAACCAGCGCGACTTCCACGGCTTATTTACGCCGAGGCGAAACCCATACGGATGGACCTTCTGTCCCATAGCTTCCCTTTACTCTGCGCTCCTGACCGGTTGAGCCGGCGAGCGGTAATGCAAAACCTCTATTTTAGCCTAAACAGACCCTGAATTCCGCTTATTTCGCGGCCTTCTTGGTTGCTGTCTTCTTCGCAGCTTTCTTGGCCGGAGCCTTCTTCGCCGCAGTCTTACCGGCTGTCTTCTTCGTGGCCTTCTTAGCAGAAGTCACAACCGGTTCATTGACCGTCGTAACCACGCCTGGCTTATTCTTTTCCGCCACCGTCACGATAATGTGCGCGAGACGACGCTGGTACCGGAAGGCCCGTCCCATCGGAGCCGGACGAAGCCGCTTCATGCGAGGCCCTTCATTGGCAACGGCAGTCTTCACATAGAGGTTATCCAGATCGATGTCCAGACCCTGCTCCTGCGAAAGATAGTTGGCATTCTGCACCGCCGAACGAAGAACCTTCTCGACTACTGGAGCAATACGCTTGTTGTTGAAGTGGACCGTGTTGATCGCCTGCTCCACCCGGAGCCCCTTGATCAGATCCAGAACGAGCTTCGCCTTCTGCGGGCTGGTGCGCTGAAACTTCGCCTCCGCGCGGAACTCTCTTGTCTTTTCTGCTGCCTTAGCCATGACTTTCAGTCCTTAGAAACAAATACTTTTACCGAAGTACTCTTACTTCGCCTTCGTCGCCGTTTCGGTCTTGGCGGAGTGGCCCTTGAAGGTTCGGGTTGCCGCAAACTCGCCGAGCTTGTGACCCACCATGTTCTCCGTCACGTAAACCGGAATGAACTTGCGGCCATTGTGGACTGCAATCGTATGTCCCACAAAGTCCGGGTGGATCGTCGAACGGCGCGACCAGGTGCGAAGGACCTTCTTGTCGTTCGTCTGATTCATGACCGTGATCTTGGTCATGAGGTGGTCATCAATAAAAGGACCTTTTTTAGTAGAACGTGCCATCTCTTAGCTCCGAATCTCTTTACTTGGATCTGCGGTTGACGATGAACACATCGGTCCGCTTGTTATTGCGTGTCTTGTATCCACGAGTAGGCTGGCCCCATGGAGTCACCGGATGACGTCCACCTGAGGTCTTACCTTCACCACCGCCGTGCGGATGATCAACCGGATTCATCGAGACACCACGGTTGGTCGGCCGAATTCCCTTCCAACGATTGCGTCCAGCCTTACCGATGCTCACGTTCTCGTGATCGGTATTACCGACCTGGCCCACGGTCGCCATGCACTCGATGAGCACCTTGCGGGTCTCGCCGGAAGGCAGCTTCAGAAGAGCATAATCGCCTTCCTTTGCAACCAGGTTCACCTGAGCTCCAGCCGAACGCGCCATCTGCGCGCCCTTCCCGGGACGCAGTTCGATGTTGTGCACGATCGTACCAACCGGGATGTTCTTGAGCGGAAGAGCATTCCCAACGAGAATGTCCGCCTCGGGGCCGCTCATGATCGACTGGCCCACCTTCAACCCGACGGGCTGCAGGATATAGCGCTTCTCTCCGTCCGCGTAGCTTACCAGCGCGATGCGGGAGCTGCGGTTTGGATCGTACTCGATCGTCGTGACCGTGGCCGGAATCCCAAACTTCTCGCGCTTGAAATCAATCAGGCGCAGCTTCTTTTTGTGCCCGCCGCCATGGTGACGAATCGTCAACGCGCCCGACGAGTTACGACCGCCGGTACGCTGCTTTACAGCCAGCAACGGCTTGTGCGGCTTATCCGTCGTAATGTCGTCGTTCCGCAGCGTCGTCGTGAATCGCAGCGAGGGTGTAATCGGTCGAAATGATTTGATCGGCATCTTCTTTGCTCCTAGCCTTTACTTCCGAGCTAGTGTCGAAACTTCAAACTCTGTTCAGGCTGATCCATACTCTTGCGAATCAGCAGGTCATCAATAGCTCTTACAGGCTGTTGAGATACTCCGGCATCTTTTCGCCGGATTTGAGGCGTACATAAGCCTTCTTCCAGTCAGGGCGGTAGCCGGCATAACGTCCACGGCGGCGTTCCTTCCCTTCAACGTTGGCGGTACGAACGGCAGAAACCTTCACTTTGAAAAGGGTCTCAACCGCCTGCTTCACCTCGGTCTTCGTAGCATTTTCCGCAACTTCAAACACCAGGGTATTCTGGGTCTCTTTCACGCCCATTCCCTTTTCCGTGATCAGGGGACGGCGAATAACGGTATACAGGGTCGGCATTACGCGACCTCCTTCTGCGAAGCGGTCTTACGCTTCGAAACATATTTCTTCAGCGTCTCCTGCAGGGCCTCGATGGCGTCCTTCGAGAAGACCGCGTGCTCATAGCGGAGCAGATCATAAGGATGGACCTCGGAGCTCAGGACCAGCTCCACACCCGCCAGATTGCGAGAACCGAGATACAGCTTCTCGTCCAGCTTCTTGCTCGTCTCAACCAGAAGGGTCGTCTTTCCCGCCTCCAGCTTGTTGAGAGCCTGGCGATAGATCTTCGTCTTTGCCTCGGGAACCGAGAACGAATCGACGACCGTAATCTTTCCTTCGTTGATCTTCGCCGTGATAGCAGAGCGCAATGCTCCCATCAGCTTCTTCTGCGGGAAGGCATACTCATAGCTACGAGGCTGGGGTCCGTGAACCGTACCACCACCACGCCAAAGCGGGGTGCGGATCGAGCCCACGCGAGCACGGCCCGTTCCCTTCTGCTTCCACAGCTTCTTTCCTGCGCCGGAAACCAGTTTCTTGTTCTTGGTCGCCGCCGTACCCTGTCGCAGAGCGGCGCGGTAGTGCTTGACTGACTCCCACAGAAGCGCGTCGTTGACCTCACCGGCAAAGACGGCATCAGCAAGCTCAAACTCGCCAACCTTCGCCCCCCCGAGATTCACTACGTTGATGTTTGCCATCGTCCTTGAACTTCTCTTTCCGTGCGGCCATCAATGTGGCTCGCCCTAACCTTGTTTCTCTGCTTGATCGGTCTGTTCTCCGAGCAGAGCTTGCTGTATTTACTTTTCGCGAAAACCGTCTTCAACTTTTACGCCGAAGGCGTGTCTCGCCGTGCGCGTAGTACTATTTCTTCTTCGCAGAAGCCTTCTTCGAAGCCTTCAGGGGATCAATCGTTCCCGCACCACCGAAGCCACGGCGCTCGCGCGGAGGAGCCTTCGCCTTCGAGATCAGGACATAACCATCGCGAGGTCCCGGAACTGCTCCTTCCACCATCAGAAGGTTCTCGTCCAAGTCGATTCCGCGGATGCGAAGGTTGCGAACAGTAACTTGATCGTGGCCCATGTGTCCTGGCATACGTTGACCAGGGAAAACACGCGAGGGAAACGATGATGCGCCAATCGAGCCCTGTACCTGGAACATGTGGCCGTGCGACTTGGGACCGCCGCCGAAGTTGTGGCGACGAATAACGCCGGCAAAACCGCGCCCCTTCGAAGTTCCAATCACATCGACAAACTTGTCATCCGAAAAAATATCGACCAGGATGCGATCACCAGCCTTAACACCTTCAGACGGTTCACCATTTTCGACAGCCGCAGGAGTATCGATCGCAACTTCCTTGAGAACGCGAACCGGAGGCACATTCGACTTGGCAAAGTGACCGGTCATGGCCTTATTCACCTTGGAAGCCTTCACGAAATCGACGTAACCAATCTGGGCGGCGTCATAGCCGTCCTTCGCCAGAGTTTTGAGCTGCGTCACAACGCAAGGACCCGCCTTCAACACGGTGACCGGATGAACATCACCCTTCTCATCGAACATCTGGGTCATGCCGATCTTCTTACCGAGAATTCCTGTTACTGCCATTTTCTTCTTCCTTTCCTCATCATGCCCGACTCACCGGGCACTGTAGGGTTACGCAACAATCAAACAGTTCTTCTGCTGAATGCCTCTTTACTTTGCAACCGTCTTAATCTCAACGTCTACGCCAGCCGGAAGATCAAGCTTCATTAGGGCGTCCACCGTCTGCTGGGTGGGCTCGAGAATGTCGATCAGGCGCTTGTGCGTTCGAATCTCGAAGGCCTCGCGAGACTTCTTGTCGACGTGGGGCGAACGCAGAACGCAATACTTGTTCTTCATCGTTGGCAAAGGAATCGGCCCCGCCACCTGCGCACCCGTGCGCTTTGCCGTCTCTACAATCTCGCCCGTTGAGGTGTCGAGCACGCGGTAGTCATAAGCCTTTAAGCGAATCCTGATTCTCTGTCCTGCCATCGTCTTCTTCTCTTTTCTTTACGCAAAGAACTTGTTGAGTCGCCGCCTGCCGAAGCAGGCGGCGCTGAGACTACTTGATGATTTCGGAGATGGTACCGGCGCCGACGGTTCTTCCGCCTTCGCGGATCGCGAAGCGCAGGCCCTTCTCCATCGCCACCGGAGTCAGCAGTGTGATCTCCAGCTGGATGTTGTCGCCCGGCATCACCATCTCGGTGCCTTCCGGAAGCTTCGCCGTACCCGTCACGTCCGTCGTACGGAAGTAGAACTGGGGACGATAGCCATTGAAGAACGGGGTGTGACGTCCGCCTTCTTCCTTCGACAACACGTAAACCTCACCCTTGAACTGCGTGTGCGGAGTGATCGAACCCGGCTTGGCCAACACCATGCCGCGCTCCACATCTTCCTTCGCCGTTCCGCGCAGAAGGAGACCCGCGTTGTCGCCCGCCAGACCTTCGTCCAGCTGCTTCTTGAACATCTCAACACCGGTCACGGTCGTGTTCTGCGTGTCCCGGAAGCCCACGATCTGGACCGCCTCGCCCACCTTCACCTTGCCGCGCTCGATACGGCCCGTCACCACAGTACCGCGGCCCGAGATCGAGAAGATGTCTTCGATCGGCATCAGGAACGGCAGGTCCACCATGCGGTCCGGCTGGGAACGTTGTCGTCCACCGCCTGCATCAGTTCGTCGATCTTCTGCTCCCACTGTGCCTCGCCGTTCAACGCACCAAGCGCCGAACCGCGGATCACAGGAACATCGTCGCCCGGGAAGTCGTACTTCGACAGAAGCTCGCGGACTTCCATCTCCACCAGGTCTACCAGCTCCGCATCTTCCACCGCATCGCACTTGTTCAGGAACACCACGATGTACGGTACACCGACCTGACGGGCCAGCAGAACGTGCTCCTTGGTCTGCGGCATCGGACCGTCCGTCGCCGCCACCACCAGGATCGCGCCGTCCATCTGCGCCGCTCCCGTAATCATGTTCTTGATGTAGTCGGCGTGGCCAGGGCAGTCCACGTGAGCATAGTGACGGTTCGCCGTCTCATACTCCACGTGCGACGTCGCAATCGTGATACCTCGCTCACGCTCCTCAGGAGCGTTGTCAATCGTATCGAACGAACGGAACGCGTTCTTCGGGTTGTGCTTCGACAACACCTTCGTGATCGCCGCCGTCAACGTCGTCTTGCCGTGATCAATGTGTCCAATCGTCCCAATATTCACATGCGGTTTGGAACGATCAAATTTCTCCTTCGCCATTGCTCTCTCCGTATCTCTTGAACTTCTTCAAAACTGCGTTAGTAACGAACTAAACCTTGGCTTCCTTGCCCTGCACCTTGGCGATGATCTCTTCAGAGACCGACTTCGGCGCCTCTTCGTACTGCTTGAACTGCATCGAATAGTTCGCACGACCCTGCGTCGAAGAACGCATGTGCGTCGCATAACCGAACATCGTGGACAGCGGCACCGCAGCGCGGATCGCCTGGGTTCCGCCCACCATCTCCATACCCTCGATACGGCCACGACGGGAATTCAGGTCGCCGATGATCGTACCCATATACTCCTCAGGAACGGTAACTTCGACATCCATCACCGGCTCCAGCAGTACAGGCTTCGCCTTGCGGGCAGCTTCCTTGAAGGCCATCGAACCGGCAATCTTGAATGCCATTTCGTTCGAGTCGACGTCGTGATAGCTTCCGTCATACAGTGAAACCTTGATGTCGACCATCTCGTAGCCAGCCAACACGCCACGCGTCATCGCATCCTGAATGCCCTGGTCGATCGGCTTGATGTACTCCTTCGGGATCACGCCACCCTTGATATCGTTCGAGAACTCGTAGCCCTTGCCCGGCTCATTGGGCGAGATACGAATTTTGGCATGGCCATAGTTGCCCGAACCGCCAGTCTGACGGATGTACTTGCCCTCAGCTTCGGCGTTGCCGCGGATCGTCTCGCGATAAGCTACCTGCGGCTTACCGACGTTGGCCTCAACCTTGTACTCGCGCATCATGCGGTCGACGATGATTTCAAGATGAAGCTCGCCCATGCCGGCGATGATCGTCTGACCCGAGTCAGGATCAGTGTGCACACGGAAGGTAGGATCTTCCTGCGCCAGCTTGGCCAGCGCCAGCCCCATCTTCTCCTGATCCGCCTTGGTCTTCGGCTCAACCGCGAGCTCGATAACCGGCGCCGGGAAATCGATCGACTCCAGAACCACAGGAGACTTCTCCGTGCAGATCGTGTCGCCCGTAATCAGATTCTTCAGGCCCACCGCGGCGCAGATATCGCCAGCGAGAATCTCCGTAATCTCTTCACGCTTATTGGCGTGCATCTTCAACAGGCGGCCGACACGCTCCGTCTTGCCGGTACGCGGATTCAGAACCGAGTCACCAGTCTTCAACGTGCCCGAATAGACACGAATAAAGATCAGCTGGCCCACGAACGGATCCGTCATAATTTTGAATCCGAGCGCCGCGAGCGGCTCATTATCATCAGTCTTGCGAACGATCTTTTCGTCCATATTGTCGGGATTGGAACCAACAATCGGAGGAATGTCGATCGGGCTGGGCAGATAATCCACCACAGCATCGAGCAGTGTCTGCAC
Source organism: Edaphobacter sp. 4G125 (assembly GCF_014274685.1). Classification (NCBI taxonomy): domain Bacteria; kingdom Pseudomonadati; phylum Acidobacteriota; class Terriglobia; order Terriglobales; family Acidobacteriaceae; genus Edaphobacter; species Edaphobacter albus. The sequence continues at coordinate 3,577,777 of NZ_CP060393.1, forward strand.
ACCCTTGTTCTTGAAGGACGAACCGCAGAGGACCGGGAAAATATGCATCCCAATGGTCGCCTTGCGGATACCAGCCTTGAGCTGCTCTACCGTCGGTTCCTGCCCCTCGAGGTAAAGGTGCATCAGGTCATCGTCATGCTCGGAGACGGCCTCGATCAGGAAGTGGCGGGCCTCTTTAGCCTTCTCCACCAGATCAGCCGGAATCTCTTCCACGGAATACTGCGCGCCCATCGTCTCGTCGTGCCACAGAATGGCCTTCATGATGACGAGATCAACCACACCGGCAAACTTCGACTCCGCGCCAATCTGGATATTGATCGGCACGGCACGCGCGCCCAGACGATCGACGATCGTCGAGGTCGCATAGACCGCATCAGCACCCGCCTTGTCCATCTTATTGATGAAGCAGATACGGGGAACCTTGTACTTCGTAGCCTGACGCCACACCGTCTCTGACTGCGGCTGCACACCGGCAACGGCATCGAAACAGGCAACCGCACCATCGAGTACACGAAGCGAGCGCTCCACCTCAGCCGTAAAGTCTACGTGACCGGGAGTATCAATGATGTTGATACGGTGATTCTTCCAGGTGCAGGTGGTCGCAGCAGAGGTAATCGTGATACCACGCTCCTGCTCCTGCTCCATCCAGTCCATGGTCGCAGTGCCCTCGTGCACTTCACCAATACGGTGCGTAATGCCCGTATAGAAGAGAATGCGCTCGGTCGTCGTCGTCTTGCCGGCGTCGATGTGCGCCATGATCCCGATATTTCGGCAACGATTTAGAGGTGTAGTGCGTGCCACGATTGATCTCTCATCTGCGGGTCTCGCCCGCGGGTAAAACTACGTTGAAACAAAAATCTCAGAAAAACCCGAAGGCCCTTCTTACCACCGGTAATGAGCAAAAGCCTTGTTTGCCTCAGCCATGCGGTGAACATCTTCCTTCTTCTTCATCGCCGCACCACGGCCGTTGGCCGCATCCAGCAGCTCCGCCGTCAACTTCTCGACCATGCCCTTCTCGCCACGGGCACGGCCATAGGTCACCAGCCAACGGATGGCCAGCGAGGTGCGACGCTCGGGATTCACTTCGATCGGAACCTGGTAGTTCGCGCCACCAACACGGCGGCTCTTCACTTCAAGCAGAGGCTTCACATTCTCGACGGCCTTCTTGAAAAGCTTCAAGGCCTCATCTCCGCCCTTCTGCTCGAGATTCTTCATCGACTCGTAAAAGATCCCTTGAGCAGTCGACTTCTTGCCGCCCCACATCATCGAGTTGACAAACTTCGTCACCAGAGTCGACCCGTACACCGGATCCGGAGCAACTTCACGCTTCGCGATATAACCTTTTCTCGGCATTCCTTTTTCTCTCTTCTTCCCCCAGCGCGGTGAACCTCTCACGAACTAGGCTTGGTTACTGAAACTTCAATTTATTTAGCAGCAGCCTTCGGACGCTTGGCGCCATACTTCGAGCGGCTCTGCTTGCGGTTTGCCACGCCAACCGAGTCGAGCGTTCCACGAACAACGTGGTAACGGACACCCGGCAGGTCCTTCACGCGGCCTCCGCGGATCAGCACAATCGAGTGCTCCTGCAGGTTGTGGCCGATTCCCGGAATATAGGTCGTAACCTCAATCCCATTCGTCAGACGAACACGCGCGACCTTACGCAGCGCCGAGTTCGGCTTCTTGGGGGTCTGCGTGTAAACGCGGGTGCAGACGCCGCGGCGCTGAGGCGAACCCTGCAATGCAGGGCTGGCAGTCTTATAGCGAGTGGGCTTGCGGCCCTGCTTGACGAGCTGATGAAACGTAGGCACTCGAACTCCTTAGCGTTGCAAAACCTAAACTTTAATTCAGACGTGCAGATTGTTTTCGCTCGCCCGCGCACCACACGCGCAAAGACCGGGATGCCATTGCATCCTTACAAGCGAAGAAAATCTGCTTCGCGTCTGTAAAACCTGTACAACCAGACGAAAACAGTCGACGGTGGCCGAGTCTTTCTACCCTCAGGTTTTCACCTGACTGGTCTGCTCAACTCCGTTTCGCTGTTCCGACCCGCATAGCCCATCCAAGGTGGAGGGTGTCGCAGGTTCGTAATCGATGGGCCACAGGCTCTTTGCCTCCAAAAACTCGGGGAAGCACCCGTGGTTATCTTTCTAGTATCCAGTATAGCGCAAACCAACGTCTTCTATCCATGCACATTGGATAAGAAATTCGCTGATTGACCTGGGTTCTCTGCCCCGATGCGCGTTCGTTGCCGTCAGCGCATTCCGGATACAAGCGGAACCCTATGAGAATAGCAATATCTGGAACAAGGGTCAATCATTTATCCGGGACTCCCCATTTTCCCCATTTCCAACTCATCTCTTCACAATGGCATTCCAAGAAAAGGGGCGAGGCGGCCACCCCAAATGCTAGCCTAGCCTTCATGAAGTTCGCTCGAATTCCCTTCACCCTCTCCATTCTTACCCTCTCCTTTACCAGCCTCCTTCCCGCACAGGGTCCCGCCAAAACCACCGATTCCCGCATCGGCACTCTGCTCGAAACCCTGGCCAAGACTCATACCCCCACCGCGGCCAGCATCTCTCCCGACGGAAAGACCGTCGCCTGGTCGGTGCGGAATGGACAGAACTATGAGGTACACCTGAGCGAACTCTCCGATCCCTCTCGCGATCAGGCTATCCGTCCATCTGCCGATACCGCCTCTTGCGGCAGCGACTCTCCCGCTTGGTCGCCTGATGGCCAATCGCTCGCCTATGCCTCCACTTGTACAAGCGAACACAACGATCAACCCCAGATCTTTCTCTGGTCAAAAAAGACCGGCGAGTCCCGTCAGCTCACCCATGTGACCGGCACGATCGACGATATCGCCTGGTCCCCCGATGGCAAGAGCATCGCCTTCCTCTTTGTTGAAAACGCAACTCGCGCTGCAGGTGCGCTTGACGCTATGAAGCCCTGGTCCGGCGTCGTCGGCGAAGATGGAGTCGAAGTACAGCGCGTCTATAGTGTGGACGTCGCCACAAAAGCCGGAAGCTGGCTCACTCCCTCCACCCTGCATGTCTACGAGTTCTCCTGGGCGCCTTCGTCGGACAAGATAGCCTTCGTTGCCGCGAATCCCCCAGGAGAGAACAATTGGTGGGTCGCCAGGCTATATACGCAAAACATCGCTCGTCTGTACGAACAGATGTCAGGTGCAGGGCAGAGAACAGGTCTCTTCGGCGATCATCTCAAGTCCATCCTCGACACCACCAAAATCTCCGGCCCACTCCACGGCCTTCAGATCGCCGTCCCCCGCTGGTCTCCTGACGGCAACCAGATCGCCTTCATCGGCGGATTAATGTCCGATCAGGGTTCCACTGGCGGCGATGTCTACCTCATTCCTTCCACCGGCGGCGATCCCAAAGACATTACTCCCAACCGCGCCGCCTCCGTGGCCTTCCTTCACTGGCTCACTCCGGAGGTCCTCGGCATCAGCGAGCACGTCGGCGGTTCCAGCCATATCACTGCAATCGATGTAAATTCTGGATCTGACATCTCCAGGGTCAATCTCACCCTGCCTGAGTCCATCGGCTCCGGCGGACTCGTCATGAGCGTCTCGGCCTCCAACAACCAGAAGATCGCGCTTATTCGTAGCTCCTACGAACACGCCCCCGAGGTCTGGGCCGGTCCTATCTCCAATCTCAAGCAGATCACCCATCTCAACGACGGGCTCAAACCTCTCTGGGGCAAAGCCGAAAATGTCGAGTGGACCAATGAAGGCTTTCATGTTCAGGGATGGCTACTCTATCCCTCCAACTACGATCCTTCCAAGAAATACCCCTTAGTCGTCAGCGTGCATGGTGGCCCATCTTCTGCCGTCACGCCTCGCTGGCCGGGCCTTGGCTACGGAGGCGTCCCCTTCTCCGCCCTGGGATATTTCGTCTTCATGCCCAATCCACGAGGCAGCTTCGGCCAGGGCGAAAAATTTACACAGGCAAATATTAAGGACTTCGGCTACGGCGACCTCCGTGACATCCTCGCCGGTATGGATACCATTGAAGCCCGTCTCCCCATCGACAAGAACCGCGAGGGGCTTACCGGCTGGAGCTACGGTGGATTCATGACCATGTTCGCTGTCACCCAGACCACCCGATTCCACGCCGCTGTCGCAGGAGCCGGCATCAGCAACTGGAAGAGCTACTATGGCGAAAACTCCATCGACCAGTGGATGATTCCCTTCTTCGGCGCCTCCGTCTATGACGACCCCGCCGTTTACGCAAAATCTTCTGCTATCGAATTCATTAAGAAGGTGAAAACTCCAACTCTCGTCGTCGTCGGCGACCGCGATGGGGAATGCCCCGCTCCACAAAGTTTTGAATTCTCGCACGCGCTTCGTGCTCAGGGAGTCAAGACTCAGCTCGTTGTCTATCCCAACGAGGGTCACGCCTTCCGGAACCCTGAACACCGTCGGGATGTGCTCGAACGAGCACTCAACTGGTTCGAAACCCAGATGCCGAAAGACAAGGACTAAAACCTGTCAACAATAGGGGCTCAAAGGAAGCATTTTCCTCTCCCTCAGCCCTAGTCCCTGATCCCTCGCCTCATTTACACTGAAGCCTCGGGAATCCAGCGTTTGCGGTACAGACCGTCTAACTTGTGTCCCGGTTGGACGGGGAGGTTTAATGCGTCGTTTCATTGCTCTGGCAGTTTTGTTTCTCTTTTCAATTCCATTTGGAATTTCCATCTCGGGCTGCTCGAAAGGCACTCGTATCGCCTTCTGCAACGGCGACACCGGCCCCGTCATCGGCCAGGCAGTCAGTATTGCCCTGACGCCGAAGATTTATGGCGTCTCCCTTAACTTCGGACAGATCGGTCAGGTCTCCTCGCCAACAGCAATCGACTGCAAAGGCTCCACGGTCACCATCTCTTCATATACCTATGGTGTCTTCGACGCCAACGGGAAAGCCACTCTGGATATCGCCGACGTCGTCCCTTCCGGTGCGAATGCAGGAAAACTCTGCGCCGGAACCTGGAACCGCAATACCGGCGGCGGAATTCCCGACTACACCACCTGCAATCCCACCAACAAGACCGGAGAAGTCTACGTCGTCGCCTCCGGCGGCGGAGCCAACAGCAACCCGCTCCCGATCTTCATCCACCCCAAGGCCACCAGCGTGGTGCTCGGAGCACCTACACCTTCATCGGCCTGTGCTGCCGATCCAGACCTGACGGGCCAGTCCTCCAACTGCTGCCCGCTCTCCCAGCAAGCTACCGTCAAGGCTGATCCCTATGACGGTCTGACCTGCATCTCGCAAGGACAAAGCCGCCAGCTCGTCGCACGCGTCACTGATGCTGACGGAAACTTCATCACCTGCAAGGTCGGCCACCTTAACTTTGCCGCTCAGTCCACCGCCATCGCCACCATCGACGAAAACGGTATTGCTACTGCGCAGCAGCCGGGCTCGACCGTTATCAGTGCGAACCTTACCCAGGCAGGTTCCAGTGCAGGCTTCTTCTCAACCTGCGCTCCGACATCGATCTCGCTGACCGTCCCCAGCACAAGCGGCAACGTAACCAGCGCTACGGTCAATCAGAACACGCCCCAGCCTCTCTCTGCTGTCGCAAAAGACCAGAATGGAACCACCCTGACTGGTCTCGCCCTCACCTTTGTCTCCACGACTCCCATCACAATTCCGGTGGCCTCCAGCGGCACGGTCACTCCAACCTTCCCTGGGGCCGCAGCAATTACTGCCCTCTGCCAGCCGCCTTCCTGCAATCCTTCACCGAATAATGAGATCGGCCTCTTCGGGAACGGAAAGCCAATCGCCTCGAATCCCGTGAACATCACGACACCCGGTACGAACAGCTCCCTGATCTGGGTGGGCAGCACACAGTCGCGCTACATTCTGCCGGTGGACTTCACGAACCTCACGCTTGGCACCCCGGTGCGCCTGCCCTTTGCTCCCAATTCGATGGTCCTCTCCAACGATGGGGCCTCCATCTACATGGGAACCCCAACCGAGCTGATGGTCTTCAGCGCCACGACAAACAGCCTCTCCAAGGAAGACAACTCCGTCGCCGGACAGGTCCTCGCTGTCTCTCCGGACGGTTCCTCGCTCATCATCTCGGATCCGCGCAAACAGATCATCTATCTCTACTCCACGGCCTCGACCGGGGGTGGAGCGAACTCCACTTATGGTGGTGTCGCAACCCATGCCGAGTTCACCCAGGACAACCAGACCGTCTACATTACCCTGGGCACACCGGATCCAAGCGACCCGACCAATCCTCAGAAGTTCACCCCAACCAATCAGCTCCTGGTTCACTCCACCTTCACCGGCTGGACCCAGATCACGCTTCCCAACGCCGCTTCTGATCTCGCGATCACTGTCCCTAGCGTCGGTGCTTATCTGGCTGGAAATCCCACCACGGCACGTAGCTACTGCGCCAGCACCACCATCTCCGGCACAGGAACCAACCAGACCGTCACCAATAACTATTACCCGCTTGCAGACAGCGCCTCGGTTCCCACCGATCGCGTCGCCGCAACCAACGACGGCCTGCACATCCTCGGAGCAACGGTCGCCAACGGCGGCACCCTAACGGATATTGCCTTCAAAGCCGGTGGGTTGCCCATCAACGCCTGCCCCCAGACAGTGGATCCGAACTACTTCGGCAATCAACGAAATTCCATCAATAGCCAGGCGCTTGGAGTCACCGCCAGCACCATCACCGGAGTCATTCCAGCCTCCAACTCCAGTGTGGCCTTTGTCACCTATCTGGGCTCGGGAGGTTCGCTCCCTGCCTACACCCCATCGACCGGAGCTATCACGCAGATTCCTTTGCAGGGCGTCACCGCTCCTGTGGCAGGAACCATCAGCGCCGATAACCTGACTCTCTTCCTCGGGACCTCAGGCGACAACAAGGTTCATCTGATCAACACCAAGACCCTGACCGACGATCCTTCGAAGGCCATCGCCCCCAACTTGCCGCTTTATATCAACGGAAGCGATAATCCTTCGACCTTCGTCACCCCCGACCTCATCGTCCAGTTCCCACGCAAGGCCACCTCGTAAGAACTGGCGAATAGAACAAAAGAAAGCCCGCTCCTCGGAGCGGGCTTTCTTCTTTCCCTTAGATCTTAGAGATATTTCCTGACACTAAAACCGCTCTACCCTAGCCGCTGCTTCAGCAAGTCCCGCGCAATTGCATCCAGCACTCCGTTCAGAAAGTGCACGCTCTCCGGAGCAGCATACCGCCGCGCTACTTCCAGCGACTCATTGATCACAATCGCTGCCGGGGTATTCGGGCTCCCCATCATCTCTGCGACCGCCGCCCGAATCAGGTTGCGATCCACTACAGCCATGCGCTCCAGGCGCCAGTTTTGCGCGTGCGCTTCGATCAACTTATCGATCTCTGGCTGCTTCGCGATCGCAACGCGATAGATGTCCTCCGCGAAGGCTCTCGTATCTTCATCCACATCATCGCGTGAACTCCAGAAGACCTTCTCCACCTGCTCCGGACTCTGCTTTCCCAAATCGCCCTGGAACAGCATCTGCATCGCCAGCTCGCGGGACTTCCTTCGTGTTCCCATTACTTCCCGCCCTCTTCTGCGCGAATCTTTCGCTGAATCGAAACCATCTCGATCGCAGCAATCGCTGCCTCAAATCCTTTATTCCCTGCCTTGATTCCAGCACGGTCCAGCGCCTGTTCCAACGTTTCGCATGTCAACACGCCAAAGGCATGTGGAATCCCGGTATCCTGCTGCGACTGTCCAATCCCGCGAGACACCTCGTTATAGATCGCCTCGTAGTGAGCCGTCTCTCCACGAATCAGGCAAGCCAGCGTCACAATCGCATCGAACTTCTTTGTCTCCGCCAGCGTTCGCGCTGCAGAAGGAACTTCCCAGGCGCCCGGCACCCTCACAATCTCTACATCGGCTTTGGCCGATCCACTCCGATATAACGCATCCAACGATCCCTGCAGCAATCGGTCGGTGATCACCGCATTCCAACGTGCCACCACAATGGCAAACCGCATCCCTTTCGAGGAGAGGTCACCCTCAAGTGCTACCGGCTTTCCGTGCAAAGGATTCTCCGACTGCCAGAACCCCAGCACAAGCCCATCCTCCAGCTTTACCGTAAACAAACGGCTGTTCCAGTGCGTCAGCTCCGGTTTGCTCAGCAACGCCGGGACCTCTTCACTGCGATAGTTCGCCAGCATCCACCGCTCCACCGCCGCATGGACCGCATCCAGTCCCATCACTTCAATCAAAATCGGAGGGACCGCAGGCGCACGCCCCGTCATCAACTCCAGATTTCCCAGTGGAGCCAGCAGCGCAGTTCCTCGCCCCTCAGTGTCCTGCCAGCCCTTGCCCTGCTCAAATCCCAACGAGAGCAGCAGGTGATTCAGCCTGTCGAGAGCCTCCGCCGAGGCCACCTCGCGCACCAGCGTCATTCCTTTGATCATGTGTTCGATTGTATCGTTCCGTTGAGGTATGACTGAAAAGTGCCGCATCCCCACGCACTCGCAGCAGACTAAAACAAGTAGGTCGTGCGCGCAGGCACGACCTACTTGTTCCGCTGATCGGTTTGTTAAGAGCGCGGCTTTAGCCGTGCCGCAAGAGTTTATTGAGGAAAGGGCTTAGCCTCTGAGGGCTGCGACATTCCTCAAATCTGCCCCTACTGACGAGACACAACAACAATCGTGAAGCTATCCGGTTTCGCCTTCGGACGCCCAGTTGCACCAGGAGCCTGTGGCTCAAACTCCGCCGTCGGCAGATAGATTTTCTGCGTCATCGCATCGACATCCATCGTTCTCGCCCCTGAAGCTGTCTTTACCGTCTGCACAACACCAAATTTCCCTGCTGTCTCTCCGACAACCGTCAGCGACCCATCGCGGCAGCTCGCAAAGGCTTGTCCACCGTAAACCCTCGTCGCATCCACACCATCCCCGATCGGAAGATCGGATAGAACCTTGCCCGTCTCCGTGCTCATCACGATCATCTTCGCCGGCTTGCGGCAACCGATGAAGAGGCGCTTGCCCTTGGTGTCGATCGACATGCCCACTGGAGATCCGCCAGGTGCCACAGGCCAGTGCGCAATCACCTTCCTCGCTTTTAGATCGACCACTGCAACCTGGTTCTTGTCCTCGAGGTTGATATAGGCCTTACCTGCTCCATCCACCGCAAGAAACTCAGGTGCGCCGCCAAGTTCGATCGGAGGATCAATCTTCCCATTCACCGGATCGACTCCTGGCTTGATGGTCATCAGCACACCCTTATCGCCGGAAACCGCAAGAACAAGATCGCTGGCACGGTCGTAAATAATGCCATCAGAGTCAGGTTCGGACGCAAGTTTCCCCAACACCCCATAGGTCTTCAGATCGAACACCACAATGGCGCCGCCACCGTCCGTGATAAATCCGCGACCGACCTGGGGAACAAGGGCAACACCATGCGCATTCTTCTGACCTGGAATATCCCCGAGCGTCTTGCCGGAGTCGGCATCGATCACCATAGTGTGGGTGCTGCGCGGAACAAACAAGCGATGGTTGGGTGCATCGACGGTGAGGTAATCCCACCCTCCCGTTCCACCGATGTGCATGGTCTTTTCCACTCCCCAGTGTGTCTGCGCCAGCACCGGGAAAGATCCGGCGAGCAACGTGAGTGCGAGGGCGGTTCTGCTTACGATCTGCATGAAAAGGCTCCTGAACTTCGCCTGTGAGTATCTCGCTCCAAGCTGAAGCGAAGCTGAAGACAGATTCGTGTTTCTGTAAAAATTTGAAAACGATATCGCAGTACCATATCGGCAACAGGAGTTCTCATGACCGATCACGCAATCATCTCCGAAACGCTGCTCTGCGAGATCAAAGACCAGATCGCCACTGTCACGATCAATCGCCCCCAGGTCCTCAACGCCCTCAGCATTCAGGTCTTTACCGATCTCGAGCACGTCTTTACTCAACTTGCCAAAGATCCTGATGTTCGCGTCATCCTTCTCACTGGAGCGGGTGAAAAAGCATTTGCTGCAGGTGCCGATATCAAGGAGCTGGTCGAGACCACTCGCATCACTGGCCAGTCTCTCTCGCGTCGCGGCCATCGCATCTTCCGTCAGATCGAGACTTGCGGAAAGCCTGTCCTCGCCCTCATCAACGGCTTCGCTCTCGGTGGAGGCTGCGAGCTTGCCCTTGCTTGCACCCTGCGCATCGCTGCAGATTCTGCAAAACTCGGTCAGCCGGAAGCTCGCCTCGGGCTCATCCCCGGCTACGGCGGAACGCAACGCCTTCCCCGCCTTATCGGTCAGTCAGCCGCCTTGAAACTCCTCCTCACTGGAGAACGAATCGACGCTGCCGAAGCACTCCGGCTTGGATTAGTCGACGAAGTCGTTCCTTTGGCAGAGCTCTACCTCCGTGGCCAGCAGCTTGCCAGCTCCATCCTCGCCATGGCCCCACTCGCTGTCGCTGGATGCCTCGAAGCCGTATACAAAGGAGCCGACCGCGACCTCGACTCCGCTCTCGGCATCGAGAGCCGAATCTTCGGCCGACTGTCTGCCACCGCAGACAAAGCAGAAGGAATCCGCGCCTTCCTTGAAAAACACACCCCCATCTGGACCGGGAAATAGCGTTCCTTATCCCGTATCATCTTGACCGTCGGCCCGAAGGGTCAAAGTGGAGAGATCTGCTTCTCCACTGCAAATACGCCACCCCAGCGTGCGCCATTTCGAGCGAAGTCCTGAATAGGCTGAGTCGAGAAATCCCCGCATTTTTACCTCACAACGCTCTTCCATCTCTTTCGCACCCATCGCACTCACTCTCCACTCCCGTCATTCTGAGCCGCATAGCGCCGAAGAGTCCCTGTATTTAGTTTTGTCAAGCCCCGGATTCATCCAAACCAAACAAATCAAACCTACTTCCACGTTGCAGATTCACCCTCACCCAATTGCTAGAATTTAAGAAGAACAACACAACAGAAACCCATGACCGATCCGGCACTGGCCGCACTCAACCTACCCCTCGCTCCTTGGGGTGTCATCTCGAGCGAAGCGGCGCAGCTGGGGCGTCGAAGAGCCTGCCCTGGAAAGGATCTACGGTAGTCGGAATCTCCAGCGCACTTTAAGTGCCTTGAATGCAATACTTTGGGCACAACCTATTTAGATGGAATACTTTGCAGGTATATGTTCTCGTAAACAACACAAAACAGATACTTTGTATCTTTAAGATAGGGGGGAGGAGGCCTTTGAAGAGTACTTCACACACAACGAGTGCCTCGTCGAGAACTGCGGCAAAAGTGCCGTTAAACCCTGATATTCTGTTATCCGATATGCAAACCCCCACCGGCCGATCCCTTTTGCGGATCGCCCTGACTAGCGCTCTGGCCCTCCCACTTGCCCTCACCGGCTGCAGCAGCAGCTCCTCTCAAGCAGCCTCTGCGACCACCCTGCCTCAGCAGCAGCAGGAAGCGTTAAATGCCGCGCGGCAACAGCTGGATATGATTCCTCCGCCCTCCAAAACTCGCTATATGGCGATCAGCACTCTCAGCTCGTGGGAGAATCCCTATCTCACGGTTCAGGGAAGCATGGTCACGCTGCACGTCCTCATGGCCGATGGAAACACGAGCAGCCTCGGCCAAGGCGGAATGTTGCGCCCCGTTGGCGCTCGCCGCCGCAATCTGGATGTCCGCATTAACGATCTTCCGACAGCTCTCAATGCCATTCCTCAGAATGCCTGGCCCTATGGTCGAGTTATTGCTGTAGAAGAAGCGCACGGAGTTCCCGTCAATGCGCGACCAGAGGTCCGGCGTAACGTAGAAACGGTCCTCAAGACCCTCGGAGATCTCGGCGTCGTCGCTTACGAATGGAACGATACCGGCCGCGGACTCTGAGATCCGCTCAGCCGCAACGAAAACCATAGAGTAAGCGCAACGAACATATCAGGGTCGTTCAATACAGTAAGATTCTTCTTGATCCTAATCTTCATGGAGAACTGCTGATTGCACTCAACCGCGCTCTCTGTCTTCTGCCTCTTTTTCCTTCTCGTCACACTGGCAGGCTTCTGGGCAGCACGCTGGAGAAGGCCTGCCGCCGGCATTGCCTCGCTTGAAGAATGGGGACTGGCGGGACGCAGTTTCGGAACCTGGATCACATGGTTCCTGATCGGCGGCGATCTCTACACGGCCTACACCGTCATCGCGGTTCCCGCAGCACTCTACGGCGCGGGAGCCCTCGGATTCTTCGCCGTTCCCTACGCGGTCATTGCGTATCCCTACATGATGGTCGTACTGCCCCGCCTTTGGCGAGTCTGCCATCGCCATGGCTACGTGACCTTCGCAGACTTCGTCAACGGCCGCTACGGCAACCGCTGGCTGACCATCGCGATCGCGATCACCGGCATTCTGGCCTTAATGCCGTACATCGCGCTCCAACTGGTCGGGATGAAAGTCGTCATCTCCGCCATGGGGCTCAACGGCGAGTGGCCCCTGGCCGTCGCCTTCATCATCCTCGCCGCGTACACGTACTCTAGCGGTCTGCGCGCTCCGGCAGTTATCGCCATCGTCAAGGACGTGATGCTCTACATCATGGTTCTCGCCGCGCTCATCTTTATCCCTATCCAACTCGGCGGATACGGACGTGTCTTCGAGCTCGCAAATCAGGCGCTCGCCACGCATACGCCGCCTGCAACGATTTTGCTCAAGCCCAGCCAGTTCCTGGGTTACTCAACTCTGGCGATTGGCTCTGCCCTCGCCTTGATGCTCTATCCACACACTGCAACGGCGGTGCTTTCGGCCAGCAGTCCGAATGTCGTCCGGCGAAACGCGGCCATGCTTCCTGCCTACAGCTTTTTGCTCGGCCTGATCGCTCTGCTCGGATATCTCGCTCTCGCAGCCGGAATCCAGACGAAGGACACCAGCGCCTCCGTTCCGCTGCTCTTCCTGAAATCCTTCCCCGAGTGGTTTGCCGGATTCTGCCTTGCCGCCGTTGCCATCGGCGCACTGGTTCCAGCTGCGATCATGTCAATCGCAGCCTCAAATCTCTTCACACGTAACCTCTATGGAACCTTTGCCAGGCGCAAGATGCAGCCCAGCGAAGAATCTGCCATGGCGAAAGCCGTCTCACTCGTCGTCAAGTTTGGAGCGCTGGCCTTCGTCCTCTACCTGCCAACACCTTATGCCATTGAGATGCAGCTTCTCGGCGGCATCTGGATGTGCCAGCTCGTCCCTTCGATTGTGATCGGAGTCTTCTCCCGCTGGTTCCATCCCTGGGCGCTGTTGCTGGGCTGGGCCGTCGGCATGGCATCTGGAACAGCCATGGCTACCTCGCTTCACCTCAAGAGCTCCGTCTACCCACTGCACCTCCCTGCATGGCTCGGCGGAACATATGCCATGTACGCTGCCATTCCAGCGTTGCTCCTGAACCTCGCGATCTCAGCTCTGCTCACCCTCGTCTTTCGCGCAGCAAAGTTCAACTCAGGGACAGACTCCACCGATGCCTCCGCCTATGTCGGATAGTTCTGGCATTACTGCGACATCCGACGTAGCATCCTACTCACGTGAACAGCCTATGAGAAAACGAACCCGTTCCATCGCCAAAGGAGCTGTCGCAGGACTCATCGGCGGCATCATCGCAACAGCAGTCAAATCTGCGGTTGAAAAGGCTTATCCTGCGCAACCCCACGGCAAGCCAACGCCTTCAGCGCTGCTCGATCGCAAGATCGCGGGCCATGAGCTATCGGTACGACAAAAGCGAATTGCGCACAAAACCCTCCACTGGGGCTTTGGAGCCACCGCTGGAGCAGCTTACGGTGTTCTCGCCGAGTACTACCCTCCGGCGACTTCGAAGCAAGGAGTGAACTTCGGGATGGCTCTTGTGGCCATGACCCACGACTCCTCGCTACCGGTCCTAGGTCTTGTGGCCAAGCCTGAAGCCCAGAACACGCGAGAACGCACCAGCGAACTCGCCTCAAACATCGCATACGGTGTCGTCACGGAGACAGTACGCCGCATCGTCCGCCGCCTGATCGACTAAAAAGCAGCATCACTGCGCAGGGATATGATCGCGGGTCTTATCCCAGTTGGCAACGAGAGCATCCACAACGACGTGACCTACACGATACGCTGCATCCAGTGAAGGCATATACGCACTGTATTGGCGAATCTTGGTCTCTGCCAGACTCTCAGCAGCAGTGACGTCCTCACGCTGCTGGTCATAGTTGGAAGCAGCGCGTAATACAAGTACGCGATGAATATCGACCTTCCCTGCTCTCGCCAGCCAGCTAAGGGACTGTAGTGTTCCGGTGTCTTCCATGCCGCAGACCGCGTAGGTTCCCTTTCCGTCGGTCTGGTACTTTACCCAATCACGCGCCCACTGGTTCATCAACTTGCCGTGCCAGAAGGTCGAAGCGGAAAGATTATCCCCGCGCAGAACAAACGGAGGTCGTTTCGCTGCTTCCTCTGGAAACTGCTGACGTCGCTCACGCATCTGCGGAGTGTCCTGCAGCTTAATGTCCTTCGTTAGGCCGAATGCCCAATCGACCAGCGCGGGATTCAGGTGGTAGACAATACCATCGTCTCCGAAGCGTGCAGCGCGAGGTTGTTCATACGGAGTCGATTTGCCGAGGGGAACATAGCCGGTCTTCCAGTCCTTCGGAATCTCCCGTGCATCGATCTCATGGGCCAGGTCACCATCGACGATGTAATCTGACCACACCGCCGAACCGATCGATCCCATCTGCGGGTCAATTCCTGCGATACCTGCAACCACGAAATATGCGTGCGTCAGATCGAAGCGCGGATCATTCCCAAGCGCCATGATGGTGGCCGCAGCGCGCGCCGTACCGACTCCTGTCACGACACCAAGTACGCCATCCTTGTTCAGTCGCAGATCGTGGTAGCCCTGCGGGAACGGCAATACGGTATCCAAATGCTCACGTTCCACCCAATACTGGTACTCGCCGGGAACATCGCCTGTGTCGTCGCCAACTTCAAACATAGTGACAACAACGGCCTTAATCTCAATTGGTTTTGCAGGGACCTGGGCAAAGACACACGCCGACGTCAGCAGCAGAAAAAGAGCGGAAAGAAAGCGCATAACTGATGTTATCAACTCGCGACAGTCACCTGAAGCTAGACGCCCTTCTTCTGCGGTTCCCAGATGAACTTATGGATCTGCAACGAAAGACGCGCAGGCAAGCCATCTTCCAGCATCCATTCGACCAGCTTGCGCGGGTCAAGCGCCATGTTGTCAGCAGTTCGCAGCGGAGAAGGGATTTTCTGGAATGCGGGCGAAAGCAGTATCTGACCAGCCTTTTGCTCCGGACGATGTTCACCGATAAAGTTTCGAGCAAACTCATAGTCCGCACGATCCGAAATAACGAACTTCACCTCGTCGTTCTGCGTCAGCGCGTCGAGATTCTCCATCCGAAAGCTGTTCGCCGCTGCCCCTGCCCCCGGACACTTTACATCGACGATCTTGTGCACCGCCTTCGGAACGTCGCCCAGAAGACGCTCACCCGAGGTCTCAATCATCAGAGTGTAACCAGAGGCGAGCAGACGCTCCATCAGCGGCAGAAGTTCGCGTGCCTGCAGCATCGGTTCACCACCCGTAAACTCAATCAGCTTGCAAGGTGCAAGTGCCTCAATCTGAGCGACGATTTCGTCCTGCGTAAATGGCTTTCCTCCGCTGAAGGTGTACTCGGAGTCACACCAGGCGCAGCGCAGATTGCACCCGGCAAGCCGCACAAAGATGCACGGCAATCCGGCGAAGGAAGATTCGCCTTGTACGGATTTGTAAAGCTCGATCAGGTGCATTGGCTGAGGCTACTCGTAATAGCGAGCGAAGCTGGTGTCCGTCTCGTAGAGCGTGCAGTCCTTGATCTGTACCCGGCCCCCAGTCATCTCACGAAGCTGCTTTGCCGTCTCCTGATAAAAGTAGCGGGCCAGATTCTCTGCCGAAGGATTGATCGTCGTAAAGGGTTCAAGATCGTTGATCATCTGATGATCGAGATACTCCACCACCGGCCGCATCACCTGCTTCAGCAGCTTGAAATCGAGCAGAAGGCCAGCCTCATCCAGATCTTCGCCGATCAGGGTCACGAAGACCTTGTAGTTATGGCCGTGCGGATTCTCACACTTGCCACGATAGTTGCGCAGGTAGTGGCCGGAGGAAAATCCAGCTTCTACAGTGACTTCAAACATGGTGGTTCCTAATACCTTTCAGCGGGCCGCGCAGGATAAAAGGGAGGAAAGTGGCGCAGCAGCCTAGCCTTTTCCTATTGTACCGGTTCTCCGTCGGCTTAGTGTTTGCGACGTTGCTGGCGTTCCTCTTCAACGCGGCGCTCCGCCTGCTCGAAGAGCGAAGAAAGAATCCCCGCCAGTGCGACCACCAGAGCCACAACAAAGAGTGCTAGCCCTGTGGTTCGCCATAACGAAACGTCACCCGGTGAGCCTGGTTCATGCGCAATGTTGGTATAAGCCAGACCACAGGAAATCAGCGCAAGTACCGTAAGGGTTGCAGATAAAATGTAGAGGTTCCGTCCCATGGCTTCTTCTATTCTATGACCTGCTCGAGGATTATTTTATGGCTTCCCCGGGTCGCGAGAAGAAACGTTCAACTTCGCTGATCTCGTCGGTTCGCCGATACGCCGGAAGACTATCAAGAAAGATACGCCCATAGCGTTGCCGATGGATTCGCGGGTCCAGCAACATCAATACTCCCCGGTCTTCCAGTGAGCGAATCAGGCGGCCAAATCCCTGTTTCAGCGCAATGACAGCGCTAGGAACCTGATAGTCGAAAAATGGCTTTCCGCCTGCCTCTTCAATAGCTCGCATCCTTGCCTCAACGACCGGATCAGTCGGCACAGCAAAAGGCAGTCTGTCGATAATGACGCAGCTCAATTGCTCACCCTGAACATCCACTCCCTGCCAGAAACTTGACGTGCCAAAGAGCACCGCGTTCGGTGTCTCGCGAAACTGCTGCAACAGCACATGGCGCGGCGCAGTACCGTGCAGCAGCAATTTGTAGGGAAGCTCGGCCATCATGCGCTCATGGATCGTCCGCATCTGGCTATAGCTGGTGAAAAGACAGAAGGCGCGCCCCTGTGTGATCTCAAGTACACGACGAATGCGCTCTGCGGCCCGATCCGTAAAGTCCGGCTCACGAGGATCAGGCATCGTGGGCGGCAGATATAGCAGTGCCTGCCGCTCATACTGAAAGTGCGACGGAACAATCAGTTCGCGCGCCGAGATTAGTCCGAGGCGTTTGCGAATATGCTCAAACCCGCCAGACACTGTCAGGGTTGCCGAGGTCAACACGACGCTCGCAAAGCTATCGAAGAGCGACGTCGAGAGCAACTCCGAAACATCAATTGGCGTTGCCTGCAAGTGCGTATTGAAAGCCGTATGACTCAACCCACGAGCAGCAGCCCGTACCCCACTGGTCGATCTGCGCTCAATCCAGAAGACAGTGTTCTGATCGGTAGACTCGAGGAGGAAATGCAGATGGGCGCGAATGTCCGCAGCACGCTTGCGCAATCCAGCGGACTCCTCCACGTTCTTTACTCGCTCCAGCTCGCCCTCGAGTCGGGTTAGCGCGTTCATCGTCGCGGTGTAGTAATCACCACTTTCTTCAAGGAACTCCGCGCGATGAAGAAACGGCATGCGACCAGGACCATTTTTCTCGTCCGGCAATGCAGAGAAAAACATCCTCGAGCGATTCTGCAACGTTGAACAAGCATTTTCGATCGCTGAGGTCGAAGCTCCTTTTGAGCGCAACATAATCTCGACATCGCGCACCAGTTCGTCGACGCGTTGCGTGCTCAATCCAATGCCGAAGTAATTTGAGGCCACCTCTTCCAACTCGTGAGCCTCGTCAAAGATGACTGCTCCGGCCTCCGGCAGAATGCCTGCATCCGGAGCGTTCCCTGCCTGTTGTTTAATGCTGAGGTCCGCAAAGAAAAGGTGGTGATTCACAATCACAATGTCCGACTCGAGCGCCTTGCGCCGCATCGCCGTGATGAAGCATCGCTCCCAATCAGGACAGCTCTGTCCCAGGCAAACCTCAGTGCGAGCGTCGATCTTGTGCCACAGTGCAGAGGCCTCGGGGAGAGCATCAATCTCCGCACGGTCTCCTGTCTCTGTTGTCTTCTCCCATGCGGCGATGGCCTGGAATTGCGCAATCTCTTCCAGACCGTTGAGCAACGGGTTGTCACGAAGAGCGTAGAGCTTGTGGCGACAAAGGTAGTTCCCTCGGCCTTTCATGTAGCAGATCTTTAGCGGCCCAAGCAGAGACTCAAGAAACGGAACATCCTTGAAGAAGAGCTGCTCCTGCAGGTTCTTGGTTCCGGTCGAGATAATCACGCGCTGCTGACGTTCACGCGCCAGACGCAGCGCGGGCAGCAGATAGGCGAGCGTTTTGCCCGTTCCGGTTCCTGCTTCAACAATCAGATGGCGCTTGTCTTTGAAGGCCTTCTCGACCGCCTTTGCCATCTCGTACTGTCCGGGGCGGAACTCATACGACAAGGATGAGTGTGAAAGGATACCGCCTTGCGAGAAGAACTCATGCAACGATGGAAGATGCTCCCCGGGCATAAGGGGAGGCGGAAGAACCGGAATGGGCCAGGATGTGGACAAGGCGAAGAAGCGGCAAAAGCTCCGCTGGTTTCTATAATAGACAGATTGCACATGCGCCGCGGTTAAGTGGCGATTTTCGAAGGACCTTGCCAAACCCGGCAGGGGGAAAGCTGGACATACGGTGGCAAAAGATAATCAAAAACGGCTCGGGAAAAAACACCGTCATGCCAGCACACGGCCTAAGAAGGGCCGCGCTCCTAAGGCTTCCGCAACCACCGGCGCTGTGGCCCCGAAGACGCGCAAGCGAATCTCGAACAAACAGTCCGCAACGGAGAAACTGAGTCGGCTGCCGAAACAGTCTCCTGAACGAGAGAGTCGGGTCACGCTGCGTGTCGATCAAAAGCAGCGATCGAAAGATCTGCGGCCGGCAACCTCTCGTCCGGCCAGCGAGAATTCGTCGGAACTGCGCGACTGGCGCGAGGCTGAGCTACAAGCCACCCGGTACGACGCGACTGTCGATGGCTCGAAGCGCGAAGTGCTGGACGCGAAGCCTCCACTAATCGCGATCTGTGGCCGCCCAAATGTGGGTAAATCAACACTGTTCAACCGGCTTACCGGATCGCGCCGCTCGATCGTCGGTGACGAGCCTGGTATCACACGCGACCGCATCTACGGCGAGATCGAATGGGCTGGACGCAATGTTCGCGTCGTTGATACCGGTGGCGTCATTCCGGATGACGAAGCATTAATCCCAAGCGAGATCTTTCGTCAGGCTCAAGTGGCGCTTGGAGAAGCCGACGCGATCGTGATGGTCGTCGATGGCAGAACAGAGCTTGCTGCACCTGATATTGAGCTTGCCCGCTTACTGTTGCGCGGTGGAAAACCAGTTTTCCTTGCCGTCAACAAGATGGACTCTGCCGATCTGCTGGCCGGGGCCGAGAACTTCCGTAGCCTCGGATTGCGCGACGTTCTTCCGATCTCAGCTGAACACGGCACCGGTATCGGCGACCTGCTGGACGAGGTCTTCGCTGCGTTGCCTCCCGAGACGGTCGATGAAGAGCCATCCGAGGTCATGCTGACAGCAGAAGACGAGATGGCCGAAGACGAAGATGGTCCTGTTCCCCCTCGCAAGCTGCGCACACACGGAGAGTACGAGCAGACCGAGACCAAGATCGCCATCATCGGTCGTCCAAACGTCGGCAAGTCGACGCTGTTGAATGCCCTGACTGGAACGAAACGCGCCATCGTCTCGCCGATTGCGGGAACCACGCGCGATGCAGTCGACGAGGTGGTCGAGCGCGGCGGCCACAGCTTCCGCTTCGTCGATACAGCTGGAATCCGCCGTAAGGGCAAGACGAAGTTGATGGCCGAGAAACTCTCGGTCGTGATGGCCCGTAAGCATCTTGAAGCAGCCGATGTATCGCTGTTGGTTGTCGATGCAATAGAAGGTGTCACCGCTCTGGATGCCAATATCGGCGGCTATGCGCACGAGAGCGGAAGAAGCGTAATTATCGTCGTCAACAAATGGGACGCAGTCACAACGCATCGCACCGATGGAAAACCACCAGCCGATAAGAAGGTCTATGAGCAGCAGGTCCGGGATGCGTTGAAGTATCTCGACTACGCTCCGCTGCTGTTTATCTCGGCTGCCGAGGGCATGGGCGTCGATCAGGTCTTCAAAAAGGTCGAGCTCGTCGCTCGGGAGCGGCGTAAGCGCATCTCAACGGGAAACATGAATCGCTTCCTGGAAAACATCGACTTCCAAAAGGCTTCACTGCCGATGTCGAAACGAATCCGGGTCTACTATATGACGCAGGCTGCAGTTGCTCCGCCGACATTCGTCCTTTTCACAGACAAGGATGTGAAATTACATTTCAGCTTCGAGCGGTTTCTCGCAAACCAGATCCGCGAGAAGTTCGGGTTTATCGGCTCGCCCATCTGGTTCAAGATTAAGGCTCGGAATAAGAAGAAGGCGAATTGAACGGTTTGTGGCCACCGTTGAGACACGGTGGCCACAACCGGACTAGCGCAGTATGGGCTTTCCAAGCGAGATGACTACTCGTCCTGAATGCGCGTTGAGAACCTCGATGAAGGCGACAACCAGCGCGTCAATACCGGTCAGTAATCCCAGATAACCTCCCAGGACGCCACCTCGTAGACTGCCGAGCGATCCTCCAAAATCTCCCCAGGCAAGCACGAAAAAGGTGATCCAGAGCAGAAGGAAGATGCTCCAGACGGCAAGGCTAGAGCGAAAGGTCACGAACCACATCAACAGCGTAAAAACTCCCCAGATCAACAGCACTGTGGCAATAGCTTCTGCAGGTGGCGCCTTCAACCAACCCGCTCCAACGGTCCATTGCAGAAAAGCAAACCACCACCAGAAAAGTCCGTAGGAAGTAAAGGCAACCATCCCAAAGGTGTTGCCGGTACGGAATTCCAGAATTCCCGCAATGATTTGCGCTACGCCGCCATACGCAAAGGCCAGGGGAACAACCACCGGAATTGCCTCATGTGGCAAGAGACCTGCGTTGATGCAGCTAAGAACAATCGTAGTAAGGCCGAAGCCAGCCAGACCGAGAGGTCCAGGATTTGCCTTCGGAAAGGAAGCTACTGAATCTTTTTCCATCATGCCTGCTTTTCTCCGGGACACACGAAGACCCCGGTTCTCGGAAGTTTATGGAACGTTTGTAAAAGAGCTTCCATAGTAGCTGAGCCGATGTTGAATTGGCGCTCTTTGCGCGTTCTCCGCGAGGGATGGAACCTATCGAGTTATTCAACCATCATTTTGATGGCCGATTGAAGCCATTGCTGCCATGCTTCAAGGGCGCGTTCGCACTGAATCCGATGGCGTTCCTTCTTATCGCGAATCTTCTTGCGTAGCTCCTCTTCGAGGGGAAGCAGCAGATCGAAGGTGATATTCGCGGGTTGGAAGCTCTTTGCTTCGCTATGGGTGATGTAGTGGATCAACGAACCGTGTGCAGTGAGGCGTGGCGGAGGCACCGGTGTCAGCCCTTGTGCCAGGGCAGCGGCAAAGCGTCCGGCAAGAAGTCCGCCAGCGATGGATTCGGTATAACCCTCAACTCCGCTGAGCTGGCCTGCGATGAGGATGTCAGGGCGCGAGCGAAGCTGGAGCGTCTCCGTAAGAACCGATGGCGAGTTGATGTAGGTATTGCGATGAATCTGGCCGTAGCGGAGGAATTTCGCATTCCCCAGCCCGGGGATCAAGCGCAGCACACGGGCCTGCTCTCCGTATTTGAGGTGATTCTGAAAGCCAACGAGATTGTAGGAATCGGCGCGGAGATTTTCCTGACGAAGCTGGACGACAGCATAGGGCCATCTGCCGGTGCGTGGATTGGTAAGGCCCGCGGGCTTCATGGGGCCAAAACGAAGTGTGTCGTGACCGCGACGGGCGATCTCTTCGATGGGGAGGCAGCCCTCGAAGTATTTGGGAGTCGCTAATTGCTGATTGTTCGTTGGAGAAGCCGATCCCTCCGTCTCACTGTGTGATGTAGGGATTTGTTCCCATTCCTTAGCAGGGACGGTTTCGGCGGTGGAAAGGGCCTGGATAAAGCGCTCGTACTCCTCTTTCGTGAAGGGGCAGTTGATGTAGTCGGCAGTACCTTTGTCCCAGCGGGCAGCGAAGTAGACCTTCTCCATGTCGATGGTGCTGGCATCGACGATGGGAGAGATGGAGTCGTAGAAGGCCAGGTGCTGCGATCCTGTGAGGCGTTGCAGCTCATTCACCAGCGCGGGTGACGTAAGCGGACCAGTGGCGAGGACAGTGACGACGTCGAGATCTTCGGGAAGAGACGTCATCTCTTCGCGGACGACCGTGATGCGGGGATTCTGCTCGATGAGTTGCTGGACTCGGTTTGAGAACTCAGTGCGGTCGACGGCGAGGGCATGACCGGCCGGGACGGAGGAGGCATCCGCAGCCTGGAGCAGAAAAGAGTTGGCCCGGCGCATCTCCTGCTTGAGGAGCCAGGGAGCGGAGTTCTCGCTCTCGGACTTGAGCGAGTTGGAGCAGACCAGTTCGGCGAAGTCGGAGGTCTGGTGCGCCTCGGTGGAGCGATGCGGGCGCATCTCGTAGAGAGTGACTTCACAACCGAGCGAAGCAGCCTGAAGAGCCGCTTCAGGGCCAGCTAATCCGCCGCCTATAATTTTGACTCTTTTCATAAACATGAATTCCAGATACGGCAAGGGCCAGCTAATCCGCCGCCTATAACTTTGACCTTCCTTGCCAATTGCATTCCGCCCCCCTCTATCTTTTGGTGCAAAGTATTCCATCCAAATGGGTTATCCCTGGACTATAACGGCAAAGTATTGATTCCAATGGGCTTGATCTTCAAAGTATTCCACGCAAACGACTTAGCTGTTTCGAACGACACAGCACGGCTGCCTGGATGTCGATATGCCCCTTCTTTCTATCATAAAAGGCGCGTCAAGGGTTTCGACCGGCCAAGAACCTACCTCGACGGCCAAAGTCGCAGATTTAATTGGGGATACTTTCGGCATGGTTAAAGCCAAGCCCTTAAACAAAAACGGTTCGCGCATCGCGCGAATGAACCCATCTTAGCGACGATGAGGCCGTCGCGAAGATGGGGCACCCGATTTATGGTTGGATTATCAGTTGCGTAACACCCGACGAGTGAGAGAATTGTAGGATTTTGAGCTGCGGAGGAGGGTGAATGCGCGGATGGTGGCTGGCGATTGGAGCGGTCGTACTGGTGGGATCAGTAGCCGGTGCGCAGGTACCCGGAAAGAGCTATCCGACGTGTAAGTCCGGTCAGTTGTCACTAGCAATCGATGACGAGAACGGAAATTTTGATGGAATGTCGCACTCAGGAACACTGCTGGTATTGCGCAACCTTGGACCAGAGACGTGCAGCGTGCCAGCAAAGCCGAAGGTGGAGTTCGAGGATGGCAGACAGAAATCTCTAGGAGTGACGGCGCAGACTCCGGCAGGAATGCACCCTGGCCCCGTGATGCTACCGGTTGCGATTCCGGTAGGAGCAGAAGTGACGAGCGAGCTGCGGTGGGTTTCAGGAGATGTGTATGACGGGCACAACTGTGTCTCGTCTGCTTTCCTCGCGGTGACTGTAGGAACCGATGTGTTGCGAGTGAAGGTATTAGGAACACTCTGTGGACCTGTGGGCAAACCACCAAGCTTTACGATGACGCTGTTGAAGCGAGATCCCGTATTGGCGATGTTGCGGCGATAGAGAACGCGCAGAAAATACCCATAGCCCTGCAAACAATTGCATGTCCTTTGTTTCGTTGCACTTGCCTGCTCGATACGAATAAGACTATTGTGCTTGTGGGCCCCTTCCTCCCCAAAAACTCTGGTTCAGATAACTAACTAGTCGTTCAAAAAATTGAGGAGACTTTTATGTCGATAAAGGGAATTGGTGTTGGAAGTTTGCTCCTGTTTGCAGCTGTGGTTGCAGGTTCTCCGATGGCGAAGGCTGATGGATTTGGCCTGGTATTCAATGGCGGAGGAATCAGTGGAACGGCAACCATCACCGTTTCGCCAACAGGCGTTCCGGGCGTTCCAGGTGCATACCAGATTACAGGCATCTCGGGAACGTTTAGCGATTCCACACTGGGCATTCTGAATGCATCGATCACGGGGCTTGTTCCGGTGGGACTGCCAACAGGCATCCATCCAGATGGAACGTTTATTCCGCCAGGTTCGCAGGCAGATGGGTATGGATTTTCATGGGACAACCTGTTCTATCCGGGAGGAAACTCTCCGGCGGTTTGTCCTCCTGATCCGAGTGAACCGCCGTATCCCTTTGGCGGCGGGATGTTCGACATCTACGGTTTGTTGTTCACAGTAGACGGCGGATACACGGTGGATTTGTGGAGCAACGGCGTAATACCGGGCATCGGACTAACGTATGGCATTGGCGATGCGTTGGATGGAGAGGTGCTGCATACGTTTGGCGAACCATTCTCGGGCCAGAGCGTCGATGTGGTCGCAACACCGGAACCAGCGTCACTGCTGCTGCTAGGAACGGGTGTTCTGGGTACATTGGGGATGATACGCCGCAGGCTGGCTGTTCGATAGTTGCAAGGCAATTTGTGGCGAGTGGCCATTGGGGTTTACCGATGGCCGCTCGCTTTTTCATTTATTGCAAGGCGGATTGCGCTGCGAGGGCATGGAGCGCTTCGCCGTCGATGCGCATGATGCGCCATTCGTTAAGCATGTGCGCTCCCATCTTCTCGTAGAAGTCGATCGCAGGCTGGTTCCAGTCGAGGACGTGCCATTGAAAGCGATCGCCGCGCTCAAGGGCGATGGAGGCGAGACGAGCAAAGAGAGCTTTGGCAATTCCCTTACGACGGAAGATGGGGCGGACGAATAGGTCTTCGAGGTGAATACCGGCGTTTCCTCGCCAGGTGGAGTAGAAGGGAAAATAGAGCGCCATTGCGGCGGGCTGACCATCCCACTCCGCGATGAGGCACTGAAAGACGGGACGGGGGCCGAAGCCGTCGCGGAGGAGATCAGCGGCGGTGGCGATAGCAGCGTCAGGCTGTCGCTCGTAGGCAGCTAGCTCGCGGATGAAGGCGAGCATCTCGGGAACGTCGTCTGGAATAGCTTCGCGGATCAGAAGAGACATGGGATTCTCTTCAGGGTAATGGGTTGTCAGATGGTTTGCACAGGGTTCAGTCTTTTCCATATGCCACAGGAAAAGCGGGATCCGCCCAGTGATCGTGAGAATTACTCAGAGATCCCTTTGAGAACTACATCACTCACGGGTTCGGTTCCGAACTCCCCTTCCCACTTGGCCACGACGACGGACGCGAGGCAGTTCCCTACAACATTGACGGTTGTTCGCGCCATGTCGGCGAGAGCATCCACGCCAAGCAGAACGAAGATGGGTTCTGTCGGCAGACCGAATGTTGCGGCAGTCGCCAACAGGATGACGAGGGTCGCACGAGGAACGCCAGCAACGCCTTTGCTAGTGAGCATCAACGTCAACATCATTGTGACCTGCTGGGCGATGGAGAGATGCACGCCAGCAGCCTGTGCGACAAAGATGCTGGCGGTAGCAAGGTAGAGCGTGGAGCCGTCGAGGTTGAAACTGTAGCCCGCAGGGATGACGAAGGCAACGATCCGGCGAGGAACACCGAGCGCCTCCATGGCTTCCATGGCTCTCGGAAGAGCAGCCTCGCTGGTAGAGGTCGCAAACGCGATGGTTGCAGGCTCAGCAACAGCGCTGAGGAAGCGGCGAACCGGCACCTTGAACAAAAGTGCTGCCGGAAGCAGCACAAAGAGTCCGAAAGCAAGGAGAGCACCGTAGACGGTGAGCAACAGCTTGCCGAGGTTCACCAGAACACCGAGCCCCATGTGTCCGACGGTGAAGGCCATCGCGGCTCCGACCCCGATGGGAGCGAAGTACATGACGATGTTCGTGAACCGGAACATGACCTCGCTGAGTCCTTCACAAAGTTGGAGCACGGGAGCTCGACGAGTTTCAGAAAGGCCAGCGAGAGCGATGCCAAAGAAGACCGCGAAAACGGCCACCTGAAGGATCTGCCCTTCAGCTACGGACTTTGCAATGTTCTCGGGAAAGACGTGCAGCAGAAAGTCCTGCCAGTGGGTGGGAGCGGGGGTATTCTGCGGGGCTTCGACCGTAACCGTCGATGGGATCGTAAGACCTCGTCCCGCCTGACTGAGGTTGATCGCGGTAAGTCCGACGACGAGCGCCAACGTAGTGACCACCTCGAAGTAGATGAGGCTCTTGATGCCGATGCGTCCTACTCCCTTGAGGTCACCGTGGCCGGCAATGCCCGTGACGAGCGTGGCGAAGATGAGTGGAGCAACGATGGCCTTGATGAGCCTCAGAAAGATATCGCTGAAGACTCGAAGCGAAATGGCAAAACGTGGAGCGTCAAATCCGAGCTCGGCTCCAACAACCATTGCGACGAAGATCCATGGGGTGAGCGAACGGCGTCGTGCCGCAAAGACGACCAGCAATACGGTGGCAAGCCAACGGAGAACGAGAGCGGCCTCATGCGATATATGGAACGCAGCAAGGGTAATGCCCGCTGCGTAGAGCAGAACGGCAGAGACCAGGAGGGGTCGTTCAATGGTAGAAGTACTCACCTCGCGGAAGGATATCAGTGAGATTGGGCGTGGCGGTGCAATCCTCCGCAGAAAATGGAGCGGATTTGTTGATATAAAGGGCTTCAGATACGAGGTTTTTGCATGATGTGGAAGCGAACAGTTTATGTGGCGTTAAGTATGGTTCTCACGGTATGCGTGGTAGAAGGACAGACCTCTCTTTCTTCCTTAGCGCCGGGAGGTCAGGGGCAAAAAGGACCCGAGTTGAGTCCGCTGACCCAACCCACGCTGTCGCCAGGGGTGATTCTGCTGATGGAACTGGAAGGCAAGTTTGCGCAGGCAGTCGCAACCGGTGGGGGAAAGGCTTTTTCAGAGTGGTTTACCGAGGATGCTGTCGTCCTGAACAATGGCCAGCCTGCAGCCCTGGGGAGAGGAGCGATCGCGGCCCAGGCCAAGTGGGATGCGAAGGACTACCAGTTGACGTGGACTCCCCAAGGCGCCCAGATGGGGCCTTCGAACGACATGGGTTTTACCTGGGGACACTATGAGGGGCACTCGAAGGACAAAAATGGACAACCGGTTGAGATCTCAGGACGCTACATCACCGTATGGAAAAAGATGCCGGATGGAACATGGAAAGTAGCGATGGACGCCAGCGCGAATGAGCCCCCGGCGGCGGGTGAATGCTGTGCACTACCAAAGCCGTAAGTCGCTCCCCCTAAAGAGGGATGGCCCGGTCGTCCTACGCGTCCTACGATCAAACTCCGGATATGAACCTCCTAGCGGCCAAAGAGAAAGCCTGGCCCAGCAGAGATCTTGCACAATACGACGCAGCTAATTCTGCAGTCGATTCTGTTCTTGACGACCTTGCAAGACTTGCGGCCCAGATTTGTGAAGCACCTCTCGCCATGATCAGCGTGACAGGAACTAACGCGATCTGGCTAAGAGGCGCCGCAGGAGTCGACTGCGCGCGTTTGCCACTGGAATGTCTACCTTCCAGAGGTTTTGAAGATGGCCTTTGTGAAATTCAGGACATAAGGCAGGATCCGGATTTTTCTCCCGATGGAGTACTGATCGAAGGCCGTCACTATTGTTTTTATGCGGCACTTTCTTTGGGGGCCTGTTCCGGTGGGAATGGATTACTTTCCGTTCTAGATCGGCATCCGAGGCAATTGACCGAGCCACAAACGGAGGCCTTGAAGATTCTCTGCCGACAAGCCATGAGCCGGCTCGAAATGCTGGATCGTATGCGATCGATGGGACGGTCGCCTGAGGAAGGATTTGCTCCTGCCAGACAGGATGTGGATGGCAAACACCGATCTGTGCTGGAGAAGATGAAGGACGAGTTCATCTCGACGGTGTCCCACGAGCTGCGTACCCCGCTGACTTCGCTGCGCGGTGCTCTGGGCCTACTGTCCGGCGGTGCATTGGAGACCAGGCCAGAAAAATCCAGACAGATGCTGGAGATTGCGATCAACAATACCGATCGGCTGGTGAAACTGGTCAATGACATTCTGGACCTGCAGCGCATCTCTTCAGGCAAAAGTGATCTTCGGCGAACCGACATCCTGGCCAAGGAGCTTCTGCGCAGAGCTGTAGAAATGGAGGCCATTCCACAGAATCGAATCTCTTTGACTGCCGATGAGATTTTTGTGTGGGCGGATGTCGACCTGATTGTTCAAGTTCTGCGGAACCTGCTATCGAACGCGATCAAGTTCTCTCCTGCGGAAAGCAGGATTGCCCTTTGCGCTCGCTCTCTGAATGATCAGGAGATCGTCTTCGAGATCCACGATGAAGGTCGAGGAATTCCAGAGGACAAGCTGGAGCATATCTTCGAGCGTTTCCAACAGGTCGATGCGTCCGATTCCCGTGACCTGGGAGGAACAGGACTGGGGCTGGCGATCTGTCGAAGTATCATCCACCTTCACGGCGGAAGGATCTGGGCCACCAGCACTCCCGGCAGTGAAACAACGTTCAGTTTTACTC
Organism: Edaphobacter sp. 4G125; assembly: GCF_014274685.1. Taxonomy (NCBI): domain Bacteria; kingdom Pseudomonadati; phylum Acidobacteriota; class Terriglobia; order Terriglobales; family Acidobacteriaceae; genus Edaphobacter; species Edaphobacter albus. The sequence goes on from NZ_CP060393.1 coordinate 3,606,363, forward strand.
TGCCAATCTCACAAAATTAATTTCAGCAAAAAACAACGGTCTTCTGCTGAATCAACAGAAGACCGGATGGGATGACCAGATAATTATTCGTCGTTTTCGCGCAGCTTGGCGATGACGGTGAAGTCTTCGAGGGTTGTGGTGTCTCCCTTGACTTCGCCGGTGGTGGCCAGTTCGCGCAGCAGACGACGCATGATCTTGCCGCTACGAGTCTTGGGAAGAGTCTCGGTAAAGCGAACGTCATCGGGACGGGCGAGCGCGCCAATCTCCTTGGCGACCCACTGACGAAGCTCCTGCCTCAACTCCTCGGTGGCTTCGTAGCCCTGTTCGAGTGTGACGAAGGCGCAGATGGCCTGCCCCTTGAGATCATCCGGACGGCCGACCACAGCGGCCTCAGCGACTTTAGGATGAGCCACGAGTGCGGACTCGACCTCCATGGTGCCAAGGCGGTGGCCCGAGACATTGAGCACATCATCGACACGGCCCATCAGCCAGTAGTAGCCATCGGAGTCACGGCGAGCGCCGTCTCCTGTGAAGTAGCATCCGGGAATCTCGGAGAAGTAGGACTGTTCGTAACGCTCCGGATCGCCGTATACCGTGCGAGCCAGCGATGGCCATGGTGTACGGAAGACGAGCAGACCGCCTTTGCCGTCCGGAACGGGCTCTCCCTCTTTTGTAACGACTTCAGGCACAATCCCGAAGAAGGGGCGCGTGGCGGAACCGGGCTTTGTCGCGACAGCTCCAGGTACGGGAGCGATCATGATGGAGCCGGTCTCGGTCTGCCAGTAGGTGTCGACGATGGGGCAACGTTCGTGACCGACCTCACGATGGAACCACATCCAGGCCTCGGGATTGATCGGCTCGCCGACGGTTCCCAGCAGGCGGAGTGAAGAGAGCGAGTATTTGCGAACCCAATCCGTTCCCCACTTGGTAAAGGCACGAATTGCCGTGGGAGCGGTATAGAAAACGGAAACCTTGTGGGCGTCGATGATCTTCCAGAAGCGGTCTGGTTCGGGCCAATTGGGAGCGCCCTCGTACATCATCACGGTTGCTCCATTCTGGAGCGGGCCATAGACAACATAGCTATGGCCAGTGACCCAGCCGATATCGGCGCTGCACCAGTAGACGTCATCCTCGTGGAGATCGAAGATGTATTTCGAGGTGAGATAGGTCTGGACGGAGTAGCCGCCTGTTGTGTGGAGCAGGCCCTTGGGCTTGCCCGTCGTACCCGAGGTGTAGAGGAGATAGAGCGGGTCTTCGGAGTCCATCCACTCAGCCGCACACTCTTTTTCAGCAGTGAGCATAGCCTCGTCCCACCAGATATCGCGCCCTTGCTTCATGGACACAGGAGTCCCACTGCGGCGGTAGACGATAACGTTCTTGATGGTGGGGCACTTCTCCAGGGCCTCATCGGCGATCTTCTTGAGCTGAATCTCAGAACCACGACGATAGGCGGTGTCCTGCGTGATCAGGGCAACGCAAGCGGAATCATTGACGCGGTCAACGATGGCATGGGCGGCAAAGCCACCGAAGATCACTGAGTGCACAGCTCCGATGCGGGCGCAGGCCAGCAGGGCAATCGCCAACTCAGGACACATGCCCATATAGATCGCAACGCGATCGCCCTTCTTGACCCCAAGCCCTTTCAGGACATTGGCGAAACGCTGCACTTCGGCATGAAGATCGGCATATGTGAGCTTGCGGACCTCACCCGGCTCGCCTTCCCACAAGAGCGCAACCTTATCGCGACGGGCACCTTTGACGTGGCGATCGACACAGTTGTGGGAAAGGTTCAGCTTTCCGTCAGTAAACCACTTTGCGCCTAGGCTTGAACCGTCACGGCCGGGCTCGAGAACACGCGTCCAGGGAGCAAACCACTCCAGCTCAGACGCGGCTTCGGCCCAGAACTCTTCGGGCTTTTCCACGCTGCGGCGGTACATCTGCTCGTATTGCTCGAGGCTGGAGATGTGAGCTTTAGAACGGAACTCCTCTGAGGGCTCAAAAACCCTGTTTTCACGCAAACTTGAATCCAGATTCGTCGTTCCCTCTTGAATCACCGTCACAAACATCCTCCAACTAATTTTGTCGTATTCAAAAAGGTACGCTATGGCTTATACGAGCGGCAACCGCAGGGTAGGGCAAATGTCTTGGCCTGCTGTATGGAATTTTGAGTTTCCTTTGAAATTCATAGGATTCTCTTACTCTTTGTGAACGATATTGCCGGTTTCGAGTCTGGAGTCAGGGTCTATCAGTCAGAACGACTGAAGTGAAAACCACAAACCATTGGCTCTTTCGACGAGCCCACGTGTCCGCAAAGCGAGCGTTCTGAACAAATGGTTGACCGTGATCGCTGCCAGAAAGATGTACCCATCCTCCCAGAATGACGACCTCTCCATACTTCCTAGAAAACGGCTTCTGGACGACATATGGATCTGTCTTCAATCCATCGTGAGCCACCAGATCGATAAGCTGTGCCTTTCCGACTACGGTCCCGTTTCCACGCATAAGCAGGTAGTCGTCGGCCACGAGGCGTTGAAGAGCTGCGCGATCTCCCACGATCTGAGCTCTGTCGTATTCTTTTGCAGCTTTGTCCAACGCGGGATCAAGGCCGTGATATTGCGCAAAACACGGCACGGTAATGGCTAGAAGACTAAGAAACACCTGGCAACATTTGATCGACAAACGAGACATAGACCTCCTGAAGAAGAGAGCTTATTCTCCCCATGCTGAGATGCAGAAGCATCTTACTTACTGCTCCGTCATAGACACGAATATTCTTAAAGCAGAATGTCCACAACAACACTATTCTGGTCCGGCGGCATCGGCTTTTTCATTGGCTTTTTCTTCGGCATTGGCTGCGCGTTAGCCGTTATGTACTCGATCTATATGGGTGGATACCGTGCTGCCATTCGTGAGTCCAGGCTCGCTGAACCACCGGAACGGTATCGAGCAACACTCAAGAAACTGGATTCACAGCAAGACAATACAAAGCAGTGAGTTTGGACAAGCTGAATCCCACGCAGTAATCTGGGCAGTATCGTCAGCCTTTCTTGGTTGCCGATCTCCAGGGTCCCTGCTCCGCTTCGCCAAAAAGACTGGACAGGGATCCTGCCTCTGATCAAAAAATCTGTGATCCACAATCATCAAAACTCACTTGCCCTCAATATAGGACTAATTTAGTCTTCATTAAAAGCACCGCAGGTTCTCCATGCAGAGGTCTTCTGGCGAAGCGACCGGCATTGAGAAGAGATCGGCAACATCCTGAAATGCCATGTGCAGTTGCGAAGACATCCTGATCCGTTTGTGCAGATCCTGGATTTCGCTCGCGATGCAAATTGGCGTTCACCATACCGCTGTCCCAAAGGGCTGACTATGAGTTTCGTTCACGATGCCGTTCACCATCCACGAAAACTGTGGCTACGCAGAACTCTGTTCCAGATTCATCTTTGGGCAGGGGTTCTACTTTCGCTGTATCTCATTGTGATTGCGCTAACAGGAGCGATCCTGGTCTTTGAAGATGAACTCACTTCGGCAACGCTTCCCGCAGCATTTCATCCCTATGATTCGGCTGAAACTGCACCGGTAACGAAGGTGGTCAATGACTTCCGGGCTAAATTTCCAGACGCGAAGATTGAGTATCTGGCTTTGCCGACCCGCTCGGTTCCTGCGTTCCAGGTTCGCGGAGTCGACGCTCAAAAGCATGAGTTCAACGTAATGGGTGATCCTGTGACGGGCATTCTCGAACCGGCGTCGCGCAATTGGCTGAATGTTGTACACGATCTTCACATCTATCTCCTGCTCGGGGAAGAACATGGAGTTCAGGTGAATGGAATCGGAGCGGCGATTCTGCTTTTGCTTGCAGCTACGGGGCTGGCGTTGTGGTGGCCGGGTATACGGATATGGACGCGAGGATTGGGAGTCTCGTTTCGTCACAGCTGGCGCCGCATCAACTACGATGCACACAGCGCCATCGGCTTTTGGACGCTGGCGCTGGTTACCTGGTGGGCTTTTTCGGGAGTGTACTTTGCGTGGTATCGCCAGGTGGGCGCGGCGGTCAACATGGTGACTCCGTTGAAGAACATGATTCCTCCCGCTCTACCGGAGATTGCGTCACAGCCCACTGGCGTTCCGCGAGCGACTCTTGTGCAACTGATTGAAATCGCCGGGAAGGTATCTCCTGCTGGACATCTAGCCGGATTGACGAATGCCACGTTAGACGGACCAACGGTGATGGCCCTGATGGACCGCGGAAAACCGGGGGACTTTTCGCATCGCGATGTGATCACCCTGGATGCAGCAAGCGGACGCGTGTTGACCATCTGGCACTATGGGCAGAACCAGAGCCTGGGCGACTGGATCCTGTGGGCCATGCACCCCCTGCACTTCGGGACGCTATGGGGACGTCCAATCAAAGTTCTCTGGTGCCTCTTCGGCGTTTCTCTTGCGGTATTGAGCGCTACCGGGGTGTTAATGTACTGGAACCGCTATCTGAGCAAACGATGGCACGCTCTGACGCCATCGGCATCAGAGCGGCATGAAGACTCCATTCCAGCGGCCTAGAGACTATCAAGCGTAACGTTGCTGATGCCATTGCCAGGCGCTGGTAACAATCTGATCGAGTTTGGCAAACTTTGGTTTCCATCCCAGCTCGGCCTTGATCTTCTCCGAACTGGCAACGAGGACTGCGGGATCGCCAGGGCGTCGTGGGCACTCTTCAACCGTGATGGGCCTTCCAGTCACGCGACGAACCGAATCGATGACTTCGCGCACAGTAAAACCCTGTCCGCTGCCGAGGTTGTAGATCAACCGGCTGTTGTTATCCAGTGCCTGAAGTGCAAGGAAGTGGGCATCTGCCAGATCGCTGACGTGGACGTAGTCGCGCACACAGGTGCCGTCCTTGGTGGGATAGTCCTGGCCGAAGATCTTAATGCTGGCCCGGCGTCCCAGGGCGACATCAAGGATGAGCGGAATCAGGTGCGACTCGGGTTCATGCGCCTCGCCATACCCATCGATCGCACCCGCCACATTGAAGTAACGGAGGCTGGCATAGCGTAGGTCCTGAATACGGTTGAGCCAGGTTAACATCCGCTCTACCAGCAACTTACTCTCTCCATAGGCGTTGGTTGGCAAGAGATGGGCGTCTTCGGTAATGGGAGTTTTTTCCGGCTCTCCATAGCAGGCCGCCGTCGAACTGAAAACAAGGCGCTTATGACCGGTCGCCAACATGGCTTCCAGCAGGGTAAGGGTTGCCATCGTATTGTTATGAAAGTAGATCTCTGGGACCTTCATGCTCTCACCAGCCTCGATCAGGGCAGCAAAGTGCAGGACTCCATCAAACTGACCTTCGCGAAGTGTTGCCTCGATCACCGGGCGGTCGGCGAGATCTCCCTGAATAAATTGCGCACTGGAGGGAATGGATTCCCTGCGAGAGTGACAAAGGTTGTCAAAAATAGTGACCTTATGGCCTGCAGCCAGAAGCATCCTGCTAACAGTTCCGCCAATATAGCCTGCTCCTCCGGTGACTAAAACATTCATTCTATTAGCTCCTATTGCAACTTCCTGCATACCACAAAAGTGCCAGTGCTACAAAACAGGGGTTGCGGCACTATACTTGCAGTACCAATTCGGGAAAACCCCGGCAAAGGCTAATATGACCGGATGGACCCCGAATTGCAACGTGCTGCACCCCTGACGAACCTCTTCCTATCTGTCTTGTATATGTTTTACGGCGACAGCAAGCACGTTGCCTGTCACACAACTGACTGATCGAGCGGAAACGCTCGAACGATATTTTCCCAAATGGGCTGGGGGTTCATCCTCCCCGGTACACCAGTCCTTAGGATTGGTCCCCATGTTCCACCTCTTCTGCAGAGGGGTGTCAACAAGAAGGACTTGTCATGGCCAAGCCATTACACACTGATGTTCTTAACCCGCCGAGCGTACAGTTTTCTCATTTCGGCGTTCTTAACGATGGGCAACAAAGCAAGGGATCGTTGTTTACTTCGATTACCCTGAACGTCATTGTTGCAATCATTGTTTGCATTCTGGGTGCTGCTGCGAAGAAGACGATCGAAAATGCTCCGAAGTTGATGGAGATCAGTCTCAATCTTCCTCCCAAACCGGTCGAGCCACCGAAGCCCAAGATTCTTCCGAAGCCTCTTCCCCCTCCTCCAGTCACAAAGGTCGCACCTCCGAAGATCACGCTGCCGGAGATCAAGCAGCCTGAGCCGAAGCCGATGGAAGTGAAGATGGAGCATCCGGTACCGAATGTTCCGCCAGCTCCTCCGAAGCGGGTGATTGCGCCGGCCGCGCCGAAGGTCGTTTCGCTGGCGCATCCCCAGGCAGCCTCAGTCATCAACAATTCTTCGCATCCAACGGCAGTCGCTCTTGGACGGCCGGACAACCCCATCGCGCCATCGAATCGCCCTGCCACCGCAGCGGTTGATCTCGGCCAGAGAGGTATGCCGGGAATGCCGGCCTCGAACACAGGAACGGGACCGCGGGCGACAGAGGTCCACCTGGGTTCCGGTTCGCCGGGCAGCCAGGCTATGTCAGGAAACGGCACACGCCCAGTGCAAGGGGTGAAGCTCGGAGTTGCGGGAAGCAATGGACCGATGAACTCCACGAGCCGTACCGCCGGTTCCGCTCCGGTCAACCTTGGCCGCGCGGTGACACCGGAGATGCCCAAAGCTCCTGCTCTGGCAGCATCCTCAGCAGCCAAAGCGCCCAAAGTGCTTTATAAACCGCGTCCTGAGTACACGAGCGAAGCGATCCGGCAGCGGATCGAAGGAACCGTTTCGGTTCGGGTGCGCGTTTCGAGCACTGGAGCCGTACACGTTCTGGGAGTCACGAGCGATCTCGGTTATGGGCTAGGAGAGTCCGCAATTCGCGCCGTGCAGGGCACAAGGTTTCAGCCCGCTACCGATGCCTCTGGAAACCCCGTCGATTGGGAAGGAATTGTGAATGTGGCGTTTCAGCTTGCCGGATGAGATTTGTGCCTGATTTGGCCGAAGTTTTTTTGATTTTTATTATGACTAACTACAAAAGACGGGGTGACCTTCCGGTCACCACAGGAGCCGCAAAATTATGATCCTTGGGAAACACAAGACTGTCGGTCTGACCGTGGCAGTGCTCGCAACCACTCTGTCCGCCCAGGCGGCCTTCGCCTCCATTCTGCCGGGCAAGAAGAAAGAACAGGTTCTTCCTTCCGCCAAGCTGACGCCAAGCCAAAGTCAACTGATCGACAAGGCGGTTGCACGCGAGAAGGAAGTCATCAAGGCCATCAAAGAGCGCGCTCCGCTGGTCGAAACCTACATCCAGAACATGCGCCCCGATAACCAGCTGGTGCAGGTACCTGAGTCGGACCAGCACTTCCTGGGCCGCGTCGAGTTCGGCCGCATCATTGGTGACGACTCCTTTCAGAGGAACAGGGCGACCGCGACAGGAGAGGCTCCCAGCAAATTCGGTTTCTTCAAGCACTCGGCTTCATTCATTACAGGTCTTGGCGACAACCTGCACCTGAATTTCAGCTCAACGGGCTTTATCCAGATGTTGTTGATGGACTCGAACGACTTCGACCGTGAGCACTACCAGTTCGCCTATGTTCGCAACGAGTTTCTTGGAAACACCCCGACGGCGATCTTTGACGTTTCGCCAAGCACCAAGAATAAAATCGGACGCTTTCATGGCCGTATCTGGGTGGAAACGCAGGGAGGCAACGTTGTTCGCTTCAACGGCAGCTTCGCCGGCTCAGAAAAGGGATCGCGCGAGTACTACCACTTTGATAGCTGGCGCACCAACGTACAGCCGAACCTTTGGCTCCCGACCTCTTTCTACGTCGAAGAGAGCGATGCCAAGAGCGTGAACCGCAGCCTGAAGTTCAAGGCAAACAGCCACATCTGGGGGTACATGCTGAAGGTTCCGCAGAAGGAATCGGAGAACACCTCGCTGGATGTTGTGGGAGCAACCGACGTCAGCAACGAGGCACAGGATGTAAGCCCATTGGGAGCGCAGCGCGCCTGGGTTCAGCAGGCAGAAGACAACGTTGTAGAGCGGCTATATCAGGCCGGCCTGCTGGATGCGCCGAGCGAATTTGATAAGACGCTCGAGGCTCTGGCGACCAATATCCTGGCCTACAACAACATCACGCTCTCCCGACCAATTCACGTTCGCACCTTGCTCACCGAGCCTTTGGAGTCACTCTCCATCGGAAACACGATCATCCTTTCCAAGAGCCTGATCGATACCACTGCGGTCCTCAGCCAGGATGGTGCTCAGCAGATGGGCAACCTGAATGCACTGTTGGCCTTCCAGCTGGCACACGTTATCCTCGGCCATCGCCTGGATACGAAGTTTGCCTTCAACGACCGGCTGCTTTTCCCCACCACCTCGGTGTTCAATCGCATTCCGATGCACCATACCGATGCGGACAACGAAGCTGCGGCCAAGAAGGCGCTGGAGCTGCTCAATGCGAAGGAGCTTGCCGGAGGACAGCAGTACTTTGGTCTTTACCTCCAGCAGCTTCAGGCACGGTTAGGAGCTCTCAAATCTTTGAACCAGCCAATGATTGGCGATGGGTTGGTCAAGAGCGACAAGGACCAGACCTTCTGGATGGCGCCTTTGATCGCCAAGAGCCCGAAACTCGACATGGCTGACCTGAAGCAGCAGGCTGCGATGCCTCTTGCCAGCTTCCTGCGTCGTGATCCCTGGACCGAACAATTGATCACTCTGCACACTGGCTTCGAGCCGCTTCTGTCGGCTGCCGACAAGATGCCGTTCGAGGTAACACCGATCTATATCAAACTCAGCTACTACAAGGCGCCGGACACAACTGCTCCCGCTGCTGGAGCACCGGCGAATACTCCCCAACCCCAACCACCTGCCGACACAACAACCCCGGCAGCACCTGCGGCGACCACCGGAACATCGAATCCGCCGCAGAATTGATCTTTCGATTTTTCCCGGGGGTCTGAAACAACCCATTCGGCCCCCCACACTTTCGACCATCATGGGAAGACATGCTCGTTTTGCTTCCCACTTAGCCTGAAAGTTTACCCCTCGGGAGGAACACGAGTTGAAACGCTTTCTTTTTACCACTTTAATAGTTTTTCTTTTGTGGACTGCGGCTCAGATGTCTTATGCTCAGGCGATTCCGACAGCAACACGGAACTCGGGCCTGCAAGTCGGCGCTGGTTACTCCTTTGCAAGTCCTGATTATGGGCAACGGAAAATCCAGGGCTATAGCATCTATGGAACCTTCGATTTCACCCGGCACATCGGGATCGAAGGCGATATTCATCGAGTCAATGTCATCACTCCAACCGACATCGGCGAAAACACATATCTTCTGGGACCCCGTTATGTTCTTCATTTCGGGCGTTTCCACCCGTATGCCAAAGGCCTGTTGGGACTTGGCTTCTTCCCGACCAATTACGACAAAGGATCGGGTAAACCGAACACGAATTACCACCATAAGATCTATGCTTTTGGTGGCGGCGTGGATTACACCGTCTCGCGTCATTTCAATGTTCGGGCCGTCGACTTTGAATATCAACGCTGGCCCGGCTGGAAACCGGATGGGTTGACTCCTTATGTCTTTACCTTCGGTGCCGCTTACCATTTCTAAAATCTCATCCTTCACCGCTGCTCCGCCGAATAGAATAAATAAGGCGGAGCAGTTTTCTTTTAACAAGCTTTTTCTGCCCGTCTTACAGCCTTCTCAAAAGCTCTTTCAGGGGAACGTGATTGTTTAAGAAAATTCTGATTGCCACAGTCGTCTGTGCCACGTCCGCGACGACCCTTCATGCCCAAGCTCGTCCAACCGCCACCCGCCCGGCATCTTTGCAGGTAGGAGTTGGCTGGTCCAATGCCAACACCGATTATCTTCCCCAACGAGTCAATGGAACGACTCTCTATGTGGACTATGACTTTTATCACCACCTCGGCGTAGAAGGTGAGTTTCGCTACCTGAAGGACGGCCAGAGCAATATTTACGAGAAGACCTACGAGATCGGACCGCGCTACTCAAGGACCTATCACGAACGCTATTCTCCCTACGTGAAAGCCCTCTACGGGCGAGGGGTCTTCAACTTCACCTACCGTGGACAGACCCTGGCCAACCTTGCCTACAACATGATGGCCGTAGGAGGCGGACTGGATTACACCCTCGTTCGTCACATCAACCTTCGCGGAGAGTATGAGTACCAGCACTGGTTTGGCTTTCCAGACCACGGTCTGACGCCTTCCATGGTTACCATCGGGGCAGCCTACCGTTTCTAACCTTTCGTCTGAGTTAAAGAGAAAAGCCCCGGAGATTCCGGGGCTTTTTCTCGCGTCAGAGCATGTTAGAAGTGATACGCCATACCGACCGCAGGGATGGAAATGACCTCCCATCGGTTGGTCTTGAAGTTCGTCAGGCCGAAGTCCGGAGCCTTCACAGCGAAGCCGCGATACTCCACGCGGACGTCCCAGCTGGGGCTGAGCTCATAGGCGACACCGCCGCCAAATAATGCTCCAATGCTCGTATTCTGCCGCGTATCGAAGTTGGTGGTCTTGTAATCGCGAATGGGAGTGAAGATGAGTCCTCCCACGCCCGCTTCCACAAAGGGATTGAAATTCCGGAAATTCCGGAAGTTGTAGACATACGCTCCGGTAATCTCCTGCTGGCGGGTATGGATGCGTACATTGGGAAGAAAGCTGGTGCTGTACTTCGAGATGTACTGCGCGAACGAGTAGTTCAGCTCGAGTGCGCTACGAGGGGTCAGCATATACCGATAGCTCCCCAGGAATCCGATTGGCTTCGTCGTGTTCATCTGTACCGCGTTTCCGTTGACCTGCGGCGTAAACACACCGATCACGCTCGCGCTTACGTCCTGCCGGCTTTCCTGCGCATACCCGACGGATGCCAGCAGCATCAGCGCGCCCAACAACATCGTCTTCTTCATTCGTTTGCCAGATCCCTTCAAAATCGTCCAGAACAACTCGGGGCTGATTGCTGACAACGGTCTTTACCGCAATCACTTCCAGCACCTTCGTCACTGTCTCTTCATTGTAACCGCACAAGGGAAGGCTATGGGTGACGAGAGACACAGAAAAGCCGGAGGACATTCTTGTGCCCCCGGCTCAGGAATAACAGGTCTGGATTGGTCTATTGGGGAGCCGACTCGCCCGCCTGCTTATGTTCCTTCATCCTCGCCTGCATCTTTGCCTGCATCGCGTCGAACTTCGTCTTCTGATCGTCATTCAAGACGGCCCGAATCTTATCGTCGGAAGACTTATGGAGGTCCATCATCTTCGACCGCTTGTCGGCCTTCGACATCGAAGTATCGTTTCGAATTGCCATCATCTGCGAACGGGTATCATCATCGATCGATTTAACCTGGGTCTGCTGATCGGCAGTAAGGTTCAACTGCTTGGTCAGCATTGCAGTCCTGTCTCCCCGCATACCGCGGGCGTGCGTTCCCTGCTGAGCCGGTGCTGTCGTTGTATCCTGCGCCATCGCTGGAATCGAGCAAAGGGCGCCGCTACAGATGGCGATCATGGCCATCCGCATACCTGCCTTTGGAAAGATCATTCTCATGGAACTTCACCTCACATTTGGGATGAGCTGGAAACTGCTGGAACCCAAAAGTCTGTTTCTTCAGACGCCTATTTCTGAAGAAATGTTCTGGCAAGGTGAAGGAAAAATTGACGGCTTCGCCGAACGATCAGGCCCCGCGCTCTGGCTGAAAGCAGTATGGATCGCCGTGCGTGGCAGCATAAGCTTCCACCACTTTGAGAAAAGCCAGGGCGGCGTGGGAAAGATTAGCCTGGCGACGATAGACCAGTCGTAACTTGCGTTCCGTCTGGAGTTCTGGAACCTCCAACATCACCAGCGCCCCGCTTGCCAGCTCTGGAACGGCGGTCAATCGGGGGACCAGGGCCACCCCATTCCCCATCTCCACCAAACGCTTGATCCCCTCCAGGGAGGGCAGTTCCACCCCCATCTGCAGCGGAGTCTTATGTTTCTTGAAGGTCTGGATCACCTTCTGGCGCTGGGGCGAAGGGATGTTGTGCGCGATAAAGTTCTGCATTCCGAGCTGCCGAATCGATACCTTTCCCGCCCCCGCCAAGGGATGACGCGGGTTGACGATCAACACCAGCTCATCGTGGTAGACCACAATTGACTTGATCTGCGCGTCGTCAGGCCGGAACGAGAGCACACCAAACTCAACCGAGTGCATCAGCACCTCGTCCGGAATGCGACTGGCGAGGGTACGTTGGACGGCCAGCTTGATCCTGGGGTTTTGCTTCCGAAACTCGTCCAGCAGAGGCAGCAAGTACAGACTGGTATATTCGTTGGCCGCCAGGTTCAACCGGCCACGGTGCAAGGAGCGCAGCTCACCCAGGGCTCCTGAGGCTTCGTTCCTTAGATTCAACATCTTAGCGGCATACTCGCGCAAGACCTCCCCTGCGTCGGTGAGGGTGCCATCTCTGGAGGAACGGTCAAAGAGCACCTCGCCGAGTTCACTTTCGAGCTTGGCGATTGCCTGACTGACCGCAGGCTGAGTACGATGGAGCCGAGAGGCGGCCCGTGAAAAACTTCGCTCTTCCGCTACGGCCAGAAATGTCTCCATCTGGACCAGATCCACGCTGCACCTCGTTGAGGCCAAATGCCTTTGATTCTGCGAATACTTCAATTAGAAGTTTTGATATACGCGGAAACCATCATAAGCCTGCGTTATGATAACGTCTAGATCGAGTCAAGGATCGAGAGTAACCCACGCTATGCAAAATCCCGACCAGATCGTCTTTTTCGATACCACCCTTCGCGATGGGGAGCAGTCTCCCGGCTGCACCATGCATCACGACGAAAAGCTGCGCATGGCGCACCAGCTTCGTGACCTGGGCGTGGACATTCTTGAGGCAGGATTTGCCATCGCATCCGAGGGTGACTTCGACGCCGTGCAGGCGATCGCCTGTGAGGTAACCGGGACCCGCATCGCTTCGCTGGCCCGTTGTAAGCGCGAAGATATCGATGCCGCAGGCCGTGCGATTCAGCCAGCCAGATCGAATCGCATTCACATCTTTCTTGCCTCCTCAGATCTTCACCTGGAATATAAGCTGCGCATCAGCCGAGAGCAGGCGCTCGATCAGGCGGCTGAGTCCGTCAAGCAAGCCCTGACCTACACCGATAACGTTGAGTTTTCGACCGAAGACGGCACTCGTACCGATCCTGACTTCCTGGTAAAGATGATCACCGTGGCGGTTCAGGCGGGCGCAACCACAATCAATATTCCCGATACCGTTGGGTACACCACTCCCGCAGAGTACGAAGCCATCTTCCGCATGGTGCGCGAGCGGGTTCCAGGAATCGAGAATGTCGTTCTGTCGACACACTGCCACGACGATCTCGGCATGGCGGTTGCAAACTCACTGGCAGGAATTCAGGGTGGCGCACGACAGGTGGAGTGCACCATCAACGGCATTGGTGAACGCGCAGGCAATGCTGCACTGGAAGAGATTGCTGCAGCCCTGATGGTTCGCCGCGACAAGTTCCCCTACAAAAACAACATCGTGATGGAGAAACTCTATCCGACCAGTCAGATGCTGGCCGAGTGCATCAGCTTCGGAGTCGCTCCAAACAAGGCTGTCGTCGGAGCAAATGCCTTCGCGCATGAATCGGGAATTCATCAGCATGGTGTACTGGCCAATCCACTGACCTACGAGATTATGACTCCGGCTTCGGTCGGTGCGGGAAGCACAAACCTTGTGCTCGGCAAGCACTCGGGGCGGCGCGCGCTGGCGGATCGTTTGGAGAAACTGGGTCATACGCTGACACGCGAGCAGCTCGACGAGGTGTATCACCGCTTCACCGAGCTAGCTGATCGCAAGAAGTCAATTTACGACCAGGACATTCTTGGGCTATTGAAGCCGGAGAAGGCTCCTGCTGCCGTAACGACCTAGCAAAGTTGGCAACACTTAGCAATCGCAACCATGAAGAGCAAGGCGAAACCTTACCACCGAAGAGAAGGAAAGAGAATGCGTCTTAAAGTTGCAGTCCTCGCCGGCGACGGCATCGGTCCTGAAGTTACACGGGAAGCTACCAACATTCTGCGCGCAGTCGCCGAATTGGGCGGACATGACTTTACCTTCGTCGAGGGATTGATCGGCGGTATCGCGATTACAGAGACGGGATCGCCGCTTCCAACAGCAACTCTCGATGCTGCGCTTGACTCCGACGCGGTTCTGCTGGGAGCTGTAGGAGACAACAAGTTCAATTCCCTTCCTCCGGACAAACGCCCTGAAGCCGGTCTGCTGCAGATTCGCCAGGCGCTTGGCGGCTTTGCCAATCTGCGACCTTCAGTTGCCTATTCAGCTTTGGCCGCCAGCTCACCGCTGCGCCCTGAAGTCACCAAGGATACCGACATCCTCTTTGTTCGTGAGCTGTTAGGTGGGTTGTACTTCGGCGCTCCTCGCTGGTGGAACAAGGAGACCAACGAGGCCATCAACACCATGCGTTACACCCGCGACGAGGTTGTTCGCGTCGCCCGTGTCGCCTTCGAATTGGCTTCGAAGCGTCGCAAGAAGGTCACCTCGGTGGATAAGGCCAACGTTCTCGAAGTCTCGCAGCTGTGGCGCGCCACCGTTACAGAGATTGCCAAAGACTATCCCGATGTCACGCTTGAACATCAGCTCGTCGATTCGATGGCGATGCACATCATGAACATCCCGCGGAATTTCGATGTCGTACTGACCGAGAATCTCTTCGGCGACATCCTCTCCGACGAGGCTGGAGTCATCACTGGATCACTCGGCATGCTGCCCTCAGCAACCATTGGTGGCGCTGTGAATCTCTATGAGCCGGTGCATGGCTCGGCTCCCGATATCGCCGGAACCGGTAAAGCGAACCCGCTTGGCGCGATTCTGACCGCTGCGATGGTGTTGCGTCACTCGGCCAATCTGGAGCAGGATGCGCGCGCGGTCGAACAAGCGGTCCTCAAGGTTCTAAATGCGGGTTATCGCACTGCTGATATTGCTCGCGGAGGCGAGAATGTGCAGCTCGTCTCCACGCAGGAGATGGGTAAACATGTCCATCAGGCGTTGGCCGAATCGATCGACCGCCGCCAGGCCATGCACGCCGTATAGAACGATGAACTGGCGTCTGAAATTAGCTTTGATGAATCTGGCAGTCGTCGCAGCGCTGTATTACCGCTGGCGCCTCGGCGCACCTGTCGTTCCGTTAGTAATTGCCGGGGTGGTCATGTTTCTTTTGGTGAACGTGCTCGTCCTACTGACTCGAAAGAAACCTGTTCCTTCGAAGTATTCGAAATAAATGCGCTGTCTGCTCCAACTCGCCGCCGTAGCCCTGCTGCCAACCCTGGCACCGGGTGGGTTTGCGCAGCTTCCCTGGAAGCATGACAAGCCGCAGACAGAAGATCTCTCGTGGATGTGGCAGTACACACAACCTGCCCCTGGCAGTCGTGAGAATGCTCTTCTCTGGGATCCACATTTCAAGCCATTTCTACAGAAGTACCTCACGGCTCCGCAGTCTTTCTGGGACAAGAACAAACCTCTCAGCGACGTCGCTATAGAGTTCCTCGCGGTTCCAGGTCATGTAATCGGCGACGATAACCGCTATTTCAACGCAGATGGATGTGTCCAACACTTCTGTCCTAATCGCGGACTGTTATGGGTCGATTTGGGGATTGCCCGTCCTCTGGTCGTATTCGCAGCGATCGACTGGATCAGCGATAACAGGACCACGGACGATAGCGCCGCAACCTATACGATGTGGGTCTTTTCGAACCGTTCGCTGGACCCGGCACATCTTCCCGCCGCACTGACACGCAGTATTGCTCGCTGGACCTCACAGCCGCTTGCCGATAAGAAGACTTTCCAGAACGTTACGCGCGTCTTTCTCATCGATCCGGATGGCACACCTCATCCAATCAATCCCAGTACGATCGGAGCTCGTAACACGCTTCCTCCTGAGACCACGACAGAACCAAACCAGAGCTTGAGCAACACGACACCAAAGGCAAAACCATGAGCACAGCACCGAAAACGTTGTTCGAAAAAGTATGGGAGCAGCACATCGTTGCCGAACCGCAGGGCGAACCGACGATTCTCTACATTGACCTGCATCTCGTCCACGAAGTCACCAGCCCGCAGGCCTTCGATGGACTTCGCATGGCAGGCCGCAGGATTCGTCGTCCTGACCGCCATATCGCCACAGTCGACCACAACGTACCGACGACCAGCGCCTACGACCGGCTGCATATTGTCGATCAGATCTCTGCTGCACAGGTAAATGCCCTGCGTAAGAACTGCGCCGAGTTTGGCGTCGAGTTCTTCGATGTGCAGGACTCTTCGCAGGGCATCGTGCACATGATCGGGCCGGAATTGGGAGCGACCAAGCCAGGCATGACCATCGTCTGCGGTGACTCGCACACCTCCACTCACGGAGCCTTTGGCGCGCTGGCCTTCGGCATCGGCACCAGCGAAGTGGAGCACGTGATGGCCACGCAGACGCTTCCGCAGGACAAACCGAAGACCTTCCGCATCACTGTCGACGGCAAGCTTCCGTTCGGCGTCACCGCCAAGGACATCATCCTCGACATCATCGGCAAGATCGGCACCGATGGCGCCACCGGCCACGTCATCGAGTACGCCGGCTCCGCCATCCGCGCGCTCTCGATGGAAGGCCGCATGACCATCTGCAACATGAGCATCGAAGCAGGCGCGCGCGCAGGCATGATCGCTCCCGACGAGACGACCTTCGCCTACCTGAAGGGTCGCCGTTTCGTGCCACAAGGTGCGGCATGGGATGAAGCCGTCTCACACTGGAAGACGCTGCCGACCGACGAAGGCGTAACCTTTGATCGTGAGCTGTATATCGATGCGGCAACACTTGCTCCCGCTGTTACCTGGGGGACATCGCCTGGCATGCACGCTACCATCGAGGGCAAAGTCCCCACGCTTGACGAAGCGAAGACCGAGGCCGATCGCAAGAGCTTCGAGCGCGCCTACGAGTACATGGACCTGAAGCCCGGCACGCCGATGGAAGAGATCAAGATCAATGCTGTATTCCTCGGCTCATGCACCAATGGCCGTATCGAAGACCTGCGCGCTGCAGCAAAGGTGGTCAAGGGACATCACATCGCGACCACGGTCCGTGCGATGGTCGTCCCCGGATCGCAGGCGGTGAAGCGTCAGGCCGAAGCAGAAGGCCTCGACGCGATCTTCAAGACCGCAGGCTTTGAATGGCGCGAGCCTGGCTGCTCGATGTGCCTGGGCATGAACCCGGACATCCTCTCTCCCGGTGAGCGTTGCGCCTCTACATCAAACCGCAACTTCGAAGGTCGTCAGGGGCGCGGCGGACGCACGCATTTGGTTTCGCCTGAGATGGCCGCCGTTGCCGCCATCACGGGACACTTCACCGACATTCGCAAGTGGAAGCAGACGGAAGGAGCGAAGAACTAATGGAACCTATCAACATCATTACCTCGAAAGCCGTGCCGCTGCCACTGCCCAACATCGACACGGACCAGATCATCCCGAAGCAATTCCTCAAGCGCATCGAGCGTACAGGCTACGGCGAGTTCCTTTTCTTCGACTGGCGGTATGATCTCGAGACGCCGGATCACGTTGAGGAACGCAAAGATTTCGTACTGAATAAGCCCGAGTACAAAGGCGCCGAGATCCTCATCGCCGAGAAGAACTTCGGCTGCGGCAGTTCCCGCGAGCACGCGGCCTGGGCGATCAATCAGTACGGCTTCCGCGCTGTGATCGCTCCAACCTTTGCCGATATCTTCTTCTCAAACGCAGGCAAGAACGGCATTATCCTTGTCCGCCTCTCCGAAGAAGACGTCCAGACGCTACTTGATCGCTGCACGAAGAATCCCGACCACAAGCTGACGATCAATCTCGAAGCCCAGACTGTCACCGACGAGCTTGGCTTCAATGCAACCTTCGAGATCGATCCCTTCCGCAAGTACTGCCTGCTGAACGGACTGGATGACATCGGCTTGACGCTACGCCATACCGAGGCACTCGACAAATTCGAATCGAAACATAACAAGGATTTCTGGTCTGCACCCAAGACCTCCAAAGCTTCATAAACGAAAATTCAGAAGCAAGCTCCAAAGGAGCTCTATACCAGCCTGGGACAAGCCCCAGGAAAACCACAATAGAAGCACAGAGGGCTGAATGCCCGATTTATCAGGAAAAATCAAAGATGATACCGGAATTCGGCACCCCGGAACCAATCGATCTTTCTCGATACGAGGAAGGATATCGAGCAAGAATGCGCGGCGAACCGTTCCATGTTCTCGATTCTCTAGACGCCAGTTGGCGAGCAGGCTGGAATGATGCGAAGAAAGAACAAGCTGAAAATCCGGATGCTCTCCACGAGCAGTCGCCACAATCACCACTGAACTTGAAAGGCAACTAAGTGAGCAACGAACTCGATCCAGCGAAGAAGAACTCCGTAGTCCTCACCGAAGGCCCTAACCGCGCGGCTGCACGCAGCTACTTCCGTAGCGTCGGCTTCAGCAAAGAAGATCTCCACAAGCCCATCATCGGCATCGCCAACACATGGACTGAGGTCGGCCCCTGCAACTTCCATCTGCGTCAGGTAGCCGAAGCCGTCAAGCAGGGCATCCGTGAAGCCGGCGGCACTCCGATGGAGTTCAACACCATCACCGTACACGACGGAATCACGATGGGCACGCAGGGCATGAAGGCGTCGCTCATCTCGCGTGAGGTCATCGCCGACTCGATCGAGCTTGTCACCCGCGCCAACTCCTTCGACGGCCTGGTCTGCATCGCCGGTTGCGACAAGAACATGCCGGCGGCCATCATGGCGCTCGGACGTCTCAATATCCCCGGCCTGATGCTCTACGGGGGCTCTATCGCTCCCGGTAAGCTGCCGCAGAAGGACGGTTCCACCAAAGAGATCACGATCCTTCAGGTCTTCGAAGCCATCGGCTCCCACGCCGCCGGAAAGATCAGCGACGACGAGCTCGAAGCCGTCGAAGCCGCAGCATGCCCCGGCCCTGGAGCCTGCGGTGGTCAGTTCACCGCAAACACCATGGCGATGGCTGGAGAGTTCCTCGGCATCTCGCCGATCGAGATCACTGGTGTCCCCGCAATGTCACCGGAGAAGGCGAAAGCCAGCCGCGAAGCCGGAAAGCTGGTGATGCAGCTCGCCCGCACCGGCCTCACTCCACGCAAGATCGTTACCCGCAAAACCATCGAGGACGCCTATGCCGCTGCTTGTGCATCGGGCGGCAGCACCAATGCCGTGCTTCACCTGCTTGCCATTGCGCGTGAGTTCGACATCCCTTTCACCATGGACGACTTCAATGCCATCAGCGACCGCACTCCTCACATCTGCGATCTCTCGCCCGGAGGCAAGTACGCCGCACAGGACTATCAGGAAGCAGGAGGCTCCCGTCTGCTCGCCAAGCGTCTGCTCGATGCAGGCCTGATCGATGGCAGCCAGATCACCGTTACCGGAAAGACCCTTGCTGAAGAGGCAACGCACGCAGTAGAGACGCCCGGACAGGTTGTGATCTATCCGGTCGACAAGCCTCTGAAGCAGACCGGCGGACTCGTCATCCTCAAGGGCAATCTTGCTCCTGATGGCTGCGTGGTCAAGGTCGCAGGCCACGAACGTGTGCTGCACACCGGCCCTGCACGTGTCTTCAACTCCGAAGATGATTGCTTCGCCGCAGTAGAAGCAGGAAAGATCAAGCCGAATGATGTCTGCGTCATCCGCTATGAGGGTCCGCGCGGTGGACCGGGTATGCGCGAGATGCTCGCCGTCACCGCAGCCATCAAAGGCATTCCTGAGCTTAGCGAGACTGTCGCGCTCCTTACCGACGGCCGCTTCTCCGGAGCCACTCGTGGCCTGATGGTCGGGCACATCGCTCCCGAGGCTTATCTTGGTGGCCCCATCGCAGCCGTGCAGGAAGGCGACAAAATCACCTTCGACATCAAAAACCGCGAGCTGCGGCTTGAGGTCCCAGCGGAAGAAATCGCCAAGCGCCTGAAGGAAGTAAAACAGCCCGAACCACGCTTCAAGCGAGGAGTCTTCGCGAAGTATGCCAATACCGTAAGCAGCGCGAGCGAAGGCGCTGTGACAACTTAACCGCTATGAAAAAGAGAACCGTTGTATTGATTGCTACACCGTTCATCCTGGCAGGGATTGCGTTGGCATGTTTCTTGGCAATACCGGTTCTCTACTACGGAAATATGATGCTCGTCATAGCACTGCATATCAAACCAACCGAGGAGCAGATCCTCGGCAAATACAAAGCAACTACTGACCAAGGCACAGCAACATTAGTAGTGAATCGGGATCATACATTTACTGAACTAGTAGAACCAAAGACGGGATCCCCACAGAGCATCAGCGGGACTTGGAAACCTTCGAATATTGATTCTGTTGGCTACAGCACACAGTTTTTTCCGTACGTCGGTGTACTACATGACAAGTTTGAGACCTATTCATATGGCAATCCAGTATTTGAGAAAAACTTGTTAGGTCATATTTCGATTGAAGAAGACCCCGACTGGGGAATCTATTTTTACAAACAGTAGGCGCAGCAAAGGAGAACATCATGACCGATAAAAATCAGCACCCCACCCTGACCGGAGCCGAGATACTCTGGGCCACGCTCGTAGGCGAAGGTGTCACCACGGTCTTCGGCTACCCCGGCGGAGCCATCCTTCCCGCCTACGACGCTCTGCGCAAGTTCCCCATTCACCATGTGCTCACGCGGCATGAGCAGGGCGCGGCGCACATGGCCGACGGCTACGCACGCGCTTCAGGCAAAGTCGGCGTCGCCATCGCCACTTCAGGCCCCGGTGCGACGAACCTCGTCACCGGCATCGCAACGGCGATGATGGACTCGACCCCCATCGTCTGCATCACTGGACAGGTCTCATCCAAGGTCCTTGGCAGCGACGCCTTCCAGGAGATTGACATCACCGGCATCACTCTGCCGATCACAAAACACAACTTCGTCGCAACCAAGCCAGAGCACATTGCGCCCATGATCCGTGAGGCCTTCCAGATCGCTGCCTCTGGCCGTCCAGGCCCTGTGCTGGTCGACATCACCAAGGACGCGCAGCAGGGCACCGCAATCTTCGACTTCGAAGATGCCGCGCCTGCGCCCTATCGCCCTCATCCGATGCTTCGCGCCGAGTCCGCAGAAATGCATCGCGCTATCGAGCTGATGCGCGCCTCAAAGCGTCCAGTCATCCTCGCCGGCCACGGCATCACGCTCTCTGGTGCCGAGCAAGAGGTCCTCAACTTCGCGGAACGCTATCATGTGCCCGTCGCCACCACATTGCTTGGCCTTGGCTCCTTCCCCGCATCGCATCCGCTGGCGCTTGGCATGATGGGCATGCACGGCGAGAGCTGGGTCAACAACGCCATCCAGCAGGCTGATCTGCTGCTCGCCTTTGGTATGCGCTTCGATGACCGCGTCACTGGCAACCTCGCCAGCTATGCTCCTCATGCGAAGAAGATTCACATCGAGATCGACCCCAGCGAGATCAACAAGAACGTCAAGGTCGATGTCGCGCTTATCGGTGATCTCAAAGAGGTGCTCAACACGATGCAGCCTCTAATCGCTGATCCCAGTTATGAGAAAGCGAGTGACCGCCACACCACCGCCGAGTGGCTGCGCGAGATTCGCGCCATGAAGGGCGACGCCGCCGTACGCGACATCATCAACCTGCCCGACAACGGCCACCTCTACGCCGCACATGTCATCAACGATATCTGGCAGGAGGCCAAGGCCGCAGGCCGCCTCGACAAGACCATCATCGCCACCGACGTAGGCCAGCACCAGATGTGGGAGGCACAGTACTACAAGCACGAAGACCCGCGTACGCTGATCACCTCCGGCGGCCTCGGCACCATGGGCTTCGCTCTACCCGCTGCCATCGGAGCAAAAATGGCGCGCCCCGACTGCGATGTCTGGTGCATCGCCGGCGACGGCGGCTTCCAGATGACTGCCGCCGAGCTCTCCACCATCCAGCAGGAGGGCCTGCACATCAACGTTGCCGTCATCAACAACGGCTTCCTTGGCATGGTACGCCAGTGGCAGGAGGCTTTCTACGACAAGAACTATGCCTGCTCGCCCATCCTCTCTCCGGACTTCGTCAAACTGGCTGACGCTCACGGCATCCCCGGCGCTCACATCACCCAGCGCAAGGATGTGACCACCACAGTCACACAGGCGCGCACAGCACCGACGGCCTTCGTCATCAACTTCTCGGTGGAGAAGGAAGATGGTGTCTACCCGATGATCGCTCCTGGTGCTGCGCTGCACGAGATGGTCCGTAGGCCCAACCCGCTGATCGAAACAGCAGAGGATGAATAACAAATAGGAACCGACCACAGATTACGCGGATAACCGCGGATTCAACCCCAATATGTTCTTCAATCCGCGTCCATCCGTGCTGATCCGCGGTCTCAATTTGAGGTTTCCATGCTCCACACTTTCGTAGCCCTCGTAGATGACAAGCCCGGCGTCCTAACCCGGGTCGCTTCCCTCTTTCGCCGTCTCAACGTCAACATCGTCTCGCTCACCGTCGGTGAGAGCGAGCGTGAGGGCGTCTCGCGCATGACTATCGTCTGCGACGCTCCTGAGCACGCTGCGGACCGCGTCCGGGCTTCGCTCTACAAGCTCGAGATCGTGCGCGATGTTGACGAACTCGGCCGCAGCGAAGCCGTCATCCGCGAGCTCTGCCTCATCAAGGTCGCCGCTGGCCCCACCACGCCGCACGGCCAGCACTCGCGATCGCAGATCTTCGAACTGGCCAATGTCTTCCGCGCGCGCGTCGTCGATCTCGCCCCCGAGTCCATCATGCTGGAGATGACCGGAGCGGCCAGCAAGATCGAAGGTCTTCTGCAGGTTCTGCGCGAATCGAATTTCGAGGTCCTTGAAGTTTCGCGTACAGGCCGTATGGCCATGCGTCGCGGGCATCATACCGGCCGCGTGCTGAAGGCTCTCGGCACAAAGACCGCTGAAGAAACACCCGCTGCGTATCCGGATCGTCCAGAGACCGACGATCTCCCTAACCAATTCGCAGAGGACGAAGCATAGCTCCATGCCACGGCCTGTTGGCCGCTATTCCGTTCAGGATGACAGCGAAAGGCAAAACTGGCTCGAAACCTATAAACTTATTACACCCCTAAGGAAAGAAGACATCATGGCAAAGACGTATCACGACGCAGACGCAGACCTCTCCCTCATCCAGGCCAAGAAAGTCGGCATCATCGGCTACGGCTCGCAGGGCCACGCTCACGCCCTCAACCTTAAGGACTCCGGTGTTGAGGTTCGCGTAGGACTTCGCCCCGAATCTCCCAACGCCGATCGCGCCCGCAAGGCCGGCCTTCAGGTCGACACCGTGGCCAATGTTTCCAAGTGGGCCGACGTCATCATGAACCTTACGCCCGACCAGACCGCCGCGAAGGTTCACAAAGCCGAGATCGAGCCCAACCTGGCTCCTGGTAAGACTCTTCTCTTCGCGCACGGCTTCAACATCCGTTTCGGTACCATCGTTCCTCCTGCCGGAGTCGATGTCGCGCTCGTCGCTCCCAAGGCTCCCGGTCATCGCGTCCGCGAGGTCTTCACTGAAGGCGGCGGCGTTCCTGGGCTGGTTGCTGTTGAGCAGAACGCCAGCGGCAAAGCGCTCGAGCTCGCCCTCAGCTATGCCAAGGGAATTGGCTGCACCCGCGCCGGAGTTCTCGAAACCACCTTCACCGAGGAGACCGAGACCGACCTCTTCGGCGAGCAGGCCGTCCTCTGCGGAGGCACCGCCGCTCTCGTCAAGGCTGGCTTTGAGACGCTGACCGAGGCTGGCTATCAGCCCGAGCTCGCCTACTTCGAGGTGCTGCACGAGCTGAAGCTGATCGTCGACCTGATGTATCGCGGCGGCCTTGCTTATATGCGTCACTCCATCTCGGACACCGCAGAGTGGGGCGACTATGTTGCCGGCCCGCGCATCGTCACCGCTGAGACCAAGAAGGCGATGAAGAAGCTGCTCGAGGAGATCCAGGACGGGTCGTTCGCTAAGAAGTTCATCGAGGAGAACGAGACCGGCCGTCACGAGTTCGCTCGCATCCGCCAGCAGGAAGCTGCGCATGGCATCGAGAAGGTCGGCGCCGAGCTGCGTAAGGCGATGCCCTTCCTCGACCCCGTCAAGGTGGTCGATGGAGCCGTCGTCAAAGCCTAAGTCCGGCCTGTCGTTTCAGAAGCCCGGCTTGCGAGCCGGGCTTCTTTTTTCATTTCTGCCGCAAGAAAGGACCCATGAAGAGCCCCCGTTCTCCCCTGTACGTCACTACGCTGATTGCCGGAGCTTTTTTTATGGAGAATCTCGATGGCACCATCATCGCTACGGCTCTTCCGCAAATGGCGAAGAGCTTCGGCGTGGGGGCCGTCCGGCTCAACATCGGAATGACGGCCTATCTCATCACCCTCGCCGTCTTCATCCCTATTAGCGGATGGGTCGCAGACCGCCTTGGTGCACGGACGGTCTTTGCCTCAGCTATTGGCATCTTCACTCTTGCCTCATTGCTCTGCGCTGCGGCTCCGGATCTTACGACCTTCACACTTACGCGTATTCTCCAGGGCATCGGCGGCTCCATGATGGTTCCCGTTGGACGCCTGATTGTTCTGCGCACGACGCCAAAAGACAGACTCGCTCAAGCTATCGCCTACATCAGCTGGCCCGGCCTTGCAGCGCTTGTTATCGGTCCACCCATCGGGGGATTCATCACCACCTATTTTTCGTGGCACTGGATCTTCCTGCTCAATCTTCCTATCGGCATCATCGCTCTTGTTCTCACCATTCTCTGGATTGAAAACGTACGCTCCGACGAACAGCATCCCCTCGACTGGCTGACTTTTATCTTTGCTGGTACCGCCTCTACCGGTGTGGTCGTTGCCCTGGAAAAACTCGGCGCTGGAGATAGCCGTTGGACGATGCCTGCTGTCGTCCTCGTGCTCAGTTGCCTGAGTGGATACATCGCCATCTTCACTGCACGGCGCAACCCCACATCGATGATCGACATCGAGTCACTTCGTCTCAAGACTTACCGGCTCAGCATCTATGGAGCCAGCCTCTTTCGCGTCGCTGTGGGAGTTCTCCCGTTCCTGCTTCCCCTTATGTTTCAGATATCGTTCGGGCTCAGCGCCTTTGCCTCCGGACTCTACCTACTCGCGCTCTTCGGCGGCGACTTCAGCATGAAGTCGATTGTTATCCCGATCCTTCGCAAATTCGGTTTCCGCCGCCTGCTCATCTTCAATGGAATCATCGTAGCCGTCTCTGTAGCGCTCTGCGCCACCTTTACACCACACACGCCACCCGCGCTGATCGCTGCACTTCTCTTCTTCCACGGAGCCGCCCGTTCCCTTGAGTTCACCTGCATGACAACACTGGCCTACGCAGAGATTCCTCCAGAGCGCATGTCACGCGCGAACGGATTTCTCTCTGCCGTCATGCAGCTTTCTATGGGAATGGGAGTCGCGGTTGGAGCCGTTACCCTTCGACTTGTTGCTCATGCCAGCGGCCACTCTCCGGCTCATCCACCGCTTCGTGACTTCCAGATTGCAATCCTCTGCACCTCTCTGCTCGCTCTCGCACCTGCTATTGAAGCTCTTGGCCTTCCTCGCAATGCCGGCGCAATGACCAGCGGACATTATTCTGATCCCGATCTGGAGATTCGCGCCGCTTAACTTCATACAATCGGTTCGCGCTGAAGGTTCGAGTAACATAGTCTGCGATGAACCGCAGACAGTTTCTCCAAACCCTCAGCGCAGCGACAGCGACCGGACTGCTTGGCGCGGCAAAGCCTTCCTCTCAGCCCAACATCATCTTTATCTATGCCGATGATCTCGGCTACGGCGATGTCAGCTGCTACGGCGCAACTTCTGTGCGGACACCCAATATCGACGCTCTCGCTTCCCAGGGGTTGCGGTTCACGGACGCTCACGCGACCTCGGCTACATGTACTCCCTCGCGCTATTCCGTGATGACAGGGCAATACGCCTGGCGCAAGCAAGGAACGGGAATCCTTCCGGGCGACGCACCTCTCATCATCGACACCCATCAACTCACACTGCCATCGCTGTTGAAGCGTACTGGATACACAACCGGTATCGTCGGCAAATGGCATCTCGGGCTGGGCAGCGGAGAGATCAATTGGAACGGCGACATTAAACCTGGTCCTCTTGAAATTGGATTCGACTACTCATTCATCATCCCCGCAACGCCAGATCGCGTTCCCTGCGTCTTTGTCGAGAACCATCGTGTCGTCAATCTCGATCCTGCTGATCCAATCCACATCAGCTACAAAGCTGCCTTCCCTGGCGAGCTGACCGGTAAAGATCATCCTGAGCTACTGAAGATGAAGCCCAGCCATGGACACGATATGGCTATCGTCGATGGCGTCAGCCGCATCGGCTACATGGAAGGCGGTAAGTCAGCCCTTTGGGTTGACGAAGACATTGCAGATACGCTCTCCGGCAAGGCAGTTCACTTCATTGAGCAGAACAGCCATCATCCGTTCTTCCTCTACTATCCCGTGCACGACATCCACGTTCCACGACTTCCGAACGAACGCTTCGTCGGTAAGACTTCGATGGGACCACGCGGCGATGCGATCGCCGAACTCGACTGGTGTGTCGGTCGCATCGTTCAAACGCTGGAGAAACAAGGCATCGCACACAACACAC
Organism: Edaphobacter sp. 4G125; assembly: GCF_014274685.1. Taxonomy (NCBI): domain Bacteria; kingdom Pseudomonadati; phylum Acidobacteriota; class Terriglobia; order Terriglobales; family Acidobacteriaceae; genus Edaphobacter; species Edaphobacter albus. The sequence goes on from NZ_CP060393.1 coordinate 3,633,098, forward strand.
TCATCGTCTTTTCCAGTGATAACGGTCCCGTCGTCGATGATGGATACCAGGATGATGCAGTAAAGAAACTAGGCTCACACAAGCCCGCCGGGATCTATCGCGGAGGCAAGTACAGCAACTTCGATGGCGGAACCCGCGTGCCGTTTATTGCGAAGTGGCCGGACCGCATTAAATCTGGAACGACTTCGAACGCATTGGTTGATCAGATCGACCTGCTGGCCTCGTTTGCCTCGCTCACTGGCCAGCAACTTCAACATAACGATGCCCCTGACAGCGTCGATCTTCTACCCGCGCTGCTTGGGCGTTCACGCATTGGACGTGAATCACTTGTCGAAGAGGCCGGAGCACTTTCACTGGTCGATGGACAGTGGAAGGTCATCCGCGGAGACAATAAAGCGGCGTTCGATCCCTATACAAAAACAGAATTAGGCAACGCTCCGCGTCCGCAGCTTTACGATCGCATCTCTGATCCTGGGGAACATCACGATGTAGCGGCAGCGCATCCAGAGATCGTCCAACGTATGTTGGCAAAGCTCAATCAGATTCAATCCGCAGGCCGCAGTCGAATATAACGACCATCTTCCGTCGGAAGAACAACACACGCAGCCATACTCTTTCGAGACGCGTATTGCCGTCGAATGCTGGAAATCCCCTTTTGATTCAGCTATTCTCCATTCCCTGAAACACTGCGGTTTTCGTCACAAAATCCCCATGCTCTAGGGGGTGTTTCCTCACAAACCGATTCAAAAACCTGTCACAATGAGAGCAGAGTTGTCCTTCTTGTCCCCTTTACCCTGCCCACGATGGCAGAAGGAGATTCGGCATGGCCGCCCCCAGCAGTTACGAAGCAATTCTTCCCCAGCAGCTCGGGCCTCAGGTCTTTATCGCTCCTCCTACGCAGCCCACGCCTCAGTCCGAGATCATTGCTGCGCTCCGAACGATTCCTGCTCTCGACGGATTGACCGAAGAAGAGTACCACTGGTTCGCGGTGCATGGTTCTGAACGCGTCGGCGAAGACGGCGCAATGGTCTTCGCTGAAGGCAGTCTCTGCGACAGCATGGTCTTTATCCTCAAGGGAGAAGTTCACGTCCGTCGTCACAACGCGGGTCCCATGGCGTTGTGGGTAGGACGCGCCGGTCAGATGACCGGTAAGCTTCCGTTCTCGCGCATGAAGTACTACGGCGGAGATGGATACCTTGTGGGCTCCGGCTGGTCGCTCGAGATTCACGAAGATCATTTTCCCGCGATGCTGGCGGCGATTCCCTCGATGGCACAGCGCTGTGTCTCTACCTTGTTGGATCGTGTCCGTGAAGTAACACGCATGGAGCAGCAGGCAGAGAAGCTGGCTGCACTCGGAAAACTCGCAGCAAACCTGGCGCATGAGCTGAATAATCCTGCTTCTGCCGCTCAGCGCTCGGCTTCGAGTCTCTTCTCGGAACTGCGTCATTATGGCGATCAGAAGTATCGCCTGGGCAATCTGTGCCTCTCGGACACGCACACGGCGCAGTATCGCTCCTGGGTAGCACGCACGCGTTCGACCTTGACAGAGCAGGAGACAGGGAACGGCGCTGCCGATGCTCTTGCTGTGAGCGACAGTGAGATGAGCCTGCTGAACTGGCTCGAGCAGCACAACATCCCCAATCCTTGGGCAATTGCTCCTGCGCTGGCAGAAACAGGAATCGCTACCACGCAACTTGACGAGCTTGCCGGAACGTTGACCTCAGAGTCGCTGCCTGTCGCGATTGCCACCTTCGCCAGCTCGTTGCGCGTAGAACGCATGGCCGAAACTGTCGTCAACTCGACGGTGCGGATCTTTGATCTGATTCGCGCGATCAAGGATTACTCCTACATGGACCAGGCGCCAATCCAGGAGATCGAGTTGGCGCAGTCGATCGGGAACACGCTCGCTATGTTCAAGTCGCGTCTGCAGCACGTCACCGTCGTGACCGACTTCGATCCGGTGCTACCGCCGATCAGCGGCTATGGCCGCGAGTTGAACCAGGTGTGGACAGCTCTGATCGAGAATGCGCTCGACGCGATGAAAGACAAGGGAACGCTGCGCATCTGTACACGGCTCCAGGGGCAAATGGCCTTCATCGAAGTCTGGGACACAGGACCAGGAATCGATCCCGAGATCAAGGATCGTATCTTTGAGCCCTTCTTTACGACAAAAGCTCCTGGACGCGGCCTCGGGCTCGGGCTGGACGCAGCACAGCGCATCCTACAGCGGCACTCCGGCTATATCCAGGTGGAATCAAAACCAGGAACTACCTGCTTCCAGGTGCGTTTGCCTCTGGAACAAGCGCAAGCATACTAGCCTCCTGAATCTAAACTGAGCACCATAAAGAGGAAGTGTCATCCTGAGCGAGCCGTAGGTGAGTCGAAGGATCTGCGTTTCTTGAGAGAACCATCTCTGAGAAAAATCGGGCTGGTATCAACAAACGCAGCCCCTTCGACTCCGTTCCCGTTACTCATTCGCTCAGTGATGACACTTCCTCGTGGAGTAGGACACCTTCCCGAAAGGCATCACAGCTTCCAGAACATAAGCAAACAATACTCGACTTATCTCGTCGAGGCGCTGCTTCTTTCCTTCATGACCTCATGACCAATCCGGATGACGTTCTCAACAAGCAGATCGAAGTCCGCTTTGCGCGATCGATGGTTGGAGATTGCGACACGAATAGCGAATCGCCCCTGAAGTACTGTTCCCGAAGGGACCGCGATGCCACTCTCCTGCAATCGCATCAGGATCTCCTGGTTCCCTTCATCACTGGCCTTCGCAAACCGAAAACAAACAATATTAAGCGGGACCTCAGCAGCAAGTTCAAGCTCATCGGATTGATTTATCAGTGATGCCAGGTACTGGGCTTGATCCACATTTTGTTCGATCACTGCCGTGATCGCATCCGCTCCCAATGCCTTGAGACTCATCCATGCTTTGAGCGCTCGAAACCCTCGTGAGAGTTCCACACCACGATCGGCGAATCGGAGCCCTCCAGCGGCTGGCCCCCGCTCCATCGCCGTCAGATAACTGGCTCCAGTTGCAAACGCAGCCTTGTGTGTCTCCGCATCTCGCACCAACACACAACCAATGTCATAGGGCATATATCCCCATTTATGCAGATCGAATGCCAGTGAATCCGCACGATCGAGGCCCTTTACACCGTCTCTTAATCTGTTCGACCAGGAAGCGAGAGCTCCAAATGCTCCGTCCACGTGGAACCACATCTCCTCCTTCGCACACAAATCTGCAATCGCTGGAAGGTCGTCAGTAGCCCCTGTATTTACGGTTCCTGCGGTTGCAACCACACAGATCGGCCTCAGACCCGTTGCACGATCCACCGCAATCGCTTTTTGCAACTCATCCACCTTCATTCGATAGCCGGCGTCCACACCGACGACATGGAGAGAATTCCGTCCCATCCCCATCAGCTCTACCGTCTTCTTCAACCAGCTATGGACCTCGGTCGAGCAGTACACTCGCATCTCTGGTCCGCCTCGCATTCCTTCTGCGCGCACATCGAAGCCTGCCCGGGCACGTCTCCCCACCGCGAGCCCGATGAGGTTCGCCATCGTGCCCCCGCTCGTCAAAAGGCCACTTGTGCCATCTGGCATGCCCATCAGCTGAGCCATCCAATGGATGACCTGTTCTTCCACCAGAGTGGCGGAGTCGTCGAATCCTCCTACGTTCGGATTCATTCCGGCAGCCAGCATTTCGGCAAGCACACCCTCTGGCGTTCCACTCCCCATCACCCATCCCCAGAAACGAGGATGAGTGTTTCCGATTCCATACGGCAAGACATCGCGTAGAAATGTCTCGTAAGCGGATTCAACCCCCTGTCCCTTGCGAGGAAGAGGCTCTGCTTCCAGAGCAGTGCGTTTTTCCGTAGGGATTCTCTGCCAGACTGGCTGTTCTCGTCTGGTCTGAAGATGATCGAAGATCTGGTCCACCATTTTGTGCCCGAGGGTGCGAAGCTGCTCCCACCCGGCTTTGTCCGTAGGATCAAGACTGCACTCGGCAGTCTTTGAACAGTCGTCTTCCAGATTGCCCGTTACCGTTCGGCTCATACCTTAACAATAGCTTTTTCAGGAGAGCCTTCCCCGTGTCATTCCAACCGAAATTGCTGCCGTAGGCGACAACCAAGTGAAGGAAGCCTGCTTCTCTACGATGCAGCGTCGTCATCCCCAAATTTCAAGTGTCGTTCCCAAATTTGTCACTTTGAGCGAAGAAAGCGAAGGGAAAAGAGTGAGCCAATGGGGAAGGAGCTGCGGTTTCAATAACGTCCACTCCTCAAAACCTTGTCAAGCCTTCAAAATCACAAACTAAACAATCCAAAAGAGATATAGTCGTAGAAATCTGCAAAATCACCCCACCCAACCTGCTACGCTTAATACAGATCGAAAAACAGATTAGCTCCCTTATCAAGGGGAGCTAACTCTTTTAGAATCTATATTTTTATGCTTAACCCACTTGTTTTCTATATTTTACCTTGATTAAATCATGTAAGACATTGAAAACATGGAGGTTAGAGAAAAATCGAAGGGGGAGGGGCAACGGGTCAATATAGCCCGACAGTATTCTCCAGGCGAAAAAGTTACTTTGTAACTTCTACGCCGCGCCAAAAGGCGATGTGGTGTTTTACATTGCGCGCCGCAGGCTTCGGATCTGGATAGTACCAGGCAGCGTCCTGATTCTCCTGCCCATCCACGATCACCGTGTAATAGCGGGCCTGCCCCTTCCAGGGGCAGCTGGAGGTCGTCGAACTAGGGCGAAGGAACTCGCGCTTGACCGTCTCGTCGGGAAAGTAAATATTACCCTCTACCGTCTCGTACGTATCGCTCTCGGCCAGAACCTGACCATTCCATACTGCCTTCGCCATAGTCTGCAACCCGTCTTTTCAATAATTTACAGCAATGCTGCCCAACGTTCAGACAGCGAAAAATACCAGTATCCCAAAGGCTACTTTAGTAGTTTTATCAAATATCATGCAGAAAGGAAACCTGCCTGCTAAGTCTTGGCGAGTCCAAGGGTACGCAGAAACCCTTCATGCAGCTTTGCAGCGACTGGATATTTCTCGATCATGGCGGCGGTGTTTCGCATAAAGGGATTTCCCGATTGTTTCTCCGTCTCAACATGAAAGTGGTGGAACTTGGCATAGATGAGAATGCCCTCACCATTGGAGTCAAGATAGAGGTCAGGATCGAGCGCTCCACGAAGGACCAGTGAAGCGGCCAGTTCCCAGTAACTGATGACCTGACGCCATGCGGCATTGTGCTGCGAGCCTACATCACGGGAAACCATCCGTAACTCATCGACCGTCTTTGGCTGAAAGTCGAAGATGATAAAACGCCGAGCTTTCCTCAAAGTCTCTTCGCGTCGCATCTCATACAGCTTCAATACCAGTTCCGCGTCAGCCGCAGTTGCCATCCACTCTCCTTGATTGATTCTCTATCTGTTGAATTAAGCCGCTGCGCCTTCCGGACTCTCTACAGGCTCACCGACCTTCTTCTCGTAGCTACAAGGAGGAGTTGTCGGAGCCGCCTCTTCCGCAGCGCCCTTCCGCTTACGACGCTTCGGCAAGGCGTCCTGATTGTTCGGGCATACCCAGAAGACGCCCTTATCGTTGGAAACCTCGAGCAAATAGGCACTCTCGCACTTCGGGCAGGTCTCATTGATGAGCTTCTGGTTCGAAGCAAAATCGCATTTGGGATAGTTCACGCAGCCATAGAACACATCGCCACGCTTCGTCTTTCGTGCTGCGATGTCGCCTCCGCACTTCGGGCAAGGCACATCCAGCAGGTCCTGCTTGATGTATTTGCACTTCGGATATCCACTACAGCTGATGAACTCGCCGTACTGACCATTGCGCAGAAGCAATGGCTTGCCACACTTCGGACAGCTCTCTTCCAGCTGCACCGGAGGCTTCTGTTGCACCTTCTGGGTCAGCTTGCGGATCGTTTTGCACGGAGGATCTTCGTTGTAGCCCGGACAGGCCATGAACGGTCCCCATGGACCATTGCGAAGCACCATCACGCGTCCGCAGTTGTCGCAGAACTCTTCTTCATCAGCCTCGTCGGCTCCGGGAGCGCTCAGGTCCGGCTTTGCTGCATAGTTCTCCTTGGTGAAGTCACAGCTGAAGGTCTCGACGACAACCTTCTTCCCTTTACCCTGAGCCGCATTGATGGCCTCGGTTAACTCCTTCGCATCCTTCGCCTCGCGGCTGAAGTCGATGACATCCTCGGTGACGGCCTTCACCGTCATAGGGAAGGTAAACTCCGACACGATCTTCTTGATGACCGCCTTGGAATCCTTCTTCCACGGGCCGGCCGCAACATTCATCGGCTTGGACTTCGTGAAGTTGGAACAAGAGAAGAAGCTGCCGAACTTGCCCCACTTTAGGACCAGTGGCGAGCCGCACTTCTCACACACCTCCTGGGTCGGCTCCTCCATCCGCTTAATGTCTTCCATGTGCTTTTCAGCGACCTTGAGTTCTTTTTCAAAGTGTTCATAGAAAGCATTCAACAGATCCGTCCAGCGCTCCTGGCCATCTTCTACAGCATCCAACTCTCCCTCAAGCGTTGCCGTGTACTGCGTATCGAAGATGTAGGGGAAGTTCTTAACCAAGAGCTTGGTGACGACGATTCCGATCTCGGTTGGCACAAACCGGCCGGTGATCTTCTTTACATAGTCACGGTCCTGGATCGTGTTAATGATGGACGCATACGTCGAAGGACGGCCAATACCCTTCTCTTCAAGAGTCTTCACCAAGCTGGCTTCGTTATAACGTGGCGGAGGCTGAGTAAACTTCTGCTGCGGATCGAGCTTCTCCAGCTTCAACGCCTCTCCAGCAGTCAGTTCAGGGAGCCTTCGCTCGGAGTCCTCTTCCCCATCACCTTCAGCTGCTGTCGCGTTCGTCTGAGCCAGCTTCTCTTCCTTCGCTGCCTTGTCCTTCGCAGCCTGACGAGCACGCTTCTCTTCCTCTTCGAACTTCAGATGGCCGTCAAACTTCAGCACGCTGCCGCTTACGCGGAAGTCGTAGGTCAGTTTGGCCTTCGCCTCAATCTCCACCGTGGTCTGATCGAAGACCGCAGGCGTCATCTGGCTGGCAACAAAACGCTGCCAGATCAGCTTGTAAAGCCGGTACTGTTCGTCCGAAAGATAGCGTCGGATCGAATCGGGAGTGAACTTCACCGATGTCGGGCGAATGGCCTCGTGGGCGTCCTGCGCCTGCACCTGCTTCTTGCCTGCATACTCATTCGGCTTGCCCGGGAGATACTGCGATCCCAGCTTACCGATGTACTCGCGCACCTCAGTGATAGCGTCCGGGCTCACACGCGTGGAGTCAGTACGCATATAGGTGATCAGACCGACGGTACCCTCGTTGCCCAGCTCGATGCCTTCATACAGACGCTGCGCTACACCCATAGTGCGCCGGACATTGAAGCCCAGGCGTCCTGCTGCGTCCTGCTGCAGCTTGCTGGTGGTAAAGGGAGCCTTGGGGTTGTTTCGGCGTTCTTTCTTTTCGACAGAACGCACAGACCACTTCGCAACTTCAAGTTCGCGAACAACCTCATCGATCGAAGTCTTGTTGGGAAGAGCGTTGGCAAGAAACTGATCTTTACCATCTTCATCCAACCCATTCGCGACTCGCGACGGAACGCCGTTGACTCCGATAAATCTCGCTGTAAAACCCTGTTTGCCACCCCCAGGTAGAAGATCGGCATCAATGGTCCAGTATTCAACTGGTTTGAAGTCGTTGATCTCCTGCTCGCGCTCCACAATCAGGCGTAGGGCCACCGTCTGGACTCGCCCTGCACTCAATCCGCGCCGAACCTTGTCCCACAGCAGCGGAGAGATCTGATATCCCACAAGGCGGTCGAGTACGCGGCGGGTTTGCTGCGCGTCAACCAGATTCTCATCAACATCCCGAGCGTGTTCGAAGGCAGCTCTCACCGCCTTCTGGGTGATCTCATTAAAGGTCACCCGACGAACTCTCTTCTTATCCTTAACTACAGGCATCAGCTGCATCGAAAGATGCGCCGCAATGGCCTCACCCTCGCGATCGGGGTCAGGCGCCAGGTAAACAACATCGGCCTTCGCCGCCAGCTTCTTCAGGCGATCGACAACCTTCTCCTTTCCAGGAGAGACGATCAATGTCGGCTCAAACGTGCGCTTCTTCAGCTCGACGCCGATATCGTTTTTGGGCAGGTCCATGATGTGGCCAATGGAGGCCTCCACCGTGTAATCGCTGCCGAGATATTTTCCGATCGTCTTCGCCTTCGCCGGCGACTCTACGATCACAAGTGACTTAGCCATTGGTTCCCTTCGTTCTTCAGAACGATCCGATAAACGAAACGTTCCCCTTATCCTGCTACTTTCGAGGATTCCCTTGCGAACCTAACACGGTTTCGCCGGTTACGTCATCTCTCTACTAACTCCCAACAGACGGAGACGGTTTCAAAACGTTATCATCTCCCCCTGACCCGCCCAATGCGGAAAACTTGAGGAATCTTTCATTTAAGTGACCGATCCCCAATTACTTAGCTGGCTCCTGGCAATCCCTTTACCCATCCGTCACATGGTGCGGATATAGTTCTTTCCTGGCAGCTGCCGAACCTGTCCAGCCAGCTCCAGCTCAAACAGAGCGGTAAAAATCTCGGCCGATCCAAGCTCCCCGTCCAGATGCTCGATCAGTTCATCCAGTTGCGTCGACTCATCCTGCCTCAACCTCTCCAGGACCTTCCGTTCGTGTTCCGATAACCGCGCTTCGTTAAATAAGGATGCAGTCCTGACCGCGTTCGATTCATCGCTGCCCGCAAGTCCCATCTCTTCTTCGAGTTGCAGGCGGATATTCGATGGAAGGTCCTCCCAGACATCCTCCCACGTCGCCGTCAACTTTGCCCCCTGCTTGATCAGGGTGTTCGGCCCCCAGGCATTCTTGTTGGTCACATTGCCGGGAACGGCATAGATGTCCCGATTCTGTTCCATTGCCAGGCGAGCGGTAATGCGAGTTCCGCTATGCTCCCCTGCTTCAATCACCAGCACCCCGATACTCATCCCGCTCAGGATGCGATTACGGACGGGAAAGTTTTGCGGAGCAGGAAAGGTACCCAGAGGGTATTCACTGACGATCGTGCCACCGCTCTCGATGATCTGCTCGGCCAGCCGTTTATTCTCCTTGGGATAGACCACGTCGATCCCCGTTCCCCAAACCGCGACGGTCTTCCCGCGGGCTTGAAGCGCTCCCTTATGCGCCGCCGTATCCACACCACGGGCCATTCCACTTAGGATCGTCAACCGCCTCGCCGCCAGATCCCGTGCCAGCGCTTCGGCCATTCCTGCTCCATAAGGGGAAGGATGGCGCGTTCCAACGATCGCAATTCCCGGTCGTGACAAAAGACTGACGTCGCCGCGTATCCAGAGCACCGCCGGAGGATCGTAGATCTCGCGTAGACGCTCCGGGTAGCCTTTCTCATATGGAGTCAGAATCGCGCCGCCGTTTGCCACTACGCGGCTCCACTCATCTTCAGCCGCCGCCCGAGCCTTGCCATCAAAGACAAACTGGGCTGAGTGCGCCGGCATTCCCAACCCTTCCAGTTCCGTCAACGAAGCCTCGAACAGACGCTCCGGCTCACCCAGCTTTTCCATGACTCGCCAGGTTCGAGTTGCTCCCATCGCTGGTGTAAGGACAAGAGCCAGCCAGGCCAGCTGGGCCTCCTTCATGACACTCTCTAAAACCATGCTGTCCTGTCGCGGCGAACTCAACTGGGGGCCCTCTTTCTAACTCTCTGACTTTTTATACCTGCGACTGCGTCACCTGGATCAAGCCGCGGATGTACCCATAGCAGTACGCGAACGACTGCAACCCTCTCGGGTCGCTCTCCGCGACCGGAACATGATCCGGCATCAGCATATAAGGATAGCCAACCTCTTTATAAACCTGAATCGCCTTCCACATATCCACATCGCCCTCGTCAGGATAGACCTCGACAAAGTCGTCACGATGCCCACGAATATTCCTGAAGTGAACATTGAAGATCTTCTTCCGCATTCCGAAGTAGCGAATCACGTCATAGATCTCGCTTCCCGGATCAGCCAGCATCTCCGACACCGTGCCCTGGCAGAAGTTCAACCCGTGATACTCGCTCTCCCGAATCGAAACAAATTTCTTGAGTCCATCGACGGTGCCAAGCACACGATTCACGCCCTGATAGCCCTCAGGAGGAACGCCTGGGTCCTGCGGATGGCATGCCATGCGAATTTTGTACTCGTTCGCCACCGGAATTACGCGGTCGAGAAAGTAGGTAATCCTCTCCCAAAAGGCATCAGCGTCCACATCCCCGGCAATTGTCAGTGGAGTCTTGGGATGAGCTTCGCTCAGCTTCCACCGACTGTAAGTGGCATCTCCTCGGCCAGGGATACGCCCGGTGCGTAGCACTCCCAGAATGCTCATGTTGTATTTGATCGAAGGCAGTCCCACACGAGCGCAGTTGCGAATCAACTCCTGAATCTGCTCGATGTCGCGGTCTCGCTCCGGACTCTTCGCCAACATGATGGCCGGATGCTTCTCGTTGTCGATGTAACTCGATTCGAGAATCGGCGGCCCAACGCACACCACCTCAATGCCGTTCTTCTCAGCCAGTTCACGCATCCGGCTCAATTCATCGACCGTAGAAGCAACTTGACCGTTCGAAGTCTCCGGATACCCACAGATATGCTGCACTCCGTACCGCGCCAGGTATTTCAGATGAGCGTCTGTCGTCGGCGCACTCTGACAGCCAAGCTTCATAAGCGCAGGCTTTGGCTTTCCTCGACCATGCGATTGGGCCTTTGCTTGACTGCGCGTTCCTGCAACAGCCGTCGCCGCGGCCGAGCCGGATAGAAACTGTCTGCGATCCATAGCCACTCCACTATCGCCCATCACGGCGAAAAAATAACTATTACTCTTCAGCGGATAACACATCCCTCAAAATGCACGCAACATTCTGCTGACAAACTTTTGACAATCTCACCGGTAACCAGCGCGCATCATAGTAACAAAGGAAGCAACTCAACCCGTATGCGAAGGAGAATCTCATGCTGAAACGCCTTCTTCTTACCGGGCCCCTTACACTCGCTTTTCTCATCTGTACCCTGCCAGTTCGGGCAAACACCATTACCTACACAGCAATCATGACCGGAGCCAACGAGGTTCCTCCAACCGGAAGCTCTGCCACCGGTCTTACTACACTTTCATTGACCGGAGATTTGCTCACAGTAGACGTAACCTTCTCCGATTTGACCGGCGGCACAGCTAGCGCCGCTCACATCCACTGCTGCGCTTCTCCCGGCAATAACGCACCTGTAGCTATTCCGTTTACCAGCTTTCCTGCAGCTACATCAGGAAGCTACACCAACACCTTCGACCTGACTCTCGCCTCAACCTATACCTCAGCCTTCATCACCGCAGAAGGCGGCACCGTTACAGGCGCAGAAGCAGCAATCCTTGCAGCCTTAAACGACTATCAGGCGTACACCAATATTCATAATGCAACATTTCCCGGCGGCGAGATTCGCGGCTGGATCGTTGCTACCCCCGAACCCAGTTCTCTGTTGCTCCTCTGCACAGGAGTTGCCGGTGCAATTGGCACTCTAAGCAGACGGTTACGAACCTAGCTGTTCTTGCTCCGCTATAACCATAGGCCGGACACCACATCGTCCGGCCATTTTTTTGGCATCACTTGCCTGCAACTTCTGTCTCTTCATCGCACCGCTTGCAATCCAGCTTCATTCCCAGTCGCGATGCTCGCCCCTCCTCCGTCGTGACCCACTCGCGCACCTGCCAGGGAGGATCATGTCGCACATGCTGCCCGTGGCCGCACTCCAAATCAGTCACCCAGTGGTCTTCTTCGTCCTTATGGAAGCCGATGATCGCACGCAGCATTCTCCTGTTCCTTTCTGCATCTTCTACACTAGATCTTTGAGCGCTTCATCCCATCCCGTCCGCGTAGCCGCCATCAAGTTCCTTAATCCGGCGCCTCTCATGTGGGACTTCGAGCATCCTCCACTCGCCTCCACATTGGCAGAATCCTACAAACTTCACTACACGCTTCCATCACGTTGTGCAGATGAATTACTCGCCGGCCGCGCCGATCTTGGCCTGATCCCTATCGCCTCGCTTACACCCGACTTGGCAATCGTACCCGGATGCACTATCGCTTCACTCAAACGCGTCCGTTCTATCCAGCTCATCGTTAAGCAGCCTCACACTCTCGAGACCGTCCGCACGGTTGCTGCCGATGATGCTTCACGCAGTTCCCGTACTTACGCCGAAATACTCTTCCGCAACTTTCTCGGGACCTCTCCGACATTCCTCACAGAACATGCCGATCCGCTCGCTATGCTTCACCATGCTGATGCCGCTTTGCTCATCGGCGATCCTGCGCTGCTTGCCCTGGAGTCACGACAGCAGATTGAAGAAACCGTCGGTCCTTGTCAATGGTTCGATCTCGCGTACGAATGGCGCCTTCGCACAGGACTTCCCTGGGTAGCTGCGGTATGGGCAGTACGGCCCGAGGCCCTGCACAAGAACCATCTCACTGCCACCCAACTTACCGAGCAGCTCATCGACTCCCGCGATCATGGTCTGACCCATATCGACGATCTTGTTCGTGAGTGGACTCCCCGGATCGCCATCCCACCCGCCACCATCCGAAATTACCTTACAGTTAACATTCACTACACCTTGACCGAAGACTGTATACAAACCATTGAACTCTTTCGCCGCTATGCTGCTAAATCTGGCGTTCTGCCCCCGCTTCCTTCTCTCCACTTTCTCTAAGCTCTGAAATAACAGTTTTTCTTTTTCTCCCACCGCGACTCTGCGCGACAACCTTGCGTCCTATTCTGTATGACCCCTACGGCCGCCACCTCTCTTGTGGCTGATTCTGCAGCTCGCGCTGTGCTTGAGGTCATAGCTCCACAACCGCATCATCGTTCTCCCCTGCTGCATTTCCTTTTCACCTTTGGGCCATTCGGTCTCTTCTTAGTCTCGATCGTCGACTCATCCTTCATTCCCCTACCCATCCCCGGCATCACCGACATCATGTTGGTGTTGATGGCTGCGCGACACGACAATTGGTTTCTGCTTGTGGTCATGGCATCGGCAGGATCAGTCATCGGTGGCTATCTCAGTTATCGTGTAGGTCAGTCCGGAGGAATGGCCTTCCTGGAAAAGCGCGTGCCTCCACGAATCTTCAAGATGGTTCGTGAATGGATGGAGCGGCATGCTGTGCTTGCGGTTGCTCTGCCCGCAGTACTACCGCCACCCATGCCTCTGGCTCCCTTTGTGCTTGCCGCTGGAGCTCTCAGAATGTCGAAACGAAAATTTCTGACCGCCTTTACCATCAGCCGCACCGCACGGCATCTTATCGCCACCGGACTCGGACTCTATTACGGTCGCCCCATCGTACGGCTGTGGAATCATCTCTCCGCCAAATACGCCACCACTCTGCTGATCGTGACCTGGAGTCTTATTCTCCTGAGCTGTGCCATTGCTTTCTGGCAGCTCTACAAAGCTGCCAAATCCGTCAAAGCCTCTCCCGGCCTGACTTCGCAGAGTGGTACTACCGTCTGAATTACGGGATTATTGATCATAAAAGCGCTGGCCTGATCTTCACATTTTGCGGAAGCAATGAATCCTATTTAATATGGCAACGTGGCAGATTCAGAGTCGCCATATCGAGATCATAAGAGATAAAACCCTGATTCAATCCTGCCTTCAAATAACGATTCGTGTTGTCAGGAGATAGCTGTGAACCAGAGAAATCGCACGTCCCTTCAATATGCAAAAGAACGGGTGTCGTGGACTCTTGTTCAACTGGAAAAGGTTGCTGAAGCCTTTGAAGCCAAGGGAAATCTTTGGCCGCTGATCTTCTTTCTCCCGAGCTATCTGATCCTGACGACCCTCACGGCACAGCACAAACTCTTGTGGGATGATGAGTTCTTCACTCTCTATCTCTCTCGCCCCAACACCATAAGAGGAATATTAGAAGGATTAAAGACAGGAGCAGATCAGCATCCGCCTCTGTTCTACTACCTCACCCATCAGATCACTTCTCTTTTCGGGCTCAGTCACCTGACTATACGGCTGCTGCCACTGGTAGGCTACGGTCTACTGTGCATCTGCCTCTTTTATCTGCTTCGCGCCCGGACCTCCGTACTGTGGGCATTCTTTGGAATGCTAATGCCTCTCTGTTCGGGCGCAATCTATTACGCAAGCGAAGCTCGCGGTTACGGTAGCATGTTGGGTTTTTGCTCACTGGCCCTGCTCGCCTGGCAAAGAGTCACTTCTTCGCGCAAAAGGCGAGTTCCTTGGCTCTGTACGCTCTTTTTTGCATCTGCATTGGCCGTCTCCAGCCATTATTATGCAGTTCTGTTTATTTTTGCGCTTGCACTGGGAGAATTCGCAAGAACCATCCAGCTACGACGGATCGATCTCCTAGTTTGCCTGACCTTCTGCGGGGCAGCGCTACCTCCGCTTGCATTTTTCTCTATCATCCACAGTGCAAACTCTTATTCAGCGCACTTCTGGGCGGTTCCTGTCTGGGGAAGCCTGCTCGACTTTTACCCTGCAATGCTCGGGCCTCTGGCCAATATCCTCATCCTGGGAGCAATCCCTTTTCTTATCGCTGCGCTCCGCTCGAAATCCAACGAAGAGACTGGAGGTCGAAGCGTCACATGCCACTTCTCTACCTATGAAGTCGTAGCCTGGGGCTGTATCATCGCGATCCCATTCTTCGCCATGTTGATGGCCAAAACGGTAACGCACGGATATACCGACCGCTATGCCCTCGCAGGCATCATCGGTGCCATCGTCGCTCTCTGCCACTTCGGCTTTGCCGTCGCTCCCCGGCCTCGCAGTTTTCCTCTCTTGCTATCTTGTGCGGCTTTACTCTACTTCACTGTGCATGGGATTAGAACCATCCGCATCCAGGCATTGGGTGTTACCAAGCTCAGCGATGAGATGCACATGCTCGATGCACATGCAGGATCTCCGCTTGCGCTATCCGACATCACGGTCTTCCATCGAGTTTCTTTTTACTCGCCACGTAAGCTCATTCAGAACGTCGCTTTTGTGGCCAACCCGGAATCATCCGTCCGGTATCTCCAGCAGGACACCGTCGATCGAGGATTGTTAGACCTCAGGCCTTGGTTCCCCCTCCAGATTGTTCCCAGCCAGACTTTCCTCGCAGAACATCGGGACTTTCTGGTCTACTCTTACATCGGCGACTGGAGCTGGTTGACCTACGATCTGATCCCCCCGCTTTACGACACCAAAATGCTGGATCGATTTGACGCTGACATTTTGCTATTCGCGCACCGAACAAGTGATACTCCCAACGTTTCTGCAAACGATGCAGAAACTCCTTCACAAACTCGCGAGCTGTTTCGCGAGATCGATCCCAATGGCCCGTCTCTCTGCAAGCAATGGATGCCTCATGACAGCTTTTGCGACCACATCGAAGAGCAACGGAAAAGAGCCCTTCTACGCCCGCTGCCTTCTCAAAAAACCACCCCTTAGAAAGGTCGCCCTGCCGCTGACATCCAGGGCATGCAGCCGTCATTGTTGATCGCAAAACGAACAAGGCGGACCCGAAGGCCCACCTTATTCGTTAATCCCTGATTTCAATTCCCGTCCTAGAACTCCCACCGAAGCAAGGTGGCTCCAACGGTAAACCCAGCTCCGACACTCGCCAGCAATACCAAGTCGCCCTTTTTCAGGCGCCCCTCTTCCAGAGCAGTTTGCATCGCTAGGGGAATCGTGCCAGCGGTTGTGTTCCCATAGCGATCGATATTGATAATCACTCGCTCCTCGGGCATCCCCAGTCGATCTGCGGTGGAGAGAATAATGCGCTTGTTGGCTTGATGTGGAATAAAACAGCCAAGTTCCGTTCCCGCAACTCCATTGCGGTTCAGCACTGTCTCAGCGGCCTCTGCCATCTTGCGCACAGCAAATTTGTAGACCGCCTGTCCGTCCTGATGAACATAGTGCATCTTCTGCGCCACGGTCTCGGCCGTAGCTGGATGCAGACTTCCGCCTCCGGGCATATTCAGCGAAACCGCGCCCGAGCCATCGATCTCATGCCAGTAGTCGACCAGGCCAACCTCGCCCTCCTGGCAAGGCTCCAGCAGGACCGCGCCCGCTCCGTCTCCGAAGATCACGCAGGTCGCGCGATCCGTATAGTCGATGATCGAGCTCATCACATCGGCTCCAATCACCAAAACCTTCTTGTGCATTCCGCTCTCGATCAGTTTGGCTCCTACCTGCAGCGCATAAGGAAATCCCGAACAGGCCGCCGACAGATCGAACCCCCAGGCGCCCTTCGCTCCCAGCTTGTCCTGCACCAGGCACGCCGTCGCCGGAAAAAGCATATCTGGAGTCACCGTCGCGACGATGATGACTTCGACCTCGCTCGCATCCATGCCGCGCTTGGCCAGGCAACATTTCGCCGCTTCAGTCGCCAGGTCGCTCGTCGCCACTCCCTTATCGACCAGATGACGCTCGCGGATTCCTGTGCGCTCGACAATCCATTGGTCGTTCGTCTCGACCATCTTCTCCAGGTCAGCATTTGTCAGCAGCCGGGGAGGAACATAAGCGCCTACCGATGAGATCTTTGCCCGCACCTGCGTCCGCGGCTTCAAGGTCAGACTCAAAACTTCACCTCAATCCTGTGGATACAAAAACTCTGTTGATGCAACGTTCATCATTTTCGCTGAGAACGCACTGCCTGTCACTCTATCTGGAACGGTTTCACCTCGCAGGAGCCGCACCTTTGGATCAATATTCAAGGGGATTCCTTCATAGGGAAACGCGATGCAAAAAGCATCCGATCAGAACAATCGCTGTGTGCAGCCGATAGATTTCTGGAGAGCATAAAAATGTACCGGGCACCCCACTGCGCCCGTAATGACCCGTTACCGTTGCTTCCTTCCGGACCTGGCGGGATTGGCGGGATTACGTCGCGTAGGACCCGGCACACGTCTCATTCTAGCATCGTCAACCCGACTCTCAAAACTGAGCTAAATACTTCATTCCTCGCTAGCTTTTCCGCCTGATACCCTTTGGCTGCACGATTGGTCCTTCCAATTTTGCCGCCTATTTTTCTCTCGCCATTTGCCTTACTCAGGATTGAAGGACCCACCGAATTTCCAACCATCAAATGGCGATGGACCATCATCCCTTTGCTGGTCCTGGTGGCAAGGTCTACATCGAGATCGAACCCTGCATCGATCACGAGCGCGGCATCGTCACTCAGAACCATCCCAACATTACCTTCATCCTGAGCGACCGAACTCGCGCAGCGAGCCCGTAGTCGAAGGATCTGCGGTTTGTTCCCGCTTACCAAAGGCAAGAGCCTTACCCAATCAGCGAACGGCCCTCGATATCGAGTGCCACATGATATAGCGCATCACGCGTCGCTAGAACCGCGCAGCCATCCTCGACAAAGGCCAGGCCCACAAGATTGTTACCCGACACCACAAGTGAGGCCTCGCGGTCAGGAGTAATTCGCACGATTCCCCGCTGACCGCGCAAACTAGCTGCGACATACAGATTGTCGTCTACATCGAATGCCAATCCCTGGGCGCGTCCTAGTCCTTGAAAGAAGGTGCTGAGATTGCCATCGCGATCGATGGCATACACTGCTTGATTCGACGAAGTTGTCGGCCCCGTCACAAAGAGCGTCCCCACTGCGTTGAAGGCAAGATGATAGGCGGCAATCGAAGGCTCCAGCGTGGCGAAGACAAAGATCTCGCGATCAGGGTTGATCTTGAAGATCGTACCCGAGCGATCTCCTACATAAAGGTTTCCACCTTCATCAAAAGCGATTCCAGTTGCGACACCCATCCCCTCGGCATACGGAGAGATCTCGCCCTCGGTGGAAATACGATAGACCGTTCCTTCGGCGCGTGAGCTTGCGTAAAGATAGCCTTCGCGATCGAACGCCAACCCCGTAGGGTTCATCAGATCTCGCACGAACGGCACCATCTGAAAATCACGATGAATGCGAAAGATGGAAACCGGCGTCGACTGGCCGCGCGAACCGGAGAGCGTCGTAAACACCTGGCCATTCGCATCGACCACCGGATTCGCGACTGGGTGTATGTTTTCTGCCATCGGCACAGCAATCCGGACTGCCAGTGCGTTTGAGATCTCATCATTCCGGCGCAACACGAGATTGCCCGAGATACTTCCCTCCGGTACCGAAACAATTGCTCGATCCGCGCGGCTCAACAAAACCTGAGCAGAAATATCACCGATGCTCGCGTGAGGAAGCCGGTTCTCCTGAGGGTCAAGATGCGCGCCTCGCACCTCCAACTCTCCTCCAGGCATAGCGGCGAGAGGAGAGGTTTGATCAAGATGCGGGGCATTGGCCGAATTCGAGTGAAAGAGACTCATTCTTATTCAAGGTAGACCGATGTGTGTAGCAAAACAAGAACACGAGCTATCTGACTAGAGATTCGTCTTCGTTTGTTAAGGGCACGGCTTCAGCCATGCCGTAAGCCTCTGCAAAGGGGAGGGGCTTCAGCCCCTGAGGTATGAGGTATCAACTACCACTATCCTAGGAAGAACCGGACGAGATGAGCGCACAGAAGCGCCAGTATGCCTGCAGCAACATCGTCCATCATGATGCCGGTCCCTTCAGGAAGCTTTTCAAGCTGACGTACTGGCGGAGGCTTCAGAATGTCAAAGATGCGAAAGAACAGTAGCGAGACCGCCGCATGGCGCCAGTCCGCGGAGATGCCGATCAACGCAATCAACTGCCCCGCTGCCTCATCGACCACAACAAAGCCAGGGTCCTTACGGCCAGACTCTCGCGCCACGATGGTGGAAGCTGGAATCCCGATCACCGTCACCAGAACCGCAGCAATGGTCGTTCCGATCGCCAGTGTCACCGGTGAACATGGGAAGAGGTGCGCCGTGCCGTACCACAGCAGCAGAGCGGCAACCGCGCCATAGGTTCCTGGCCCAGGTTTCAGCAGTCCCGCACCAAAAAACGTGCCGATGGTCCAGGCCCAGGGGGTCTTTTTCTTCGCTGGTGGAGAGATCTGTTCAGTCGAGTTCGGCACTTAGTTCACTTCATCATCGCTGGGTTTATCGCGCCCGGAGCGCGCAAGCTCCTCTAGCAGATCGGGATCTTGAATGGGTGCCGAGACCTTGTAATCCCCTGAGGCCCATTTCCCCAGATCAATGCGTCGGCATCGGTCCGAGCAAAAAGGAAAATCCTCATTCCTCTCCAGCACGAGAGTGCGGCAGGTAGGACAACGTAATGTCTTCTTCGCGCGTGCCATTAACACGATGATAACGCGCTCGGCAAAGCCTTGCAGCGTACTGTCCGAGGGCCAAAACAATGCCACAGGGATGACTCTGTTATCCATCCCTGTGGCATTGTGGTTAGCGACCGAAAAGACGACGACGCGCCATGCTGAGCGCTCCTGCCATGCCCGAGCCGAGCAACAGAAACGTCGAAGGCTCTGGTACAGGAGCCGGATCGATTGGCTTTCCACCAATCGTGACTCCATCCAATGCAAGACCGGAATCATATTGCGTATCCGACCAGTTGGTCACGCCAACCTTCAGGTAGTAGTCCCCTGCGTTCTGAATCACGTAGTTGGAGTTCACCCACCCGGTGTAACCACAGCCGGTGTTGTAGCACGTGCCTGAAGAGCTTCCCAGCGGAGACCACTCCGGCGCCCCCGGAATGATCGAAACCGATCCTGGGGTTAGGGTCGCATTCGGATCAGGCATACCGAAACCAGGAGTGATGCTTCCATCCGGACGGGTGCGTGCCGTAAATAACAGCGAAACCAGATTGTTCGAAGAGTCGAAAAGCTCCGCCCAGGCGTAATCGGCGTAACCTGCGCCATCCGACGTTACGTAGTTGAAATAAAAGTTGAGCGCCGTCCCTGCCGTTGCAGAGAAGATTGTCGTTGAAAGCGTAGATCCGTTTGTCTCAGAATCAAGACTTCCGGTTGGAAGTGCTCCGATGCCATTCAACCCATTGTTCGTGCTGACGTATTGGTAAGACGAGCTTCCAGTCGGCGATAGTGAAACAACACCATTCGCTCCAAGAGAGCCGCAGCTACCGGAGCAAGTCCAGCCTGTAGGAATGGCATCAGCCCGAAGCTGGCTTGCGCCGATGCTCAGGAAGGAAGCGAGACAGAGATATCCCAGATATCCCAATGGATTCAATTTCTTCATGTAATTTCCTCTCGAAATAAATAAAAGAATGTGGGGACCCATAGCTTTGGTTCAGCTATTGCCTCACTGCATTGCACGTGTGCCACCAAATCAAGAGGAGCAGAATCCCAATTTTGTAAAAGGTTGATTCGAAATTCGACGATTGCTTTGCGCAACCCATTGCAAAGTTATGGCAAAAAATTACCCGGCATTCGTCACAAGGAAAAATCAGGAGCATGCTTTGCATACTCCTGACCTGGTTCGGTTACATTTTTTTTACTTTAACTTTGTGTCTCACACGATCGAACGGAGTAGTCCACCTTCAGCGCGCAGAGCAGCTCCATTTGTCGCTGCAGAGAGAGGACTGGCAAGAAAGACCACCAGATTCGCAATCTCCGAATCATCGATCAACCTCTGCAGTAACGAGCTCTGACGATGCTTCTCGAAGAACTCCTTCTCGGCCTGCTCTGCGGTTGGATTCTTCGCCGTAGACATTCGCTCAAGAAATTCGACGATACCCTCTGAACGCGTCGGCCCAGGCATCACCGTGTTGACCGTGACCGCAGTTCCTTTGGTCAGCTCAGCCAATCCGCGTGAAATCGCAAGCTGAGAAGACTTCGTCACCCCGTAATGAATCATCTCTGGCGGAGTCATAATTGCAGATTCGCTGGAAATAAAGATCAAACGCCCGCTATTGCGCTCAAGCATGCGAGGAAAGTAGTGCCGTGATAGACGCACTCCACTCAGAACATTCGTCTCAAACAAGCGCAACCAATCAGCGTCGCGGATCTCGGCAAAAGGCTTCGGTTCGTAAATGCCAAGATTGTTGATGAGGATGTCGGCCTCTGGAACCTGTTGAATCAGGGACTCCGCTCCTTCCGCAGAAGCAACATCCGCAACGACACCTCGTATATTGCTCAGGCCTGCAAGAGCTTTGTCGAGCTTCTCTTTCGTGCGCCCTGGAACAGTAACGCTGACGCCCTCTGCGGCAAGCCCCTTCGCAATCGCGAGGCCGATACCCGCACTCCCTCCCGTAACAATTGCAGTTTTACCTTTGAGCTGCAGATCCATAATCCACCTCTTCCTCTAACAAAGATTCATTTAGATAGATGTCAAAGCAATTAATCGGGATGCAGATGGAACATTCCTAATTCCAGGAGTACGGTGTTTCAAACCTGAAGAGTGTAGCTACTCGATGATTCGTGCAACCACATCGTAGTCGTGTGATTCCGTAATCTCTGCGCGGTAAAACGTCCCCGGAACCAGCTCTTCATGCGAGCCAAAGTCATTGATGAAAACTTTGCCATCGATCTCAGGAGCATGCTGAATCGTACGACCTTCCCACAGAAGCTCCGTCTCCTCCGATGGACCTTCGACCAGAAGATCCACCTCACGGCCCACCCACTCGGCCTTCACCTTCGCACTGATCTTCTGCTGCAACTTCATCAGCTTGCGCCGACGAGCCTGGATCGTACGCTGCGGAACCTTCAGTTCATCTTCCAGCTCAAAGGCCTTCGCACCCTCTTCGTCTGAATAAGTGAAGACGCCGAGCCAATCGATGCGTGCCGCTTTTACGAATTCGCACAACTCGTTGAAATCTTCCTCAGTCTCCCCCGGAAAACCCACGATGAAGCTGGTTCTGATCACAATTCCCGGAACTACGCGTCGGGCCTTCTCGATCAGGTCGAGGAAGATCTTCGAATTACCTCCGCGTTTCATGCGCTTCAGAACGCTGGCGCTGGCGTGCTGTAGCGGAACATCCAGGTACTTCGCAATGTTGTCGTGCTTCGCTATCGTCTCCAGCAGCTTCGTCGTCACCTTGTTTGGATAGGTGTAGAGGAAGCGCAGCCACTTGAGACCAGGGATCGCTGCCAGTGCCTCCAGCAGTTGAGCAAGACCGTCCTTCAGCCCAAGATCTTCGCCATAACAGGTCGTGTCCTGTCCAATCAGAGTAATCTCGCGAACGCCTTGTGCAACCAGCTTCTCAGCCTCAGCAACAATCGACGACATTCTTCGCGAGCGGAACTTCCCGCGAAGCTGCGGAATGATGCAGAAGCTGCACGGATGGTCGCATCCTTCGGCAATCTTGATGTAAGCACTCGCCCGCGGTGTCGAAAGAATTCGCGGCGTCTCGTCTGAGTAGAGATACTCCGGCAACGCTGCACTCGCTCCATCCCATGCCTCGCGCGAGAAACGACCCTGTTGCTGACGCAGGTCGCCTTCCGCCCGACTGGCGGCGGTCTGCTGCTCCATCTGGACCTGCACTCCCGAATCCTCAGGACGCGAGTGCTGATGCACCGCGCTATGCGCCCGGCTAACGAGCGACTGGGGCAAAATATTGAAGGGAGAATCCTGCTGCGGCGCAGCCTTCGGAGCCAATCCTGCAGCCATCAGAATCGCATCCAGCTCCCCCGTCCCGACAACCGCATCCACCTCGGGAATGTTCTTCTGGATCTCGTCGCGGTAGCGCTCCACCAGACATCCGGCAACAATCAGGCGCTTCGCCTTGCCCCCACTCGCCTGCTTGTGCTGCACCATCTCCAGGATCGTATTGACCGACTCCTGCTTGGCCGAATCGATGAAGCTGCACGTATTGACGACTAGAATCTCGGCATCCTCAGCCTCTGCGGTCAGTTCCCCTCCAGCCGAGTGGAGCATGCCCATCATTACTTCGGAATCCACGAGGTTTTTGGGACAGCCGAGGGAGACAAAACCGATCTTCGGCCGCCTACTTTCAGGTTCCGCCGCAGGCAAGGGTTCGATGATTTCAGGGGATGCCACAGCCTTCTAGTTTACCAGAGAAATACTGAGAAATCGCCTCTCCTGGCCTATTCAGCCCATCCTCCGGCGCGAAGAGAAAGAACAAACAAATTTGCCCATCGATCTCGCGCGGAGGTGCGACATCGATGGGCAAATCACGACCGGAAAACCGGTCATTCTGTACAAGCGTACCGTTAGTTAGGCTGTGAGGCGGCGCTTGAGCGCTCCAGCAGCACCCACCAGCCCAGTGCCAAGAAGCAGTAGGGTCGAGGGCTCAGGAACCGCAGGTGTCAGAGCAGTGGCCTGGAAGGTCACAACGCCAGCAGTGTTGGTCGTAAACAGCAGGGTAAAGTCGGTAGGATCATAGTTCGAATCAGCCGAAACAACCGTTCCCGTTCCCGTGCAGTTGTTGAATGAGCCAGCCAACTGGCAGGAGATGCTGTTGAGAGTGAGCGTCAGAAGCGAGCTGCCGCTGCCGAAGATCATCTCGGACGATCCGGAAACGTAGCTTGCATAGTTGATCGGCGAAGTAATCGTACCTGCCTCACCCGGCGTAAGAAGGGTCGAAAAGTCACCCTGAAGCGTGTTTGCAGCGCCAACATTGATCGTGTTGGGGTTGAAGATCAACTCAGATCCCGTATCCTGAACGGACTGTCCAGTTACCGAAAACTGACCGCTGATCGGGGTAGCATGCAGGGCCGGCGCAATCGCGAGGGCCGAAAGTACAACCAGGGAAGACATTAGCTTCTTCACTGAAGAAACTCCTTATAAAAAAACGAGAAATTAGTTCGCGCAGCAACCTTTCAGTCGCTGGTAAGTAGTAGATGACACTAAAGTTGTATTGCCTAGTCAGAAAGATTTTTCTGGATGATGTGCATAAATTTGCATATGTGAATTTATCCAGTCGTCGCACAAAGATACGCCGCAGCGCACTCCCAGAATTCATCAGGAAAAAAAATTGAACTATGCAAATATTTGCATCTTAAACAATCAAATACGGGCGATTATCGCTCCAAATCAACGCTCTAAAGAAGAGATGACTCTCCTCGAAAATCATGCAGTTCCGAAAAGAGGCTCGGTTTTGTTTTTATTGATGACAATACACTTCAATGTAATCAAGAGATCTCTCCCTCTCTGATCTGCTTCTCTCCTCTTTTCTATCGCTGGCTCACCTCTGCCACACTCGTGTACATTTATCTCCGCGTAGACAGGAAGCGTTTTGTCTGCCTGATTGCTTCAAAGATCGAACTAACTCTCCAGGAGGAGATCCGTGATTACCCGACGCGAATTTCTTGATACTGCCGCCGTCGCTGCAGCAGGCGTAGTTGTAACTTCAAGCGCAAAGAGCTATGCACGAATCATTGGCGCGAATGATCGCGTCAACTTCGCCATCATCGGCCTCAACAGCCGCGCTTACGCGCATCTCTCCTCTTTGAAGGCAAATCAGAAGGATGCGCAGGTCACCCACGTCTGTGACGTCGATACGCCCATTCTCGAGAAATTTGCGGCCAAAACGGAAACCACCATGGGATCCAAGCCCGTTGCCGAAAAAGACTTTCGCAAGGTGCTCGCCTCCAATGACGTCGATGCGATCACCATCGCTACGCCTGACCATTGGCATGCTCCAATGGCCATCGCCGGACTCGAAGCGGGCAAGCACGTCTACGTGGAAAAGCCCTGCAGCCACAATCCCGCTGAAGGCGCCATGCTCGTTGCCGCTCGCGACAAATATAAGAAGCTGGTCCAGATGGGAAGCCAGCAGCGCTCCTCACCCCACACCATCGAAGTTGCGCAAAAGGTGAAGGAGGGCCTCATCGGCCGTCCCTACTACGCCAAGGCTTGGTACAGCAACACCCGCAAATCGATCGGAGAAGGTAAGGTAATTCCCGTCCCCGCCACGCTCGATTGGGACCTCTGGCAAGGACCCGCGCCGCGCAAGCCCTATAAAGATAACTACCATCCTTACAATTGGCACTGGTTCTGGCACTGGGGCACCGGTGAAACGCTCAACAACGGGACACACGAGATCGATGTCTGCCGCTGGATCCTTGATGCTGGCTATCCCAAACACATCGCTGCCAGTGGCGGTCGCTATCACTTCAAAGATGACTGGCAGTTCTATGACACCCTCATCACCGAATTCAACTACGAAGACAAGATGATCTCCTGGGAAGGCAAATGCTGCCAGGGAATGAAGTTCTACAACCGCGACCGCGGTTCTGCCATCATGGGAACCACCGGGACTGTCGTCGTCGATCGTGGTGGATACGAAATCTACGATCTCAAGGGCACCAGGACAAGCGAATTCAAAGCCGAAAAATCCTCTGCCTCAGCCGATCTCGTCGGTGCAGATTCCATGACGGACCTGCACTTCGCTAACTTCATCGCTGGAATCCGGACGGGCGAAAAGCTCAATGCTCCCATTGAGGTTGGGAACGTTGCTGTCACAATGCTGCAGCTCTCCAACGTCGCCTGGAAGCTCGGTCGCGGCCTCCACACAGATCAAACCAACGGAAAAGTCCTCAACGACCCCGAAGCCATGAAGTACTGGGACCGTGAATATGAGAAGGGATGGGCGCCGAAAGTTTAGTTTCATGCTCCCTCGAGAAGTGTCATCCTGAGCGAAGCT
Source organism: Edaphobacter sp. 4G125 (assembly GCF_014274685.1). Classification (NCBI taxonomy): domain Bacteria; kingdom Pseudomonadati; phylum Acidobacteriota; class Terriglobia; order Terriglobales; family Acidobacteriaceae; genus Edaphobacter; species Edaphobacter albus. The sequence continues at coordinate 3,658,709 of NZ_CP060393.1, forward strand.
CCCATAGGGGCGCAATCGAAGGATCTGTGGTTCAATTCCAATAAAGCTGCTCTCTACGAGCAGCTTTTTCTTTTTAAAACTTCGAGTGCACAAATCGGAGTGTCCTGGCATCTTCGTTCAAAGAGAGTAATCATATGGACCTCACAGAAAAGCTCGCCTCTCTCGATTGGCCAGCGATCACCGCTCACCTCAACGAACATGGCTTCGCCACCATCGGGCCTCTTCTTTCACCATCGCAGTGCACAGAGCTCACCACAGGTTATGATCACGCTAGCCAGTTTCGTAGCCGCGTGGTGATGGCGAAACACGGCTTCGGCCGCGGAGAGTATCAGTACTACGCCTATCCTCTCCCTGAGCTCATCCAAACACTTCGCACAAACCTCTACCCGTCTCTGGCCCAGATCGCGAATCAGTGGAATCTCTCGCTCAATCAACCCGCGCACTTCCCCTCGCAACACAGTGAATTTCTCAAACTCTGCCATCAGGCGGGCCAGAATCGTCCAACTCCGCTGCTGCTCAAATATCAACAAGACGATTACAACTGTCTCCATCAGGATCTCTATGGTGAACTCGTCTTCCCTCTCCAGGTCGCCTTTCTCCTCAGCGAGCCTGGACGCAACTTCACGGGAGGAGAGTTTGTCCTGACAGAACAACGCCCGCGCATGCAATCCCGGGCCTCGGTCGTTCCTCTCCGTCAGGGCGAGGCCGTGATATTCGCCGTCAATCACCGGCCCCAACGCGGCGCCCGCGGCACATATCGCGTTACCCTGCGCCACGGCGTCAGTACCATCCGCTCAGGACATCGCTTCACCCTCGGAGTCATCTTCCACGACGCACAATGAATCGCAGGACAGCGTCGCCTCACTCAAACTGTCACTAAGATTAATAAAAAGTGTCATCCTGAGCGAAGCGAACGAAGGGAGCACAGTCGAAGGATCTGCGGTTTATCTCTCACAACTATTTCACCAAAGTCAAATTTCCCTATGCCGCTAAACCTCTTCCACGAACCGCCTGAACCCTCCATCGAACCACTCGTCGACGGAGTTGCCCTCCTCCGTGCCTTCTGTCGCGACGATGCCCCTATACTCCTTGATTCCATCACCAACGTCGCCAGCGCCTCACCCTTCCGCCAGATGGTCGTTCCCAGCGGCCACACCATGTCCGTCGGCATGACCAACTGTGGCGACCTGGGGTGGACCACAGATCGTACTGGCTACCGCTACACAGCGCACGATCCTGTGACGGGAAAACCGTGGCCACCTATGCCTTCTGCACTTCTCGATCTCGCCCAACGCGCTGCTAATGCAGCGGGCTTCCCCACTTTCACGTCAAATGCCTGTCTCATCAACCAGTACGCCATCGGCGCCCGGCTCTCTCTCCATCAGGACAAGAACGAACAGGACTACACCCACCCCATCGTCTCGGTTTCGCTCGGTCTACCCGCGACCTTTCTCCTAGGCACCCTTCACCGTTCCGACACTCCCCGCAGAATCCGCATTGAACATGGCGATGTCCTCGTCTGGGGAGGCCCAGCCCGCCTTATCTACCACGGAGTCGCTCCCATCACTGCTGGCGAACACCCTCTTACCGGCCCCTTCCGCATTAATCTCACCTTCCGCCGCGTCGCAATCTGAATATCACCTCTCGCAGCACACTTCACCCATAAAAGTGTCATCCTGAGCGGGCCGCAGGCAGGTCGAAGGATCTGCGGTTCCAAACAGACATGACTCCCTTCCACACCCCCCCACCCCCGCAGTCTCTTCCTCGCGTCCATCAGATTTCCACACCTCTCTTCTTGACACCTCTTGTTATCCTTAAATTAAGGAAGAAGCCCGGCTACCCGCCGGGCCTTATACTTTTAAGACCGACGGAAGCCGGATTAAGATCCGAACCTAAGTCAAATTTTTAGAATACTTTGCATACTTTTGACGGGGGGAGGGGTATCTGGAGACCGACCCGGTGAAAGCCAACCGGCAATGCTGCCAGTAGGTCAATCCAGAGAAGAAGATCGCACGATGCAAGCAGAGATCATCGCAGCCGGCTCCGAGATGTTGACGCCGCACCGCCAAGACACCAACTCCCTCTACCTCACCGCTCAGCTCAATGATCTTGGCGTCGAGGTCGCCTTCAAAACCATCGTCGGCGACAATCTCGACCATCTCATCGGAGCTGCCCGAACTGCATTCTCGCGAGCCGATATCATCATTTTCTCCGGCGGCCTCGGCCCTACCGAAGACGATCTGACTCGCGAAGCCGTCGCTGCGACTCTCAATCTTCCAATTCAACGCGACCCCATAATTCTCACCGCCCTCTATAAACGCTTCGCCGCGCGACAGATGGTCATGCCTCCCAACAACGCCAAGCAGGCCGACGTAATTGAAGGCGCAACCATCCTCGCCAATCCCGTCGGCAGTGCCCCGGGACAGCTTCTGGATACCGTCGTCGACGGTTACCGCAAGATCATCATCCTTCTGCCCGGGCCTCCGCGAGAGCTGAAGGCCCTCTTCGAAGAGGTCGTAAAACCAATCCTCACGACCACTCTTCCGACTCGTCATATCGCCCACCGCATCCTGCGAATGCCGCTCATCCCGGAGTCGCAGGTCGACGCCCGAACCTCGCCCATCTATCGCGAGTACACCGACATCCAGACCACGATCCTCGCGGGCCACGGCGAGATTCAGTTGCACTTCACCTCAAGCAAAACAACCCTGATCGAAGCCCAGGCCCGTGTAGACGAGCTCACCAGCCGAATCGAAACCGAGATGCAGGACGCCATCTTCTCCTCCCAGGGTGAAAGCCTGGAAGAAGTTGTCCTGCTCATGCTCGAGATGCGCCACCTCACGCTGGCCGCTGCCGAAAGCTGTACCGGCGGCCTGCTCGCACAGCGCCTGACAGCGATTCCAAACAGCTCTCGCTCCTTCGTAGGAGGAGCCGTTGTCTACACTCCAGAAATGAAGACTCGCTTCGCCGACGTTCCCTCCGAGATGATCGAAGCGCATGGAACCGTCAGCCCGGAAGTGGCCCGGGCTCTCGCGGAAGGAATACGCAATCGCACTGGAGCCGCACTCGGCATCTCGATTACCGGCATCGCTGGTCCCACGCCCGGTACAGGTCCCGATGCGGAAAAACCCATCGGCCGCATCTACATCGGTCTTGCAGATGACCGCGAGACAAAGGTCAACGAGCTCAACCTCATGGGCGATCGTGACATGATCCGCTGGTGGGCGTCCCAACATGCGTTAGAGATGGTTCGGCAATCGCTGCTCTGAAACTTGATAGACTCACAACCGGATACCCATGACTCCCTGGCTGATCTCCATTCCGCTCGCTTATCTGCTTGGATCGATTCCCTTCGGCTATCTTCTCGTGCGGTTCTTCCGCCACGAAGACATCCGCACCACCGGCAGCGGCAATATCGGAGCCACGAACGTCGCTCGCTCAGGAGCCAAAGGGCTGGGAATCCTAACGCTCATTCTCGACGCGTTGAAAGGATATTTCGCCGTAGTGCTGGCGCAACATCTCGCCGCACGCTATGGCTCTCCGCGAGCCTATGACATCGCCGTCGCCGCTGCCGTCGCCGTAGTTCTCGGACACTGCTTCCCCGTCTGGCTAGGCTTCCGCGGAGGAAAAGGCGTTGCCACAGCTCTCGGAGTCTTCTTCGCGCTGGTTCCGTTGATAACCGTACTGTATCTGTTAGGAGTCTTCCTCATCATCGTGCTTCTTACGCGTTACGTCTCCCTGGCATCCATCGTCGCGGCTGCACTCTTCCCCGTCTTTGCTCTTCCTCACGCTCCAGCACGCACACCGGTGATCATCGCTGGCTATATCTTTATTCCGCTTCTCGTCATTCTGAAGCATTCTCAAAATATCCGCCGCCTTCTGTCTGGCACGGAACATCGCTTCGGATCGCGAAAGGTGGCAGCTTGAGCCGTATAGCAATTCTTGGAGCAGGTGCCTGGGGCACAGCATTAGCAATCTCTCTCGCCCGACGTGGCGGACACCAGGTGTGCCTCTGGTCGCACTCTCCTTCAGTGGCAGAGCAACTGGGCGAAACAGGAGAAAACCTCGTATATCTTCCCGGTTTCATTCTGCCGATGGATGTTCGCGTAACCAACGATCTACTCGGCGCCATCTTTGAAGCTGACGTGATCCTCTGCGTGATGCCTTCTCAACATTTGCGCGGTATTCTCTCTCAAATTGCTCCTCTCCTTACAAAGAATCAGGCCATTGTCTCGGCCTCGAAGGGGATCGAAGAGACGACATTCCTTCGCATGTCCCAAGTGATCGCCGCCATCACAGAGAATCCCTGTGCGGTGCTCTCTGGGCCTTCCTTCGCTCAGGAGGTCGCCACAGGCAGTCCGACCGCCATCGTCGCCGCCTCAAATGACATTCATCTGGCACAAACCATTCAACATGAGTTTTCTTCGTCCGCCTTGCGCATCTACACCAACGACGATGTTGTGGGAGTCGAGCTGGGCGGCGCACTCAAAAACGTCATCGCCCTGGCATCAGGTGTGGTGAAAGGCTTGAACCTGGGACACAACTCGTCTGCCGCTCTGATTACACGCGGCATCGCTGAGATCACGCGACTCTCTGTTGCCTGTGGTGGTCGCCGGCAAACATTGGCAGGACTTTCCGGAATCGGCGACCTGGTTCTCACCTGCACTGGAGAACTTTCCCGAAACCGGACGGTGGGAATCGAACTGGGCCGAGGACGACAACTTGATCAAATTCTTTCCAGTATGGGGGGAAAGGTCGCTGAAGGAGTCCGTTCCACAACTGCCGCTTTAGGCTTGGCAGCTCGCTATGGTATTGAAATGCCGATCACAGAACAGGTGGATGCCATTCTGCACCGGGGAAGGCAGCCCAGTGACGCCATACGAGATTTGATGTCTCGCCCCAGCCGCGACGAGCAGTCATAGAGCAGGAATGTTCGAGAACCTCGGTTCTCGAACATTCCTGCTCATCCGATAAACTGGACATAGTATGGTCTTTTCCTCTCTCTTCGGTAAACGTCCGTCTGAACCCGAACAGCCGGAATCCCCGGCTCAAGAACAGCAGCCGAAGCTAAGTCTCTTCGACCGCATGAAGCAGGCGGTCACGCGCACTCGCGAGTCCCTGTCGGACTCCATCAGTTCTGTCGTTGCTCTTACACGCGAAGTTGATCAAGCCTCGCTTGATGAGTTGGAGCCTCGTCTGCTCGCTGCTGATATCGGCAGCGCAACGACCGCCATCATCATGGAGAATCTCCGTCAGCATGCCCTTCGCACTGGCATCGAGAGCGGAGCTCAGCTCAAGGAGCTTCTGAAAGGCGAACTCAAGCAGATTCTTGACGGTGTAGCGCATCCTATCCAGCATCCTTCGGCTCCACCTGAGGTCATCATGATGGTTGGAGTTAATGGCACCGGCAAAACAACCACGACCGGAAAACTTGCCAATCTCTATCGTTCACAAGGACGCAGCGTTCTGTTGTGCGCCGCGGATACCTTTCGCGCTGCAGCCATCGAGCAGCTCGAAGTCTGGGCGCAGCGCTCCGATGTTCCAGTTGTCAAGACGAAGCAGGGTGGCGATCCTTCGGCCGCGCTCTATGATGCTCTGGCCGCAGCAAAGTCACGCCAGACTGACGTTCTGATCGCCGATACCGCAGGCCGCCTTCATACCAAGTCCGATCTGATGAAGGAGCTCGACAAAATGCGGCGTACAGCGGAAAAACTCGTTCCGGGAGCACCGCATCAGACCTTTCTTGTTATGGACGCCACTACGGGACAGAATGGCCTGCAACAGGCACGTCTTTTCACCGAAGCAGCTCGCGTTACCGGCATCGTTCTCACAAAACTCGATGGCACGGCGAAGGGCGGCATCGTTCTCGCCATCGCTACCGAACTCAAGTTGCCTGTCCTTTACGCAGGCATCGGCGAAAAGATCGACGACCTGATCCCTTTCGACAGCACTGCCTTCATCGACTCACTCGTTAGTTAGAGCGCAGCATCGCCTCTTCTCGCACTGCTATCCTGAAAACGATGGCTCCAGCTCACAATCCTCAAGACGAGCTTTATATGCAACGCGCTCTGCATCTGGCTGCGGAAACCGCTGCACTCGCTAGCCCCAATCCACAGGTCGGCTGCGTCATCGTTCGAGATAACGAAATTCTAGGAGAAGGTGCACATCTCTACGACAACTACGATCACGCCGAGATTGTCGCGCTTAAACAAGTCGCCATGCACGGCCACTCCCCCAAAGGCGCGACCGCCTACGTCACGCTTGAGCCATGCAGTCATCATGGACGCACCGGTCCCTGCGCCGATGCACTGATTGCGGCGGGCATCACGCGCTGTACCATTGCCACTACGGATCCGAATCCTCTTGTCTCAGGAAGTGGTATCAAAAAACTTCGCGCCGCCGGAATCAAAGTCACGCTCGGTGTGCTTGAACAATCCGCACGCGACATCAACGATGCCTTCGCTCACTTTATTCGCACACAAACGCCATTCGTCATGCTGAAAGCTGCTCTCTCCGCAGATGGCAAGCTTGCTCCCCCGCCTGATTCGCGCGCCGCAGCTCAACCCTACTGGCTCACCGGATATGAAGCACGACAACAGGTTCATCTGCTCCGCCATGCGTCCGACGCAATTCTTACTGGCATCGGCACTGTAGCTGCCGACGATCCTCTGCTGACAGACCGCAGCGGGCTTCCTCGTCGCCGTCCTCTCCTACGCGTGGTACTCGATCCGAATCTCCGTATCCCGCTCTCGTCGCAACTCGTGCAATCGTCCAGCAACGATCTTTTGATCTTCGCCGGCGCGACAGCAGACCGCACAAAGCTCAAGGAGTTAATTCATCACGATGTTGAGGTCGAGATTGTGGACTGGGACGATGATGGAAATCTCTTGCTTCCCGCAGTCTTATCTTCACTCGGTAAACGAAAACTTCTGAGTGTTCTCCTCGAAGGAGGTTCACGTCTCAATGGAGCTTTCCTCAGTCACGATCTGGTTAACAAAACAATCCTCTTCTACTCTCCACAAAAGTTAGGCGATCAAGCGATCTCATTCGCGCACGACTCGCTCTCTCCCTTCGAACTTGAGAAGTCGCTGCACCGAGCCACACGAACAACATTCGGACAAGATATTTGCGTCACAGGCTATCTTCACGATCCCTGGCAGGAGAAATAGTTCTCCTGCAATCAGATATCTCTCGTGGCGTTCTGCACCCCATAACGAGTACTCTGTATCTATGTTTACCGGTCTGATTGAAACCACCGGCGCTGTTCTTTGCGTTACTCCCCATGCTGGAGTGACTCGGATCACCATTGGGGCTCCCCCCGCGCTCGTTCGTCGTCTCTCTACTGGAGATTCGATTGCGGTAAACGGCGTATGTCTCACCGCGCTTGACATCGAACCCAACGCCTTTCCGTCGCGTTTCTCCGCTGATCTTGCTGCCGAGACAATCGCTCGTACCACGCTCTCCCGCCTCAAACCTGATAACGTCGTCAATCTCGAACTGCCCACGCCTGCCGGCTCTCCACTCGGCGGACATGTCGTGCAAGGCCACGTCGACACCACAGGCATCCTTATGTCGCTCGAACCGATTGTCGTCGACACCGAAGCAACGGATTACCGCCTGCAGTTCACAATCCCCGATTCACTCACTCGATATATCGTCGAGAAAGGTTCCATCACAGTCGAAGGCATCTCACTTACCGTGGCTGCCATTCGCGGGAACCAGGTTGAAATTGCGATTATTCCTCATACCTATGCGTCAACAAACCTGCGCACGCTCTCTGCCGGAGACGCTCTCAATATCGAGGTGGATGTTCTCGGCAAGTATGCCGAACGACTGAGCGAAAAGCCTGCTGACTTTGTTGTCACCGAGCAATATCTCATCGCCAACGGCTATTAAGGAATCCCATAACATCCATCGCCAACGCCGCGCTTCCTTTCAAGTCAGGTTATAGATAACCCCATCTGCGGAGATAGAGCGGCTTTATGCCGCTCTTTTCTGCTTCTTTCTGCCGCACCCGCAAAAGACTTTCAAACTCGACTCCGTTGAGCGGACGCCCCAGCAGAAATCCCTGTACTTCGTCGCACCTGAGTTGTCTCAATCTCTCCAGCTGTGTCGAGGTCTCCACGCCTTCGGCGACTACAACCATCTCCAGCGCGTGCGCGAGAGCAATAATGGCGGAGACGATGGCGTACCCTTCTTCTCCATGCAGATCGAGCCCCTCGGTAAAGAAACGATCAATCTTGAGTTGTTTCACCCGGAACTGCTGAAGATAAGCCAGACTGGAGTATCCCGTCCCAAAGTCGTCGATTGCAATATCAAAGCCTGCGCTCTGAAATCTCTCGATCACCTGCGCCGTAAGAGCTGCATCCCTCATCGCTACAGTCTCAGTAATCTCAAACATAATCTGATCCGGCCTGATTCCCGCCGGCTCTGTCATCGCCAGTATCTTCTCGACATACTCAGGCTGCCGCAGTTGCTCACGCGAAAGATTGATGGCGATCTTGATAGGAGGTAGATGACGCTCCTTCCAATGCTGCAAATATCGGCATGTCTCCGCGATAACCCAATTGCCGATTGGAACGATCTGCCCGGTCCGTTCCGCTACGGGAATGAAATCGAGCGGCGAAATCTCTCCCAGCTCTGGATGATGCCAGCGAATCAATGCCTCCGCTCCCACAATTTCGCTTCGCTCGCCGTGGAACTTCGGTTGAAAATGCAGGGAGAGATTCCCTTTTTCGAGCGCCTCCGAAAGTCCACGATGAATCTGAAGCGTTCTGGTCGCAGCTTCACTCATCTCTGGATGAAAGAACCGATAGCAATTGCGACCATTTTGTTTCGCTTCGTACATTGCTGTATCGGCATTCTTCAACAGATCCTCTGCTGTCTCTCCATCTTGCGGAAACGTCGCAATCCCAATGGAAGTACTCATTCGCAGCGGAGTCCCATCGATCACAAAATCCTGCTGCATCCGCTCCAGGACGCCGGTTGCGACAGACATTACTTCCTGCTGCTCTCCCATTTTGTCCAGCAGCACAACAAACTCATCCCCGCTGAGACGAGCCACCATATCCTCTCGTCGGACATATTTGGCCAATTGTCGCGCGAACGCTTTCAGCAACTTGTCACCGGCTGTATGGCCCAAAGAATCATTGACTGTCTTGAATCCATCCAGATCCATAAACATCACAGTGAAGGAGTGTCTTTGTTCTCGCGCCTCCACAATCGTCGCCTCGATTCGATCGGTCAGCGATCCTCGGTTCGGCAGGCCTGTCAATACATCCCGGGTCGCCATCACCATCAATTGTTCATTCGCACTCACGAGGGAAGCCTGAAGCCGCGCCTTCTCTTCCGAAGCTCTCAACCGATACGCCTGCAGGTCATATCGCGCATCCAGCATGGAGTACACCAACGTCAAGGTAAGAACTCCGAGTGTAGACAGCGTTACAGTAATGGCAAGCCATGTAGTGTTGACCCCGCCAGCTGCGATGCAGATGGATCCGCTGCGAAAGATCGCGGCGCTCATCGCCGTATAGTGCATTCCGGCAATCGCCAGTCCCATCACTAGTCCCGCTGCGCATCGTTTCAACAGAACTAATCGTTGCGATCCATCTCGTAACGTAAAAGCAATCCATAGCGCAGCCCACGAAGCTGCAATCGCGATTGCAATCGAGGCCCAGAACAGAGCTGGCCTGTAAGAGATCGCCGGGTGCATCTTCATTGCTGCCATGCCCGTGTAGTGCATGGCAGCAACCCCCAGTCCCATCAGGACGCCGCTGATCGCGAGTCTTCCGTGATTTACAGCATTACCGGTCACAATCAGCAAGGCGAACCCTGAGATCAAAATCGCAATCAATAGCGAGTACACCGTAATCTTCGGATCGTATCCAAGTTCGATGGGCATTCGGAATGCAAGCATTCCAATGAAGTGCATCGACCAGATTCCCAGTCCCATCGAAATCGCCCCACCAATCAGCCATGCCGTTCGCTTCACGGATGCACCATGAATTAAACGGATCCTGCCGGCAAGATCCAGTGCTGTATAGGAAGCAAACATTGCCACCAGCAACGAGAGCAAAACAAGGTAGACGTTATAAGTTCCGTGAATCAACACCGTCCTCCAAGGGAGAGAACAACAAATAAAGTTTTCGCCTTGTTATTACATCGATCTTTGCCGATAAGTCGATACCTCAAAACGGGAAGAATCGCATTTCGCCTAACTTTTCATTACCGCCACTTCCCAAAATGGGAATTTTCTCATCTCGGTTATTGCCTCCGTGAACAAACCGATACCTCCCTCAATGCACGACCGATACGCTTTGTTCACTTTCAGCTAATTGTGTGATCCGCGTCCTGCTTGTCACAAGAATGACCAGCGCAACGATGGGGGTCAAAGATAGTAACGTCACAATGGAGGAAGCCCCGAGCACTCCAATCGCCGTTGCGATTAACGATCCTGCTCCCGCCTGTAAAAATCCAAGCAATGCCGAGGCACTGCCTGCTTCTCGCGAGAAAGGAGCCATTCCAAGAGCAGCCGCGTTGGGATACGTCAATCCAATGGAGAAGAGGAAGAAGAAGAAGAGAACCATCATTCCCGGCAGCCCAAGCAAGTGGGCCCTTGTACCGGTGAATAACACCACTCCCATCAGGACCTGAAACAGCAGAGCGTAAAAGAAAATCTGCTGACTGCTGAATCTGTTCAACAGAAAGACATTCACCTGGTTTCCGCCAATAAAGCCCATAACCAGGACAGCGAACACCAGACCGAACATCTTTGTGCCCAAGTGATACTTTTCCATGAACAAGATCGGCGATCCGGAGACGAAGGCGAACAAGCCGGCGAATGAGAACGCTCCCGCCATCGCGTATGTGTAGAACTGCGGCTGCTTCAGGATCGACCAGAAGACATCAAGAATAGGTCCAGGCTTCAGCGAAACTGAAGAATCGGGCACATGCCCCTCCGGCAGCAATGCAAATATGAGAATCAGCGTAACCAAGGCATAAATTCCAAGAATGGCAAATATCCAACGCCAACCTAAACTGGAAGCCAGCAGACTGCCGATGCTCGAGGCTAGCAGAGGAGAAATGCCGATGATAAGAAACAGAAGCGAAAATATGCGCGCACTCTCTTTCGCATGGAAGAAGTCACGCACCATGGCCAGCGCTGCAACCTGAGCCGCACATCCTCCAATCGCCTGCAGAAATCGCAACACAATCAGAGCCTGGATGTCCTGAGCCAAGGCACATCCGGAAGAAGCCACAATGTAAACGATCAATCCGACATAGAGTGGCCGCTTTCTGCCAAAACGATCGAGCAGCGGTCCATACAAGATCTGTCCGAAGGCAAATCCGATGAAATAACTCGACAACGAAAGTGCAATGACCGAGGTTGTTGTCTTCAGATCGGCCGCGACCTGCGAGAACGCTGGCAGATACATATCGATCGCAAATGGAGTAATTACGCTGAGCAAACCAAGCAAACAAATGATGCGCGAATGCTCACGGTAGGGAGACTTCATATTCTATTTTCCTGAATTCGAGCTGACTATCGGGTCACTCATCCGCTTGTTATAGATAATCTGATTCTTCCACGACAACGTAGGATTCGACTTTCTCTCAATATGACTTGCTTCGATGAATTCTTGATTGTCTGAATCCTTTCTCTGGAGCCTTTCATCTATTAGATGTTTTTATATATATCTAAATGATGCTAGAAGGGAACAGAGATGAGCAAGCTTGCAGGGAAAGTCGCTGTCGTTACGGGAGCCTCAAAAGGAATCGGAGCAGATATCGCAAAAGGGCTTGCCCGCGAAGGTGCCTCCGTCGTCGTCAACTATTCTTCCAGCAAAGAGGGCGCCGATAAAGTTGTCGCCGAAATCACTAAAGCTGGCGGTAAAGCCATCGCTATACAAGGAAACGTAGCGAAAGAGGACGACGTCAATCGTCTCTTTGCCGAAACGAAAGAGGTTTTTGGCAAGCTCGATATTCTTGTCAATAACGCTGGAGTTTATCAGTTTGCACCTATCGAAGAGTTCACCGTAGAGCATTTCAGCTATCACTTCAATACCAATGTGCTCGGACTTCTTCTTGCCACGCGTGAGGCAGTTAAGCTCTTCGGTGACAACGGCGGAAGTATCATCAATGTCGGATCCGCGGCAACTTCGCTTGCCGTTCCGAGTGCCTCGGCCTATACCGCAACCAAAGGTGCCGTCGACTCGATTACCAGTGTGCTCGCCAAGGAGCTTGGCCCTAAAAAGATCCGTGTCAACTCCATCAATCCCGGCATGGTCGAGACCGAAGGAGTCCATACCCTGGGAGTCATCGGAAGCGACTTCCAGAAAGGCTTCGAGGTGCAAACTCCGCTTGGACGCATTGCTCAACCTAACGACATCACGCCAATCGCCGTTTTTCTGGCGTCCTCCGATTCCGGATGGCTCACCGGCGAACATATCCTTGCTTCGGGCGGACTCCGCTAATCTCCTCATTGCTACAAAGGGCGCAGCCATTCAGCTGTGTGCCCCCTATTTCTTCATAAAAGGAAAGTCAGAATGGGCAGACTCACCGGCAAAGTAGCCATCGTCACAGGAGCCTCCAAGGGCATTGGAGCCGATATCGCCCGCGGCCTTGCCGCTGAAGGAGCTTCCGTCGTCGTCAACTTCGCCTCATCACGAGATGGAGCGGACAAGGTAGTCTCCCAGATCGCTGCACAAGGTGGCAGGGCCATCGCCGTCCAGGGAAACGTCGCCAAGGAATCCGATATAAAGCGCCTCTTCGAAGAGACCGCAAAGGCCTTCGGTAAAATCGACGTCCTCATTAACAACGCCGGCGTCTACGAGTTTGCTCCCGTCACCGAGTTCTCCGAGACGCACTTCCATCGCCTCTTCAACACCAATGTCCTCGGTCTCCTGCTTGCCAGCCGGGAAGCTGTACGCTACTTCGGCATCGAAGGCGGAAGCATCATCAACATCGGCTCCAGCGCCACCTCCACCACCCCTCCTACATCGGTCGTCTACACCGCCACTAAAAGCGCGGTCGACTCCATCACCCACGTCCTCTCCAAAGAGCTCGGCCCACGCAACATACGCGTCAATTCGATCAATCCCGGCCTGATCGAAACCGAAGGCACCCATGACATCGGCTTCATCGGCGGCGAATGGCAGAAGAACCGCGAAGCTCAGACACCGCTTGGACGCACCGGACAGCCCGGCGATATTACTCCCATCGCCGTCTTCCTCGCCTCCGAAGACTCCCGATGGCTCACCGGAGAAATTCTCTACGCCTCCGGCGGCCTACGCTGAAATCGCAACAATCTGTTGCTCGCTTCAAAACCAAATACAAAAGGGGCAGTCCACAAGGACTGCCCCTTGTATCACCGGACCAGCACCACCCGGACCCGGTGATCACTACCGAGCTCATTTAGATTGAGCTCATGTTATGCAGGAACTCTTGATTGTTCCTGGTCTTGGCTAACTTGTCGGTAAGCAGTTCCATCGCTTCGACCGGGCTCAATGGATTCAGGACCTTTCTCAGAATCCAGATCCGTTGGAGATCTTCCTTCGGAATCAGCAGCTCTTCTTTACGCGTACCCGAACGCTGAATATCAATCGCAGGGAAGACACGTTTGTCGACAAGCTTGCGATCAAGGATCACTTCAGAGTTGCCCGTGCCCTTGAACTCTTCGAAGATCACTTCGTCCATTCTCGAACCCGTGTCGACCAGAGCCGTAGCAATGATCGTCAGTGAGCCACCTTCTTCGATGTTGCGAGCGGCGCCGAAGAACCGCTTCGGCCGCTGCAGCGCGTTGGAATCCACACCACCTGAGAGCACCTTGCCGCTCGGCGGAACGATCGTGTTGTACGCACGCGCCAGACGTGTGATCGAATCCAGAAGGATCACGACATCGCGCTTGTGCTCGACCAGACGCTTCGCCTTCTCGATCACCATCTCAGCGACCTGTACGTGACGCGCAGCCGGCTCATCGAAGGTCGACGAGATTACTTCACCCTTTACGGAACGCTGCATGTCCGTCACTTCTTCCGGACGCTCGTCGATCAGCAGAACGATCAGCACCACCTCAGGGTGATTTGCCGTAATCGAATTCGCAATCGATTGAAGCAACATCGTCTTACCAGTACGGGGAGGAGCGACGATCAGCCCACGCTGCCCCTTGCCCATCGGAGTCAACAGATCCATCACTCGGCCTGAGATGTTGTCCCGAACCGTCTCCATCTTTAGCCGCTCCTGCGGATAAAGCGGGGTCAGATTGTCAAACAGGATCTTGTTACGCGTCTCCTCAGGAGACTCGAAGTTGATGGCCTCGATCTTTACCAGCGCAAAGTATTTCTCGCCCTCATGCGGAGGCCGTACATTGCCGCTGATCGTATCACCTGTCTTCAGATCAAACTTGCGAATCTGGGAGGGTGAAACGTAGATATCATCTGGACCAGGCAGGTAGTTGTAGTCCGGAGAGCGAAGAAAGCCGTAACCATCCGGAAGAATCTCGAGTACGCCCTCGGCGAAGATGTGGCCTTCTTTTTCACTCTGTGCCTGCAGAATCTTGAAGATCAGGTCCTGCTTGCGGAGCCCGCTGGTGCCCTGGATATCCAGGCCACGCGCCAACTTGCCCAGCTCGGCGATATTGTGTTCTTTCAACTCTGAAATTGTCATTGGTTTACCTTGCGATACTTGGGAGGGGGTATTGGATGCTTCCGGCTGGATCGCCGGAGGGATACTGCGGAATCTTGAGGATCTTGAGAATTAGGAATGGATGGGAGATGCGGAAAGGTTAAGAGTTGAAAAGAATGGCCGGAAGGCCGCGCGCTAGGCCGCGCGGCGCTCCTGCAGGTCTACCTTCTGAACGGGAGCATCGGTGGAATCGCCCATGGGCGCCGAATCCTTGAAACGATCCAGAACTTCGTTCGTCGTGTCCTGCAGGCGGGTGTTCGGCTTGTGCAGCTTACGGGTCGCCTTTGACGCCAGCTGACAAAGTTCGTAACGGTTCTTCACGTGAGTGAGGGCTCCAAAAACTAAATCCGAGCGCATCATCTTCTCCTTTATTTCAAATCCTTGCGGCAAAAAGCGTTTTGCGCTCACTCGGCCGCAACTAAAAAACTTTCTTCGCAGGTCCGTTGCCTTCCGCCTGCTCCTTTTCATTAGACGCCAAGGGCATGAAAAGGGATTCTCTTTCTATCGTAAATCTCACAAATCAAACTCGATCCACCCATAAAACCAGCAGACGAATCGACTCCGCGACGGCAATTCCATGCGGCCGCGATAACACTACCCTGTTTCTCCTGGTATTCGTCAGCGACTCACTGCGCCTGGGCCCGTACAGAAAGAATCAGAGAAAAGATACTCCGGTATACCGACATACCTTTTGTTTCGAGGCTGTTTGCTCTCCTTGACGATTCGCTCCGGAGACAACCTCAACCCTTAGAAAGGTAAATGCTCCCCTGCTTCGGGTCAATACTTTTTTTGGGAGTTGTCTCTTCACAAACCTTCCATTAAACGGAACTATTAGTATTTAGAGAATAGTAATTGATTCAAAATAAAAGAGATATTATCCACGCGCTGACTGTGTGGTCAGATACCAAGCTCTGTTCGGATAGCGTTCGCTATCGTCTCTGCATGGTAGCGCATCATCGGCTCAGACTCGGCCTCGATCATGACACGTGCCAAGGCCTCAGTTCCTGAATAACGGATGACGACTCTCCCGGAATCTGCCAGTTCCTTTTCGGCAGCCGCAATAGCGGCCACAACAGTGGGGATCCTGTCCAGCGGCTTTTTCTCGCGTACTTTGACATTGACGATGACCTGCGGAAAGACCTTGAGGTCGGCAATCAGCTCGGACAGCGATTTGCCAGAGCGGTGCACAATATCGAGAACCAGTAGAGCAGTCAGAAGGCCGTCGCCGGTCGTTGAGCGGCCGGAGAAAATAATATGACCGGATTGCTCACCTCCGAGAACTGCGTTGGTGGAGAGCATCTGTTCGAGAACATACTTGTCCCCGACGGCCGCACGAAGCATCTGGATGCCGCTGCGCTTGAGCGCAGCTTCAAGTCCCATGTTGGACATGGTCGTTGCGACGACAGTGGAGTTGGCCAGCAATCCACGAGCTTGAAGATCGCGGGCAGCGAGCAAGAGGACTGCATCACCGTTAACGACTCTTCCCTGCTCGTCGGCAAAGAGAGCGCGGTCGGCATCGCCGTCAAAGGTAATGCCGAGATCGGCCTTGCGGTGCGCAACCTGAGCAGCCACCATCTCCGGATGCAACGCGCCGCACTGCTCGTTGATATTGCGTCCATCCGGCGAGGCATGGGTAATAAGGACTTCTCCGCCGAGTTGGGCGAAGAGCTCCGGAGCTACGGCGGATGCGGCTCCATTGGCGCAATCGAGTACAACTCGGCGATTCCCAAGAGAGAGGCCAGGAACGGCGGCAAGCAGGAAGCGGATGTAGTCGGCGCGATCAGCCTCGTTGACCGGTGGCACAGGGGCGTTGTTCCCGTTTGTTGGCTTCGACCTCGTCCCAGTCGAAGCCAGGAGTTTGAAGATCTCTTCTTCGATGGCGAGTTCGGTAGAATCAGGCAGCTTGTAACCGTCTGGTCCGAAGACCTTAATACCATTGTCCTGCCAGGGATTGTGAGAGGCAGAGATCACGATCCCGGCAGAGAACCGATGAGTTCTGGTGAGATAGGCAATCGCCGGTGTCGTAATAACGCCAGCGCTTTCGATGGAGGCCCCGCCTGCCACAAGCCCTGTGCTCAATTGAGCAGCAAGTTCAGACCCGGACTCCCGAGTGTCCATCCCGAACAGGACGCGTGGGCTGGCTCCGAGGTGATGCGCCAGCGCAAGTCCGACGGCATGCACAGTAGAAGGGTCAAGAGGATACTGTCCTGCGACGGAGCGGATGCCGTCGGTTCCAAAGAGCTTCTTCATGAGTTGCTATTCTCCGTATTTCCTGTTTCTGTGACCCTGGCAGAAAGAGTTCCGGATCCCAGGCGCGCGCGGATCGTCTGACCCGGAGCGGTTTCGGCCGTTGACCGAAGAAGTGCTCCATTCTCAGCGTAGACGAGCGCGTAGCCACGTGCCAATACGCTGAGTGGAGAAAGTGCCTGTAGACGAAGTTCTTCCGCCTGCAAACGAATGCGGAAACGCGACAGAATATCTGTCATCGCTCTATCCAGACGGTCTTTGGCCCGCTCAACTCTCCGGTGGGAAGTCACAAGATGGTGGGTAATATCCTCGCGACGAAGCCGCTCCTCCAATCCCCGAAGCATTTCGAAACGACTCCGGGTCGAACGCACGATCGCCTGATCGAGGCGCAAGGAAAGCTCGTCGATACGTTGTTCCCGTCGATCAATACTTTCCGCGGCACGACGAAGGACGATGGGAGTAGAGAGACGCGCAAATCGCTGACGCGATTCGAGAAGATGAAGACGGATAGCCCGAGCTGCCCGGTATCCCAATGCCTCAATACGCTCTTCGATACGGTGCTGTGCTGTAGTAATTAGTTCGGCAGCGGCGGAGGGTGTGGGGGCACGAAGGTCTGCCACAAAGTCGGAAATCGTGAAGTCCGTCTCGTGGCCGATCGCAGAGACAACAGGCAGTTTCGACTCGGCAATCATCCTGGCTAGAGCCTCGTCGTTGAAACATGCCAGGTCCTCCATGGAGCCGCCGCCCCGTGCAATCAGGATCAGATCGACAAGCCCGGGATTGCGATTGAACCAGCGAATACCGGCAGCTACAGAAGCCGGGCTGGAGTCTCCCTGCATGATGGCCGGGTAGATCAACAGGTTCAGCCGGGCATGACGGCGACGAATGACGGTGACGATATCTCGGACGACCGCTCCCGTCGGTGAAGTAATGATACCGACGCAACGGGGAAAAGATGGGAGTGACCGTTTGCGCGATGCATTGAAGAGGCCTTCCGCCAGAAGACGGGCCTTGAGCTGTTCAAAGGCGAGCTGGAGAGATCCTGCCCCCTGCGGCTCTAATGTTTCAGCAATAAGCTGTAATTGACCACGCGACTCATAAACCGAGGCTCTTCCCCTCACCAAAACGGCCATGCCATCCGCTGGACGAAAACGAAGGAGTTGAGCCTGGCGCCGGAAGAGCACTACTGGGAGCTGCGCCTCTCCATCCTTCAGCGTGAAGTAAATGTGACCTGAGGGGGCAATGCGGCAATTGGAAATTTCTCCCTCAACCCAAAGATCGCTATAGGCCGTTTCTATCTGTTGACGGATGCTACCGACCAAGGCAGCGACTGTCCAAATACGATGTTTCACGACAGTGTTTGGCGAAAACTTCTTAGGCTCCATCGCCAAAACATCCGTTTCCGGAATAGAGACGATATCGATGGAATCGAATCCCAGGCTCGCCTGAAGGTCCTTCGCTGCCTCCGAAGCCCTTGAAGAACGTCCCTGCCGTCGGCCAGCGCGAAGACTGGCGAGAGTCGGCGTTTTTGGTTCCCGTGCAGACATCAAAGCTGAGTCTAGCAGGCGAAAGCTGAAGGCGTCGGCATGAGAAAACTCATTCTGATACGAGAGCTTTTAGCGACGGAAGGAGTTGAACAACCAGAGCAGGAGAGTCAAAACAACGCTGATCAGGATAGAGCTGGCCAAAGGAAAGGAGACGCTCCAACCCCTGCCTTTCCAGGAGAGGTCACCGGGAAGACGTCCCAGAGGGAGATTCAACCTCGTAAACACAATAAAGATGACTCCCACCAGAATCAGCAAAAGACCGAGGAAAATCAGGGTGCGGCCAAAATCCGACATAGATTCCTCTCAGAATACGGCCTGAAGTAATTTGCAAAAGAATTAGGCCCCTTGCAGCAGGGGCCTAATATCTTCACACTTATCTAGAAAATTACTGAGCTAAAGGCGCCCCTGCTTGCGCTGGATTGAGCTTCTGGGCTGCGATCATACCGGCTGGCCCCTTGGCATCTTTATCCTTCAGCTGGGCATAGATCTTCTTGGCCAATTCGGGTTTGTTCTGCGCCTCATAGAGATCGGCAAGCTGGAGCTGCGCCGTTCCTGCCGGGACGGCAGAACTAGGATGAGCGGTGAGATCGTTATAGACCTCGATTGCCTGAGCATCCCGATGCGTCTGACGGTAAAGCTGCGCCAGGGCCAGTTTTGCAAGCGAAGAAAGATCGCCGTTCCAGCTGCTGGCAACCTGTTTCAAGGTTTCCTCTGCCTGACTGTTCTGCCCTGCCTCGATATAAGTAAGTCCAGCAAAATAACGAGCCATCTTTCCACTGGCGGTCATGCCATAGCTGTCCGCAACCTTGAGAAAGATCTGATTCGCAGCCTTTGCGCGTTCCGCTGCAGATGGAAAGGTCTTGACTCCTGCTGGCACCTGCTGACCGGGAGCGGCAAGGGGAGTCTGGTACGTCTGAATCGCTTCGCCAAAAGCGATATCGGCCTGCTCGCTCCGGTTTTTGAAGATAAAAGCGCCGATCGCAAGAATAACAATCAGTGCGCCAACGATTGAACCGGTAAGAATGAGCGAACGGCGATTCTCAGTGGCCCATTCCAGACCATGCTGGGCGGTGTCGATGAACTGATCGTGTTTAAGGGCTTGGCGAGTTTGTTGATCCACAGGTCCAGGTTTTCCTTTGCTGCTGTAAGGGATAATCGCGGTCCAGGTCTCTTCTTTGACACGCAACAATCAGTGTAGCAGTCGTTTGCAGGTCTCTGCAGGGCTATTTTGCAACCAGGCAGATTCTCTTTGCCAAAAAAACTTTTTAGTGGAAGACTGTCCTTCTTCCACTAAAACTAAATAACATTTCGGTGTGTATCTAAATTGAAAAGGTGACTATCGTACTCTACTGCGGTAGAAGGCGATGGGCCGGTTTGAGAACGGAGTTTCGAGCGGTTAAGCCAGCTATGCCAGTTCATTCTTCAGATCTAAGAGAAGTCATCAACCGACAGATCAACAAGTTAGCTGGACTAAGGTTTCGATGGCTCACCTTTCCCAAAGAGCTGGAAGACCGTTTTGAGGAAGAAACTTCACTTCCTCGATCCAGACGTCTATGGTTCGAAGGGCTGATCGCAATCGCACTATTTGATCTATTCCTGATAGCGGACTACTTCAATTCTCCGGAATACTTCAAAAGAGCCTTTGTCATGCGGCTCCTGATCGTCACGCCAATCTGCCTGCTGGTCAATACCTGCCTGCTGTATCAACCGAATAAGTTTCTTCGCGAATCAAGTATCGCGATTGCAGCCTGCCTTGCAGGACTGATGCAGCTGTACCTTGAGATCAATCGCAGCCAAGCTGCCTCTGCCTTTGTACAAATGACGGTGCTCGCCGTTGTTCTCTTTATCAACATTGTGATGCGGTTGCGATTCCCTTATGCGTTTACTGCATCCGCCGTCATGCTGATTGGGGATGTCATCTTCCTGTGGAACGACAGAATGCTCAGCCAAGCAGACAAGACCTATGGACTGAGCCTTTCCATCTGCGCAGTCATCATTACTTTGATGGCGACTTATAGTTCCTGCCGAGAAGAACGCCTGAATTACTTGCTGCATCTACGTGGAGAAATGCTGGTTATCGATCTGAACCGGCTCAATGCGCAACTACTGCGAAGGTCCGAGAGCGACGCGCTTACCGGCCTGGCCAACCGGCACTCCTTTGATGCCCAGTACGCAGACCTCTGGAAGAAAACTTTGATAGAAGGCACTGCGCTGTCCGTCATTATTGTCGACGTGGACTTTTTCAAACGTCTAAATGACCGTTACGGCCACCTCTATGGTGACGAAGTCCTCAAAAGGATTGGCTCGCTGTTACAACAGGCATTACGCGTCAAGGACGACTTTGCAGCCCGGTTTGGCGGTGAGGAGTTTGTCATTCTGCTTCCGGCCACTCACGAAACCGCGGCGATTCAGGTTGCCGAACGTCTGCGCAAAATGGTTGAACTCGCCGGATTCCCTGCCCTTGATCCATCGCAAGGCCCCTATGACATGAGCATTCGCGCCACAGTAAGTTGTGGCGTCGCAACCGCTTATCCCATCACCGGAGATATTCCGGAGCGACTACTGGAAGCCGCAGACAAGGCGCTCTATCAGGCCAAAGCCGAAGGACGCAACCGAGTCTGCAGCGCTCCGCAGACGACACGATCGAAGATTGTTTAGATCGCACCTGTTATTTGAATCATGCCTACTTTATTTCTTTTTATTTAATATCGCGCCAGTTCTTCCCTAAGCCGATCTCGGCGACGATGGGGACGGAGAACTCGGCCACGTGTTCCATTTCGTGGCGGACGAGAGTTTCCATCTCTTTAGCCTCTTCGGGAACAACATCGAAGAGAAGTTCATCGTGGACCTGGAGCGTCATGCGGGAGCGCAGCTTGCGCTGAATGATCTCGGCATCAATACGAATCATCGCGAGCTTGATGAGATCAGCGGCCGTGCCCTGCAGCGGCGTATTGACGGCGGTACGTTCAGCAAAACCGCGCATGTTGGGATTGCGCGATTGGATATCCGGAATAGGACGGACGCGGCCAAAGGACGTGCGAACGGCCTGTTCGCTACGAACGGTTGCCAGGATGGCTTCGATGAAGCGCTGCACACCAGCATAACGTTCAAAATAACGCTCAATATATGCGCGCGCCACCTTCTGCTCAATGCCAAGCTGTGCCGCCAATCCAAATGGAGAGATGCCATAGACGATACCGAAATTAACCGCCTTGGCGCGATTGCGAGTCTCCTTATCCATGGTCGCGGCATCAACCTCGAAGACTTCGGATGCGGTAAGGGTGTGGATGTCTTTACCGGTTCGATAGGCATCGAGGAGCAATGGGTCCTGAGAGAAGTGGGCCATAAGGCGCAACTCGATCTGCGAGTAGTCGGCCGACATGAGCAGATTGCCTGGCGCCGGAATAAATGCTGCTCGGATCTCTCGACCTGCGGCAGTACGAATAGGAATGTTCTGCAGATTGGGATTGATAGAGGAGAGCCGCCCTGTGGCTGCACCTACCTGGTTAAACGTGGTGTGAATGCGTCCGTCAGAGTCGGCAAGCAAAGGTAGCGTGTCAAGGTAAGTGCCTTTGAGCTTCTGGAATTGACGATATTCGAGAACCGACGAGACGATCGGGTGATCCTCGGCAAGTTCTTCAAGAACATCTTGCGCAGTTGAGACGACCTTGCCCTTGCCGTACTTCATCGGCTTAGGAAGAAGCATCTTGTTGAACAGCACGTCGCCAAGCTGCTTCGGGGAGTTGATATTGAAACGGTGGCCAGATTCCGTATAGATTTTTTCAGCGAGGTTATCGATTTCGACGGCAAGGTGCGAAGACATTCCACGAAGGAAGTCAGGATCGATACGGACGCCGACCTGCTCCATACGAAGGAGAACGGGGACGAGAGGGAGATCGAGTGTCTCGTAGACGTGCTGCAAGGGAGAGATATCAGCTCTCTCTCTGCTCCCTGTTTTCTCTTTCTTGTCGGAGAAGAGCATCTCGGTAGTGACTGCTCCGCCAAGTGCGGGATCGTCGGCAGGAATTGAGTGCTCCGTAGGCGCGTAGTCGGCGATCTGTTGGCCCAATGTGGTGGAGAGACGGACGATAGCCGCTGCGGCTTCGGGCAGACGTTTGGCGTCGTTGGGATTTTCTTTCGTCGGCTGATGAACGAGAGTGCGGCTGGTGCTGCGTGCGGCTATATCCGGCAAAGTGTGAGAGCTATGTGTCGGATTGATGAGATAGCTGAGCAGCATAACGTCGTTGCGAACGCCTTGTAGCTGGATATTGTGAGGTTGCAATGCACGCAAGACAGCTTTGAGATCATGGATATCCTTGGGCAAGGTGCTGTCAGTGAGTGCCTCTTTGATGCCCGGCGTGTCGAGCGGAGCTTCGATTGCAAAATGGTCGTTGACAGCGAGGCCGAGACGGCGCGCAGGATCCTCTGTTGAAGATGCGGCTACAGGTTTAGGTGTGGCCGTAGGGGCTGCTCCAAAGAGGGACATGTTCTCGGCTGGAGGAGGCTCTAGCTCTGGAGCGTCTTCAGAATGTTCGGCTGCGATCTCTTCAGCGATGGCCTGGGCATCTTCAAAGATAGCGAGAGCCAAACCGTTGGGTTTGCCAGTTGCAGGATTGTTGGCTCGCGCCTCGTCGAGCAGATGTTTAACCTGTACTACGGTTGGCTTTGTTTCGTAGGTGATGATAGTGGCGTCCGCGGCCGGAGCAAGTTCTTTAAGGAGAGTTGTGAACTCGAGTTCGCTGAAGAGCTCGCGGCAGGCGGCGATATCAGGCGTCTGCGTGCGCATCGCATCGAGCGAGTAGTCGATGGGGACTTCAGTGTGGATGGTGACGAGATCTTTGGAGAGAAGGATATTTTCGCGGTTGTTAGCGAGGGATTCACGATAGGTCTTGCGCTTGATGGAGTCGGGGGTGGCAGTAGCCGCGGCGATGGCTGCTTCTACTGTGCCGAACTGCTGGATGAGCTCGACAGAGCCCTTGTCGCCAATGCCGGGCGCTCCGGGAATATTGTCGATCGCGTCGCCGCGGAGCGCCATCACATCAATGACGCGCTCGGGCGGCACACCAAGATTCGCTTCGACGCCAGCGGGATCGAGGATGAGATTATCCTTCGTTGGATTGAGGATGGAGACATCTTTAGTGACGAGCTGCATCATGTCTTTGTCGGAGGAAACGACGTAGATGTGGTGTCCGAGAGCAGAGAGCTTGTGCGAAAGCGTGCCGATGACGTCGTCGGCTTCGAAGCCCTCGTAGTAGAGGATAGGGATGCGGAAGGCTTCAAGGGCGCGGCGGATATAGGGCTGTTGCTGGATAAGGTCCGGCGGAGTCTCGGTACGGTTAGCCTTGTAGCCGCCATATTCGATGGTCTCGAACTGCTGTGTCTTAATGTTGAACTTTTTGACGTCTTTCATCTGCGCCGCCATCTCGTTGCGGTGGAGCGGAGCACCAACATCGTAGACCGCGGCAAGATACTCAGGCTGAAAGTCCTTGCGCAGTTTATTGATCATGTTGACGAAGACATACGTCGCCGCCGTCGGAATGCCGGTCCGCGTGGACATAGGACGCGACCGCTGCATGGCATGGTAGGCGCGGAAGATGAATGCCATCGAGTCGAGGAGATAGATCGGCGGCTTGGTGGTCTTTGATTCGGGCTTTGTGGAGGACTTTGCCATGACCCTTTGATGTTAGCGCGTTGCGATGGAGAAAGGCACCGACCAAGAAATGATGCAGATGGAATGAATTTCTACAGGATCAGCATGCAGTCACCGTAGGAGAAAAACCGATACCTCTCGCGAACAGCGTGAGCGTATGCGGAGAGGGTGAACTCTCTACCGGCAAAAGCGCTAACCAACATCAGCAACGTCGACTCAGGCAGATGAAAGTTCGTTAGCAGTCCGCTGACGACACGGAACTGAACACCCGGGCGGATGAAGATGCTAGTCTGGCCGGAGTGCGGGTGTAATTGCAGGCCCGAATGCGGTTCAAAGGCATCCGCAGCAGCAATGTGTGCGCAGTGTTCGAGTGTACGCGTCGTCGTCGTTCCGGCAGCGATGATGCGACGCCTCTCACGAAGAGCCTTATTGATCGCCTCAGCAGTGGAAGCAGGCAGCGTATAGTGCTCGGCATGAAGATGGATATCTTCCACGTTTTCGACCCGAACAGGCTGAAAAGTGCCGAGCCCGACGTGCAGTGTGATGGTTTCGATCTGAACTCCGCGCGCACGTAACTGATCGAGAATCTCCGGGGTGAAGTGCAATCCTGCGGTAGGAGCAGCTGCGGAGCCGGACTCATGATTGTAGACGGTCTGGTAACGATCGCGGTCCTCTGGGGTATCACCACGGTGAATATACGGCGGCAGCGGCATATGGCCGATGCGATCCAGAATGGCGCGAAACTCTAGCGTAGGAGCAAATCGTAAGGTTCGTTCACCATAGTCAGCAGCTGCAATCACCTCGGCTTCAAGCAGCGGTGCCGAATCATCGTGAGCCGCAAAATGAAGACGTTCGCCGGGCTGAACCTTGCGGCCAGGACGGACGAGCGCGGCCCATTCGTGCTCGCTGAGCTGTTGCGTCAGTAGCACTTCGATACGTCCTGAAGGATCCGGCGAACTTGCCTGAGTATTTCGCCCGCGAGCCCGGGTGGCATAGAGCCTCGCAGGAATGACCCGGCTGTTATTAAGAATGAGAAGGTCGCCCGGTTGGAGAATTTCGGGAAGGTTACGAAAGAAATTGTCCCGGTATTCACGTTTGGAACGGTTAAGTACGAGCATACGGCTGGAGCCGCGAACCGCTGGCGGAGACTGCGCGATGAGTTCTTCAGGGAGATCGAAATGGAAGTCAGCTACGCGCACTACTTTGATTCTAGTGTGTAGGATTCCGCAAGTGCAGTGGCACGGTCGAGTGCAGACTGAACGGCCTGTTGTTCGGCAGGAGCGGGAACGGTCCAGGCGACGGTGACCTTGGAGAAAGGCTTAGGAATCATGAAGCCGTCCCAAGAGCGAAGAGTCCAGGCGCGGTGCGGGTGAAGATAGACGGCCCCCACGGGCGCGTCGACGAGGGCTGCAAGCTGAGTGACGCCAGGCTTAGCCTTCTGCGCAGGACCACGCGGACCGTCCGCCGTAATTGCAATGTAGTTGTTCTCGTAATAAGCCCGCTGCAGATTGCGTAGCCCTACGGCTCCATCCCGAGAGCTGGATCCCCGCACAGCCACAAAACCGAGCCGTTCCACCGTGCGGGCAATCAGTTCGCCATCAAAACTGCGGCTAATGAGGATGTGAAGATTTCCATTGCGAAAGCGCCAGGCACACGCCAACAGACAGCGATGCCAGATGGCATAGATGAGCGGCGGAGGCGTGTGATACTGCGGAGTCATGCCTGGCTCGCAGATATCTTCGTAGCGAAGCGTAACCCCAAGCAAACAGATAATCATGTACGCCAGCGGAGGAACGATGGCGAGCATAATGCGCTGCTTGAAAGAGTAGGGTTGTGCGGATGGCTCTGGCACGTCAATGAGTGTAGTTCAGCTTAGCTGTATTTGAGCCAGCGCATGATCTCCGGCAGGGTTGGCCGTTTGCCGTACATGAGAATACCGACACGATAGATACGGCTGGCTACCCAAAGGATGGCATAAATCGTCACGAGCATCAGAATGATCGAAAGGGCGATTTCCCATGCCGGCGGAGTAGCCAGAGAGATACGCAGGTACATGATAAGTGGCGCGCAGAACGGGATCAGCGAGATAACGCGGGCAATCAGTCCGCTTGGATTGGTGATCACTGGGGCCAACGCAAACATGCAGCCCGCCAGCGGCATCACTAGGAACATATTGAGCTGCTGTAGCTCTTGTTCCGAGTTGACCATTGCTCCAAGCGCGGCGGCGATAGAGGAGTACAGCAGGTACCCGAGCAGGAAGTAGACCACAAAAAAGATAATCTGCATCGGACTCAATGAAACGTGGACCTTTCCTCCTGCGATCGCTCCCATTAGCGAGCTGCTGGTCAGCAGAATCGCTGTTAGCAGCCACACTGCAACCTGGGTGAGACCAACGGAGCCTACGCCGATGACTTTGCCAGCCATCATTTCCTCTGGCTTGATTGTCGCCAGCAACACTTCGAAAACACGCGAGGTCTTCTCTTCGATGATGGAGCGAGCAACGTTCATCCCATAGAGCAGAATGACCATGTACATGAGGAAGAAGAGCACATAGATGGCAACAAAGCTTGAGGTGGTATCGGCATTTTTGCCCGCCTGGGTTGTATCTACCTTGACGGGCTGCATCAGAGCATTCACCTCTTGTGCAACTACACCATCATGAGTAAGCCGCTCACGCATCAATACTGTGCGGAGCGCAGAAGTGATGGCACTCTTGGTGCCAAAATCTGCCGTAGAACGCGGCGTATAAGCGAAGCTGGGACGCTCGTTGGGGCTGGATGCCGGAGTAATCCAGAGATAACCATCGAGCTGCTTATCAACCAGCATGGAATCGAGCGTGGCTCGGGTGGAACTATTGCCCGGCGAGATCACATCGACGGTCATCTCGCTATCTTTGCCGTTCTCAAGCTCTTTCTGGAGATCAGTCGCCAATAATTGATCCGCCGAGACGATCGTAATGTGCGAGGTTGACTTGGATTTGCTGCCTGCAAGGATCGAACCGACAATTCCTCCGCCCATCAGCAGCGGGATCATCAGTGTAGAGATAAGGAACGCCTTCGTGCGAACACGCTCCAGATACTCGCGCTTCGCGATGAGAAAGATATTATGCATCGACGCGATCTCCTACAGATTCGATAAAAATCTCTTCGAGCGTCGGTTCCATCACCTCAAAACGCGAGATGCGGGCTTTCGACACCGCCTCAGCCAACAGGTGCTGCGCGTCTGCACCATCACAGAGCTTGATCTCAGCCATACCGTTGTAGTTCTTTGCGCTCTCGACCGAAGAGTTGTTCAGGAAGGAAGCATCTCCTTCAAAGACCATCTGGACACGGTTCTTCGGATAGCGGGACTTGATCTCCTGCATTGCGCCGGAGAGGACGAGATGGCCTCGGTGGATAAGACAAATGGAATCGCAGAGCTTTTCGACCTGATCCATGCGGTGCGTTGAGAAGAGCACCGTCCTCCCCTGCTTGTTTAGCTCAAGCAAAGTATCCTGCAGGAGCGATGCATTGACTGGATCGAGACCGCTGAACGGCTCGTCCATAATGATGAGTTCAGGATCATGCAGTAATGCAGCGATAAATTGGATCTTCTGCTGCATGCCCTTCGAGAGCTCTTCGGTCTTTTTAGGGATCGCCTCGATAATCTCCATGCGTTCGCACCACGAATGGGCGCGCTTGCTGGCTGTTGTCGCATCCAAGCCATGAAGCTGGCCGAGGAAGATGAGCTGATCGATCACCTTCATCTTCTTGTAAAGTCCGCGTTCTTCCGGCAGATAACCAACTCGGTGAAGGTTTTTGCGGTCAAACGACTGATCAAACAAGGTGACCGAACCAGAGTCTGGAACTGTCATCCCGATCATCATGCGGATAGAGGAGGTCTTACCGGAGCCGTTTGGACCGAGCAGGCCGAACATGCTTCCCTGCTCGATACGGAAGCTGAGATCATCGACAGCTACTTTTATGTCGAAAGCCTTGCGGACCTTGTGAAGTTCAACGATCGCCATGGAAATCTATGCCAGTTTAGCAGGAGAACATGGCAGGCACTGGTTTCATGACCACCTCCGACCGACTTCCTCTCCCCGGGTTTCCTTCCTCTCCAGAGCAGCTTGGTAGCATCAGACTGTGCTCGAACTTTCGACTCCAATCAAATTCATCAAACGTGTCGGAGAACGGATCGCCGAAGATTTGGCGAAACGCGGAGTCGAAACAGTCGAAGACCTGCTTTATCACCTGCCTTTTCGCTATGAAGACCGGCTCAATCCGCTACCGATCCGCGATCTGAAGGCCGGAGCGATGGCCTCAATCATCGGTGAAGTCCGCGGTTCCGTCCTGTTACGAACGCGGTCGATGCCGATCTTTGAGATGACGGTTGGCCAGAACTTAGACACCGTCAAGTGCATCTGGTTTCACGGTAACTATCTAAAAGACAAGTTTCGCGCTGGGCAGATGGTGGCTCTTTACGGCAAGCTCGAAGCCTCGCGATCGACCGCCGGAAAGTTCAAGATGATTCAGCCGCAGTTTGAGATCCTTCCAACGATGGACTCTCCTGAAGCGGAGTTTGTTTCACTGGAAGTAGGACGCATCGTTCCTGTCTATGAGTTCCTGGGGGGGACGACCGTATGGGGAGCGAAACTAACCTCACGCTGGCTGCGGAGAGTGATCTGGACTCTGCTGGAGGAGTTGGGAAGCCAGCAAGCCAACAAGCTGGGCGGTCAGTCGGTCAGCGCGGTCCCTGAGACTCTGCCAGATGTCATGCTCGAAAGATTGGGTCTACCGAACCGATTAGAAGCTCTACGGGCAACACACTTTCCTGAAGCTGGAACTCCAATCGCCGAGCTGATGTCGGCAGCCACTCCAGCACACCGCAGACTGATCTTCGAGGAACTCTTCTATCTCGAGCTTGGTCTTGAGCTGAAGCGCCGCAGGATGCGCGAACGCGAAGGAATCGCCTTTACAACCGGAGAAAATGTGCGCCGGGCGATTAAGCAGATCCTCCCCTTTCATCCCACCGCCGCACAAAAGCGCGTGCTGGGAGAGATTGCGGCGGATATGCGGAAAGCGCAACCCATGCGCCGTCTGCTGCAAGGCGATGTAGGCTCCGGCAAAACGATTGTCGCCATGCAGGCTGCCTTGATTTCCATTGAGAATGGTTATCAGGTGGCCTTGATGGCGCCTACAGAGATTCTGGCGACACAACACTATCTTTCTGCGCGCAAGCTTCTGGGCGATGCACTTTCGCCGCATACTGGCCGACCCTATCGCATTACTCTGCTGACTGGTTCTCTTGACGATGCGGCGAAGCGAGAAGCTCGAGGGAGAATCTTTCGCGGTGAGACCGATCTGGCGATCGGGACCCATGCCTTGATCGAGGAAAAGGTCGACTTCGACAATCTCGGACTGGTCATCGTAGACGAACAACATCGTTTCGGCGTGCAGCAACGGTTTCAGCTGATGAAGAAGCCAGGCTCGGATGGGCACTCTGCGGAGCCCGACGTATTGGTGATGACTGCGACACCAATCCCGCGCACGCTTGCTCTGACCCTCTATGGCGATCTTGAGACGAGCGTGATCGACGAGCTACCTCCAGGACGTACCCCTATCGTTACGCGGCGAACGACCGAAGAGCGAGCAGAGGACGTCTGGCAGTTTGTCCGCAAACAGGTTGCCGCAGGGCAGCAGGCGTATATCGTCTATCCGGTCATAGAAGGTGCAAAAGATGATCAGCCGGAGCTTGATTTTGCGCAGGATCCTGATGAAGAGGCAAAGACAATCGCAGCTTCTTCGATTTCACCCTTGCACCGCAAAGGCTCTGCTGAGGATGACACAAAACGGAAAAGCGGGAAAAAGGTCAAAGGAAAAACGGAAAAGAAGGCTGAAAAATTATTCGCTTCGAAGAAAGCTTTGCGCGCCGCAAGCGACATGTACGAAGAACTGCGCACTGGAGCCCTCTCCGGACTTCGTCTGGGCCTGCTGCATGGACGCATGAACGCCAACGATAAAGAGATCACCATGCGCCAGTTTCAGCGTGGTGAGATTGATGTTCTGATCGCAACAACAGTCATCGAAGTTGGCGTCGATGTCCCGAACGCATCCGTCATGGTCATCGAACACGCCGAACGCTTTGGCCTGGCACAGCTGCATCAGCTTCGTGGACGTGTAGGCCGTGGTGCAGCCAAGAGTTACTGCATTCTGATGACCGGCAGCAGTGTCAGCGAACAGGCAGAAGATCGTCTGAATGCTATGGTTTCGACCCAAAATGGCTTCGAACTTGCAGAGTTCGACCTAGAGCAACGAGGCCCCGGCGAGTTTTTCGGCACCCGCCAAGCCGGAATGCCGGAGTTTCGCGTGGCCAATCTCATTCGAGACCGCAAGATCTTGGAGTTGGCCAAGATCGAGGCCTCGCGATTTGTCGAAAAACCTGACCCTGCAATCTCACAAGGAGAACGCGATGCTGTCTGGACGCGCCTCAAACAGCAGTGGCAACGGCGCTATGGATTAGTTGAAGCGTAAACGAGGAAAGAACAGGGCTATCCCCTGCTCTCCTTTTTCGCTTCTCTCGTTACGAAGCCATCGCGGCCACACCCACAGGCCGCTGGATTTGGTGATACTTCTTGGGCCCGCGCTTACGGGCAACCAGCACGCGAATACGTTCAATCATCTCTGCGGGAGAGTTAGCTCCCTTCGGGAGAAATACGTCGGCACAGCACGCACGCTCTGAAGCCCCCATCGTCCCGGAGACGATCATTGCGGGAAGCGCAGGCTGAAGTTGTTTGGCGCGACGGACGAGTTCATTGCCATCCATCTGAGGCATGTTCATATCGCTCAGCAGCAGATCTAGAGATCCCGGAGCGGATTGCTCTACCACCTCAAGAGCATGATGGGGAGTGAGCGCCGGGATCACACGATAACCGCGAGTTTCAAGGAGAAAGGTGCGGACAGAGAGGGCTTGTTCATTGTCGTCTACACAGAGGATCGTCTTCTTAGGGCGCAAAGCTGTCTCGCTTCTGCCGGTGGTCGCCGGCGGATGAGCCAGGGACACGAACCGCAGGTTTGCGTTCCGTGCCCCTGGGTGTTTCAGGGCAGCCCTCGCAGATCCGGCCCTGAGCAGTTCAAGGGCATAGCGGGTCGTCTACTCCCTAAGGAGAGCAGATAGGAAGACAAAGCTTCCCTGTCTGCTCCCGGAGGGAACAGTGCCACCGTCCAGCTCACATAAGCCGGACCGCGAGGAAAGAGAGAGACCCGGGCCAACACAGATTGCCTCGCGAGGGAATCATCGAAGCACGAAGATCAATCTGCTGGATGCAGCCGTTATAGGAGCAGGAATAGCTCCGCATCGGCGCGTTTGCAGGCAGCGATCATGTGCACTTCGAAGAGACTCGCGACTGCGCGGCAGCCGAGCTTCTCTCAACTCAGGTTGTCAGTAATACAGGCGAAAGACTCATCAGCGATGCCTCGCACGTTGCGTGCGAAAACATCGTTAACGCTTGCCAAGAGTATGAAGAGATGGGCGTCAGCGCAACGGCGAAGTTAGGGCGAAAGGAGGAAAGATTAGAACTTGCACATCCACCGCAGTATGAAAAGGGTGCGAATTTATTGGCGATTCACAAACGCGCCCTGTTGAAATTAAGTGCATCACGGCAGGAAAAGACGTCCCATTGCAACAGGAATGGTGCGCCCCCCGACACTCACTTCAGTGACTTTGTCATCGACAAGTTTTGCCGAGAGGTGGAGGCGGCTTGGACGGAGCATCTCGACTCCTTGTTCGAGGATGACCGTCTCACCACTCGGAACCCGGCCGTGCCGTACGAGCCATGCAATTGCAGGACCGGCAGCCGATCCCGTAGCAGGATCTTCACCGTTGTAAAACAACATACGTGCGTGCCAGTCAGCGCCACTGCCCTGTGAAGTTCGAGTCACAAAATAAAAAAATTTGGCGTCATACTTCTGCAAATAAGTCTGCACAGCTGTAGTCCGGGGAACTGTAATCCTTTTGATCACCTCAAGAGATCGTAGAGGGATCATGCAGAAGGGGTTTCCTGTGGTCACCGTCTGGACCGGAAGATCGGAGTCGATGTCTTCTTCTTGAATTCCAAGAACTCTGGCGACCTCCCCGCGATCCTGCGGTGGCCCAAAGACGGGGTCGTTCTGTCGCATCGTCCCAAAAACACCTTGTTTGTCCTGCGGTGTAGCAGTAAATCGCACCGGAATTTTGCCTACCGCAAGATCAAGGAAGACCGTCTCCGCTCTCTGAAAGACAGGATGGTTCCAGTAGAGCCAGCTGGAGGTTCCCAGCGTGGGATGTCCAGCGAAGGGCAACTCCTCCTGGGTGGTAAAGATTCGAACCTGAACTCCGCGTTCTCGTTCGATCTCTGGATCGCGAGGAAAGATAAAGGTCGTTTCCGAAAGGTTCGTCTCTCGCGCTAGCGCCTGCATCTCCGCATCGGATAACCCTCTGGCGTTGGTAAAGATGGCAAGCTGGTTCCCTTCAAGAGGACGCTCGGCAAAAACATCCACTAAGGCATAATCCAAAGCAGTATGGGTGGTGGAAAAGAGCTGGGGTGGCGACGGTACATTTGACATGGCAGGCTCCCGGGACTATGGTTTGATTAGACCGCAATCAGGTCAACCTGCCTGATGCTGGCTAAGCCAGCTGCGGTACGAAATATTTTCTGACACATGCAAATCACGCTCAATACGACCTCGATGTGCTGCCGCTGTTGCTGTAGCCCGGCGGGGGTGCGTGGATGAGCGAATCGAAGTAAGCGTCTTCGAGTAGCGCGAAACCCACCCGGCCACAAAGCAGGGTGGGTTTTCTCTTGCTGGTAGAAATATACAAATCGAACGTGGGGCCGATTGCCCCGGAAGGTATAGCGAACATGGCACTGCGCATCAACGATATTGCTCCAGACTTTACAGCGGAGACGACCCACGGTCCCATCAGCTTTCACGAGTGGATCGGTGACGGCTGGGCTGTTCTCTTCTCTCATCCCAAGGACTTCACACCGGTCTGCACCACCGAACTCGGCGCCGTCGGCGCGCTCGAGAGCCAGTTTGCTGCACGCGGCGCAAAGGTCATCGGCCTGAGCGTCGATCCCGTCGACAACCACCACAAGTGGGCCGAGGATATCAAAGAAGTCACCGGGTCTGCCGTCAACTACCCCGTCATCGGCGACACTGAGCTGAAGGTCGCCAAGCTCTATGACATGCTTCCCGGTGAAGCAGGTGACAGCTGTGAAGGCCGTACCCCCGCCGACAACGCCACTGTGCGTATGGTCTTCGTCATCGGACCCGACAAACGCATCAAGCTGCTGCTGGCCTATCCCATGACCACGGGCCGCAACTTCGATGAGATTATCCGCGTTCTCGATTCCATCCAGCTCACCTCGAAGCACAAGGTCGCGACCCCCGCAAACTGGAAGCAAGGAGAGGATGTCATCCTCACAGGAGCGATCTCTAACGAGGAGGCAGCAAAACTGTTCCCGGACTTTAAGACCGTCAAGCCCTATCTGCGCACTGCTGCTCAACCGCGATAAGGTAATCTAACTCTGTAATGCACTCCGCTGCGCATCCCTGTGCAGCGGAGCATGAGCACCGATGGCGAAGTGGCTAACGCGCTGGTCTGCAAAATCAGTATTCGCGGGTTCGATTCCCGCTCGGTGCTCCAAATTTTCTACGGCTTTGGCAGAAGATCCACCTCGAAGAGGTGAACCGGCGTAGAAGCTCTTCGACCGCAACCTCGATCTTTGCAGAGTCCCCGGTTCAATCTTCAGTCCTCCAAACGATAAAGTCCCTTACTCTCTCAACAGCCGTTCCTGTACTAACAAGTGCGCTCAACACGGTACCCCCGTACTTCATGACAAAGCGAGCACCTGTTGGATACTCCGGTTTCGGTTTGCTGTAACGTACCTCAACAGCAAACTTCTCAGGCTGGTTCACGCGTACGTTCCACGAAAGCACATTTCCCGTGTTTCTCAAGTCCATCGACATAGCAGCTGCAATAGCCGTCCATCACTGCCTTTATAGGTCCCTTGACCTCTAACGCGATGACGCCGTCCGCAGGATCAGAAGCCTGAGCAGGAAGCTGCACTAAGATCCAGCGCATTCATTCGAGTGACTTTCAATGGTTTTGCTGTGGCTCGCTAAGCACGTAGCCGTCTGGGCATCTCCGAGAGCTACCTCATCTCGCTTAACAGCTTTGCCCATCTGCATGGGTTCGTTCGCTGCGATGTTGCACCGTCACAGCAGGAAACTGCGCAACGATAGAACTGCCATAAATTACTATGGTTGCCTGGATTGCTTCCGGAATAAAATTCTACGCAGGTGAGAATGTCCTTATTTCAAGCTGCTATGAGCGAACGTCAGAAAAAACAATTCGGATTCACAATCCCCTCACTCTGCGCCCTGGGATTGTCGTTCGCCTTGCTTTCTGGCCTCGCACGAGCACAGCAAACCGTACCCAGACCGCAAGAAAAAGCTCCTGGTACTGCCTCAATCTCGGATAAAAGCAAAAAGCCCCCTCTCTCCCCCGAGGAACAGAGGCAAGCAGATCTGCAAGCCGATACAGAAAAGCTCTACCAACTCACACAAGAGTTGAAAGCCGAGGTAGCAAAGAGCAACAAGGACACGCTCTCGGTTTCTGTTGTCAAAAAGGCCCAGGAGATCGAACGACTCGCAAAGAGCATCAAAGATCGGTCCCGTACACGATAGACGTCAAGACTTTAACCAGTAGCAACAAATCATCTCACCATCGTTCCGGTATTCTGGCTGTGTAGCATTTTAAGAACGGATACATCGAACAATCCCATCCCCAGGAGATACGGTCGAGTGAATCCAGCTCATGCTCAAAATAATTGGCCACCTGTAGTTGTCGCCAGCGTATTTCAAACCGGGTTGAACCTGATGCGGGATCTGCTTCGCCGTGGCGTCCAGACCATTGGGATCGATTGCCACAGCGAGCACGAAGGCTTTCGTTCCTCATACGGCAAATCGTACCTCTGCCCAAACCCTGATACATATCCGGAGCAGTGGGTCGATTTCATGATCGAGCTTGCAAAAAAGCTCGGCGCCAAGCCAGTAATCATTCCCGCCGCAGATATCTTTGTCTCTGCGCTGGGAAAATACGTAGAAGTTCTCAAAGAGCATTACATCTTTTCGCTCGACTCCATTGCGATCCAGGCTGCTCTAGCCACCAAGGAACAACAGTACGCTCTGGCCGCCCAGCACGGGCTTCCGATCCCTCGAACTGCATACATCCAGTCTCGCCCTGACCTTGAGGCATTCGTCGCGCAGGCACGCTTTCCTTGTCTGATTAAACCGCGCCATCAGCGCGAATGGGATGCCTTGCCTGAAGGTAATCCTCTGCGCGGTCTGAAGTTGATCACGGCCGATACTGCGGAAGATCTGTTGACGAATTATGCCTATGCGGAATCTCAACAGCCCGAAGTCGTCGCGCAGGAAATCATCGCTGGCGGCGATGATGCAAAATATTGCTACCTCTCCGTCTATGGTTCTGGAGGTCGTCGCCTCGGCCATACCGTGGTTCACGAGCTACGGGCTCATCCGGTCCTTTTTGGCAGCGGCTCCATTGTCGAGCCGGTCATCGATCCTGAGATCGCTTTACTCTGCGACAATTTTCTGTGCGGCATCGGTTATGTGGGAATCTGTGAGATCGAAGTAAAACGAGATACTCGCGATAGTGTCGTGCGTCTAATCGAAGCAAACCCACGCTATAGCGTTACGGCTGATGCTTCAGTCTATGCAGGAGTTGATATCGGCTGGCTGCATTATCTAGACCTGATTGGTCAGCCCGTTACCCCTGCTGAAGCCTCCCATTTAGGTTTTCGTCATATCGTTCTACGACGCGATATTCCAGCTTTACCTCGTTATGTAGAACGCGGTCTGCTTACCTGGGCTCAGATTCGCAATACTTATCGGGGAGAACTGCATTTTTTTGATTTTGATCGATATGACTGGCGTCCAACACTCACAACGGTCAAGGGTTGTGCTCGTATTGCAGGTGGTACTGTGCTTCGCGCTCTGGGTTTGAGGCGACAACTCTCCTGATGACATACCGGAGCGACATTTCCTTCCCCAATAACATCCAAGTTAAGGTAAATGGGCCCAAGAGGAGAACATTCAACTGAATGTCGAAGAGACGACTAGCTGCCACCTTCCTGCAGAGATCCGGCATTCTTCAGCTTCTGGAACGATCTCGGTCGAAGCCTTCCATCCTGATCGTGAACCATCACAGAGTTGGCGACGCTGCTCTGACGCGTTTCGATCGTGATGTTTTCAGCGCCTCTGCGGATGCTTTTGAGATGCAGTTGAAGTATTTCAAACGACACTTCAACATCGTGGCCGGAGAAGAATTGGAAGATCTCGTCTCAGGAAAAACTCCCCTCAAACATACCCAAATAGCCATCACTTTCGACGATGGCTATTTAAACGACTACACGATCTCATTTCCAATTCTCAAGGCGCATAACTGCGCAGGAAACTTTTTTTTGGTTCCACAATATGTAGGCACAGCTACAGTTCCTTGGTGGGACGAGATCGCTTATCTCCTGCGCAACTCACCGAAATCCGAGATTACATTCCAATCTCCGGTTCCATTCACTATCAATCTCAATGGAGACCGCGAGCAGGCCATTCGCGAAGTGCTGCGCTACTACAAACGACGAGACAATCACAATAGTGATCAGTTCATGAATGAGCTGCGCGAGCAGATAGGATGTGAACTTCCACAGGTTGAGCGACGCTTCATCAACTGGGAAGAAGCTCGCGAGATGAAAGCCGCTGGAATGTCAATTGGCTCACATACTCAAACCCACAATATCTTGGGACAAATGGCACCAGAGGTCCAACGATGGGAACTTACCGAATCCAAAAAGAATATCGAAGCGAATATTGGAACAGAGATCCGAAGCCTTGCGTATCCCGTGGGAATTCGCGGAGCCTTCGACGAAACCACAGAGCATATTGCTCAGAGCCTGGGATACAAGATGTGCTTTTCGTTTTATGGCGGAATCAATACTTCAGATCACATCCAGCCGATGAACCTGCTACGCATGGCTACAAGTCGAGATGATCTGATTTTCCGTGTTGAAACAACGCTTCTCTCACGTCTGGGCAAGCTTCCGTATTAAAACAGAGATCTTGCAAAACAAGGATGTCGCCTGATCACTTCATCAGGCGACATCCTTGTTAATCTGGTTTCGATCAGAGTTTACGAAGCCTTCCCTTCAAGCACCGCCTCGATCCGATCGCAGGCCCATAGCAGGTCTTTGCGTTCGATCACCAAGGGGGGAGCGAGACGGATGACGTTGTCATGTGTCTCCTTGCATAGAAGGCCCTCTTTCATCAGGGCCTCGCATATGGGGCGAGCCGGCCCGTTCAATTCGATCGCCACCCAAAGACCCCGCCCACGAACCTCGCGAATCTGTGGGCTTCGAATCCGGCGGATACGCTCCATCAACAACGCGCCAAGCTCCGCGGAACGCTCCGACAACTTTTCTTCGACAATCACTTGTAACGCAACCCGCGCAACCGCACACGCCATCGGATTTCCACCAAAGGTACTACCATGATCGCCTGGGTGGATCACACCCAGTACCTCGCGTGAGGCAAGCACTGCAGAGACTGGGTAGAATCCTCCAGCCAGCGCTTTACCAACGATCATCACGTCCGGGGTAACATCCTCATGCTCACAGGCAAAGAGCTTGCCTGTGCGTCCCAAGCCAGACTGAATCTCGTCCGCAATGAACAGGATCTTGTTCTCGCGGCAGACAGCGGCAGCCTCACGCAAAAACCCGTCGGGCGGAATCAAAACTCCCGCTTCACCCTGAATCGGCTCAACCAGGAAAGCGGCTGTGTTTGGCGTAATCGCCTCACGCAAGGCCTTTACATCGCCAAAAGGAATAATCTTGAAACCAGCAAGATACGGTCCAAAGCCATCTCGGTACTGCTCCTCGGTCGAAAAGCTGATGATCGAAATCGTACGGCCGTGGAAGTTGTTCTCGCAGACGATAATCTCGGCCTTTCCTTCAGGAATGCCTTTGATCTTGTATCCCCATTTGCGCGCAATCTTCAGTGCCGATTCAACGGCCTCTGTGCCCGAGTTCATGGGCAGAACCATTTCAAATCCCGTCAGCTCTGTCAGCTCCTTATAGAAAAGAGGGAGCTGGTCATTCCGGAAGGCTCGCGAGGTCAGCGTAACGCGCTGAGCCTGCTCCAGCAAGGCGGCAAGAATACGAGGGTGGCAATGCCCTTGATTTACAGCAGAATACGCTGCAAGGAAGTCGAGATAACGTCGGCCTTCAACATCGTAGACCCAGACTCCAGAAGCGCGATGAACCACAATATCCAGTGGCTTATAGTTGTGCGCGCCGTATTGGTCCTCCAGCGCAATCAACTGAGAAGTCGATGCGCCGGTTCCCGTAACATCATTCACTGTGTCACTGTGCAGAACTGAGCTTGCCATATCAACCGCCTGAGCCAGATGAAAATTTGAATTGTTGACTATAGCTATTATTCCATGCGTTGAATGCATCTCCAAGAAGCGAGATCTTATACATCACGCTTGCATAAAAGACAGAAGGCACAGCAGGAAACCGCTGTGCCTTCTGAATACGCAATGTATAAATATGCGCTACTTCGCGGCTAATGCAAGCTGCTGCTGGTATTCCTCGTATGGGCCTTTGTGATCAGTGATGTGGAAGTCCTCTGGGCCACCCTCAAAGTGCCAGATACGCGTTCCCACCTCTTCGATCAGGTCTTCGTCGTGCGTCACAAGAAAGACTGTGCCCTCATATTTCTGCAGGGCCTGATTGAGCGCGTTGATACTCTCCAGATCAAGGTGGTTCGATGGCTCGTCCAACACAAGGATGTTCGGCTTCTGCAACATCAGCTTGCAGAAGAGGAGGCGGGCAGCTTCACCTCCGGAGAGAGCCTCGGTCTTCTTCATTCCCTCTTCGCCGCGGAAGAGCATCTGGCCAAGAATGCCGCGAATATCTTCCTTCGTCGCCTTGGGGTCAAATGTATGGAGCCACTCCGCTGCCGTCGTTCCCTTGGGGATGGAAGCAGCATGGTCCTGGGCGAAGTAGCCAATCTGGGTCTCATGCCCCCACTTCACCGTGCCGGAATCGATTGCCGTAGTTTCAGACTCATCCAATCCAGCATTAGCCAGCAGCGCTTTCAGCAGGGTAGTCTTGCCCTGACCATTGCGCCCAATCAGAATAACCTTGTCTCCACGAAGCACCGCAGCAGAGAAGTTGTTGATGACATGCTCCACCTTACCTTCAGGCTGCGCGTATGACTTATTAACACCCTCGAATTCCAATACATGCTTGCCTGACGGGCGCAACATATCGAAACGGAGATATGGCCGTTGGATATTCGAGCGGGCAAGCTCGGTCGTTTGCAACCGCTCGACCTCTTTCTTACGTGAGTTCACCTGTGAGCTACGCGTACCAGCAGAGAAGCGCGCAATGAATTCATTCAGCTGCGCAATCTTCTTTTCACGCTGCTCGTTTTGCGACTCAATGCGAGCACGAATCTGCGTCTTCTGCAGCACCATATCGTCATACCCGCCGGTATACGTGATGATCGTCTCGTAATCGATATCGGCGATGTGCGTACAAACCGAGTTCAGGAAGTGGCGGTCGTGAGAAATCGTGATCACCGTACCGTTGTACCGGTTCAAAAAATTCTCAAGCCAATGAATAGAGTCGAGATCGAGATAGTTCGTTGGCTCATCCAGAAATAGAGCTTCGGGATTACCGAATAGCGCTTGCGCCAGCAGTACACGGACCTTCTGGCCACCCTGCAGCTCGCTCATCTTGCGCTCATGCACTTCATTCGGGATATCGAGCCCCTGAAGCAGCACGGCAGCATTAGCCTCAGCCTCGTAGCCGTCTTCATCGCCGACAATGCCTTCCAATTCCCCCAGTCGGGAACCGTCTTCATCCGTCAGTTCGGGCTTGGCATAGATCTGTTCGCGCTCTTCCAGAGCCGCCCACAGGGCCTTATTGCCCATAATGACCGTATCGATCACGCGATACGCATCAAACTCATACTGGTTCTGCTTGAGTACGCCAATCTTCTTCGGCCGAACAACTGTTCCCTTCTGAGGATCGATCTCGCCAGTAAGGACCTTCATAAAAGTCGACTTTCCGGCGCCGTTAGGACCGGTCAGGCCATACCGCCGGCCAGAGGTAAAGGTAACGGAGACATCCTCGAAGAGCAGCTTCGAGCCGTAGCGCATCGTGACATTAGAAACAGAGATCATCGCTATCTATTTTCGCACGCGATAATTCGCGTTATTCAACGTGAAGGCCCAAAGGGCCGAATGAAACATAGGAAGAGAACCGAAAAGATTCTCCTCCAGAGCCCAGATCCGCGCTATTCCTCATTCAGAGAAAGCCTTTATCGCTTCCCCTGACGGGCTGTTGCAGTCCCCGGCTTACGTCCTCGGCCTTTGTGTCTGGGACCAGAACGACGGCCCTTTCCTGATGGCATCGGCGCCGACTCATTTCGCCAAGTGCGTGTCTCGAGAGCCAGTAACGCCTCCAGGCCGGAAGCCTTGCCTGTGTTGGTCGATGGTGCAGGCAGCGTATTCAGATCGATTGGCCTGTTTCGTTCCTCTTTTGCGAGGTTCTTATCTGCCTCGCGCCAGTCGAACCTGATCTTTAGTTCGCGCTCAAGTTTCCTGGCATCATGGTGCTCCTGCGGCATCACAAAGGTAGTTGCAACTCCCTTGGCGCCCGCTCGCCCAGTGCGCCCAATGCGGTGAACAAAATCCTCGCTGGCATTCGGGAGATCGTAGTTCACCACGTGGGCAATACCGGAAATATCAATGCCGCGAGCCGCAACGTCCGTAGCGACCAGAACCCTATGCTTGCCCCCGGCAAAGCCTTTCAGTGCCGACGTGCGTTGCGACTGCGAACGGTCGCCATGAATCGCATTGGAGCCGTGGCCCAACTTCTGCAGCTTGCGAGAGATACGGTCTGCCCCATGCTTGGTGCGCGAAAAGACCAGGAAGCTTCCCTCCTCTTCCTCAAGCATCTGGTTTAGCAGGCTCAGCTTCTGATCTTGCATTACGGTGTAAACGCGCAACTCGACGCGGTCCGATGGCTTTGAAGTTGAGCCGATTTCAATGCGAATCGGGTTCTTAACATAATCACGCACCACCTCCTGGATATTGGCATCCAGCGTGGCCGAATAGCACATCGTCTGGCGCGTACGTGGTACCGCAGCAGCAATCCTGCGAATCGCTGGAAGGAACCCCATGTCAAGCATGCGGTCCACCTCGTCGAGAACAAACATCTCCACGCGTGAGAGATCGATCTCGCGGCGACGGAGAAAATCCTCCAGTCTGCCAGGCGTTGCAACCACCACGCGGGGGCCGCGGTCAAGATTTTCAAACTGGGCGTTCTCCGAAAGTCCTCCGCAGATGAGCGCCGCATCGTGTCGCGCCACTGGCATCAGTTTCCAGTAGTTCTCCAGCACCTGCATCGCAAGCTCACGTGTCGGCAGAAGAATCAGTGCGCGGATCGCGTTGCGCTTGCCGCGCGTACTGGGTGTAGAAGTAGCATCGAGCTTCTCAAGAATGGGAACGAGAAAACTGAGCGTCTTCCCAGTTCCTGTTGAAGCTGTTGCAAGAATATCGCTCCCCTCGAGCGCAGGTGGAATCGCCCCCGCCTGTACCGGCGTTGGCCGGATAAAACCGGCAGTGGTCAGCCGCTCTTTCAGAGAGTCGGAAAGATCAAAATCTGTAAAGAGAGGAGAATCAGGGGAGGTAGTTGTGGAATTCCCGATGGAATTCAGCGTTTCTATTGTTTCTAATGTTGTCGTCAAAATAGTCCTTCAGTGAGGCCGCTCCTCTTATGAGCGGAAGATACAGGATGCAGAACGATGCACAAACACATCATGGATTCCTTAGGGAATTCAGCTCAAACGCTGCTGCACGGCGAGAAAGATCACAACGATCTTCCATCAAAGCCAGAGCAATCAACGCATCCAATCGACATGGATCAATGCTGGAGATTTTTGGTCTCAGCGGTCTCTGGCCAGCCTGAATCCATCCCAGGCTCTTCCCGCGAGGCAAGTACTCATACTCCAAGTACAGCTTTATTCTATCAGGCTCCCGGTTGCGCCGCGATTAAACGTAAAGGGACCTGTCTGAAACAGGTCCCCTACGGCCTGAAACTCCAATCAGATGTGGCAGCTCACCATGCCTCGTTTTTCAAGATAGCGCTGGTGATACTCCTCAGCCCGCCAGAAGGTCCTCGTCAGACGCACCTGAGTCGCGATCGAATTCCGGTAGGTTCCAGAGGCATTCAGCTCAGCAATCTTGGCTTGTGCCTGTGCAGCCTGCCGTTCATTATGGGTAAAGATGATACTGCGGTACTGGGTCCCGATATCTGGGCCCTGCCGATTGATCTGGGTCGGATCATGCATCGCGAAAAACACATCCAGGAGGGACTCATAGCTGACCCTGGAGTTATCAAACGTCACCTGAACGACTTCCGCATGGCCGGTGCGGTCTGTACAAACATCTTTGTAATTCGGTTGCTCAAGGTCTCCGCCTTCGTAGCCCACCGTTGTATCGATTACTCCAATAACTTCATTGAACTTTGCTTCTACACCCCAGAAGCATCCTGCTCCAAACGTAGCCTTCTCGGTTGCCACTTCGTGCTGCTCCTTTACTACAAAAAAACAACATATACGCCGAACAGCTGACAACAGACCATGACGATCTGCGATCAGCGATATCTATTGGATGCTCTTCACCAGGGCTTTGTCATCCCCCTAAAGATGAATAGCGTGAGTATTTTGGTCATGAGAATTGAGACCTGTCAAATGCTTCCCGGCGATCTTCCACACGGCCGTCGATAACTATCGATAGATCATGGCTTCCATGCCAGAACCAGCTTTGGTTCAATGAGGAAAAATAAATCTGACTAACGCGAAGAGGAACGTGGCCGGCGTTCTTTTCTCGCGCTCGAAGTCGGCCGACGGCCGACTTTTTTAGGTGTTGCAACTTTTTTCAGCTGAGCAAATTCAGGCGTCTTCTGCTTCGGAACAACCTTCTGCCCCTTCGCGGCTCGATCAAGCGCAGTTACCTCTCCCGGAGTCAGTTCCCGAAATTCTCCCGGGGGCACATCCAGTCGCAAAGCTCCATACCCAATCCGGCGAATTTTTTCCACATGATGTCCAATCTCTTCAAACATCTTGCGGATCTGCCGATTTCGCCCCTCGGTCAGGGCAAGTTCAAACCAGGGATTCTCTCCCCCGCGCACCAATTCCACCCTGGCAGGAGCCGTAACCACCCGATCACGCCGCCCGCTACGGACCTCGTTGAGGCGTCCGCGATCGATCATGATTCCCTTCCGAAGCTGATCAAGTCCTTCTTCTGATGGAACCCCGGCAACTTTCACCAGATAGGTCTTCTCAACGCCTGCGGCGGCCTTGGAGAGGCGGTTCGCC
The DNA here is from genome assembly GCF_014274685.1 of Edaphobacter sp. 4G125. NCBI lineage: Bacteria > Pseudomonadati > Acidobacteriota > Terriglobia > Terriglobales > Acidobacteriaceae > Edaphobacter > Edaphobacter albus. The sequence goes on from NZ_CP060393.1 coordinate 3,702,322, forward strand.
AAGTCACCGTCATTCGTCATCAACAGCAACCCCTCCGAGAGATAATCCAGGCGCCCTACTGGATACAAACGCACACGCGCACTATGAGGCCCCTGTCGCTTCGCAATCAGGTCGACCACCGTTGGTCGGTTCTCCGGATCGGACACTGTGGTGACATAGCCACGCGGTTTGTTGAGCATGTAGTAGCGCTGTGGCTCTCGGCCATGCAGCAGCTTTCCGTCTACCCGGATATGATCCTGTTCGAGGTCGGCCCGTGTGCCAAGCTCGGTCACAACCTTCCCGTTCACCTGGACGCGGCCTTCAAGGATCAGTTCCTCGGCCTTGCGGCGGCTGGCAATCCCTGCCTGCGAAAGAATCTTCTGGAGGCGCTCGCCCCGGGGTTCGGTCGATTGAGTCATCCTTCCATTATCGCCTGAATATCCGGAGCAGCATCATGGATCATAGCCATCGACGATCAGTTATTCAGGTCTCTTTCCGCTTGTGCGACGGTAGCCTCGGATTCAGCTGCTGGCTGTTCTTCCTCGTCGGGAATTTGATCATCGAGCGGGTCATCCACTGGGTCCGGACTGCCATCGGCCTGGGGCAGATGCGTATGTCGCTCCGGCTCAAGCTCCGCGGCCGTCTCGGGAGCATCATGCTCCTCGTGGGCCTCCATTGGAATCTCTTCCTGCTCATTGAGTTCGCCAGCCATCTTCTCGAACTCTTCAATGGAAGGAAGTTCGCTGATGTCCTTCAGGCCAAAACGCAGCAGAAAATCCTTGGTGGTCTTGTAGAGAATCGGCCGGCCGATTACCTGCTTGCGTCCTGCAGTCGTAATCAGCTTGCGCGCCATCAATGAGCCAAGCACACCGCCAGAATCCACACCGCGAATCTCGGCAACCTCGGGCGCAGTGATGGGTTGCTTATAAGAGACCACGGCCAGCGTTTCCAGGGCCTGCAGCGACAACTTCAACGGCGGTTTGAGAGACTTCACAAACCCACGCACAGCGTCGTGATACTCCGGCTTGGTGGCCATGCGATAACCACTGGCAACCTCGCGAATCTCAAGTCCTCGATCCCCATTGGTATAGTCGGCGATCAACTCCTCGAGAATCGAGCGGAAGTGCTCGCGCAAGCGACGAGTCTTCTCCTTATCTTCCTTGTTTTCGCGGGCCGAACGCTGTTCCTGGCTCTCTTCACCTGCCCCTTCGGAGGGTTCAGGTGATGCCTCTGGAGCCGATACAGGTGGTTCAGATTCGGCAGAAATCTCACGATTCAGGTTCTCCAAGTCGACATCTGAATCCTGTTCAGATTCTTCGAGAGCAAGCGCCTGCTGGGCTTGTGCAATCTGGTCCAGTTCGGCCTGGGCCTCCTGGCCGAGCAGGCCCATCAGTTGGGCCAGGGTAACCGGTTCTTCCGATGCGTAAATAACAGCTTCAATCTTTGCTTTGAGGCTCATTGCCTTTGAGTGTATAGGAACGAACCCACACCATAAATGAGGGAAATCCCCCATTTAAGACGCGTTTTGCACAGAATGGCGCATGTCTCTTACCGGAGACAAATCAAAAGGTCTACTTCACAACAAACAAGTTAAAGAGCCAGTAGAGGACCCCGGAGAGCAGCGCAGCCGCAGGTAGTGTAAAGACCCATGCCAAAGCGATATCGCGCAACGTGGAGGTCTGTAGCCCGCTCTTATTGGCTGCCATCGTTCCGGCTACGCCCGATGACAGGACATGAGTCGTACTCACCGGAAGTCCATATCCATCCGCGGCAAGGATAGTCATCATCGCAACCAGCTCTGCCGAGGCGCCCTGGGCATAAGTCAGATGGGTTTTGCCGATCTTCTCGCCCACGGTCACTACGATACGTTTCCAGCCCACCATCGTTCCTAGTCCCAGAGCCAGGGCAACAGCCACCTTCACCCACGTGGGAATAAACTTCGTCGAGCGGTCAAGAAATCCCTTGTAGTTCGCAAAGATCTTCTTATCCTGATCGGAAATCGCGGGGCCATACTTAGGCAACAACCGCATCGTCTCACTCACCAGATACATCTGATTGCGAACGTTGGATTGCATATCTGGCGGAACCCGATTGAGCGCTCCGTAACGAGATACTTCGTTCTGGATATCATCAACCGTCTGTCGCAAAGCAAGCATTGTCTCTGGCTTGAAAGTGCGCGAAGAAACAAATTGCTCCAATTCCGGACCGGAATCAGCAATAACCGTGTTGACGTCCACATAGTGGGAAACAACGTCAGAGACCTGATGCGAGACTGCCGTAAAGGTCTGCACCTGAGAGTTGGTGACAGCGTGATTGAGCGCATAGGCCGTCGGCACCGTCCCCACAAGGATCAGCATGATCAGCCCCATCCCCTTCTGGCCGTCGTTAGAGCCGTGCGCAAAACTAACGCCGGTGCAAGTCAGGACCAACAGAGCGCGGATGTAAAACGGAGGCGGATCCGTACCCTTGGGAGCTTCATAGAGACGTGGATCACGCAACGCCAGCTTGAACAGAAGGAAGAGTACCGCAGCGCCGGCAAACCCAACCAACGGAGAAAACAGCAATGCTTTGAATACCTTCGTGACCTGTTCCCAGTCCACGCCACTGACGCCGCTAGCACCATGGAGCAATTGATTCGTAATACCCACGCCGATAATGGATCCGATCATGGTGTGCGAGCTCGAAGCCGGGAGTCCGCGATACCAGGTCGCCAGATTCCACAGAATCGCCGCCACCAACAGTGCGAAGACCATGGCGAATCCTGATCCCTTGCTCACTTTGAGGATCAGTTCCACCGGCAACAAAGTAATCACCGAATAGGCCACCGCACCCGAACTGGTCAATACGCCGACAAAGTTCCACAACCCCGACCAGACAACGGCAACATGTGGTTCAAGCGAGTGGGTATAAATGACCGTCGCGACTGCATTCGCCGTATCGTGAAAGCCGTTGACGAACTCAAACCCCAGGGCGATCAACAGAGCAACCCCAAGAAGAAAGTAGGGGAAGATCGAGCTGGGATGAACAAACGAAAGATCCTCTGCCAGCCTACTGACGATATATCCAACTCCTCCCAGCAGCAGAAGCCCAAAAACGATCCTGCCTATTTTGCCAGGAGAGGATTTCTTCAATTTTTCGTCGAGAAGAGAGCCCGAAGGAAGCGTAGCTGGCGTTGCCATAAGGTTGGTCACCTGAAAAGAGCAGATTCGGGGCCCTAGGTGAGAACACTATAGTTCATGATTTCCCGTGACAAGATGAATCCCACATGAAAGATTTCCACTGGCGGCGACAGAAAACTACCGCCAGTCGTCCCGAGCCTGCTGTTGATCCGCGAAGACTTGGTCGAAGTTGTCAGTCTTTTTGATCAGGATGTCTCCTTGCGTAACTGGCTGATGCAGCAGTACTGCCTGCAAGCGAACTAACTCCAGCATTGCCAGAAACATGCAGATTAGCGCCCGCTCTGTGTGAGTATTGTGCAGCAAACGACGAAGTGAGACTGGCTTGTCTTCCATGACCAGGCGACGCTTAACGTAGTCGATCATCTGGGCGACCGTCACCGACTCCTCGTCCACATCGAGCACCGGGCGCTTGCGCATTCGGGAAAGAATGTCCTGAAACACGCGGACCAGATCGACCGTATCCGCCGCGATCTCACGATCGGCATCAGCAGCTTCGCGAAACTCCCGAATACCGGGATTCGTCCACGTGGCCTCTTCAATCTGCTGCTTCTGCAACAACATCTGGGCGGCAGCCTTGAATCGCTCGTGCTCCAGCAGCCGCTCCACCAATTCGCGCCGTGGGTCTTCGGCATCGCCTCCGGCAACGTCACTCGGATCGCGCGGCAGCAGCATCTTCGACTTGATATGGATCAGCAGAGAAGCCGTGTAAATAAACTCGCCAGCAGCATCGACGTCAGTTTGTTTCAGCTGGTGCGTGTACTCGAGGAACTGCTCCGTAATACGAGCGATCGGAATGTCGTAAATATCGATATTCTGCTTACGGATAAGGTCCAGCAGAAGATCGAGCGGACCGTCGTAGACCTGTCCCACAATCACAGAGAAAGGCGACTGCGATGCCTCTTCTTTCTCCTTATCCCTTTCCTTCGCCACAGAACGTTTCGGTTCGGGAGCAGGCGGGGGCACAGGATGCTTCAGAGCAAAAGGTTCTTGAGGCACCGGCTGATCTGTCGCTTCGGCGGTGAGAGTCTCTGTCTCTTCAGGCTGACTCAGTGGCTCGAGATTGGGGTCGCGTGTCTCTTCCGGCATGGATTAATCAAGTCCTACGGTAGCGCGTACCTCGCGCATCGTCTGGTTAGCGCGAGCATTCGCGCGGGCATTACCGTCTTCAAGAATGGCGTCGAGCTCAGAAGGATGCTGCTCAAAGTATGTGCGCCGCTCGCGAATAGGAGCAAGCTCGCGGACAAGGTTATCAGCAAGCCAGCTCTTGCATTCGATGCAACCAATGCCTGCCGTCGTGCACCCCTGACGGGCATTTTGTTGCGTTTCGAGAGGCGAAAAGACCTTATGCAAGTCGAAGACCGGGCAAACATCAGGGTTACCCGGGTCTTCGCGGCGGATGCGCGCCGGATCGGTCACCATCGTCTTCAATTTGGAGCGAATCTCCGTCTCCGAGTCAGAGAGCAGGATGGTGTTGCCATAACTCTTGGACATCTTTCGACCGTCGGTGCCGGGCAGCTTCGGGGAAGGTGTCAAAAGAACCTGCGGCTCAGGTAGCACTTCGCGACGACCGAAGCCGCTAAGTTTCTTAGTCTGCTTCGCTGCTTCATAAAGTTCGTGCGCAGAAAAGACGCTCTTTCTTTTGTCACTTGCCAGCTTGCGAGCCTTCTCCTGAATCGCCCCTATCTCCCAGGGAGCCGCATTGGGGCTGAGGTAAAACTCACCGGGAAAGAACTGATTGAAGCGGCGGGCAACCTCGCGTGTCAGTTCAACGTGAGCCACCTGATCCTGCCCAACGGGGACATACGATGCCTGGTAGGTGAGGATGTCAGCGGATTGCAGAAGGGGATAACCAAGAAAGCCATAGGTGGCGAGATCCTTCTCCTTCAATTGCTCCTGCTGGTCCTTGTACGTGGGGACCCGCTCAAGCAGACTGAGCGGAGTAATCATGGCCAGCAGATCATTAAGCTCGAAGTGCGCCGGCACCTTGCTCTGCACAAAGATGGCACAGAGCTTGGGATCAAGACCGGCTGCGAGAAAGTCGAGAGCAACCTCGCGAATGTTCTCCTTAAGTCTGCTGGTGTTGGCATAATCCGTCGTCAGCGCATGATAGTCGGCAATAAAGAAGTAGCACTCATACTCATGCTGCAGCTTCACCCAGTTATAGAGCGCACCCATATAGTTGCCCAGGTGCAGCTTTCCCGTGGGACGCATGCCGCTCAAAATACGCGGACGTGAAGATGAATTGGAATCGGTCATGATGCTCAAATAACGATGATACGGGAAACGGCTTACATTGCTGCCAGAATGCCGTCAAAGGCCGATTGCAGCGGGTAGAGAAAGACTCGAAAGATGAATCCACCCGCCAGCAGCATGAAGATCCACAAGGCCAACATCCCCATGCGATCGTAGATCTGCAACGCATTATAGGGAAGAAAATGTCGCAAAATGCGGCTACCGTCCAGTGGTGGGAATGGCACCAGGTTGAAAACAAACAGCAGCAGGTTGATCAGGATGATGAAGTAAAGCAGCAACGCAATGGGAAAGAGCGCGGGAAGATTCTCCGTCGAGACCCCGGGATAATGCATCGCCAGCGCCATCGCAGTAAAGACCGCTACCGTTCCTCCAGGAATTAGGTGCTTGATAATGAGCAACAGAATCAGTGCTCCGGTTGCCAGCAGAAGATTGCTGATCGGACCCGCAACCGTCACCAGAATGTCGTCGCGCCTGTAATTCTTAAAATTGCGCCCCGTCACGGGGGTCGGCTTCGCCCATCCAATCAGTGGCCAATGATAAACCAGAGCAATCAGCGGCATCAGCACAGAACCAAAGGGATCCAGGTGCTTGAGTGGATTCAGCGTGACGCGGCCCAGCATACGGGCCGTAGGATCCCCCAGCCGCCATGCTACCCAGGCATGCGCGCACTCATGCACACTGAAGGCAAGGACCAGCGCAACCACCTGGAAGAGGATAAGGACGATGTCCTGGTTCATTCCACTAGCTTAAAGGAAAGATCGCTCCAACGAAAACAGCTCCGGATTATGCCCGAGGTCTCTTCTCCCGCTTTACCTTCGCGGGAATCCCCACCGAAACAACTCCAGGCGGAACCGGCTTGGTCGCCAGAGCCATGGCTCCCACCATCGCGTCTTCCCCCACGTTCGCTCCCGCCAGCACCGTCGAATGATATGTCAGCCGCGCTCTCGGCCCGATCACTGTCGGTTTATTCGTAACATCGGCCTGCACATTGATGTCGTGCGTATGCGAATAGATGTTGGCATAGTCCGAAACGCTCGTCCCCTCCCGCAGAATCAACTCGCCACGATCGTCCAGCATCACGTTTCTGTGGATCGTACAGTTGTCCTCAATTGTCAGGTTGTATCCAAAACTGAACTCGACGTTATGAAAGATCTTCACGCCTTTCCCCAGTGACTTGAAGATATGTCGGCCCAACATGCAGCGGAAGCGAAACCCCAGCCAGTGATTCAGTCCCAGCGGTGAACGGTCGAACATCTGCCAGAACCAGATCAGCGGTTTGCGAATGGAGTATCTTTCGGCATCCACATCGCCGTAATACTCCGGTTCAAGCGTCACATTGCGCGGATCGAAGGCTTCGACGAGCACATGGCTGCCAAGCTCGCTACTTAGGGTTACCTGGCCGCGACCTCCATGCGGCTTGCCCAGGTAAATCTGGTAAAGTTCATCGCGCACGATCTCAGAACGCCGATCGATCGACTGATGCTTCGTGAACTCATCGTTCAACTGTGTAAGCCACCGGCGAAAGATCGCTTCGGCTTCCGGTGTCGGTTTCAGTTCGCGATAGGTGTACTGGGGCATGCATTCTCTCTTTCAAATGACTGACCGGTCTGGCCGTTTAGCTCTATTCGATGGCGAAGACCGCGTAAACGGTCGCTGTTTTCGTGATTTTCTCAGGAGCGATCGCCAGTGGCTTCAGATTGACCCTCGCTGAGCTAGCTGACGCCGTCTCGGTATTAAGCGTTGCGCCAAAAAGCCCTCGGATTGGGACCTGATTGCTGGCATAAATCATGGAACCTAATCTACATTTCAATCCTGCAGCATAGCGTTCGGCAACCTTCTGTGCATGAGCGAGAGCCTTCTCCTCTGCTGCGGCTTCCAAGGCATCCTCATTCTTCAACTTCCATTGAATATTTCCGCTGTTGTTTGCGCCAGCCGAGATAGCCGTATGAAGAACATCAGCTGCCGAGGATGCATCGACGGTCACGTTCCATGATTGAGCAAAACGGAAACGCAATCCCTTTGCCGAGTGAATTTTGTCTTCTGCATCGATCTCGGTAAGGCTCTGGTCCGCACTTTGGATTGCATCTGCGCGGACGCCCGCCGCATGCAGCGCATCGATTACTCGATTCGAGATTCGCGTGGCATCTGCATACGTCTGTTGCTGGTCCGAGCCATAGGACGTAAACCCTACACTCACGACAGCGGTATCGGATTCGACCTGCGCATCATCGGTAACCGTTACGGCAACAGTACGGTTGTCCTTGCCAACAGTGATTGTCTGCGCCAAAGCGCCGACCCCGGCAGACAGCATGATGGAAGTAAGTAATAGTTTTTTCAAGCGGACTCTCCTTACACGCGAGGCGAATAGTAAACGAGAAGCCCGCCTGAGACAAAGTTATTCGATGGCAAACACAGCGTAAACCGTCGCCGATTTTTCAATCTCCCGTGGATTAATTGCCAGCGGTTCCACCTTATCCATTGCCATCGGCGCGGCAGCCATAGCTCGGAACATCGGACGCGGCCCGCTGGGCTGAACCTCATTGCTTGCATAGAGCAGAGAGCCCAGCTTCGCGTTCAGACTGGTCGCCATCTGCTCGGCCTGAGCGTGAGCACGTTTCAGGGCCTTGGCGGCAGCCTCGGCCTCAGGAGCATTCTCATCTTTGAATCCCCAGTCGATCTGGCCCGATTGGTTGGCCCCAGCTTTCACCGCCACATCCAAAGCCTTGGCTGCATTATCCGCCGCCATCTTTACCGTCCAGCTCTGCTGTACCTGGAACTGCCGCTGCGCTTTCTGTGCCTCCGTCAACTTATCCAATTGGTAGTTCTGTACCGGAGTGATCTGCTGGTTCTCGCTCTGGATCGTGTCTTTTGGGATTCCAGCGTCCGTCAGGGCCTTCATAATCGCATTCGAGACGCGAGAACCATTTGCATAGGCCGTATTGCTATCAGGCCCATACGCTATAAAGCCGATGTGCAGGGTCGCCTGATCTGCAATCGCAGTGACCTTATCCGTCGCCGTAATGGCGATGGTGCGGTTCTCCTTGTTCACCTGGATCGTCTGGGCTGCACTGGAAACAACAGCAGGAATCAGGACGGCGGACAACGCAACTGCTCGGAATCGAATCATGCTTCTTCTCCTGTCTTGTTCATCAGATTGGCTAACGTCTCTTTATATTTGGGCTGGTTTATGCGCTTCTGCTTCGGATCTGGAAGTACGCGCTCCGAGGGAGGCGTGCCCACGCGTTCCCGGGCATTGGACTTCACGGCTTTCACGGCGGAAAAGACCTTCTTCTTCGCTTTGCCCATGCCGCGCTCCTTGGGACCTCTGCCAGAACTGCTGCATGGCCCTCTGCGATTATGCAATACTCTTGTTCTCGCAGTCTGGTAACCACCAGACCGCACAACGTCTGCGGATTCCAACGACGCGGCGCTGATGGTGAGGTGCAGGATGGAAGAACGGGATTTTTTCGACGAGCGTGCGGAACAACGAACCCACACGATGACTTGCCCGCACTGTGGACAGCAGGCGGAATATGAACTGAGCTGGATCGTACGCAGGAAGAAAAATCAGCTTCCCAACTGGGCAGACGATCGCGATCGTGCACGCTTTGCCAAAGCCCAGAGCTACATGGTGCGTCGCGATGATATGGTCGGCTGCAAAAATGCTCGCTGTCGCAAACGTTTCGACGTCGCTGGAATTCAATCGGTCGCCTTTATCTAATGCCTCTGAAGGCACCTCGTCCGTCGGCGATTATTTTCTGCCCACGCACTTTACGGATGAATCGTCATTCAGCTATTCTTTCCGCCTGCTGGACGGAGACTCCTCTTTGGACCGCACAGGAAGGGAAGAACTTGGAACTATGTTTTAATGGAACCGAGCGGATACTTTCCTGAACCGCAGAACATCCAGGGAGACGTAAAAGGAATCATGGCTAACACGCTGCTGCCCATCGAAGAACGAAACCTGAACCCCGAAGAGGTCGAACAGCTGGATCGGCGCCGCCGTCGCGGTCAGCTTTTCCTGGTCATCGGCTTCCAGTGCCTCATCGTCTCCATTCTGGTGACGGTCTGGGCCGGGCAGGACTTTACCCTCTCACCGGGCTGGGCACACCCCATGGTCTATTGGGATGTCCTCACGGGAATTCTGGCCGTGTTTTTCCTGCTTGCTGGTCTTCGCCTGCGCCGCGGCACCACAGAGTTCCTTAGCTACTAAGGAACTCCGTCAGCCTCGGAAGATTCGGAAAGAGCGGACAGGCACCCGTGCTCTGCTCGCGGACAGGTTCGGATGGTTGCTGAGGCTCTCCAGTTGACACCGGGAACCCGTTATTACGCGGGTTCCGTCCTTCTTCTCCATATCAGACACTCTTCTCTTCTCCCTTCCACATTGGCGGAACCCGGCCATTTCCCGGCTATCGAATCCATCCTCCTCGCCATCGGAATTCTGGTTTCCTCCGTCCTCTTCTTCTGGCGTTTTAGCCCCATCCTCCGCAACATCCTCCGTTCGAAAAAAGACGCGAACTTCTCGCTCTTTCCCCTCAGCGGCCGTGTCTGGGACTTCTTCTGGGAGGTTCTTTGCCAGGGAAAGGTCATCCGCCAACGCCCTCTCCCCGGTCTAGCCCATGCTTTCGTCTTCTGGGGATTCCTCGCCTTCGCCCTCGTCAGTCTCAACCACATCGCCACCGGCTTCGGCCTCAGATTCCTCTCTCCCACCAGCATCCTCGGAGGGTTCTACTTCCTCTTCGCTGCTGTCTGGGCTCTGCTCGTCGCCGTTTCTATTGCCGGACTGTTTATTCGCCGCTTCTTCATCCGTCCCATCTGGCTTGGAGAGAAACTCTCCTACGAATCCGGAGTCATTGCTCTCCTGATCTTCCTCCTGATGGCCACCTATCTGGCAGCCTTCTTTGTCACGAACGGTGGAGCAGCTGTAAAGTCGCTATGGTGGGCCCATACACTGACCCTGCTGATCTTTCTCCCTCTCATCCCGCACACCAAGCACCTGCATCTCGTTCTCAGTCCGCTAACCGTCTTTCTCAAGAACGGTGGTTTCTCGACAATCCCCCCTCTGAGCGACGATGAAGACTTCGGCCTGGTCGCCGGAAAGGACATTACCCAGCTCGTTTCTCTCCAGACCTATAGCTGCGTCGAGTGCGGCCGCTGCACCGAACACTGCCCTGCTGCCAATACAGGCAAGCTACTCAATCCAAAAGAGATCATCCTTGGAATGCGTGGCTATCTCAACGAGTTCGGCCCAGCATCCGACAACCCGCTCCTGACGGAGCAACGCATCCCGTCTCCCGACAATCCGCCCGCTCCGTATCTCAGCATGGAGGCCGCCTTCCAGTGCACCACCTGCGGTTCCTGCGAGTACCAGTGCCCTGTGGGCATCCAGCATGTCCCGATTATCGTCGGCCTGCGCCGCGGAGCCACCAATACCGGTGCGTGGGAAGACGATTACGGCACCAAGCTCTTCCTTGCCCTCGAAAAGCACGGCAATGCGCTCGGCCTCAGCGCAATAGAGCGTGACAAATTCATACAGAAGCAAGCCTTTCCCATCTTCGACGGCACTCAGGAATACTGCCTCTGGCTCGGCTGCATGGGAAGCTACGACCCCAAGGGCCGCGAGATCATCGCCGACTTCGCTCGCGTCATGCAGCACCTAGGAACCACCTTCGGCGTCCTCAAGAAAGAGAAATGCACTGGCGACCCTGCCCGACGCCTCGGTAACGATCTCGTCTTCCAGACCCTTGCCGAGTCTGGCCTCAAATCCTTCGAGACCGCCAGGGTTCAGAAGATCGTCGCCATCTGCCCCCACTGCGTCCGCACCATCGCCAACGACTGGCGCGAGTTCGGCATCGCACCCCAGATCGAGCACCACTCCGAGTTCATGGCCCGCCACCGCGACCGCCTGCCCCAACAGTCCGGCGACAGCATCGTCTACCACGACCCCTGCTACCTCGGCCGCTACCAGGAGATCTACGAAGAACCCCGCGCCGTCGTCGCCCGGGCTGGCACCCTCGTCGAAGCCCCGCGCTCCCACGAGCGCAGCTTCTGCTGCGGAGCCGGCGGCGGACTCGCCTTCCTCGGCGAAGAGAAGGGCGAGCGCGTCAGCCATGTCCGCGCCAAAGAACTCGCAGGCACAGGCGCGAAGGTCGTCGGCACAGCCTGCCCCTTCTGCAATACCATGTTCCGCGATGCACTCACCGCCGTTAGCGAAGCGCCACCACAACTTCTCGATATCGCCCAACTAACCGCCCGCGCATTACCTGCATCACAGCCACAAGTTTCTGGAGGAACCGAGTGAAGATCGTAGTAGCCATCAAACAGGTCCCCGAGCGCGACGCTCCCATCCACATCGCCTCCAACGGCAGGTGGATCGACGACGCCGACCTCAACTACACCATCAACGAGCCCGACGCCTATGCCCTCGAAGAGGCCCTCCAACTCAAAGAGAAAAACGGCACCGGCGAGGTCATCGTCGTCTGCGCCGGCCCTGAGCGCGTCCAGTCCACTCTGCGCGAGGCACTCGCCAAGGGCGCTGACCGCGCCATCCACATCGAGGCCGAAGACCTCACCGGACTCGACACCCTGGGCATCGCCCAGATCCTCGCCGACGCCATCAAACCCGAGTCTCCCGACCTCATTCTCACCGGACTCCAGTCCGACGATCTCGGCCTCGGACAGACTGGCGTTGTCCTCGCTGAGCTGCTTGGCATCCCACACGCCACCATCATCATGCACGTCGAGCCAACAAGTACGGGTCTAAAGGTCAAACGCGAGCTCGAAGACGGCTGGTTCCAGCACGTCGAGATGCCCCTTCCCACGCTGCTTACCATCCAGTCAGGTGGCAACAAACTCCGTTACGCCACACTCATGGGCATCAAAAAAGCCAAAACCAAGGAGCTTAAGACCGTCGCGGCCTCAGCCTCTACTGCCGCTTCAGCGGTCACGCTTGATCGCGTCTACCTTCCCGAGAAACAGAAGAAGACCGAGATGCTGACCGGCTCTCCGTCTGAGATCGCAACCAAGATCGTAGAAAAATTGAAGTTCGAAGTGAGGGTTTTATGAGCGGAGTTCTCGTCATCCTGGAGCAACGCTCCGGTACCTGGAATCGCATGAGCTATGAGGCCGTCGCCGCAGGCCGCGCTCTCGCCGAAAAGACCGGTCAGCCACTTGCCGTAGCGACTCTCGCAGGTAAAGGCGCCGCGCTCTCCTGGCAAATCGGCGGGCAACCCACTACTGCTTATCTCGTTGAGCACGAGTTGCTCGAGCCATACACTTCGGACGCATACGTTATCGCGCTCGAGCAGCTAATCAAGAAGCTGGAACCCTCCTACGTTCTCTTCCCACATACCTACCAGGTCCGCGACTTCGCCCCCGCGCTCGCGACACGCTTCAAACAAGTCCTCATCAGCGACGTCATCGCCATCCGCTATGACTCAGCTGGCTCCGCGGGCCCCGTCTTCGTCCGGCAGCTTTTCCAGGGCAAGCTCAACGCCGACTATCGTCACGCCGGAACCGGCCCCTGCTTCGTCTCTCTCCAGGCCGGCAGCTTCCGCGCCGATGAATCCACTTCCTCAGGTACTCCTGAAACTTTTACTCCACAACTTGAAGCCTCGCAGATCCGCAACAAGCCCGGCGAACGTTTCCGCGAATCTGGGCAGACCGTCGATCTTACTCAGGCTCCCGTCATCGTCTCTGTCGGCCGGGGCATCGGCGAGCAAGATAATCTTCCAATCGTGGAAGAGCTCGCCCAGGCCCTCGGGGCCGAGCTCGCCGCCTCGCGTCCTATCTGCGATAACGGCTGGCTTCCCATGGAGCGGCAGGTCGGCAGCTCCGGCCAGACCGTTTCACCGAAACTCTATCTCGCCATCGGTATCAGCGGAGCGATCCAGCATCTGGTTGGGATGAAAGGCTCCAAATCTGTTATCGCAATCAACAAAGACGAGAATGCGCCGATCTTCGAAGTCGCCGATTACGGAGTCGTCGGCGATCTCTTCGAGATTGTTCCTGAACTGACCAAGGCAATCCAAACGGCCAAAGCATAGAAATCTCTCGCGGTTTGTCCTTGCATCTATACTGAAGGCCTGTTCCACTTGTTTCGTTTTTCTGGCCACGCGCATCGAATAAATGAAAGACGAGGGCCATGGCGACCATCTCCCCACCTCTTCCCATCGACGGCGAATCGATCATGCGGATGGAGCAAACAGGACACGGACGCCTGCGCGACCGTTTTGGCCGCGCAATTACTGATTTGCGCCTCTCGGTCACCGATCGCTGCAACTACAAATGCGTCTACTGCCGTACTGGAAATGAAGGCGCTCAATACACCGAGCTGGCCACGGGGGATTACCTCCGCATGGTCCGCATCATGGTGTCGCTCGGCATCGAAAAAGTTCGCCTCACTGGAGGAGAACCTCTGCTTCGCTCTGGGCTTGTCGAAATGGTGCACGAGCTTTCCACGCTACGCACTGCCTTCCTTTCCGACGGGACCGCGACAGACTCAGGCCTTCCGATCGATCTCGCCCTGACCACCAACGGGCACCTCCTCGAGCCGTTAGCAGCCCCCCTAATGGAAGCGGGGCTCAAGCGAATCACCGTCAGTATGGATGCGGTCGAACCCGAGACCTTCGCGGCCATCACCCGCGTTCCACGCAGCTTCGAGCGTGTGCTTGCAGGAGTTCGCAAGGCAACAGCCGTCGGCTTTGGCCCGGTCAAAATAAACTGCGTCCTGCTCCGCGGCTTCAACGATCACCAGATTGAGGCCTTCGCCGAGTTTTCGCGACGCGAAGGAGTCATCGTTCGCTTCATCGAGTTCATGCCGCTCGAAGAGGACCGCAGCTGGCGTTCAGAGACGGTCATCCGCATGGATGAACTCGTTGCTCGATTGAACCACTTCCGCCCGCTGGTTGAGCTTCCGCAACACTCCGCAAGCGAAACAGCGCGACGGTTTACCTTCGACGACGGCGTCGGAGAGATCGGTATCATCGCTCCCGTCTCGCGCCCATTTTGCGGACATTGCAGCCGTATCCGCATTACCTCCGACGGCAAACTTCGCACCTGCCTTTTTTCGCAGAGTGACCACGATCTCTATGGCCGGATGTTTCGCGGGGGAACCGATCAGGAGCTTGCTGCGTATATTCGTAGCGTTGTATTTCAAAAAGAAGAACGTCATCACATTGGGGAACCGGGGTTTGAAAAACCCTTACGCAATATGGTTCATATTGGTGGCTAACAACCATCGGCAATGATAGAAACGAAGAAAGTTTTATTTTCCCGATAAAACACTCTCTCCATAACCTGCCAGGATCAAAGCTCTGTGTTGAAAGAACGCCGCCAGTTCGAAGTAATAGAAAGCCGCCAGATGGATCATCTTCGGATGTTCCACGACGTGGCGCGCGGACTGACGGCCAGCCTGGAGCTGGAGGAGATCCTCAGCACCATCATGAACAAGATGGCGCAGTTCTTCGGCCCCGAGCGCTGGTCCATGTTGATGGTTGATGAAAAAACGAACCAGCTCTTCTATGCCATCGCCGTTGGAGAAAACGCAGAGAGTCTGCGAGGTCTCCGCATCAATATGGGCGAAGGTGTGGCCGGGTGGGTCGCATCTACAGGAAACCCGCTTGTCGTTCCGGATGTCAGGCTCGATCCGCAATGGTCCGCCTTCGTCGCGAAGAACCCTGATCTCAACATTCAGTCCATCGCCTGCGTCCCGGTACGCTCTGGCGACAAGACGCTCGGCGTCATTCAGCTCCTCAACAGCAAACTCGACCTGTTGTCGGAGTACTCTATCTCGTTCCTTCGAATTCTCTGCGATTACGCTGCAATTGCCATCCAGAATTCCCGTTCGATGACGCTGATCCAGGAGCTGACCATCACCGACGACTGCACCGGACTGTTCAACGCTCGGCACCTGTACACCATGCTCGAAGAGCAGGTCGCAAAAGGAACGGAATTCAGCCTTCTGTTTATCGATCTCGACCGCTTCAAGTCCGTCAACGATACGCACGGGCATTTGATCGGCAGCCGTCTGCTCTCCGAGGTCGGCAACCTGATGCGCCGCTCTCTCGGCCCGGCAAACTCCTCCTTCCGCTATGGCGGCGATGAATTTGTCGCGCTGCTGCCCGGCATGGGGAAAGCTGCCGGTACAGGAGCGACCCTGGCGCTGCATGAAGACCTTCGGCGCAACCGTTTTCTGGAAGGCGCCGGTCTCTCTCTCGGCCTGTCGGGCAGCTTTGGACTCGCCACCTTCCCCGAGGACGGTAACACCGTTCAGGCGATTTTGCGTGCCGCCGACGAGATGATGTACCTGGCCAAGACTACGCGCGACAACATCGCGGTCGCCGGCCGGGGTCTTCTGCTCGATCGTCCAAAGATCCCGACGCCGATTCGTTCTTCGCGCTGATCTATTGATCGGGCCTGCGTGGTGACAGTGCAAATGGCCGCTTCGGCTGAGGCAAAATTGCGTCACGGTTTGCCGGAGCCGTCGGATGTATGCCGAAGTCCCACACTCCCAGGTTCACCTCGTGGTCCGACAGCACTTCCATTAGCGCATACTCCCCGAAGATTAGGGGCTGGCGAGGAGTCAGCTTCATCCAATGGCCGCCTGGCAGAACTTCCATCTTCGTATCCACCACGTCCTCGTCCTGGCGAACATTGCCCATCATGCTGATCTTGAACGAGGCGACGATTCTCGAACCTGTCCGCACATCAGCCCTCACAATCACATAGCGACTTGCTGCAGGATCGCCTGGCTTATCCTTCATCGCGCTGGAGGCTCCATGCGTATCGACGGTCAATGGCATACTGCCGCTCGGCACGATCGCATCGCCCAACCGGATGTAGATCACTGGAGTATCGACGTGCAGTTGCACCATCGACCGCTCTCCCTTCAGCTGGACGAGCTGGTGCGAGCTGGAGAGCGGATTCACCACAGCCTTCAGGACGTTGTGGCCCGTATTGTGGTTCAGCTCGCCGTCTGACTGCGGCAATGGCACCAATTGCGGCTGCCCCTGAAAGGTATCGAGCGCCAGCACATTATCCAGCTCCGGTAAACGCAAATCAGGCGCAACTTCGGGAGTCATCGCAGCACGATCTGCCTCCTCTTTCAGCAACTCGGGATCAATCGCAGGCGCCGCGCTCTGGCTCCCGT
Organism: Edaphobacter sp. 4G125; assembly: GCF_014274685.1. Lineage (NCBI taxonomy): Bacteria > Pseudomonadati > Acidobacteriota > Terriglobia > Terriglobales > Acidobacteriaceae > Edaphobacter > Edaphobacter albus. The sequence continues at coordinate 3,718,882 of NZ_CP060393.1, forward strand.
CCTCCTCAGCCTGCGAGTGGCTGCGCTCCCAGCGATGCGTCGCGTCAAAATCGACCAAGGCTACGGGAATCTCTTCCTCTGCCCCTCCGCGCTCGGCAGAGACATACCGTACCCGATCGCCCACGATCCGATAACTCATTACGACCTGGTAACTTCCGTCCTTCAAAATCAAACGGGTACGGCGAGGCGCAGCCGCGTCCGCTGAAGGAAGCGGCTTCTGAGACTGCATCGCCAGCAACCTGCCCGTCGAGGCCAGCCCCGAAAAGAGCAGGAAAATGAGAAAAACCTTTACCCCTGTTCGCATCGTCTTAATCCATAGAATCCGGTCTCTCAGTTTAGCCCCCTGCGCTCCGTTAGACGCGCCGCCGATGCGAACAGTAAGGGAAGGGAAGTTGGGGATTTCAACCTCACTATGCTAAACAAAAAGAGACGACTTTTTCATGTGCACGCTCTTCCAGCTCGGCATTCGAGAACAACGGCCTATGTGGCTGCAGGTTCTCGCGCTGGTCTGCATCCTTGCAGTCAGCCTCATGAGCACGGCACAGGTCTCTCATACGCACGCGGAGTTCTCCGCACTCAAGCAGGGCCCACATCAGAATGGCCCCGCACCGGATGACCACTGCCCGCTCTGCGTGGCAATGCACTCCGTCCTTGCAGCTCCACATTATTTCGCTCCAGAACCGACACTCTCCATCCAGCGACTGGACTCAGTCGCTGCCGAAGCCATCCGCATCTTCCGCTGGCGCTTCGAAATGGCCAGCCGCCCCCCACCTGCGCAGGACTACGTCTAGTCCCGCAGGTATTCGTGTTTCTGGAAATCACTTTCCCCTGAATCACCGCTACCTGTCATTCATCACGGCGTCGTCTTTCGAACGCCCTTTGTAGCTTCGACAGGAGTTTTTCCATGCGCAGGCCCGTTTTTCTACGGTTTCTTTCCATTTTGTTCTTCTTCAGTTCTCTTCTCCCAAGTGCGTACGCCTTTCAGAGCAATTCCGGAACCGTCTCCGGAACCATCACCGACCCCAGCGGGGCCCTCGTTCCGGGAGCAAGTGTTGAGATTGCGAATCACGTCAGCGGCTACACCCGCAAGGCGACCACGGACGCTACCGGTCAATTCCGCTTCTATAACGTTCCCTTCAACCCCTATCGCATTTCCGTTTCAGCAGAAGGGTTCGGTGCAGCCAGCAAATCGGTTGACATCAACTCCATTGTCCCGATCACCCTTCCCATTCAGCTCAGCCTTGCCGCAAGCTCCACAACTGTAACTGTCGAAAGTGGCTCGGATCTCATCGAGAACGACTCCACCTTCCATACTGACGTCGATCGCTCCACCATCGACCGTATGCCACTGGAAAGCCAGTCCTCCTCGCTCAGTTCGATCGTGACGCTCTCCTCACCCGGCGTAACAGCAGACTCCAACGGTCTCTTCCACGGCCTCGGCGATCACGCAGAGAACTCCTTCTCCGTCGATGGTCAGCCCATCACCGACCAGCAGAGTAAGGTCTTCTCCAATCAGCTTCCCTCCGATGCCGTCCAGTCTCTTGAAGTCATCGGAGGAGCCCCGCCCGCCGAATACGGAGACAAGACCAGTCTCATCATCAAAGCCACCACCCGTTCCGGCCAGGGAGTCACCTCGCCGCACGGCAGTATTGCCCTCGACTACGGCACCTTTGGCACCGCCAGTCTCGACGGCAACATCGCCTATGGTGGCCAGAACTGGGGCAACTTCCTCGCCGTCAGCGGAATGAACTCTGGCCGCTTCCTCGATGGTCCCGAGTTTCAGACCCTTCACAACAAAGGCAATCAGCAAAACATCTTCGATCGCGTCGACTTCCAGTTCGCCGATGAAGACTCCTTGCATACCAACCTGCAGTACACCCGTTCCTGGTTTCAAACCCCCAACTCTTACGACACCATGAATGTCTTCGATCAGTTCGGAAATTCAGTCGGTGCGGCCGATCAACGCTCAAAGATTGAAACCTTCAATATCGCTCCAACCTGGACGCATATCATCAATCAAAACACCGTTCTCAACTTCGGTGCCTACATCCGGCGCGATGGCTACAACTACATTCCCAGCAACAATCCTCTGGCCGATCTCGGGCCCATCCAGCAGGAGACCGTCCAGCAATACCGTACGTTGACGAACACCGGCGTTCGCTCCGACATCTCATGGGTCAAGGGCATCCACAATGTGAAGATCGGCGCCCTCTATCAGCAGACCTTCCTTCGTGAAAACCTGCATACCGGCATCGTCGATCCTGCTCTCAACGCTCCGTGCGTGGATGCCGAAGGTAGTCCCGTCAATGGCTTTACCGATCCCAGCCAATGCGCGGCTGCCGATCTGACAGCCAACGATGCCTTCAATCCAGTGCTCCTGCCTCACGACCTGACTCGTGGCGGCATCAACTACTTCTGGAACGGACGTACCGATGTCAAACAGCTCGCGCTCTACGCGCAGGACCAGATCACCAAAGGTCCTTGGCTCCTCAACCTCGGCATTCGCGGTGACCTCTACAATGGCCTCTCGGTCCAGCGACAGGCTGAACCCCGCGTCGGCATCTCCTACAACATCAAGCAAACCAACACCGTCCTGAGGGCCTCTTATGCCCGTGTGATGGAGACCCCCTTCAACGAGAATCTCGTCCTCTCCGTCAAAGGCTGCTACGATCCTGTGATTCAGGGCATCTTCGAAACTCTGGGCCAGTGCGTTCCAGCGTCCTTCGATCCGGGCTTCCGCAATGAGTTCCACGCCGGAATCCAGCAGGCCTTCGGCAGACACCTCGTCGTCAGCGGCGAGTACATCTGGAAGTACACCCACAACGCCTACGACTTCTCCGTCTTCGGCTCGACACCCATCACTTTCCCCATTGCCTGGCATAACTCGAAGATTCCCGGCTTCGCTCTTCGCGCCAATGTGCCGGAGACGCACGGCATCAGCGCCTTCCTCGTTCTCTCCTCAGTCTCGGCGCGGTTCTTCAATCCACAGGTCGGAGGAATTGGTACCACCCCCGGAACTCCGGGCTCCAATTATCCGTTCCGCATTGACCATGACGAGCGCTACAACCAGACTGCACATTTGCAGTACACCCTGCCCTTCCGAAAGAGCACCTGGCTCGGATTCAACTGGCGATACGACAGCGGCCTCGTCGCCGGTTCCACACCCTGCTATAACGTCACCGATCCCAACAGCGGCTGCTCCAACTTCTCCTTTGATCCAAACGGCAATCCACTCACGATCGGAGGCCAACCCGCAGTCAGTCTCTCGAGCCTTACCGCGGACCAGCAGTTCCAAGCTGGACTGGCCTGCAATGGCGTTCGTGCTACCCCTGGCAATCCACTGCCGGACCTTTGTCTGGCCTCGCAACTTAGCTCAGGCCTGTTGAAGATCCCCGCTCCTAATACTGGCAACGACGATCGGAACCCACCGCGTATCCAGCCACGGAACCTCTTCGATATCGCTCTCGGAGAAGACAACCTCTTCCATGGCGATAAACGCAAGATCGGCCTGAGAGTTACTGCCGTCAACGTCACCAACAAATACGCGCTCTATAACTTCCTGTCGACGTTCTCGGGAACGCACTACGTCACCCCGCGCGCGATCACAGCAGAGATTAGCTACAGCTTCTAACTCCTTCAACAGAAAGAGCGCAGATAACAGCTCTGCGCTCTTTCTTTGCATAAACAAATCTAGTTAAAGGAACCTGACCGATGAGTTACGTACTCTCCTCATCGCAGGCGCATTTGCGCCGCCATGCCGATCTTCTGGGTGCCGTAGCCTCAGGCGTCTGCTTTCTCCACTGCCTGATTACTCCGTTGGTTATCAGCCTCTTCCCAAGTATCATTCCCTACTTACCGGGCGATGCCTGGTTCCATCGTCTGCTTGCGATCGGGATCGTCCTTCTTGGAGCAGTCGCTTTCATCCCCGGCTATCGTCTCCATCGGCGCAAAGCTCTTCTCTTGCTTATTGGGATCAGCATCTCGTTCATCCTGATCGTCGCGTGGTCAGGTGAATCGCTCAACCGTGCGACAGAACTCTACCTCAGTCTTCCTGGATCAGGCATGCTTGTCGCTGCTCATCCGCTCAATCGGAGCTTTTGCAGGCAGTATCTCGCATGCAAAAGCTCCGATACTTGTCATTCGACAAACGTAGCGCCTTAAATTAAGGCTCATTTCAACGAAGCAATCAACGACTCTTCCAGTAGATCCAACGCAATATCCGCTTCGTCCTGTGTAACCACTAGGGGAGGACAGAGCCGTATACTCGACTCCCCACACCCCAGAATCAACAGGCCTCGCTCGAATGCTTGCTCAACCACACGATCGCGCAACTCTCCCGCAGCCTTGCGTGTCTTCTGGTCCTTTACCAGCTCGAGACCAATCATCAGCCCTCGCCCACGAACATCGCCAACATTCGCATGTCGATCGATCCACGTCCGCAGTCGCTCCATGATCTTGCCGCCGACCTGATCTGCATTTGCGATTGCTCCGCCTCCCAACACATCCATCGTCGCAAGCGCCGCTGCAATCGAAATCGGATTTCCTCCGAAGGTACTCGCATGAGAACCCGGCTTCCAATCCATGACCTCCGCTCGCGTTATGCATGTTCCCAACGGCATACCGCTTGCGATTCCCTTTGCGCTACAGACGATATCCGGTTCGACTCCCGTATGCTCAATCGCCCACCACTTCCCTGTCCTGCCCATCCCTGATTGGACTTCATCGGCAACCAGCAAAATCCCATGCCGATCGCAGATCTTCCGAAGCTCCTGCATAAACACATCCGGCCCTACGACATATCCACCTTCACCTTGAATCGGCTCTACGAAGATCGCGGCTACCTCTTCCGGCGGAAGAATCGTCTTGAACAGCCTCTCCTCGATGTAGCGCGCGCAACCCAGTGCGTACTCCTCTCTCTCCTTCGGGTCTTCACTGCAATTCCGATAAAAGTTCGGATAGGGAACGTGATGCACGCCGGAAATCAATGGAGCGAATCGTCGCTTCTGCTGCGGCTTCGAAGCAGTCAACGACAACGCACCCATCGTGCGACCATGGAAAGCCCCAAGAAACGCAATGATGTTCTGACGCCCTGTGTGATAGCGAGCCAGCTTCAGCGCGCACTCCACCGCCTCCGCACCAGAGTTGCCATAGTAGACCCTGTGCGGCCCTCGCATCGGCGCGATCGCCGACAGCTTCGCCGCAAGCTTTGCCATGCTCTCGTAATAAAAATCCGTGCCCGACATATGAATCAGCTTCGCCGCCTGATCCTGAATCGCTCGCACGATATCGGGATGGCAATGCCCGGTCGAGTTGACCGCGATTCCAGCCGTAAAATCCAGAAACTCATTGTCATCTACATCCGTAATGCGTGCTCCGCTCCCTGACTTCACCACTAACGGATAGCCTCGCGTATAACTCGGCGAGATCAACTGCTCATCGGCTGCAATCGCCTTCTTCGCCAACGGCCCAGGGAGTGCTGTCTTTAGTTTCGGGCCATGCTCTGCAAACGTAGCTTCACTTGCAATACGGGCCTGCGCCTGTGTCATAGGGCTCATAAATTTCTCCTTTTAGTCGCAACTGTTCTAAACCTCCCATTCCTTTGCAGCGCGACGACCCAATCGTCGAATGTCTTGCTTAAAGGCACGACTTTAGAGCCTGCCCTGAGCGAAGTCGAATACGTGCTTTAGCAGCACATCTGGAAATGTGGCTTTAGTCGCTGAGGTACTGAATAACCTCTACTTCGCGTACAAAAGAAATGGCTGAAGATGCGAGAAGAAATTACTAATCGGCGAAGAGACCGGGGCGCATCACCGCGGGCTGAACGCATAGATCCAATGCTGTCATCCCGCTGGATCTGCTATCAGTTCTCGTATAGGAAATGCTCTTCGGCATACAGAGTCTCGTGGCCGGAAGTATAGCGCGATGACATCAAGACGGTCGACTATTGATTTTTAATTGCCTCATCACCTAAAAGACACGCACGATATAGCCCACCCCCAACGGATGTCGCCGACTGCTCTATATCTCCATTGTTCTCATACAATCAGGAGTCTTTGCATGAGTCGCCGCGAAGCGAATGTGAACCATAAAAATTGAAGGATCTGCAGTTCCTTTAAATTCGGCCTACTTCCTGCGCCAGCGAACTCCGTCCTTGGAGTCCTCGATCAAGATTCCCTTGGCTAGAAGGTCGTTGCGAATCGCATCCGCACGAGCAAAGTTGCGGGACTTCTTCGCCTGCGTCCGCTCTGCAACCAGCGCATCGATGTCCTCGTCGGAGAGCGACAGCTTCGTCACCAGTTCCGATGAAGCCTCTCCAAGCCGCCCTTCCGTTTCGGCCCATGTCAGTGCGGCGCGCGTGATTGTAGCGTCGTTGTCCTTCAATACAGCAAAGACACCGTCGAACAGATCGAGCACACGCAAGATCTCTTTGACGTTCCCCGCTCGCAGCGTTCCAGCATCCGCAGCCGAGTTTGCTGCACGTACCAGCTCGAAAATCGCTGCCCGTGCATTCGCTGTATTCAGATCGTCTGCCAACGCGGCCGTGTAGTCTGTCTCGGTCTTCGCCGTCACCGCAGCAATCGCCTCATCCAGGCCGTCCGCGAGCCCGCCCTTCAGCATTCGCTGATGGAATGTACGCAGCCGATCAATGGCATTGGTCGATTCCGTCAGCGACTCGAAGGTGAAGTTCATCTGGTGCCGGTACGGAACCGAGATCAGCAGAAAACGGATCGCCGAAGCGCGATAGCCCTTCAACAACAGGTCACGCAGCGTGTAGAAGTTCCCTTCGGACTTCGACATCTTGCGCCCTTCCACCAGGAGGAACCGCACATGCATCCAATGCCGTACAAAGGGCTTGCCCGTCGCCGACTCCGACTGCGCAATCTCATTCTCGTGATGCGGGAACATCAGATCTTCGCCGCCGCAGTGCAGATCCAGCGATTGCCCCAGGTACTTCATCGCCATCGCCGAGCACTCGATATGCCAGCCCGGCCTGCCACAGCCCAGAGCCGTATTCCAGCTCTGCTCACCCGGCTTGCAAGCCTTCCACAAAGCAAAGTCGCGCGCCGCATCCTTTTCGTACTCGTCCACATCTACCCGCGCGCCGTCTTCAATGCCCTCGAAGTCCTTGCGCGACAGCTTGCCGTACTCCGGGAAACGAGCGATGCGGAAGTACCAGCTTCCATCTTCAGCCCTATAGGCGATGTCCTCGGAGGCTAGCTTCTCGATCAGCGTCACCATGTCGGGAATCGAATCCGTCGCCCGGGCCACCACCTCCGGCCGTTCAATCCCCAGAGCGTCTGAATCCTCAAAGAACGCGTGCTCGTACTTCTTCGTATACTCAGCGATCGATTTTCCCACCGCCGCAGCGTTGCGGATGATCTTGTCATCCACATCGGTGACGTTCATCACAAACTTCACCGCCATGCCCTGCTGCCGCAGAAAGCGACGCAGCACGTCTACATGCAGAAAGGTACGGAAGTTGCCAATGTGCCCATAGTCGTAGACCGTAGGCCCGCAACAATACATTCGCAGTTCAGGCGCACCCACCGGTTCCAGCTTCTCGATCTTGTCGCCAAGAGTATTAAAGAGTTCCATCGTTGCCACGTGCGCTTTTGTCCCGTCGCAGCCGACCACACGGGCGCGGTGCAGACTCCCTTTTAGATTTCCTTGTCGATTTTAGCTGATAGCCCCATTTTAGGTTCAGCAAGGAACCCCTGCCTCAGCCATCAGGTATTTCAAAGTGTCATCCTGAGCGGAGCGCAGCGAAATCGAAGGATCTGCGGTTAATCAGGTTCCTAGCGGGCATAAATAAGTAATGGATCGAGATATCGAGTCGGTCATTTCCCGCCCAGACGAAGCTGCGGAGTCGCTCCCAACGTCTCCGGGGCAAATTCGCCGGAGACAAACTTCGGCCACGCCGCCGCTGCAATCATCGCGGCATTGTCCGTCGAGAGCGCCAGCGAAGGAAACGCCACCGGCAACCCACGCCGGTCTGCTTCAGACTGGAACCGTCGTCGCAACTCGCTGTTCGCCGCAACGCCTCCCGAGACGACGATGCCCTCAGCTCCATACATCTCGGCAGCCGCAAATGCCTGCCGTAGCAGGTTGCCGACCACTGCGTACTGAAATGATGCAATCAGGTCCAGCGTCTGCTGATCACACAGCGCCGCCGCTTCGTCTGAACCAGGACGCCATTCCGAATGCTCAGCCAACGCCCTGCGGCGAGCCTCAATACTCTCGCGCATATGGTGAGTCTCCACATAACGTAGCACTGCCGTCTTGATGCCACTAAAGGAGAAGTCAAAGCTCGGCCCCGACGATCTTGCAGGAGCCTTTTTGTTCGGCAGAGAAACTCCTTCACGATGGGCCCTCGGCTTGATCTGCGCGAACCGAAACGGAACTGCATGGGGATTCCCTCGCCGCGAAAGAGCATCAATCCACGGCCCGCCCGGATACCCCAGCCCCAACAGTTTGGCGACTTTGTCGTATGCCTCGCCCGCGGCGTCATCGACCGTTCGACCTACATTGCAGTATCGCCACACCCCAGCGGCGCTCTTCTCCGCAAGATCCCCCGCTTGTTCTGCCAGGTACAGATGAGTATGTCCGCCTGATACGACTAACGCCAGCAGCTTCGCCGACTCGCTGACCTGCTTCCCTGCTTCCATTAACACCGCATGGATGTGACCTTCCAGATGGTTCACCCCGATCAGCGGTTTTCCCAACCCGAAGCTCAGTGCTTTCGCATACGTGATCCCCACCAGCAGCGCACCCGCAAGCCCCGGCCCTTCCGTTACTGCAATGGCGTCCAGTTCTTCGAACGAAACGCCTGCCTGCTCCATGGCGGCTCGCACTACTGGAACCACGTTGCGCAAATGCTCCCGTGACGCCAGCTCCGGAACCACCCCCCCGTAGTTCGCATGAAGATCCATCTGCGACGCCACCACGTTCGATAACGCCCCTGTACCAGCATGCACCACCGCGGCCGCGGTCTCGTCGCATGAGCTTTCGATGCCTAGAATCAATCCACTGCCCAGGCCGCTTCCCTTACCGTCCTGGCTCAAATCGCGCATCTCTTTATCATAGGGGAGAGACATGGCCGGGTCCTCCAAACCAAACATCGCAACACCGAAGTATCTCGCCGCGCGCAGCATCGTGGAGACTCTGCGCCATGCCGGACACCAGGCCTACCTTGCCGGTGGCTGCGTGCGCGACCTCCTCCTTGGCGTCGAACCCAAGGACTTTGATGTCGCAACCAGCGCTACACCGGATCAGGTCCTCCAACTCTTCCCCGATCGAAAAACTCTCACCGTCGGAGCACACTTCGGAGTCGTCCTCGTCTGTGAACCAGATGGCATCTCCACCGAAGTGGCTACTTTCCGCCACGACGGCTCCTACTCCGATGGCCGTCGTCCCGACGCCGTGCGCTTCTCCACCAATCCACGCGAAGATGTACTTCGTCGCGACTTCCCGATCAACGGCATGCTGCTCGACCCCGAGCAGTATGACCGCACTGGCGACCCCGTCGTGGCTACGCTCGACTATGTCGGCGGACGCGATGATCTCTCCACGCGCGTCATCCGCGCCATCGGTGACCCCACCCTGCGTTTTACCGAAGACAAGTTGCGCATGCTCCGGGCCGTCCGCTTCGCCGCCCGGCTCGGCTTCGCCATCGATCCCGCGACCGCCGCTGCGATCCGTCAGCTGGCTGCCCAGATCACCATCGTCAGCCCGGAACGCGTCCGCGACGAGCTTACCTTGATCCTCACAGAAGGTGGAGCGCGCTATGGTTTCGAGCTTCTCGACCAGCTCGGCCTCCTTCCCTACATCCTCCCGGAGATCACCAAGCTGCATGGCGTCCAGCAGCCACCCGAGTACCATCCCGAAGGCGACGTCTGGATCCACACCCTGCTTCTGCTCGAAAAGCTCCCTGCGGGTGTCTCCCCTACGCTCGCCTGGGGAGCGCTGCTTCACGATTCCGGCAAGCCCGCCACCTTCCAGGCCCCCGACCCCGCTAATCCACACGACCGCATCCGCTTCAACGGACACGTCGAGGTCGGTGTACGCATCGCTGAAGTCATCCTGCAACGCCTGCGCTTCTCCAATGAAGAAATCTCCCAGATCGTCGCCCTGGTAAAAAACCACATGCGCTTCGGTGACGTGAAGCACATGCGGGAATCCACCCTGAAGCGCTTCCTTCGCCTCCCTCGCTTCGACGAACACCTTGTGCTGCATCGCATGGACTGTCTCTCCTCACATGGAGATCTCAGCCTTTACGAGTTCGCAAAACAAAAGTACGAAGCCACGCCAATTGAATCCATCCAGCCAAAACCCCTTCTAACCGGACGCGAGCTGATCGCTGCTGGTTACCCACCCGGCCCTCGCTTCAGAAAGATGCTCGAAGCCGCCGAGGATGCTCAGTTGGAGGGCTCCATCTCCACGCCAGATCAGGCTCTCCGTTTCATCGAGAGCCGCTTCGGCCTGCCCGTAAAATAGGTCTGCGTCTTCCTCCGGCCCTTCTTCGTCCATCCAGCAGGCCCACAGTTCAGGTAGCAAGAACAACCTATGAGCAAACGGAGCCTCGACACGATCGTTGTGGGAGCCGGGATCGCAGGCCTCACCGCCGCTCGCGCCCTGGTCGAGGCCGGAGTTCGCGTCACTGTGCTCGAGGCCCGGAATCGTATCGGTGGACGAATCCTCACCCACCACTTCGGCGGACAACCCATCGAATTGGGAGCCGAATTTATTCACGGTCGCCCTCCCGAACTCTGGGCTCTTATCAAGGAAGCTGCCCTCGAAACCTACGAGCGCGACGGCTCCCAGATCAGCTTTCAGAATGGCTCTCTCCAACGCCGCAGTGAAGAAGAGCTGGCCTTCCACCTACTGGAAGACCTGGAAAACTTTAAAGGGCCGGACATCAGCTTCAACGAGTACCTTTCGTCGCTCAACGCCACCGAAGCCGAGCGAGCTTCCGCTCGGGGCTTTGTCGAAGGCTTCAACGCCGCCGATGCCAGTCGGATCAGCTCCGCTGCTCTCGGCGTACAGCAGAATGCAGAAGATTCCATTGAAGGCGACCGCATGTTCTATCTCCGTGGAGGCTACGACCGTATCGTGCAATACCTTGCCGGAAAGATCATCGACCACGGAGGGACCATTCGCCTGAATAGCGCCGTGCAGGCTATCCGCTGGATACCAGCCTCGGTTGAGGCCATCGACGACAAGCAAAACTTCTCCGCTCATCGCACCATCATCACCGTACCCCTCGGAGTCCTGCAGGCCGGAACCCTGTCGATCGAACCCCGCCCCGACGACATCTTCCAGGCCGTTTCCCAACTCTGCATGGGCCATGCCATCCGCTTCACGCTGAACTTTCGTGAGCCGTTCTGGACCTCGCTTCTTCCTGCATCACCCGTCACCGATCTCAGTTTCCTCTTCAGCTTCGAAGAGACGCCTCCGGTATGGTGGACGACTCACCCGCACCTCAGCGGCCTGCTTACGGGATGGATCGGCGGTCCTCGCTCTGCCGTGCTCGAGGGCCTAACCTCCGATCAACTCGCCAGCCACGCCTGCTCTACCCTCGCCCGCATCTTTTCGCTTCCAGTCAATAAGGTTCAGGAACTCCTTCTCGGCTGTTACTTCCACGACTGGAAACACGATCCGTTCTCGCTCGGAGCCTACAGTTACATCGCAAACGGCGGGTTGAGCGCACCTCGTCGCCTCTCCGAACCCATCGCCGACACACTCTTTTTCGCGGGCGAACATACCGACACGACCGGCAACTGGGGCACTGTGCACGCCGCAATTCGCTCCGGCCTGCGGGCAGCGCAACAAATACTCAATCTACCCTGATAGGAAAACGCAGAGTTTCGCGGTAGCATCTGAGCCGATATGGCTATCCCTCGCCCGTTATTGAACACCCCTCACGACCGCACTCCCGATACGCAAGTCACTCTCGATGGCGTGACAGTTCCAGCGCGATCCGGAAATCTCCTGATCGATCTCATCAATGATTACCGCGAAGAACAGCAGCATAAACCTCTTCCCCAGGTTTGTTACGTGCCCCAGATGGGCCCCATCGAAAGCTGCGACACCTGCATCGTCGAGGTCAGCGCCGCGCCAGGAGAACCGGCCAAACTAGCTCGAGCCTGCGGCACCCAGATCACCCCGGGTATGAGCGTTGTCACCACAAGCGACATCGTCGATATCGCCCAGCGCGAGGCCTTCGACCGCATCCTGCAGAACCATATGCTCTACTGCACCGTCTGCGACAACAATAATCAGAACTGCACCATCCACAACACCACCGCCGTTCTCGACGTAAAGCATCAGAAGCGGCCCTTTACTCACAAGCCTTATCCCCAGGACCTCTCCAATCCCTTCTATCGTTACGATCCCGATCAGTGCATCCTCTGCGGACGCTGCGTCGAAGCCTGCCAGGACGTGCAGGTCAACGAAACCCTCACCATCGACTGGGCGAATGAGCATCCTCGCGTGCTCTGGGATGGTAGCCAGAAGATCGACGGTTCTTCCTGCGTCTCCTGCGGACATTGTGTGAATGTTTGTCCTTGCAATGCGCTGATGGAAAAATCCATGCTCGGTCACGCCGGCTACCTCACCAATCTGCCGCACAATGTCCTCGACGAGATGATCGACGTGGTCAAAGCCGTCGAACCTCCCATCGGCTACAGTCCTATCCTCGCCATCTCCGATATCGAATCCGAGATGCGCCACGCCCGTGTCAAACGCACCAAAACGGTCTGCACCTACTGTGCCGTCGGATGCTCCTTCGAAGTCTGGACACGCGATCGTCACATCCTCAAAATCGAACCCTCTCACGGCCCCGCGAACGGCATCTCCACCTGCATCAAAGGTAAGTTCGCCTGGGGACACATCAACGCAGACGATCGTCTCGTCAAACCCCTTCTTCGCAAAGACGACACCTTCGTCGAGATCTCCTGGAACGAAGCGCTCGACCTGATCGAAGAGAAGTTCACCACCATCAAAAAGCAACACGGCCCCGACGCTCTCGCCTTCATCGCATCCTCCAAGTGCACAAACGAGGAGAGCTACCTGATGCAGAAGCTCGCCCGCGCCGTCATCGGCACCAACAACATCGACAACTGCGCCCGCTACTGCCAGAATCCCGCAACCAAAGGTCTTCAGCGCACGGTCGGGTACGGCGGCGACTCCGGCTCCATCGCCGATATCGAACGCGCTGGCCTCGTCCTCATCATCGGAGCCAATCCCGCCGAAAACCACCCCGTCCTCGCTACCCGCGTCAAGCGTTCCCACAAATTTGGACGCACTCGCCTCATCGTCGCCGACCTGCGTAAGCACGAGATGGCCGAGCGTGCCGACCTCTTCTTTCGCCCCAATCCCTCCACCGATTCCGTCTGGCTCAACGGTGTCGCGAAGTACATCCTCGACCACAACCTCCATCAGCCGAAGTTCATCGAGCAGTGGGCTAACCACTTCGAGGAGTACAAAAAGTCTCTCGAGCCCTTCACCCTCGAACACACCGAGCGCGTCACCGGCATCCCGCAGCCCACCCTCGTCACCGTCGCTAATGAAATCGCAGCAGCCAACGGTGTCTGCATCCTCTTCGCCATGGGAGTCACCCAGCACACCGGCGGCTCCGACACTGCCACCGCTCTCTCCAATCTCCTCCTCCTCACCGGCAACTACATGCGCCCCAACGCCGGTGCCTATCCTCTTCGCGGACACAACAATGTCCAGGGTGCCAGCGACTTAGGCTCTATGCCCGACGTCTTTCCCGGCTACCAGAAGGTTGATGACGAAGCCATCCGTGCGAAGTTCGAGGCCGCCTGGAGCGTCACCCTCCCCACCTCTACAGGCAAAGATAATCACCAGATGATCGACGCCATTCTCGAAGGCACGATCAAGGCGATGTACATCAAGGGCGAGGACACCATCACCTCCGACTCCAACGCCAACTATGTCGCCAAAGCCCTCTCAGAGCTTGAGTTCTTCGTCGTCCAGGACATCAACTTCTCCGCGACCTGCCGCTACGCCAACCTCGTTCTTCCCGCAGCCGCCTCGCTTGAGAAAGACGGCACCTTCACCAGCACCGAGCGCCGCATCCAGCGCATCTACAAAGCCCTCGATCCCATCGGCGAATCCAAAGCCGACTGGGAGATCATCCAGCTCATCGCCAACCGCCTCGGCGCAAAGTGGCACTACACCCACCCCTCCGAGATCATGGACGAGATCGCCTCCCTCACCCCACTTTTGTCCGGTGTCACCTACGAGCGTCTTGAAGGCTTCAAGAGCCTGCAATGGCCCGTACACCCCGACGGCACCGATACCCCGCTCCTCTTCACCAAAGAATTCAACTTTCCCGACGGCAAAGCTCGCTTCTATCCCATCGAATACATTCCGCCGTCCGAGGAACGCAATCAGACCTACGATCTCCACCTCAATAACGGCCGCCTGCTCGAACACTTCGAACAAGGCTCGATGACCAGTCGCACTCCCGGCATTCGCAGGATGACACCCGTGAACTTCGTCGAGGTCTCTCCAGAGCTCGCCGCCGAACGCGGCATCACCACAGGCACCTACGTCCGCCTGCGTTCTCCTTATGGCGAAGTCCAGCTTCAGGCCCTCGTCACCGACCGCGTCCATGGCAAGCAGCTCTACATGACCCTCAACTCCGTCAAAGAGCCGGTCAACGAACTCACCAGTAGTCACACTGACCGCGCCACTCATACCCCTGCCTTCAAAGAATCCGCAGTCTCTATGGAGGTCCTTCCTGAACAAGACGACACCGGTCGCAAGGGCAGGAAGAACCGAGGCCCTCTTGGTCCCGGAAATTTTCGCCTCGCAACTCGCACACCGCAGAACGGCGTCGAGATCGAACGCAAATGGGCCCGCCCCGACTACCACCTTCCCGGCACACGCCCCGAAGACAAATTAGTGCAGATCACATCCACCAAAGTCTGAATGGATTACTTGCCGTCACCTTGAACGCATCGAAGAATCCCTGTATTGGAGCTGAAATATGGCCGTCCCTCTCTCCTTCAAGCCGCAACCCGTTGATCCCCACCTTGAGCTGGAACGCCGCCTCGCCAGCGCTCCGCGCGAACACGCCGAAGCTCTCCTCGTCGTCTACGACATCCTCCAGGCTGCGCATGAAAACGGTACCCTCGACGCAATCCACGGACTCATCTATGCCCGCGACAAGATCGCCGGCCAGCTTGCCGAGGCTGCGAACACTCCTGAAGGCAAAGATGCTCTACTCAATTTGCTCGAATTGGGAAAGATCTTCGCATCGCTCGATCCAAAGGTACTCGCTCCCCTTACCGATGCAATGCGTCAAAGCTCCGACCAGCATCGACAGGAGAAAAAGACACCCTCCTTCTGGCAGATCTTCCGCCGAGCCACCAGCGAAGACGGGCGACGCGGACTTTCCTTCTTTACCCTACTTCTCACAAATTTCGGAAAATCATTGAAAGCATAGGACTTTTCCCATATATTTGACATCGTCAATTTATTTAATTGACGATGTCAAATATGAATCGCCCTTCTATTTCCGAATCCGACATTGCATCCGTCCGGCGCTTCAGTCGCTTCTATACGCGGCTTCTTGGCACTCTCAACGAAGACCTGCTCCAGAGCAAACTCTCTCTTGCTGAGGCGCGCGTGCTTTATGAGATTGCCAACCGGAATCAGCCGACAGCCTCAGAGATCGCAGCCGAGCTCTGCCTCGATCTCGGCTATCTCAGCCGAATCCTCCGGTCCTTCTCCTCCGCCAAATGGATTCGCCGCCACTCTTCAAAGTCCGATCGCCGTCAAAATCTGCTCTCGCTCACTGCGGCAGGACAGACAAAGTTCGAAACCTTGAATCAACGCTCGAAACAACAGGTCCAGGCATTGCTTCAACCTCTTTCCGCCGAACAATGTGACCAGCTCACCCGCTCTATGGCCACAATTCAGTCCTTGCTGGAACCACGTTCAGACTCATCTTCCATCACCGCTCAACCGGTTATCCTCCGTCAGCATCGCCCCGGCGACATGGGCTGGGTCGTCGAGCGACACGGCCTGCGCTACTCCCAGGAATATGGCTGGGACGCGCGCTTCGAAGCCCTCGTAGCGCGCATCACCGCAGACTTTATCGATCAACTCGATCCGGAACGTGAACACTGCTGGATCGCCGAACGCAACGGCGAAAGGCTCGGATGCGTCTTCCTCGTCAAAGATAAGGACTCAGATCCCGCCACCACAGCGCGCCTGCGTCTCCTGCTCGTTGAGCCTTCCGCTCGTGGCCTGGGACTCGGTCGCACCCTCGTGCAGCAGTGCACTGCTTTCGCTCATAGCGCGGGTTATAAACGTATCGTCCTGTGGACCAACTCCGTCCTCACCTCCGCACGACGCATCTACGAGGGAGAAGGCTATCGTCTACTCCAGGAAAAGCCTCATCAGAGCTTTGGCAAGAACCTCATCTCCCAGGATTGGGAACTTCTTCTCTAACTTTCTGGCTTGCTGACTCGCTAAAATTGAATCCGTGAATCATCCCTTCGAAATCGGCAACATCTCCGTAGGCCGCGGCAAGCTCTTTCTCATCGCCGGCCCCTGCGTCATCGAATCCGAACAACACGCCCGCATGATGGCTGACTCTATTCAGCGCATCACCTCTGATCTCGGCATCCCTTATATCTTCAAGGCCAGCTACGATAAGGCGAACCGCACCTCGATCCACAGCTTCCGTGGCCCCGGTGTCGAGGAAGGTACCCGCATCCTGCGTACTATCTCCGAAACTACCGGCCTGCCTGTCCTCACCGACGTCCACACCGCCGAAGATTGCCCACGTGTAGCCGAAGCCGTCGATCTCCTCCAGATCCCTGCCTTCCTCTGCCGCCAGACCGACTTGCTGATCGCTGCGGCCACTGCGGCAAAGCAGCATAACCGGGCTATCAACATCAAAAAAGGCCAGTTCGTCGCTCCTGCCGATATGCGCCACGCCGTCGAAAAAGTGCGTGACAGCGGCTGCGACCGGGTCTCACTTACGGAACGTGGAGCCAGCTTTGGCTATAACAACCTCGTCGTCGACATGCGGTCACTCCCCATCATGCGGGCCTTTGCCCCCGTCGTCTTCGACGGAACTCATTCTGTACAAACGCCTTCCGCCGCCAACGGAGTCTCAGGTGGCCAGCCAGAATTTATCCCCGTCCTCGTTCGTGCCGCAGTCGCCGCAGGAGTAGATGGTGTCTTCCTCGAGGTTCACAACGACCCTCCACACGCTAAATCCGACGGTGCCAATGCCTTGCACCTGAACCATCTTCGGGGCATGCTTGAACAAATCATTGCAATCCATAACGCGGTGGCCTAGCATTTTTATATAACTTGCAACTGGCTCTCCCTTGGTTCTTCCTCCCCATTAGGTTTCAAATCATTAAAAAAAACGGCCCCTCGCGTGAGGGGCCAATCTGCCTTGGTTCTCTCTGGTTAGGAGAGTCTATTGTGGGAGCGATCTAGGCCGCTCTCCGACAAACCGCTAAACTTGCGGGCGACACAGAACAAATCCATGCCGCCCTTTTGGGGGAGGGCTACTTTTACTGATTTGTCTCGGGTGGCGCACTTACGCCCGTGTGTGAAGACTGCTGGGGCGAAGACGGTAATCTGTTGGATGCAGAATTGGAGTCCATCGTTGCCAGGCTGTTGTGCAGCAACGTCACGCGGACACCGTTAGTGACAGCCTTTTCGCCATCGACTGACTTAGCCGTATTTCTTCCCATTCCAGTCCGGTAAATCCGGTAGACGGGAACCTGGTGCTCGGTTACGAGATAACGAACCACGGAATCAGCCATTGCCTGCGACGTCTGCACGCCAGACCGGCTATATCCCTGTACCTCAATGATGTAACCCTTCTCGTTCGCTAGCTTGGCCGCTACGTCATCGAGATCAGCCTTTGCCTTCGGACCCAGTGTCGTGCGGCCGGAGACAAATTTCACCGAGGTCGCGGAAACCTCCTGGTACTGATCCAGATTGCTGACCGTGGTGTTCAACGAAGTTGCACGGTTGCTTGCGTTGGTAGCTGTTGTCTGGGCTGCATTAGCGCGGTTCGAAGCGTCCGTCGCGTGCTGATCGGCAAGATCGGCTGCGCTCTGCGCCTTGTTGATTCCGGCCGTAGCGCGCGAATCTACGTCGCGAATATCATTGGCATTCTTTGCCTGCAGCTGATCCAGTTCGTTGGTCCGGTCCTTGATCGGATCCACCTGCCTGTGAACCCACTTCTTGCGGGCCAGCGGATTCAGGTGTCCCCAGAACCCTTCCTTAGACTCTGGCGCTAGCGGCTTACCGGTGGCATACGTTGAGCTGTCATCGACGCTCATCTTGCTTGGAGCCTGTGGTGCGTTCTGATTCTGATCCGGGGTGGACTGCGTCGCCGATTGAGCCAGTGCGCTCATACCCATCGCCGTGCCGAGTACTACAACTGAGAGACCAAATCGAGTTCCGGTTTTCATCATGTTTTCGCTCCTCATACACTGCGTCTGCCGTTTCAGACGCCCGTGTACCCCTGATAAGAGCATCTCCTATGCCAAACCAGAAAAAGGAGGTAAACAATTGAAAACAATAGAACTAAATCCTTCACCCTACAGAGAAGAAATGCGTTGCTCTTTTGATGCCTGCAAATTCTTCCGGCTGCCCGGTAACTATTTCTGAGTGACCGACAGGCAGAACTTCACCGCGTTACTTCTTTTCCACCCCGATCACCCGGATCTCCGGCATCTGCATGTTCCAGTTCGCCGGAATCGACTCAAAAATTAAGCGAAACTCCTGCTCATCTCCCGGCTTCAACGGAGCCGCACTGACCGGTTGGGTATCCACATAAGGCTCATGTGTCCGGATCAAGGCCAGCGGAAGTGTCTCAATCTGCGGAGGCATCTGCTCCTCGTTGCGAAACAGCACCTGCACCGTCACTCCCGTCACCGTCGCCGCACCCGAATTCCGGATATGGCCATCGACAAACGTCGACTTCCCTCCCGAGAGGCTCGTCGATTCGCTCATCTGCAACTGCGTAAGCGGAAGATTGGCTGCATACGAGTCGAGCGGGCGGATGCCGGTGATTGCAGGGATTTTGCGATGCCCTGCCAACAGCAGTCCGGCCACAATCGCCAGCACCACCGCTCCGGCAATCAGCCACGC
This sequence comes from Edaphobacter sp. 4G125, assembly GCF_014274685.1. Lineage (NCBI taxonomy): Bacteria > Pseudomonadati > Acidobacteriota > Terriglobia > Terriglobales > Acidobacteriaceae > Edaphobacter > Edaphobacter albus. Next base: position 3,738,043 of record NZ_CP060393.1, read on the forward strand.
CGACAGCGGCATCCCACCCGAACGGGCTGGCGGAGGGGCAAACATCTCCGGGGACGGAGCCGTCAGCGGGTCAACGGAAAGGTCTTTCTGCGGCTTCGAGGTTTTTGTCTCGTCTGGTCTCGGATTCTGGTCGCTCATGGCCGAAATTTTATACCGCAGCCTTCGCCACCGGCCCGGCAAGGAACCACCAAGACTTCGTATGGCAAAACTTAGTCGGATTTTCATCGCCAGGAACAACTTCCTGGTGCATCATCGGGTCATAGACGGACATCTACTGCTATAGCAGCAGGAGAAGTGAGCGAGCCATGACTCCCCCAATCGGCTTCCGGACTGACAAGACAGCAGACGACAAGAGTCCTCTCGCGCAGATTCGACCTGTCGCTGCGTTCGTGGATGCCCCGGCGACTCAAACAACATCCTTCTCGCGGGCTGCTGACTACGCCTACCGCATTGCCGCCGTTACCGCCGGACTCATCCTGCTCGCCACCGTCATGTAAATCAGGGCAGAACAACGCCCTTTCCCTACGCGAAGCTCGCCCGTTTCACCTTCTGCCGGAAGTCCTGCCCCTGCATCTCCACCACGACACACATCTCCTGCAAACGCGACCGCATCCGCTCGCCGATCCGGTCCCCCAGCGTCTCTTCGCGCAGGCGCGCCGCTCCATCTCCGCCTACAACCAGCGGTCCCAGGTTGGGATAGTTCGTCGTAATAATCGTCGTCCGTCGATCGTTGTATCTCGTATTCAGGATGTGCGCGACCGTGTCCCACACCCAATCCGTAGGCTTGGCCGCACCCAGTTCGTCCAGCACTAGCACCTCGGCATCAAACACCGGCCGCAGAATCTCCAGCTCTGTCTCCCTGACTTGCGGGTTGTAGCTGTTCTGCACCTGTTTCAGCAGATCGCGGTAATCGAAAAACAATCCCGTCGCACCTTTATCGATCAGAGCCTGTAAAATCCCCACCGCCAGGTGCGTCTTCCCTACACCAATCGAACCTGTCAGCAACAGCCCGGTGCCGTCCGTCTCCAGCGGATAGCTCTCGACAAACTTCTTCGCCCGCAGCAGAGCCGGCCCAAGCGAACGATGCGACGAAGGAAAGTTCGTCTCATAGCTCTCCAGCGTGCAGTGCTCATATCTGCGAGGAATCCCCGCCCGCCTCAACCGAAGCTGTGCGCGCTGCTGAATCCGGCAGACACACTCCTGGGCAAACCTTTGCCCATCGCGCTCCACCACGCGCAGCCCCGCACCTTCGCAGATTGCACAAACCTCAGCCATCGGTGTTACCAGTATCGCAGCACTGGCAACTCCTCTACCTGTGCGAATCCAACTCACATCTATGGAAAAAAAAATGTCTATTCCCCACCCCAACCGTGTTGTTTCGGCCAGAGGCGGCTCTGCCGCCGTAGTGGAAGAACCTGCTTCTCTCTCACAAGAAAATACCGTCTACAGAACCGAACAGAATTGCGATTTTATTCCTTCCCTCATCCTGAGCTCCTGAGCACAATCGAGGCAGCCTGCTCTGATCGAGCCCAGCGAGTTGAATGGGGAAAATTCTGTATTTGCAGAACACCCAGCGGAAGACCCTTGTCAAGCCCTCTCTTCCTCCTTCAAAACCCGCATCAAGCTCAATCGAAATCACTTACACTCTAGAAATCAGCCTCCAAACGATGCGGATTTACCCACCTTGCTCCGCTAAAATAGAATCAGAAAGAGATCTCCGTCTCCTTTCGAATTAGTACTTTGGCTGTCAACCCATTTGTTTTGAGTATCTTGCGGTCGAAGTACCGAGCTAAGTCTTTTAAATGGAATACTTTGCGCAACTTTGGGGGAGGGGGGGTCGATTCCATCGGCGTCCTAAGACAACCGCCGGAAGATGCTAAAATAGAAAGAACTTGCCACACCGGCATCGCGACAGGCACATCGATGTAACGTGATCACACCGTTGCAAGCGATCCGCGAACCAGTACAAGCCAATCTCAAAACGCAAGCGTAAAGAACGCCTTGCGAAAGGACCGATATGCCGAAAGAAGGAATCCACCCGAAGTACGAGACCATCACCGTGAAGTGCGCCTGCGGCACTCATTTTGAGACGCGCTCCACACACAAGGGCGACATCGTCCTCGAAATCTGCTCCGCCTGCCACCCGTTCTTCACCGGCAAGCAGAAGCTGGTCGACACCGCCGGACGCGTCGAGCGCTTCCGTCGCAAATTCGCCCAGTCCGACGCAGGCAAAGCGGCAGCCAAGTAAGCGGAGTAAAGCGCTACATTACAAAGGCCTCCGTCTGGAGGCCTTTGTAATGTATAAAAATCAGCCCATTATCGGAGCCTCCCATGAACCTCCGTCAGCAGCTCGCAGCAGACCTTGCCCGGCGAATCTCCGGTTCGACCGCTGAAATCGATCGCGGCCACGGCTGTCTCATGGTCGACAGAAAGATCTTCGCCTTCACCCGTCCTGACGAGAGCGCTGCCTTGAAGCTTCCTGAAACTCGCATCGCCGAATTGATCGCCGCCGACAGTGAGTTTCAGTTCCTTGTCATGGGTAAACGAACGATGCGCGAGTGGGTTGTGGTTCCCAATATCGCCGCTCCCGGCAACACGAAGCTGCTCCTCGAATCCAAGGCTTATGTCGCCTCGCTCCCCAAAGAAGAGCGACGCAAACCTGCAAAGAAGTCATCAAAAAAGACGGCAAAGAAAACTGCAAAGAAAGCCATAAAAAAGAAGGCAACTAGATCACGATGAAGAAGCGCTACACACTCGAGCAGAAGAAGTGGGACTCGCCCGTCGAACACGCGATGCCTGCCCATGCTCGTGTGCCCGCCAGCTTCACCGTCGGAAGCGTCACCATAGCACCGGCCACAGTGCTGGCTCCTATGGCCGGAGTCACCGACACCGTCTTCCGCCGCTTCATCAAGAACGCCAGCCAATTCACGTCATCATCACAAAATTGTCATCCTGAGCGGCGCGACGAAGAAGTGAAGTCGAAGGACCCGCGGTTCGCTTCCGACACCACAGGAGTCGAAGCAGAAACCACCAACCAGCAATCCGGTTGCGGACTCATCATGACCGAGTTCACTTCAGCCGATGGCCTTTCTCGCATGCGCGAGACCAAGCGCAAGCGCTATCTCACCTACTACGACGACGAGCACCCCATCTCTGCGCAACTCTTTGGCTCGAATCCTGAGACTCTCGCGGACTCGGCTCGCATCGTCCAGGACGCTGGCTTCGACATCGTCGACCTCAACCTCGGCTGCCCCGCCAAGCGAGTGGTTGCCTGCAACGGCGGCTCCGGTCTTCTGAAAGACCTGCCGCAGATCGAACGCATCTTCAAGGCAATACGCGCCGCTGTTACGATTCCCTTCACCGTCAAGTTCCGCATGGGCTGGAACGACAACCACATCGTCTGCGTCGAGCTGGCGAAGATGGCAGAGGACTGCGGCCTGAACGCCTGCGCTCTCCACGCCCGCACCCGCGAGGACGGCTACACCGGCCAGGCCCGCTGGGAGTACATCGCCGCCGTCAAAGGCGCGGTCAAAATCCCCGTCATCGGCAACGGCGACATTCGCACTCCTGAAGACGCCGCAGCCATGGTTGAAAAGACAGGATGCGACGCCGTGATGATCGGCCGCACTGCGCCTGCTAATCCGTGGATCTTCCGCCAGATTGCACAGTACACCGCATCTAAGGAAGCATCGGGCATCGGCACCTACGATCATCCCACCAACGAAGATCGCTACCGCATGATCCGCACCTACTTCCAGATGTTGGTCGATGAGATCGCTCTCGAAGAGGCTGCTGAGGCCGCGCGTGCGGAAGCCATCATTGCCTCTGGTCAAATCGCTCGTGAAAAACGCAACCGTGACGCTGTCGGCAAGATGAAGCAGTTCGCCGCCTGGTTCACTCACGGAGTCCCCGGCGGAGGAGCTCTCCGCAAGCAGATCTTCGAGTCCAAAAACGGAAACGCAGTCATCGCCGCCGTCGAGCAGTTCTTCGAAACCCACCAGAACTTACCCGACGAAGCAGACACAGCACCCGTTCAGGACGACGACACAACGCTGCTAACCGAGGCCGCCTACTGCGACTGACCGCCGCTCGGCTATCGTGAATACACCCGCACGTAATCCACCAGCATCTTTTGTGGAAACGTCGTCGTCTCATCCGGATTCCCCGGCCACGCTCCTCCAACCGCAACATTCAGGATGAGAAAGAAAGGATGGTCGTAGACCCATTTCGTCCCGGCAGGGAGGTCCTTCGGCGTGCGCTCCACAACCAACTTGTCATCGAAGAAAAACTTGATGTCATTCGGCGTCCACTCCACCGCATAGACATGAAAGCCGGTGTTGACAGCCTCTCCTGCAGGCAACAAAAACCTCTGCGAGATCCCTTTCGCTCCGCTGTATCCCGGCCCATGCAGCGTGCTGTAGATCACATCCGGTTCGCCGATATTTTCCATCATGTCGATCTCGCCACAAGCCGGCCACGATGCTGTCTTAACGTCCTCGCCGAGCATCCAGAACGCAGGCCAGATGCCTTTCCCCAGCGGAAGCTGCATCCTCGCCTCAAACCGTCCATAAGTCTGCGCGAAAACGCCTTGCGTCTTAATCCGCGCCGAAGTATAGGGCCGTTCAATCCCATCCAGCCCTGTGTAACTTTCCTTTCGGGCCGTGATTATAAGGTTTCCGCCACGCTGCTGTACGTTCTCGAGACGCGAGGTATAGCTCTCCAGCTCTTTGTTTCCCCATCCGCGTCCGCCAGTATCGTAGGTCCACTTCGCCAGATCAGGAGGGCTGCCATCGGGTCCATTGAACTCATCGTTCCACACCAGCTTCCATCCGGTGTGCGCGTTCTTCGCAGGAGCCTTGGCTTCCATAGCAACACAAAGAACGCTCGGCAGAACCGCAAAGCCAATCCACCTTGCTAATCGCTGGACCTTCATTGCACTCTCCTGAGCGTCAGGTTCATCTTCGTGTTAATCGGCTTCAGTCCACGATCCAACGATTCCAGCGCTGCCCCATTCTGCTTCAGAAGATACGCCTGCGCTTCGGAAGGCTTATCTGGATTGAGCTGATACACCGTGGCATTCGGGTCCACTGCGCTTCCCTTCAGCACGGTCCACAAACCGCGATCGCTGTAGGAAACATCTCCGTTGCGAGTGGCGCGATAGGTGCTCGTCTCCACATAAAACGCATCGGTCATATCAAACTTACTCTTCGCATATAACCGCAGTTCTGTGTCGAGCCCGCTGCAATCCGCACACGGCAACGTTCCTTTATAGCGACCGATCAGAACTGCATCCCCTGGCGCGGGAGCACCCGAGGACACCCGCACCTGCACCAAGAAACGGGAGGTTACCGATACAACGCCTGCTTGCTTTTTCTCAATCTCAAAAGCAAGGTGCAATGTTGTCTCTCCAACCAGTGCGGCGTTATAGCGGAACTGCTGTCTCCCCTCACCCTTATTCCCGTTCTCACCTCTAGCAGGAATCAGCGAATCTCCCTGCGGGCTCAAGGCCCCTCCTTTGGCAAGATGCGAAACCCATCTGTATTGCCCCGGAAGCGTCGAGGGTAATTCCACCACAAGCGTGTCCCCTTGATTCAGCGCAACCGAAGTATGGTTATCTGCCTCTCCCATCGTTACCGTCTTGGCTTCGGCAAATGCTCCACATATAAGAGCGGCAAACACGATTGCATAGAATAAGCGCACTTCCGCACCTCCAGGCCTGCTTACACCTCACGACGATCCGTACTTCGTTTGCGCCAGACCGCTTTCACCTTGCGTCGCCAGCGCTCATCCAAAGCCACCAGCTCCCAATCGACCTCAGGAGACAGATAGCGCAACACAATCTCCGTCGCCGGATGCACCCTCAACGCCGGAGCCACGAGATAAAGCTTTGGAGCGAGCGGCGACAAAACGACTCCGCCAAAATAACCAGCTCGCTGAAGCTCACACGAGCCAACATTATTGTTCCTACAAAGATGATGCCAGCGCACACGAATCCAGTAGTCCAGCCCCTGCAGGGCAAGATGCAGATCTTCTTCGGCCTTCAGCTCCATAACGGCAAGACGACCATCCCGCAACACGCCCAGCAGATCAAGCATGCCGCGATCTCCACCGACAAAAGCCGGAACCTGCGTGTAGACATGCCTGGCATCGAGATGCGCATCGAGCGGCTCAAGGTCGCGTCGCAACACGCTTTCGAGCCATCGTTCCGGCTGCATCCGATACAGCGGATCGCGCTTGTCACCCTCTGCTTGCCGCCGCTCAAAGAGACGCGCTACCAGTTCACGCAGCATCCCCTCATTGTCCGAAGTCAATGCTGTCTCATTTGCACCCGCGCCAAAGGTAATCGCTTCCTGCACGTTGAACGAGTTCCCCGCATATCCTGCGCGAATGCGCGCGAACTCCAGCCCATGCAGTAGAAACAAAACCTCAGCACTATTCGCAATGATGATCTCTACCTGCATCCGCATCGCTTCGGGTACCAACGACATGACACGCTCGATTGCCATAGCAAAACGCTCGCGCACGGCATTGTGATCCGGTGCATGAATCAGTCGCGTTGCGATGTTGCCGGTATCATTCGTCTCGCGCGGCTCCAACTCCTCCGTCTGCGAATCCAGCTCCCACAGCTCCCACTGCGCAGCTCGTGGATTGAGCCATCGCATACGGGTTGCCGTAAGGGTTCCTGCTCCCTGTGGAACGATCACTTTCAACCCCTGCCATACGCGTCGGCCATCGCCTGTAGACCGACAGTGTTCCAGCCACAGGATGCCGATCGTCAGAATGCCGTCAATCGTCGCCTGCGTCTCCTCTGGGTTGACCGCAATTACGGCCCATGCACTTTGCCCCTGCACCAACACACCGCGAGCGTATTCCGGACCGAAACTCTTCTCCAGATCCATCGCAGTCCGCAATCCATCCACTTTCCAATGCGGAAAAGCTCGTGCCAGAACTCTCGCCAGCACGCGAAGATACTTCACTCGCGTCGCCTCGCGTGTAGAGGGAGTCCTGCGCTCTCGCTCGGCAACTATCTCAAGCGTCTGCGATCTCGTCTGTCCAAAGCGCAACACCGACAACCGCAGCGAGCCCTTCCGCCTTTCGGCTGCCATCACCCGGCGCACAAAATTTGCCTCTTCACTCCAAAGATGGAGCGTGCACCGACCATGCTCCGTATCGAGACGGTACTTCGCCGAACGCATATCGAAGACGACACGGCCATCTTCGAGAATCACCGCGGCGGGATACTCCAGGAGAAAGTCCGCAATGGAGGAGGAGATCTTCTCCGGCAACTGCTCCTCGGCTGGCTTACGCGCTCTGCTGCCCGTCGAACCGGCATCACAGGTTAAAGGCATAGCCGAACGCTACCACACTTTAAAGCTGTGTTTGGAAGTGAAAATCGGTAATCCGCAATCCCTGGCGGAAGTAGAAGGCATGTGCTTGTTGCCGGTGTGTCCCTGAATCCAGCGAGAAGGTCTCGCATCCCTCTTCGCGGGCACGAGCTACCAGCCATGCGATCATCTGTTCACCAAAGCCACGCGAGCGCATTGCCTCATCCGTAATCAGATCGTCCACATAGAGCGTCTTGCCGCTCCAAAGCACATGCATCACCCGAAATCCGGCAACCGACACGATCTTCCCTTGAGACTCAAGGAAGGCCAGACGATAACCCTCGCGCTGCTGTTGCTGAATGCGCGCTACGAACTCTTCTTCCCGGAGCTTCGGACGAAGCTGATGCATGACCGAAAAACAGCGAGCAATCTGCTCGCTGTTTTCTGCTATCTGTATCAAACTCATCGTGATCTACCAGCCTTCTTTCGTGCGCAGATGAGTAATGTGGGCAACGTGATGGCGCGAATGCCACGCGTACAGCAACGTAGCCACATCCAGCATCGTCTCTCCACTCTCCGGATGTCGATACCCACGCTTCCACTGCTCCTCCGTAAAAGACTGCAGCAGCATGACCCAACGGGCGTGAAGGCTCTCAATCAGTTCGAGCGACCACTCGATCGGGGCCACGGAATCATGCAACTTCGCCCATGCTGCCTGATCATACGGCTTGATCGTCGGCCAATCTTCCGTCAACGCCAGCCGAACGCGGATAAAAGCATTCATGTGGCTGTCCGCAACATGGTGGACTAACTGCCGTACCGTCCAACCTCCCTCGCGATACGGAGTGTTCAACTGCCCTGAACTCAACCCTTCCACTGCATTGCGTAAATTCTCCGGTAGCTCGGCCAGCGTTGCAATTGCATTCAAACGTTCCTCGGGAGTGATGGTTTCGGGCTGCTCAAATTTTCCAATGGGATAACGCGGATCTGTTGCCGTAACACTCATCCGATTCGCTCCTATTTGTCTTCTTGTCTATCGGGCTCTCTAAAGAAAAGCTAGCATAGCTATGCGATGAACTCTGAGAAAAGAAGACCGGTACGCCATAATCTTTCGATCCTTACACTCGGCCTGGCCACGCTCGCCCTCGCCTTCTCTCAACAGATCCTGGCCCAGAATCCGCGACCTTCGCTGGGTTTCGACCGCAATCACTACCCCGGCGATGCTGCACTGCCTGCATTGAAGCAGCATTTTTCCTTCACTGGCTACTGGCTGAATAATCCTCCTGGCGAAACAACAAATGATTGGCAGGGCAAGCGCGAGATCTTGCACAAAAATAAATTTGGCTTTCTAGTTCTCTTCAATGGCCGACTCGACGCCGAGATCATACGGGCAAACCGCCGCAAAATCTCTCCTGCCAAGCTCGGCAAACAGGATGCAGCAGCAGCCATCCTCGCAGCCCGACGCGAGCACTTTCCCGACGGAAGCATTATCTTTCTCGACCAGGAAGAGGGTGGCCGACTACTTCCTGAACAGGCAGCATATCTCTTAAGCTGGACTGAGGCTATCGCGGCATCGACGTACAAACCCGGCATCTACCTCAGCGGCCAGCCTGTCGAGGATGATCCCGGCAAAACCATCACTACAGCGCAGGACGTCCGCGAGCAGATCGCAGCAAAACACCTGCACTCGGTCGCGCTCTTCGTCTACCAGGATGCCTGCCCGCCCTCGAACGGCTGCACTCTCAATCCGCCACCCATCGCCGCTGCCGGAACTCCCAACATCGATGTATGGCAGTATGCACAGTCTCCACGCCGGCCGAAGATCACCCACGCCTGCGCCAAGACCTACGCCGCAAATAATGATTGTGTCATCGCCGGAGTCGTCGATCTCGATCTCAGCGTCGCCATCTCTGATGATCCCTCGCACGGCCGATAAGACAGTTTCGTCCGTCCATCCCATAAGCTTCAGCGAGATGGCGCATAGTACCCAGAGCGAACATTGATACGGGCTATGCGTTCTGGAGGCACAACGACGATACGGTGGAACGTTCCATCACGTTTGAGTTCAGTAGGGTTATAGATCAATCGATATTGGTTACGAAGATTTGCCTCGATCAGATGGAGGTCGTCGTCGATTTCGGAAGCCGAGATGCTGTCGCGGAAGACACGGCCTCCTGTTTGAGAGGCGAGTTGGGCAAGGGTGGCAGTTCCTGTCGAGCCGGAGTTTGATTCAGCATGGAAGGCATAGATGGCGGTGTTCGTCTGCTGGCACATATTGACTGCTGCCTCTAGGGAGAGAAAGGAAGCGTCGTCTTCTCCGTCAGAGAAAAGCAGGATGAAGTTACCGCTGGCGGCATGATCGAGCTTGCCAAACTGGTAGCGACACACGGCGTAGACGGTATCGAGGATTGCAGTCGTCGAGGGAAAGATACGAGTCTGATGGATCGCCGAGGTTAGGACATCAGGATTGTTGGACCATGTTTGGCGCATTTGAAACCGGCGACCGAAATCCATAACAAATGCCTGATCGGTCTTCATCTGAAGAATGCGCCGGACATAAGCGACAGCGATAGCTTGGTCGGACGGAAGGTTCTGCTCCATGGAGGAGCTGGTGTCGATGAGGATGCCAGCACGGATAGGAAGGTCGCGAAGAGTTTCGAAGAGAACAGTGCGCCGAGGTGGACGGCCGTTGTCGAGGATGTGAAGTTCATCGAGGCGAAGATCATTAACGGAGAGGCCTTGCGGATCGGTGGCGTGGAAAGTGAGCTCAACCTCATCTACGGAAACCTTGAGATTGTAGGCCGCAGGATTTTGGGTAGTCTGGGAATCGATATCCTGAGCCTGCACAAGAAGTACAACAACGCACAGAAGCGAGATGGTTCGATAGAGGTTCATTGCTATTTAGAAAGACGTTAACGGCTCATCGCTTACGCTTAGACGCAGCCGATGCCGTTATCGATTATCCTTGGTGGTGTTTTCCAGGAGGCTTATGAGACAACTGTTGCGGTCCCCTCGTTTTCGCAGGGGAGAACTGGTCCTATCGATTGCTGCCATGTTTGCCGTGAGCTGCTTCCAGGCGATGGCGCAGAGCGGGAATGCCTTGTCAACGGCAGAACTGAAGGAGAAGACTCTTCCGAGTCCTCCACGGAAGCAGAGCATTCAGGATGGCGTGCAGATCCAGAAGCCGCAGCTTGAAGACTACGTTGCCATGCTGGACAACCTGCCGTCGAAAGCATATGCAAAGCCGAAGAAGGCCCGTAAGGTACTGGTGCTGGCGCATGCGTCCGGCTTTGTGCACTCATCGATTCCGCTGGCCGCCGAGACGGTGAAGGAGCTCGGCGAAAAGACAGGTGCATGGTCCACAACGATTACCTACGACCCCGCACAGATTACCGCCGAAAACCTTGCAGGGTATGACGCAATCTTCCTCGACAATACGACGCTGGGCTTTCTGGACGATCCAAAGGATCCGGTTGCAACCGAGGCGCGCAAGAAGGCACTGCTCGAATTCGTACGCGAAGGCAAGGGACTGGCAGGTATCCACGCTGCTGGCGACAGCTATCACACGTCGGGGCCTGCGCCTACGGGCACATGGCCGGACTTCGACATCATGATCGGCGGTTATTTCAAATTCCACTGGGTTTATCCGCAGGAAATTACGGTCAAGATCGACGATCCCAAGAGCCCGTTGAACCAGATGTTTCATGGGCCATTTACGATCCACGACGAGATCTACACCTTCGCGCAAGACTCGTTCTCGCGGAAGCGGGTTCATGTGCTGACTAGTGTCGACTATGCAAAGATGAGCGATGCCGACAAGGCAAAGGAACCGGCGGCGACGAAGCGCACCGATGGCGACTACGCTCTCAGCTGGATTCGGCATGAGCAGAAAGGACGTGTTTTCTATATGGCGCTCGGCCATAGCGAACACATCTATGCCATGACGCCCATCATGGAGCATCTGCTGGCCGGGATTCAGTATGCGTTAGGAGACTTGCCCGCAAACGATAGCCCCAGCGAAAAGTAGTTTGCGGTGGGAGATAAAAGGCGGCGCTTATGGCGCCGCCTTTTTAACGGCTTCGGCAAGATAAGGCATCATCTCTTCTTCTGTCTTGACACCATGTACAACGGCCTCGCTGGCGCCCTTCCAGAACCCCAACCGAGTGAGTACAACCGACTGAGCCATCATGTAGCTGTGGAGCTTCTGGGATGCCAGATCGCGATCGGCAACCGAGAAACGAAGTTGATAGCGTGAGCCACCTGTAGCTTGATGCGTGTCCAGGATAGCGCCAAGGTCGTTATAGCGCAGAGTGGCTTCATCTTCGGCCTTGAGTTCCTGTTCGGCCTCGAAGTCCAGACGCGTATAGATCCGTGCCTGTTCATGCTTCAATAGCGGCACCAATCCAGCATTGCGCGCAACAGCCCAGGTTCCCCGCGAGGGCGACGTCATATTTTCGACCTGCGACTGCGGGTTGAGTTCGTTCGCCAGATCGATGGAAATATAGCCTTTATTCACCCTAGCGCTGTTCAGCCGATCGGCAACCGAACGTAATGTTGCAAGCTCCTGATGGAGCAGCCTGGTATCTTCCTCGATGATCCGAATATTCTCTTCGGCCTCGTCGTGCATGTCTTCGACAAGCTGATGGCGCTGATGACGATGATGCATCCACTCCACGGTCTGTTCGAACGAGATGGCGATCAGCACCCCGAGCACGATGGTGCCCATGTGGATGAAAAACTCTTTCCAGGTGGTGATGGGGTGTTCCGGAACCTCAATTTCCATAAAACTGGGTCGTCCTCAGATTCGATTTGCGATGTATTTCATCCAATTTTGCACTGAAACCGGAGAGGGGCAATCCTACTTTTGGGGCGCATTTGCGGAGTTTTCTCGAGCTTTGCGCAGCAGAGGCGCTCCCCAGGTTCCGATGGCGAGAAGCGCGCCGAACAGAATGATAGCGTCGATGCTTTCGCGGTCCTGAGCAGACCAGTAGGCGTTGGGATCGAGATTGAGCCAGATGGCGAACTCGTCGAGGGTGAGTGCGGCGCCTGCGCCATAGGCGATCGAGAGCAGCCGACTGAAGAAGATGGAGGCAGGAGTGGTTCCTGTGCCAACTTCGACAAGCGTGGCATAGCCGCTGAGCAACAGCAGGAGGATTCCCCATACGAGGTGATGAATATGCCTTCCGCCGACGATGACGTATCCGAAGGGCCCGACGTGGTGCGTGATGGAGTAGACGAGAAGCCGGGCGGCGAGAAAGGTAATGAAGAACGAGACGGAAGCGAGAAGCAGACGTCGATGCGGCCGATCGGGGATTCTTTGGTGGAGGATCTCGCCAACCACTGTGAGATGCAACAGCACGAGAGTAACGACTGCCAGAAGAATGATGAAGAGCAGCAGAATCCATGAGCCTGCAATGTGCATGTTCCGCTTTTTATCACGAAGTTAGTGATGCTCGCGGCTCTTTGGAGTTTGGAGCAGGAGGTAGTAAGCGGATTGCGTTTTGCGATTGTTCCCGTTCATGTCTTTAGCATGAGCGGGGCCCGGGCAGTGATGTAGATATTGCAGAAAAAATTTATATTGACAATGTACTAGTATACTAGTACATTGTCAATTATGGCAACACCCTATCAGTCCGATAGCTCCGAGTTCAGTTTTCGTCTGGATTCGCGCAGTGGTGTGCCAGTCTATCGACAATTGATCGACCAGGTTCAGGCGGCGATTGCGATTGGAGCTCTGCGGATTGGTCAGCAACTGCCGACCGTTCGCCGCGTGGCTGTCGATCTTGCGATCAATCCAAATACAGTAGCTCGCGCCTATCGGGAGATGGAATTACTTGGGGTCCTCGACACACAGCAGGGGACAGGTACTTTCGTGGCGGAGCGTCAGGTGCAGTACTCGAAGGACGAACGAAAGCGTCAGCTTACGCAGATGGTGACGGAGTTTGTCGCCCGTGCAGGTGCGGCAGGCATCAAGGTCGACGAGCTTCTCGAGGCTCTTCGACAGGTTTCATCAGAAGCTCGAAGCAGGAAGTAACAGGAGGTAGCCGTGTTCCGTCGCAATCAGTTCAGTAACGTCGGTCTGCTGGTCTTTTGTGCGTCATTACTGCTCGGTATTCTCGTCGCTCGTGCAACGAGCTCACCTCTTCCTATCGTGGCAGGGGCGATTGTGGGTGTTTACTTCCTCTTTGCTATAAAAATCGTCAACCAGTGGGAAAAAGTTGCAGTGCTTCGTTTCGGACACTATAGAGGCCTGCGAGGACCAGGGCTTGTACTCATCATTCCCGTACTGGAGACGCTGAGCCGGGTGGTCGATCAACGAGTTCGTGTCAGTACGGTCAGTGCAGAGTCGACACTTACACGCGATACCGTGCCGGTGAATGTAGACGCGATCGTCTTCTGGCTCGTTTGGAATCCCGAGAAAGCCATTCTTGAAGTGGAAGATTTTGCGCAAGCCATTGGCCTTAGCTCGCAGACGGCATTGCGGGAGTCGATAGGACGTCATCAACTGGCGCAGATGATTACTGAGCGCGAGACGCTGGGCCACGAACTGCAGAGGATTCTCGATGAGAAGACGACTCCCTGGGGAATTACGGTGCAGTCAGTTGAGATTCGTGATGTTCGCATTCCGCAGACGCTTGAGAATGCCATGTCGCAACAGGCGCAAGCGGAGCGCGAACGACAGGCGCGAGTGATTCTTGGAGACGCAGAGGTGCAGGTATCGGAGAAGTTTGCGGAGGCGGCACGCGTTTACAACGACAATCCGGGAGCGTTGCATCTGCGTGGCATGAACATGCTGTACGAGTCGATGCGTGAGAAGGGATCGATGGTGGTCGTGCCTTCTTCGGCAATTGAGAGTATGGGGTTGGGAGCAACGTTGGGCCTGACGGCGGTAGCGAAGCAGTCATAGCGGAAGAGAGGAGCGAAGCGATGAAGACGATGATGATGGCAGCAGTGTGTTTCTTGGGCTTTGCGGCGGATGCGGTGGTTTCGCAGAGTGCAAAGGCAGTTCCATTGGGGCTGTGGCAGGCAACGCTCGATGGCATGCCGGGAGTTACGCTGACCCTGGCAAACGATGCGGGAGAGCTGGGCGGTACGGTTGTCTTCTATGGCATTGACGGCCACTCGCAGCGAGTGATGGTTGTAGAACCGCACACGGTGCTGCGTCCTCACATGGAGGGGAACACGCTCTTATTCGAGATGAAGATGGATAGGGTTCCAGGCGGTTTTGCGCGGGTGAAGGTGGTCTTCGACTCGGAGACGAAGGCGGAGATTAAATGTCTGGATTGTGGCGCGGATAGTCCAACGGCTGAGTTAGTAAAGCAGACGGGACAGTTGCAGCGGCAATAGTGTCAGGGATTTGGCACGGCTGGAGCCGTGCCCTTAGTGATCGCGTTTTCGAACCCGGCTAGGACGTTCCGCCAACGGTCATCTTGTCGAGCTTGATCGTTGGCATGCCTACACCTACGGGTACGGACTGGCCGGACTTACCGCAGGTTCCGATTCCTTCATCTAAAGCGAGGTCGTTGCCGACCATGGAGACGTATTTGAGAGCTTCGGGGCCGTTGCCGATGAGTGTCGCGCCTTTGACAGGGCGAGTGACCTTGCCGTCTTCAATCAAGTAGGCCTCGCTGGCGGAGAAGACGAACTTGCCGTTGGTGATGTCGACCTGTCCGCCGCCGAAGTTGACGGCGTAGAGACCGCGTTTTACGGACTTGATAATGTCCTCTGGCATGTCGTCACCGTTGAGCATGTAGGTGTTGGTCATGCGCGGCATGGGGATGTGATGATAGCTCTCGCGGCGTCCGCTGCCGGTGTTGGGCATGTTCATCAGCTTGGCGGAGAGCTTGTCGGAGAGGTAGCCCTTGAGGATGCCGTTCTCGATGAGGACGTTCTCCTGGGTGGGATTGCCCTCATCGTCGACGTTAATGGAGCCGCGGCGATTGGGAAGACGGCCGTTGTCGACGACCGTGACTTTGGGACTGGCAACCTGCTGTCCGATGAGTCCGGCGAAGGCCGAGGTCTTCTTACGGTTGAAGTCAGCCTCGAGGCCGTGGCCGACTGCTTCGTGCAGAAGAACGCCGGGCCAGCCGGGACCGAGGACGACTTCCATCTCGCCGGCGGGGGCATCGACGGCTCCAAGTTGAAGGATGGCGGTGCGTGCCGCCTCGCGGGCGAAGTGCTCAGGCGATTTGTCGTCTTCGAAGAAGTCCATGGTGATACGTCCGCCGCCGCCGCTGGTTCCGCGGGCAGTGTTGGCACCGTCCTTGGCGAGGACAAAGATGTTTAAGCGCGAAAGCGGCTGCGTATCGCTGGCGAAGGTGCCGTCCGAAGCAGCGACGAGGATGCGGCGCAACTCGTCGGAAAAGCTGGCGCGGACCTGCGTAATGCGCGAATCGTAAGCGCGGGCAGCGGCGTCGGCACGCTGGATGAGCTGGAGCTTTTGGGCGATCTCTGCGTCGGCGGTGGCTCCGGTGATGGGGTAGAGCGAGTCCCCTTCAGTGTGGCGGAACCCCTGCATCAGTTCTTTCGCGGGGCCGCTGGCGATAAGGGCCGCGGTACGTGCAGCTTTGAGAAGCGCCGCAGAGGAAAGATCGTCGGTGTAGGCATAGCCAGTGCGCTCTCCGGAGAGGACGCGGACACCGCAGCCGAGCGAGACTCCCTGGGCAGCAGTCTTGACGATGGACTCGTCGATGCCGAGCGAGGTGGAAGTGACGGACTCGAAGTAGAGGTCGGCGTAGTCGCCCCCGGCGGAGAGGGCCTCGGCGAGGCAGCGCTCCATAAGACGCTCAGAGACGCCAAGCTTATCGGTGAAGTAGCGCTTGTGGTCGGGGGTAGGAATAGTCATGTTGATTTGATGATAGGCAGCCAGGAAGGGAGCAGCAAGTCGAGCCCTACTGGGCGGGGTCGGCCCAATAGCCGTTACGAGCGGTGATATGAAGATCAGAATAGTTTTTTAGCCGCAGATCGAGGGCATGCAGCCCAGGATGGGGCGATTGCGGCTGGAAGCTGAGGATGTAGCGATTGGGGATGTGGTTAGAGATGGTCACCAGATCGCGATCAAGATTTTTGGCGTTCGTCAGTTTGAAGTACTCTCCTCCGGTCAGGTTTGCGACGGTTTCGGGAATGTTCCGTTTGAGTCCATCGGAGACCATGATCGCCGCCATCTTTGCAAGGGCAAGAGGCGGCAAGAGCTGTGTGGCGCAGTCATAGGCTTGAATCGCTTTGTTGTGGGTGGCGTCGGGATCGGGGTTGGGGTCTTTGCCCATGCAGCCATGAGGAGGATTGGGGTTGGGATTCTCCCCCAGGGTACCTGCCGCCGTTATGGGGAGTTCGCGCGAGCCGTAGTGTTTGGCCTCGGATTTTCCGGTGGAAAAGGCGATGCTGTAGATGGTGGTGTTGGTATCGCTGACGGCGCGGATTGCATCGTCGATGCTGGTCTGGCTGCCTCGATCCAGCGTTTCGCTGATGAGCAGAATCGCCCGGCGATACTCGAGGGGTTGTTTTCGCAAAAGATCAACGGCAAAGCCGATGCTGTCGAGGATCGCAGCTCCGTTATCGCCGAGTGGAACGTTATGGATTGCCTGGGACGAAGCGCAGTTTTCAAGATGATGCTGTCGAGTGCATCCAGGAGTTAGCGTCTCGAGCGCGGTAGCGGCGGTATCGATGTCGGGAGTAAAGTCCTGCAAAAGGTCTGGATGGCTGTCGAAGGTGACAACGGCGACCTTATGAGGAACATTGCCGATGATGGATTCGAGCATGGGAGACATTGGAGGAGCGATGGAGGCGAATTTATTGAACTCGCGAGCTCCTGCACCTCCGACCTCAAGGATGACGACAAGAGCCAGGGGTTCGCCCCCAGTGTCCTGCTCGAGTGTGAGCTTTTGTGGGATTCCATCATCGGTTAAAGTGAAATCCTCTGCAGAGAGGGTATAGACCAGCTCGCCCGCTTTATTGCGCACCAGTGCAGGAACAAGGACGAGTGTGGAACGGGTGCTGAGTGTAGGGGCCTGAGCAGGCGCAGTAGTCTGCGCCTGTACTGCGGAGAAGAACAGAAAAGAAGTCAGCGCAGCAACGGTACGAGCCAGCATAGCTGTAAGCCTCTCCCACGATGAGTGTATCGCCTTGAGAAAAAGACGATGATAATGGCCGAATGATTAAAGGGATTAATCACATTACGCTTGCCGTGCGCGATTTGGAGGTTTCGTTCCGGTTCTATGCAGAGATTTTGGGAATGACCCCGCGAGCAAGGTGGTACAAGGGAGCATATCTGGAGGCGGGCGGGAACTGGATCTGTCTCAGTCTGGATGAGACGACACGAAACAGCGCTCTACCGGAATACACGCATCTTGCCTTTACGGTCGAGGTCGCTGAATTTTCAGCGATGGTGGAGCAGCTGCAAGCGGCAGGCGTGCAGCGCTGGCAGGAGAACAGAAGTCCTGGGGAGTCGTTTTATTTTCTTGACCCCAACGGGCACAAGCTGGAGATTCATATTTCGAACCTGCAAGACCGGTTGAAGGTGTTGGTAGACAGACCGCCGAAGGATTTGATTCTGTTTCCTGCTACGTGATGGGAAGGACAAAAAATCTGGTACCTTTGGCAGGGCCCCTCGGATTGTGGTTTTTGCGCGTGTAAACCATGACTGATCTTCTTATTGAACGCTTAAAGCAGCACAGAATACTGGGTCCGGCTCCGGTACATGAGCTGGAGTGGCTGGTAAAGCACGGAATTCTTCGCAGTCTTGAGACGGGTGAGCTGGTGTCGCACAAAGGGCAGCCAGTCGAAGGGATGTATGTTCTCTTTTCCGGGCGGCTTGCGTTGTTCGTCGACCGAGGCGCCGGACCGGTAAAACTGGTTGAGTTTCAGCCTGGCGATGTCACAGGTCTGCTTCCGTACTCCCGTCTGGTGAATGCGCCGGGAAACTCGATCGTGCAGGAGCGGCTGGAGATGCTCGAGCTGCATCGTGATCACATTCCAGAGATGATTCGTGAGTGCTTTGGAATCACGTCGATCTTGGTGCATCAAATGGTGGATCGCGCAAAGCTGTTTACCTCCACTGAGCTGCAGAACGAGAAAATGGTCTCGATGGGAAAGCTATCGGCGGGGCTTGCCCACGAGTTGGGGAATCCAGCCGCTGCAATCGAACGCAGCGTGTGTCTGTTGATCGACCGGCTCGAGGATTGTGAAGTCGCGATGCGGGAACTGCAGACGGCGAGGCTGTCGAACAGTCAATTGGCGGCCGCGGATACATTTCGCGAGGCATGCCTTGCGCGGAAGAACAAATCGCCACGATCCACCATAGAACAGGTGGATCGCGAAGAAGCTATCTCCGACTGGCTGAGTAAAAAAGACCTGAATGTTTCAAGCGCCCCAGCACTGGCTGAGACCGATGCCACGCTGGACGCGCTGAATGCACTGGCTACAGAGGTATCTGGAACCGCATTGAATGCGGTAATCCGATCGACGGCTTCACGGCTGGCGATTCGTAGCTTGGCATCGGAAGCCCAAGGCTGTTCGACACGCATGTCGACACTGGTAAGAGCGATCAAGGGCTTTACGCATATGGACCAGGCAATGATTTCAGATCGTTTGAATCCCGGCACAGGCATACATGACACCGTGATGGTGTTAAACGCGAAGGCTATTGAAAGATCGGTAAAAGTAGAGCTTGAATTGGAGCCTGATCTGCCACAAATTTCAGGGTTCACTGGTGAGCTAAACCAGATATGGGGCATCCTGCTCGATAACGCGCTGGATGCAGCACCCGCAGGAGGGTGTGTCAAATTGATCGCGCGACACGAGGGGCAACGGCTGGTGGTACGCGTGATCGACAATGGACCCGGCATTCCGGCCGAAATTCAATCCCGCATCTTCGACCCCTTTTTTACGACGAAGCCGATGGGACAGGGCACAGGATTGGGGCTGGATATTGCGCAGCGACTGGTACGGCATAACGATGGCGCAATCGAATTCGATTCTGTACCAGGACGAACAGAGTTTCGAATCTCTCTGCCAATAAACGACCGTTGAAGAGATGACATCGATTGGTTGCAACCCCCTGCAGACGCATTCTGCGAAATGCCAGAAAAGCGACCACCCTTCGGATATAGCGTTTTGCATACCAGAAAAATTTATATCTTCCTATTGACATTCGATAGGAGTCAGGCGCACCCTTCCTATAGATTTTCTATAGGAATCCGCCTGTGAGTGCGAAACAGACCAATCTTCTTCAAGGCACCCTCGATCTTCTGATCCTCAAGGCCCTTGGCCCCGGCGAGCTTCACGGCCTGGGAATCTCCCGTCGCATCGAGCAGATCACGCACGGGACCTTCTTCGTCAAACCGGGTTCCCTGTTCCCCGCCCTTCACCGCATGGAAGAAGCTGGCTGGCTCAGCTCCTCCTGGGGCGACTCAGAAAATAACCGCCGCGCGAAGTTTTACCAGCTCACCAGGACCGGGAAAAAGCAGCTCGAGGTAGAGACCGAACAATGGTCCCGTGTCGCTCTGGCCATGGCCAATGCATTGAAAGCAACCTAAGGAGGGAGAGATGAATCTCTGGCTCCGTATCCGCAATATCCTTCGCAATCTTCTTCGCAAGCAACAGATGGAAGGTCACCTCGACGACGAGTTGCGCGCCTACACAGACATGCTCGCAGACGAAAAGATCGCCGCAGGCATCCCTCCTCACGAAGCTCGCCGCGCCGCGCTGGCAGAGCTGGGAGGTATCGAGCCGGTCAGGCAGAAAGTCCGCGACACACGTGCTGGAGCAGGCCTGGAGCGCCTTTGGCTGGATGTGCGTTTCGGGATGCGGCAGCTGTGGCGAAATCCCGGCTTCACCATAACCGTAATCCTTACCCTGGCGCTTTCCATCGGCGCCAATACTGCCATCTTCTCCATCGTCAATGCGCTCATGCTGAAGAGCCTTCCCTACTCGCACCCCGAACGCATGGGCACAATCAACACTCATATCACCGGCCCCGTATCTTCCGACGAGCGCCACAAAATCAACGGCGAACAATGGGAGCTGCTACGCGATAACGTACCTTCCCTCATCTCGGCAATCGCCAGCGGACGAACCTCTGGACTCAACCTGCAATCCGGATCGCATGTGCAATATCTCCAGGCCGGACGCATCTCTGCGCACTATTTCGATGTGTTAGCAGTCCATCCCATCCTCGGTCGCAACTTCTCCGAGATAGAAGACCTCGTCAACGGACCAAAGACTGCCATCCTGAGCTACAACCTGTGGCGAAACACCTTCGGAGCCAATCCCAACATCCTGGGCAAACCCATCCTGTTGAAGAGTGCTCCTTACACCGTCATCGGGGTCCTTCCCGAAGGTGTTACTACTCCCTTGAACGCTGATCTTTATACGGCTCTACAGGAAAGCCGAAAAGGCGAGGGAGCAGGCACCAACTTCCAGGTCATCACCCGCCTCCGCGATGGAGCCACCTGGCAGCAGGCCGACGCCGAGATCAACCATGCATGGTCTCTGCGCACCCAGCGCTATGAACTTGAAGATAATCCCGGTGCACAAGTCAGTTTCTACTCCGTGCCTCTTCAGCAGGGCGAAACCGCAACCTTGCGACCGCAGATTCTTACCTTGATGTTGGCAGCGGCATTGATCCTGTTGATCGCCTGCGCTAACCTCGCAGGTCTCACACTTGTGCGCGTCCTCCGTCGCACACCCGAGATTGCCACTCGCATGGCACTCGGCGCCTCGCACTGGCAGATTCAACGACAACTCTGGATTGAAAATCTCCTGCTCGCTCTTATGGGAGGCATCGCAGGCATTGCAACAGGATTCCTCGCCCTGCGCAGTTTGCTTCTGCTTTTGCCCGAACACTTCCTGCCTGTCGCGGACGTTCCTCTCGACGGCCGTGTGCTCGCGTTCACTCTTCTTCTTTCCTTATTGACCAGCGTGCTCTTCGGCATGCTTCCCGTCCTCATTACACGAAGATTCGATCTCCGCTCTGCGATTGCCAATCGCGCCGATAGCGCCAGTCATCTACGTCTCCGGCAGGCTCTCATCGTCAGTGAAGTTGCCTTCACCGTTGTACTGTTGGCTGCCGCTGGCCTGCTGATCCGCACGCTCATCCACCTCCAGACCCTGCCACCCGGCTTCAATCCCACAGGAGTCATGACCGCGCGGGCCTCGCTCGACGATGTGCGATATCACGATCCCGCGACCTTCCAGAAAATGCTCGACCAGAGCGTCGCGGCTATGCGGCAGATTCCCGGAGTACAACAGGCCGCTGCTGGCCTCAGTCTGCCCTATGAACGATCTCTCGTCATGGGAGGACTGCCAATTAACGACGGTAAAGAAGCGGGGCAAAAAGTCATGACCAGCGAGACCTACGTCACCCCTGGCTACTTCGAAACTTTGCAGATTCCAGTGCTCGCGGGCCGAACCTTCACCGCAGAAGACGGCCCCAATACCCAACAAGTAGCCATCGTCAACCAGACCTTCGTGCGTAAATTCTTCCATGGCGAAAACCCTGTCGGCCGTCACGTCAATAAGGACATCATGATCATCGGAGTCGTAGAAGATGTCGCCATGGCTCCCGGAATCGATGCCGTCGCGCCGCTCATGGACGAACAGATGCTCTACATCCCGGCCGCACAGGTTCCGCCATCGCTCCTCGCCATGGCCCACGTCTGGTTTCAACCCAGTTGGATCGTTCGCACCTCTCATCCTGTGGAAGGACTCACCTCACAGATGCAGCACGCATTTGCAAGCGTCGACCCCAACATCCCCTTCTCTGGCTTCTACAGCATGCACGATCTGTTAGCGAAGACCCTCGTCATGCAGCGTGTCGAAGTAGCCCTCCTCACCACAATGGCAGTGCTTGCTCTCTTGCTCAGTGCTATCGGCATCTTCGCTCTCGTGGCCAACATCGTGACGCAGAAGACACGTGAGATCGGGATCCGCATCGCCTTGGGCTCAACGATCCGTCAAGCCATGACCCATATCGGTTCACTCGGCGCCACTGCAGCCGCCTTGGGACTGGTTCTCGGTCTAATCCTATGCGTAGCGGTGCTACGAACCATGCAGAGCGTCCTCTACGGGATCAACACTTACGATCTCCCAACGATCCTGGCTGTCGTTACGACGCTTAGTGCGGTCACACTCATCGCCACTACCCTGCCCGCACTACGTATTGCTCGAATTGATCCTGCCAGAACACTACGTGAAGAATGATCGAGTCGTACCATGGACTCATCGTACATAGTACGATGAGTCCATGAGGCGGCTGCTACAGCTCGGAGTTTTGTTCATCACGCTGGCCATCTGCTATGCGCCTCTGGCGGAACTCTTCGATCGATGGGACACTCCAGGCTTATTCAACGATACCGAGTTCACGATCTTCGCTCTGATTCTGGTATTGTGCCTCGTCCTTCTGGTCAGCAAACTCATCGCCACCTTGGCTCTGATCGTTCATCTCGTTGAACGAGACCGACATCAACAGGCTGATCCATTAAGGCTCACTTCATCAAATAGCTTTTTTGAACGCTTCTCCTCTCTCTTCAGTCCCTTTCCTCTTCGAATCTGATTCTCCTGAAACGCGCAAAGGCTAGGCGGCGAAAGCTCGCCTACATGCCGCTATCTGCATAGCAATGCGGCGGTGCTCTTTTATCCCGGGAGATTTGGACCAGTGTCACCAATAAAGCTTTTCCGCGCCCTTGCCCTGACCGGCATTTGCGCAGCATTCTCACTCTTCGCTACAGCACAGTCGAGCAATCATGGCGCCGTCACAGGCGTTGTCACAGCCTCGGACAGCAACCCCGTCGCCACCGCCGCCATAACATTATCTGGTGTAGACGGCCCTCAATATTCCACAACGGCCTCCGTCGATGGCGTCTTCTTGATTAACAATCTGCCAAGCGGAACCTACGTCCTTAAAGTTTCTTCTCCCGGATTCGCTATCTATGAGCAACCCTCCATCACCGTTGCCGTCGGCCGCACAACCCATCTTTCCATCCAACTCACTCTTGCTAACGTTCAGCAGAGCGTTGGTGTTGTCGCACAACAAAGCTCTGTTGATCCCACTCAGACTTCCTCTGTTGTCAACATCGATCGAGACCGCGTTGAAGAGCTTCCCATCCCTAGCCGAAACTATTTGACCTTTGTCTTACTCGCTCCCCAGGTCGCAGCTGCAAATCCTGCCCTTCAGCAAGGCATAGCTCAAGGCACCGGGAGCTTCAGTTTCGGCGGCCTTCGCCCGGGAAGCAATGCGATCTACCTGGATGAGGTCAACGATAACGATGAATATAGCGGAGGCAGTCGCACTCAGTTATCCCCCGAGGCGATCAGCGACTTCCAGATTGTCAACCATGGCTTCGCCGCCCAATCAGGAGGCGGCGCAGGAGGTTCCATCGATGTTCAAACGCGCTCCGGACTCAATCGCATCCACGGAGATGCCTTCACTTTCGTTCAAAATGGAGCACTGAATGGAACCCAGCCCCTTGGCTTCACTCCTTATAAACCCGATGAAAACCGCATCCGCATGGGCGTTGCCATTGGCGGGCCCATTCAGCACGACAAAACCTTCTACTATGTTGCTGCCGAACAGGAGATAGCACATGGTCAGGAGGTTAATGACCTTCGGCCATCAACACTCAACATCATCAACCAGGCACTCAAGCAACACGGCCCTCTGCCTGGACTAAACCTGCAAACCGGCTTCTTTCCTACAACCGACCAGGAAACCGAGCTGTCCAGCCGAATCGATCGGACTCTATCGGCAAACGAAGCCATCATGCTCCGGTACGCCTTTACCAACACCCGCAACGTGAACGATGCCTTCAACACAGACGAGCTGACCGACCGCACAGCCAGAGGTTCTTCCTTCCTTGCCGACAACAGCCTGAACGGAACCCTTACCTCGACCTTCAGCTCAACTCTGCTCAACAAACTGAGCTTCGAACTTGCCCAACGGCGTGCAGTGCAAAAAACATCCAGTAGCTCCGGCGCGGGAATCTTCATTCCCGGAGTCGCTCTCTTCGGAACCCCTTATTCCGGTAACTCTCGACGGTTTGAAACTCATCTTGAGTTTGCAGACTCTGTCTCCTTACAACGCCGGCATCATCTCTTTCAAGCAGGCGGACGAATCGATCGCGTTGCCTTACGCACAAGTATTCCAGATGGATCGCAGGGATTCTTTATCTTCCCCAACCTCACCGCTCTGCAAACAGGAAACGCCGATTTCTTTATCCAGTCTTTTGGGAAGAACTTCAAAACGAATCTCTCGGAGATACGGGTCGCCGCCTTTGCTCAGGATCATTGGACACTCTCCAATAAGCTGACCCTCGACTACGGCATCCGCTACGACTACAACCATCTTCCAACCGGCCTCCCGCAGAATGCCCTGAACTTCAGCCCGCGCCTCGGCCTTGCATGGACACCATGGAAAGCAACCGTGTTGCGCAGCGGATTCGGCATCTTCTATGACCGATTTATTCTGTCAACAATCAATCGTCTGTTGGCATTCGATGGCATCCACGGTTATAGCCAGATCCTTGAAGACAAGGCAGCAGCCACCCTCTACCAAAGCGGTAACCTCCCCACAGCTCCTATAACAGGAGTAGCCCCCAGCATCTGGCGCGCACAACCTGACATGCGCACCCCTTATAGCCAAGTGGCATCCTTCAGCGTCGAACAGGCTCTACCACTGCAAACGACCCTCACTGGCGAATATCAGTATGTTCACGGAATCAAACTCGGCAGAACCAGCAACATCAATTTGCCTCCACCGGTGCAGCTGACGCTTCAAAATGCCGCCTCCGTTGGTATCTCTTCACCCACGGCGCAGCAGTTGGGCCGGCCTGCATTCTCAACACTTCGGCTCAATCCGGCCTTCGATGCCATCAATCAGTTCGCAACCTCGGCCAACTCCACTTATCACGGCGCAACGATCACGCTCAATCGTCAATTTCAGGACGACCTGCAGATCATGGCCGGCTACACCTTCTCCAAAACAATTGACGACGCCTCCTCCGATCTGGAACAACCTCAGAACCCCTACATGCTGGGGCAGGAGCGCGGACTCTCCCTTCAAGACCAGCGCCACCGCTTTACCTTGAGCGGGCTCTGGCTCATCGGCCCTGACCTCAACGACGCTGCGGATGCAGCAAAAAATGCCAACCCCAGTCCTCTCATGAAAGCTCTTACCGGGTTAGAGTTTGCTCCTATTGTCAGCATCGCAAGCGGCTTCCGTGCCAATCCCATCACTGGGGTCGACAGTAATCGGCAGCACATCTTTCCATTCGCCTCCCGCCCTGACGGATTCAGTAGAAACTCTCTCTCAACTCCAGTAAACGTTAACGTCAATCTGCGAGTTCTCAAGATGATTCCCTGGGGCAGAGGGCACCTCGACGTTGTTGCCGAATCCTTCAATCTCCTCAATCACCAGAACATCTCGTTACTCAATCCCGCGTTCGGCTCCAACTCTCAACCCGCTTTGGAGTTTGCTCGCCCCATTGCAGCATCTACCGCTCGTCGCATTCAGTTCTCCCTCGATTACGAATTTTGAATTCATACCTCAACCGGAGGAGGGCAAACCGCCCTCCCAGCCTCACTCTCAATGGGTATATCTTGCTCTTACAATTACGCTTCGGGCAAACCTGAAACCGTCTCTCATCAGACAGCGCGGCTCTTTGTAACCTATTCGTTGCATGGCGAGTCGGAATGACTCCCCGATATACTTTGGCCGATATTTCTGTGTCTCTTACCGTGGGTATGCCAGCATTCGACAACGGCCAATATAAACCAGTCAAAATGATTGGGGGACTCCTTCTCTCCGCTCTTTTAACCATCGGATTGATCTGCGCAGGCGGCTATACGGTGCATTTGAACATGCGGGCAACCGAGGCGGAGCGCGGCTGGACCGATCA
The DNA here is from genome assembly GCF_014274685.1 of Edaphobacter sp. 4G125. Taxonomy (NCBI): domain Bacteria; kingdom Pseudomonadati; phylum Acidobacteriota; class Terriglobia; order Terriglobales; family Acidobacteriaceae; genus Edaphobacter; species Edaphobacter albus. The sequence continues at coordinate 3,764,258 of NZ_CP060393.1, forward strand.
CTCACAGCTTGTGCTCACCAATCTTCAGACCCAGGCCGCCTACCTCGATCGTATCGACTTCAATCTTCAGCTTTATGCAATAACCAACGAGCTTTCGCATCTGAAGACCGCGCTGAGCACCCTCTCCGCCATGAATGTCAGCCTGGTGCAACTGCAGGGTATGGTCAGCGACAACGAATCCCAAAGCAGGTATGCCGAGCAGTTCGATAAGGACCTTCAATCCCTTACTACAGCAGTAAGCCGCATGGATACCCAGAATCGCACTCCGCAAGCGAAACAACTTCTCGATATTAGGAATGACCTGGGCATCCTGCAACAACAGGAGCGAGACCTCCTGCGTGTCCGGGCCGATCTCCTCAAGAAGGGTTTTTATCGAAACGTCGCCTTAAGCGCTGGCTACCTTAGTCTTTCCCTGCTCATTGTGGTCGTACTGTATATCTTTCTCCTTCGAGACGCTTTACAACGTGGCGAAAGTGAAAAGGAACTCTTCGCCGCCAAAAGCGAACTTGAATCGACCGTGCACAAGCTGACAGGACGGGCAGAGGATTCCATCTTTCTCACCCATGCTCGCGACGAGCTACAGCTCTGCACCGCAGCGCGGGATGCTCACGAAAGTACCGTTCGCCACATGAACCAGTTGCTCCCGGGAACCAGCGGTGCGACGCTGACCATCAACAATTCCAGGCGTATGGTTGAGATCGCTGCGCGATGGGGAGATCCGAAAAATCTGCTCGATGGCTTCGATCCAGATTCCTGCTGTGGTCTGCGTGCCGGCAAGCTACGCTGGCGCAAAAAAGGCAGGTCCGAACTACATTGCGCACACTTCACCGGAGAGGCGCCCGAGGATTATCTCTGCATCCCGCTTGCCGCTCATGGTGAAACGCAAGGGTTCCTGTTCCTCTCCTGTGATACTCCCGATTCCATCGCTCTGGTCGAAGAGCGGCAACCCCTGATTCAGGAGTTGTGCGAGCTTGCCTCGCTCTCGATCGCCGGGTTAAATCTCAGGGCCAAGCTCGAAGGCCAATCGATTCGCGATGGCCTGACGGGCCTTTTCAACCGTCACTTCATGGAGATTGCTCTCGAACGCGAACTGCATCGTGCCACTCGGTACAATACGCAACTCGCCGTCCTCATGACAGACGTCGATCACTTCAAACAGTTCAACGACACCTTTGGCCATGAGGCAGGTGACATCGTGCTCCGGGCCGTCGCCGAGTGCTACCGCAAGATGGTGCGCGCTGAAGATATCATCTGTCGTTATGGTGGTGAAGAGTTCGTCGTCATTATGCCCGACGTAAGCGAAGAGAGCGCTGTGCGAAGAGCGGAGATGCTTCGCGAAGCCGTCTCTGGCATCAAAACCCAGTTCCGCGGCGAGCCTCTTCGTTCCATCTCTATATCGGGAGGGCTTGCGCTCTACCCCTCCACCGCCGAGCAGGCCTCCGACCTGATCCATGCAGCCGATAACGCTCTTTATCGAGCCAAACATGCCGGAAGAGATCAGATCATCATTGCCAATGAACCCGTAGAAACAATATAGAACCGAGAATAGCGCAGGTTGTGGAACGAAAGTAACAGCTCCGTCCATCACAAATCCCGCCACCATTCAGCAAACATCGCATCCTCGTTCCCGTCTAATCATCCATCCCTGTACGATGAATATCTGTAGCCTTTGATAACAAGATCACCCGGAAGAAGCCGCAAGCCTGAATGTCCTCGAGCTCCAACTTTTTTGAACGTATCTTCAGAGCCTTTCGCTATCGCGACTTCCGCCTGATGTGGATCGGAGCCTGCGTCTCCACTATTGGGACCTTCGTCCAGCAGTTTGCACAGAGCTGGCTGGTCTACGACCTCACTCGCGATCCCTTTTATCTCGGTCTTGATCTCTTCCTCGGCCAGCTCCCCATCATGATGTTCTCGCTCTTCGGCGGAGTCTTCGCCGACCGCATGGACCGTCGCAAGATGCTCCTCGCTTCGCAGTACATCCAGATGATCTGCGCCTTTCTACTCGCTGCGCTCTTTGCCACCCATGTCATTCAGGTCTGGCACATCCTCGCGCTCTCCTTCTTCGTCGGACTCGGCCAGTCCTTCGGCGGCCCTGCTTACTCCGCTCTTCTCCCCACCCTGGTCGACTCCGAAGACCTCTCCAACGCCATCGCGATGAACTCCATCCAGTTCAACCTCGCCCGCATCGTCGGGCCTACCATCGGTGGACTGGCCTATACCACTTTTGGAGCGACCTGGTGCTTTACCCTCAACGGACTCTCCTATATCGCCGTAATCATCTCGCTCTTCATGATCCAGGTGAAGTTCATCCCGGCAAAGACTACTGAGCCGGTCCTCACCAGCATGAAAGAAGGCATTCGGTTTATACGATGTCGTGACGGCATGACCGCGCTCGTCATCCTTGCCTTCTGTACCACGCTCTTCGGCTTCTCCCTCAACAGCTTCCTTCCCGTCTTCGTCCGCACCATCTTCCACAAAGGCCCTGAAACCTACACCCTTCTGCTTGTCTGCTTTGGAGCAGGCTCGATCGTTGGCGCACTCTCCGTAGCCGCCGTGGAAAAGATGAAGGGGCAGGGACGACTTACCCTGATCATCCTCCTCTCCCTGGGAGTCATCACCTCAGCCTTCGCCCTGTCCCCCTGGCTTCCTCTCTCCAGTGCGCTCATGTTCCTGGCAGGAGCCACCACCATGGCCTCCGCATCCTTCATGCTCTCGCTGGCGCAGCTCATCACCACCGACGCCATGCGTGGACGCGTTATGAGCGTCTATAACCTCGCCTTCCGAGCTGGAATTCCCCTCGGCTCCCTGGCCCTCGGAAAACTTATCCCCACCTTTGGAGTCTCCCGAGCGATCGCCGGCGCCGGTCTGGCCCTGGTCGCCGTTGCACTCTACTTCCTGCTGATGAATCGCGAAACCACCTTCCGCCCCGCCTCACAGCAGGAAGCCTAAGTCACTCACAAAACAATCGAAAAAGAAGGAGTGCCATTTCGGTCGAAGGCCCGCAGGGCCAAAGCGGAGAAATCCCTGCATTTCCTTAAGTCAAGCCTCAAAACCATTCATCCATATGATGAACAAGCACTTACACGTTGCAGGTTTACCCTGTCTCACCCCATACAATAGAAATAGGCCCAGAAACAACTGTCACAGAACGCGCCTAACCGAAGTCCGAGCCTAAAGTATCTGGATCGAATACTTTGCGCACATTTCGGGGGAGGGGGTCCTAGGCAGTATCCTTGAATGGATGCCGACCGAAACCGACGCAATCCAGAAAACCGACCTCCGTCAGCTTGCCCAGGACATTCTCGATCGCTCCCTCAAGGCTGGAGCCACCGACGCAGACATTGTCGTCTACGAAGGCGATGAGTTTTCCGCCCGCGTTCGTCTCGGAGAGGTCGAAACCCTCAAGGAGTCAGGCTCCCGGGGCGTCGGACTGAGAGTCTTTCTAGGCCAGAGAGTCGCCAGCACCAGTTCATCGGATTTTTCTGCTGATGGAATCGCGCATCTCGTCGAAGGGGCCATCACCCTGGCCAGGGTAACCAGTGAAGACCCTTTTGCCGGTTTACCCGAACCTCAAGAGTTCGGCCAGCTCGAAGGCGACCTGAAGCTCTACTTTGACGACGTCAACCAGCTTCCTCCCGCCGAGCGCATCGAAATCGCCCGCCGTGCCGAAGCCGCCGCCATGGCTTTCGATACCCGCATCCAGAACTCCGGCGGAGCGGACTTCGACACCGGCACCTCACACAAGATTCTCCTCAACTCGCGCGGCTTCGTTGGCGAGTACCACCGTAGCTACTGCGGCTTCTCCGTCTCCCCCATCGCCATCGACGAAAAAGGCGGAATGCAGCGCAACTACTGGTACTCCAGCTCGCGAACGGCCTCAAAACTCGAATCGCCTGAAGAAATCGGCCGCATCGCCGCCGAGCGCACTCTGCGCCGCCTGGGAGCCCGCCGCGTCCCAACACAGAAAGCGCCGGTCGTCTTCTCTCCCGAAATCGCGCGTTCCATCATCGGCAACATCTTCGATGCTGCGAACGGCGACGCCATCTACCGCCACGCCACCTTCTTCGACGACATGCTGGGCAAGCAGGTCGCTGGCGAAAATATCACCGTCATCGACGACGGCACCATGATGCTCGACGGAATCGGCGGTTTCGGAACCTCACCCTTCGACGGCGAAGGACTTCCCTCGCGCCGCACCGTGCTGGTTCGCAACGGCGTGCTCGAGAATTACGTCAACAATACCTACACGGCGCGCAAGCTGGGGATGAAGTCTACCGGCAACGCTTCACGCGGATTGGCAGGAAACCCAGGCATCGGCTCTGGAAACTTTTACCTCGAACCTGGCACACAGGCACCCGAAGAAATCATCGGAAATATCAAGAACGGCCTCTACGTCACCGAAACGATGGGCTTCGGCGTAAATCTCGTCACCGGCGACTACTCGCAGGGCGCCTCCGGCCTCTGGATCGAAAACGGCAAACTCGCCTACCCGGTCGAAGAGATCACCATCGCAGGAAATCTGAAAGACATGTACCGCAACATCGTCGCCATCGGAAATGATCTGGTCTTCCGCAGTTCCGCCGCCGCGCCAACCATCCAGATCGAAGGCATGACGATCGCCGGAGCGTGAAGAATAAAATCTTCACATGGCAGCGGAGTTCCAATTCGATAAAAACCTCGCCTTCTCTGCGGAGAACGCTGATGAGGTTCTTCGCTCCGTCCCTGCGCTTCCCGGAGTCTTCGCGCTCTACGGAAAACAGGAGGGCTCCGAGCCTTACCTGACGCGAGCCGCCGATATCCGACGACGCATGAAGCGCCTGCTCGCGCCACCGGAGTCGCAGTCGAAACGGCTGAACCTGCGCGACCGAGTCGCCCGCATCGAATATACCGTCACTGGCTCGGAGTTCGAGTCGACGCTGACGCTCTACCACGCTAGCGCCACCATCTTCGGTTACGCCGAAGCGCGACGGCGGCTGCGGCTGCACACTCCCGCTTTTCTTCGGATCGCGATGGAGAATGAGTTTCCTCGTGTCTATGTCACCAACCGCCTCTCGAAGCGCGGACTGAGCGAAACCTATGGACCATTTCCCTCACGGGCATCGGCGGAGCGTTATTGCGATGCCGTGCTCGATCTTTTCAAGCTGCGCCGCTGCCACGAAGACCTTCAGCCATATCCTGAGCATCCGGGCTGCGTCTACGGAGAGATGAAAAAGTGCCTGGAACCGTGCAAACAGGCATGCACTACTGAGCAGTACGCCGCCGAGGCTGAGGCCGTAAAAGCATTCTTCGATACGCATGGAGGATCCATGCTGTCTCGCATCGCCGAACAGCGCGAGAAGGCCTCCGAAGAGATGGAGTTCGAACATGCAGCCGAGTTGCACGAACAGCATCAGAAGGTAAAAAACGCAGCTTCGCTGGCCGACGAGATCGTCCAGCCTGTGCCCAAACTACGCGCCATCGTTGCCCAGCGCGCTGCCTCGATGGAAGAACACGAAGACGAAGCTGCGCTCTTCCTACTCGCGGCGGGTTGCGTCGTGGGCCCGGAGCGATTGTCTACACTCGGGGTTCGCGCCGTAAAGGAACAGACCAGCGTTGGAAGCTCGCTCTTCGCTCAACCTCTGATGCTGGCCGCTGTCCTTCTGGATGAGACCACTTCGACCGAGCCGACGAATTCTCCGGAAGACCGGGCACGCGCTGCACTGGCAGACCTGGAAGAACATGTTTCTGCGAACCACGATCTCGCCTTACTCAGCGATCATCTATCGCTGTTCCGTCGTTGGTATTATCGGCCTGAAAAGCAGCGGGTTGGCGAATCGTTTCTTCCCAATCCAGACGGAGACTGGCCAATCCGACGCATCCTGAACGGTGCAGCCCGGCAGGTCCTCGGCAATCCAAAACAGGTTCCGGACGTACAACGTGAGACGGCGAAAAAGATGCGGGTGCTCCATAAAGGCAGGCCTGATGTAGAGCGAGAGGTTCCAGTGGTCGACAGGAACGATTAATGCGGATAAACAATGCGCTGATAGACTTGAGGCAGGAGCGCACACTTGGTTGAACTTGCATTTTCGATCCTTGCAGCGGACTTTGCTCATCTCGCGAATGAGATCAAAGCAGCCGAGCGCGGTGGTGGCAGCATCGTTCACGTGGATGTGATGGATGGCCATTTCGTCCCGAACATTACCTTCGGGCCGCCCGTGGTACAGGCCATCCGGCCAATCACCAATCTACCGCTCGATTGCCATCTGATGATCGAGAATCCGGATGAGTACATCCCGGCATTTGCCGAGGCTGGAGCCGATCTGCTGAGCGTGCACCAGGAGGTCTGCCGTCACCTGCACCGTACGATCCAGCACATCTCCGACCACGGAATGTTGCCTGGGGTGGTAATCAACCCGGCTACCCCTGTCGATACGCTCATCGAAGTCCTTCCGATGGTGCATTATGTACTCGTTATGAGTGTAAATCCAGGGTTCGGCGGGCAGAAATTTATCCCGTTCACGGTGGAGAAGATCGCCTATCTGGCCGCCCTGCGCAAGGAGATGGGGCTGAATTTCCGCATCGAAGTCGATGGCGGGATTGCTCCCGATACGGTGGCCTCGGTCGTCAAAGCAGGAGCCGAGATGCTGGTCGCCGGCTCAGCGGTCTTCAGCAAAGGAAAGACCGAGCAGAACGCAAAGAAACTTCTGAAGCTCGCCCGGGCGGCAGCACCGGACAAGGCTGCACAGAACGGCTAGAATAGAACCGAGCCTGTGCACCGATTGGTGCGAGGCGGATGTGAGGTCCACGGTTGATGAATCATCGTCCTTCTTCTTTCTTCCCAAGTCTCAAGGCAGCATTGCTGGCTGGAGTTGCGGTCGCCCTGATGGCTACCCCTGCAATCTCGTACGCGCAGGATGCAGCCCCTACCCCAGCAGCGTCGGCGGATGCGAACACTCAGCAGCCTCAAGATGCAACGCTGTCCAGCACCCCTAATTCTTCGAAGAAGGGCAAGAAGAATAAGGAAGAGAAGGTCGTTCAATCGAAGGACACCAGAAAACGGCTCAAGGACAACAAGAAGGCCGATGCCGTAATCGCCACGGATGCCAAGCTGCCTGATCGCATTCTCTACGACAAGGCATTGCAGGCCACCAAAAAGGGGCATTTCGATGTGGCCCGTCTGGATCTGCAGACCCTGCTGAACACTTACCCTGACTCGCAGTACCAGATGAAGGCCAAGCTGGCGATTGCGGACAGCTGGTATCGCGAGGGTGGAACCGCCGCTCTGACCCAGGCGGAGCAGGAGTACAAGGATTTCATCACCTTCTTCCCCAATGCTCCGGAGGCCGCAGAGGCCCAGATGCGTGTGGGTGACATCTACTTCCGGCAGATGGACAAGCCGGACCGCGACTATGCCAAGGCTCTGCACGCGCAGGAAGAATACCGCTTGATGTTGCAGCAGTTCCCGGACTCAACGCTGGTTCCGCAGGCCAAGCAACGGTTGCGTGAAGTGCAGGAGGTACTGGCGACGCGTGAGGCTGAGATTGCTGGTTTCTATGCCACGCATGAGAACTGGCCTGCGACCATCGCCCGCTATCAGACCGTGGTAGATACCTATCCGCAGTACAGCCATATGGACGAAGCTCTGATTGCTCTGGGCGATGCCTATTCCGCTGAGGCAAAGATCGTCCGTGCGCAACCCCGACTGCCGGAAGATGCACGGGCAAGACTGATTAAGATTTACGATGATCGGGCAGCCGCTGCCTACCGCCAGGTCGCGTTGGAGCACTCGGCTTCTCCTCACGTAGAAGATGCCCGCGATCGGCTCGTTGCAATGAATCTGCCTCTGCCTACACCGACACCCGAACAGGTAGCGGCAAGCACGGCGCTTGAGAACAGCCGCGGACAGTACCGTCTACAGGACCGCGCCCGGTTAATGATCCTTCGCCGTCCGGACGTCGTAATGGCTGCCCATGATGGCGAGCCATCTTTGACTGACCCGAAACCGACGCTTGCTCCGGCTATCGTCAACGAAATCAAGCATGACTACGAAACGGCTCTGAATCCAGCTGCGGCGACAGCGGCTCCTGCTGCGCAGGCTCCGACAGCCGACCCAAGTAATGCAGCCGCAGCTGCTGGAGATCCGCAGCCAGCAAGCGTTCCAGCCAAGCCTGCGACCCCCTTACAGCTGAACGATATTCCTGCGGCCGGATCGGGAGATGCAACTCACGGCGCAGTCATGACGAATGTTCCCACGGGAGCTCGGCCCGCAGCCGCAGCTCCGAGCGGCGGAGCCAACTCGATGGGCGTCGAGGTGCTGACTCCAGGAGTTAATGGCGGTCAGCAAGCACCAGCGCAGGCTGATCCGAACGGCGGTCTAAAGCCGGTGGGACCGACCAATAACGCCACACCTCCTCCAATCGAGAAGCCTGCTGAGGCTCCCTCGCAGGTCAACGACGTAACCCCGGGCGCCCAAGCCCCCGGAATGCCAACTCAACCTGTGGCAAATGGAAAGAAGAAGAATCCAAAACCGACCTTCGATAAGGATGAGGAATCTTCGAGCACGCACAAGAAGAAGAAGGGCCTTAGCAAGATCAATCCCTTCTAAAGGGATTTGCAATCTGTATGGAGAAGCCCCGGGATTCCGGGGCTTTTGCTTTCGGTCACGATCTCAGGCAGGATCAGCTTTTCTGCGAGGCCAAAAGAACAGCGAAAGAAGCAGGAGAGCTGCTAAGGCTACGCTGGAAAAAATCACAGGACTGAATGAAGCGCGATGGAGGGTTCGAGCGCGATTCCTTGCCGGCGAGAGGTGCCCACCGATCACCCAGGCATTGCCCGAGATGGATTCATCGGTCTCATAGACCGCATTTCCGTCCACAACAAGCGCATTTCCATCGATTCGTGCCTGGGAGTCGATGACGGTATTTCCTCCAAGGACGGTCGTCCGGCCTTTGACATGACCGGAAATGTTCAGATTTCCGAAGAGGACCAGGATATTTCCTGTGAGGTCACCTTCCACCTGAACGGAACAAAAGAAGCAGGTTGCGTTATGAATCTGCTGCCCCTGGGCTACAAAGATGTCCTGATTGAAGTAGGTGCGGGAGCCCGGTTCGCGCGCCGAGGCGGTTGCTGCGGAGAGGAAAAGAAAGACAAAAATCCCCAGGAATCGGTTTGCGCTGATCACAACGGATTCTTCTCCTGGCGTAACTTTGCTCAGGCGGACGCGCCGCCAGGGAAGGATACGCAGAATTTCCCTGGACGGTTCCGTTAAAGTGGAGGCCTGAAAAGCTAATGCGGAGGCGGAGGTGGCGCCTGGATTCCCTGCCCTTGTGGGTAGACGGGAAAGCGGTAACTGCTGCGGCGCACGATATAAACAATCAGCCAGATGAGCCCGGCAAGAAACAGCAGAGGAGAGAAAAGCACCAGTGTTCCCAGTGGCTGGGGAATCACGGCACGAGAGCCATGGACGGCGGAACCTTCTCCGAGACGGTCCGAACCGGCGAGAATAGCGAGGTCTCCGTTAACGGTAGAACCTTCTCCGAGATTCAGATCTCCTTCCAGAATGGCAGCATCACCTGCGATGGAGTGTCCGGGGTCGACGGTTACGGAACCGAAGGCGACGGCAACATCCCCGGTGACGTCTCCGTGGAGATGGACGGAGCAGAAGGCGCAGGCGATATCGCCTGCCGTCTCACCTTCCGCCACGGTGATATCAGAACCAAAACTCGCGCGATCGTTGCCACTGTGTCTGTCCTTCGCAAAAGAAGGGGCGACGGAGAACAGGATCAGTGCAGCCAGGAGAGGGATTCTGCGCATGAAGAACCTCGTGAGGTAGTGTACGCCGAGCGGTGAAGGAACAACGAGCGTTTTGCAGGGGTTCGAAGCGTGGGAGTTACCTGCACGGATGCTACCCTTAATAGAAAGAGCGACATGAGCCACGAATTACCGAAAGCATACGATCCATCCATTATTGAAGAACGCTGGGCCCGGTACTGGGTCGAGGAGCATCTGTTCGACACCTCCACCCCCAAGGATACGGACGAATCCAGCAAGAAGTTCACTCTGCTTCTGCCGCCACCAAATGTCACTGGCCGCCTGCATATGGGGCACATGCTGAACCAGACGGAGATGGACATCCTGACCCGCTGGCACAGGATGCGCGGTGAGACGTCCGTATGGGTTCCGGGCACCGATCATGCGGGAATCGCCACACAGATGATGGTGGAACGCCAACTGGCCAGTGAAGGCACGAATCGCCGCGAGTTGGGGCGCGAAGCCTTTGTGAACCGCGTATGGCAGTGGAAAGAAATCTATGGCGGCGCCATTCTGGACCAGATGAAGCGACTGGGCGCGAGCGTCGACTGGAGCCGTGAATACTTCACCATGGACGACCGGCTGAGCATCGCGGTAAAGGAGTGCTTCGTCCGTTTGTGGGAACAGGGGCTGATCTACCGTGGCGCCTACATCGTCAACTGGGATCCGGCGATCCAGACAGCAGTCAGTGACCTTGAAGTCGAGCACGAGGAGCGACTCGGTAAGATCTACCACATTCGTTATCCACTGGCGGATGGAACAGGTTCCATTGTCGTAGCAACCACTCGTCCTGAGACGATGCTGGGCGACGTTGCTGTTGCAGTGAATCCCACCGACGAACGCTATATCGCACTGATCGGGAAGCTGGTGAAGCTTCCCCTGAGCGGAGTCAATGGCGGGCCGGAGCGCGAGATTCCGATCCTTGCCGATGATTGGGCGAAGCCGGAGTTCGGAACCGGCGCGGTGAAGGTAACTCCGGCCCACGATCCGAACGACTTTGCAATCGGCCAGCGACATGGGCTACCGAATCTCTCGATTCTGGATGAGACGGCGCACGTCGCGTTACCGGGCTCCTTATATGACGGCATGGAGCGATATGCTGCGCGCGAGAAGATCGTTGAGGACCTGCGTGCTTCTGACCTGCTGGTCGAAATCAAGGACCACACACTCTCCATTGGCCTGAGCCAGCGCACCGGCGTCGTCATTGAGCCGCGTCTTTCGCAGCAGTGGTTCATCAAGATTCAACCGCTCGCAGACAAGGCTATAGAGGCTGTCGACAAGGGCTACATCCGCTTTACACCGGACCAGTACCGCAAGACGTACGACGAGTGGATGAAGAACATCCACGATTGGTGCATCTCACGGCAACTCTGGTGGGGACACAGGATTCCTGCATGGCACTGCGCAAAGTGCGCAGAGATTACCGTAGCTCGTGAGGCTCCGACAACATGCGGCAAGTGCGGAGCAAAGGAGCTGACACAAGAGACCGATGTTCTTGATACCTGGTTCTCGAGTGGTCTGCTTCCCTTCACTGTCTTCGGCTGGCCTGGAGCTGAGGGGGCGGATGGCCTGACTCCAGATCTGGCTGCCTTTTATCCGACAGAGCTCCTGGTCACCGGATTCGACATTCTCTTCTTCTGGGTAGCGAGAATGATCATGCTGGGCTGCCACTTCATGTTGGACGTCCCGATGCCGGACGGATCGAAGCGCACGTTGAAGGATGCTGTTCCCTTCCGCGAGGTCTATATCCATGCGTTGGTGCGTGACGCCGAGCGACAGAAGATGTCGAAGACCAAAGGGAATGTAATCGACCCCATCGAGATCGTCACAAAGTATGGGACCGATGCAGTACGTTTCACACTCGCGAGCATGGCGTCTCCGGGGACCGACATTGCCTTCAACGAAGGCCGCACCGAAGGTTATCGAGCATTTGCTAACAAGATATGGAACGCGGCGCGGTTTCTCTTTATGCAGATCGATCGAGCCAAGGAAGCTGGCTATAAAGTCTCGATGCCGTCTGGCGGAGCGATTTCCGATCTACCTGCTGATACACCTCTTGAGACGCGATGGATCTTCGGCAGGCTGAACGCTGTCTGCGAAGAGATCGAACGTGCACTGGCGGATTATCGTTTTGATGAAGCAGCCGCCGCTGTCTATCAATTCTTCTGGGGTGAATTCTGCGACTGGTACCTGGAACTGGTGAAGCTCCGACTGGAGTTCGGCGAAGGTGCAGAACAGAATCCGACAACCGCGTTGACGCTGGCCTCACTAGTTGCCGTATTTGAGGCAGCACTTCGGCTCCTGAGTCCTTTCATGCCTTTCCTCACGGAAGAACTCTGGCATGCGTTGTATGAAGGCAACCCTCCGGCGAAGTCGATTGCGCTAACACGGTATCCACAAGCCAGCGATTACACTGCTGACGATGCTTCTGTCGCCGCAATGACCACTTTGCAGGAACTGATTACGACAGTGCGCGCTCTACGAAAAGAGCTTGGCGTTCCAGAGAAGGAATCAGCGCCCATCCAACTTCACGCGGAGAATCATGTCCGCGCTCTAGCCAATACCAATCGCGATATGCTGGCAAAGTTGGCGCGGGTCTCCGATGTTGGATTTGCAAATGATCCACTCTCTGGAAGCAACGCACGATCCACAGCGGGCTTCGATGTCACTGTAATCTACGAGCGACAGATCGATGTAGTTGCCGAGCGGGAGCGTTTGACGAAAGAACTGGGCAAGCTGGAAAAGGGACTTGCCGCAGCGGAGAGACAACTTGGCAATGAAGCCTTTATGGCCAAGGCCCCCGCGCATATTGTGGAAGGGCTACGAAAACAGGCAGCAGAGACAAAGATGCTGCACGAGAAGGCCACGGCCGCGTTAAATGCCCTACCGGTGGCATGACACGCCGCTCTAATTTTGGAGACTAGGATTACAGCATGGACTGGAAAAGCAAACGAATCCGAACCATTCTTGAAGCTGCGCTGGCCGAAGATAAAGTAGCCAACGACATTACGACGGCGCTGACCATCGATCCGAAACTGCGCGCTACAGGAACGATCCTCGCCAAGCAGGCGTGCGTCGTCTCCGGCCTGGGATGTATCCCGGTGATCCTGGATATCTACGGCAAGATGAGCAGCATCCCGGTAGGTCGGTTCGAGGTGGTCAGCCATCCCGAGATCTTCGACGGCGTTAAGGTCCGTGCGGGCCAGCCCCTGGCGGTGATCCGGCACAATGCTGCGGCACTGCTCTCAACCGAGCGCGTGATCCTGAACCTGATGCAACGCATGTGTGGCATTGCGACACTGACTCACGAATTCGTTACGGCTGTTGCGAAGACAAAAACCAAAGTGCTGGACACACGCAAGACCATTCCCGGCCTGCGAATCCTGGACAAATATGCCGTAAGCTGCGGCGGCGGCGTGAACCATCGTCTCGATCTTCAGGATGGAATCCTGATCAAGAACAACCACATCTCGCTTGGTGGCGGCCTGTCAACTGTGTTGGAGAAAGCCATGAGGGGCCATAAGCCTGGCCAGGTTGTTCAAGTCGAAGTTCGTAGCGAAACGGAGCTGGAACAAGCGATCGAGGGCGGCGCAGAGTCAATCCTTCTCGACAACATGACTCCCGCGCAAACCAAAAAAGCTGTGAAGAAAATTCGCGCTGCGCTTCCTGAGACGAAGATTGAATCTTCAGGAAGCATGAACCTGAAGACCGTGCGGAAGTATGCACTCGCAGGAGTGGACTTCATCTCGGTGGGAGCTCTGACGCACTCGGCGACTGCGGTAGACCTGAGCATGCGCATCACCGCGGATGTATTCTAGCCAGCATGTTCGATTTGGAAGAGGTTGAGACGGGCCTGACTGGAACGCGTTTTGCCGGACAGGTGAAGCACTTTCCTTCCGTAAGCTCGACCAACACCCTTGCATTGGAAGCAGCCCAGGCGGGAATCCGAACGGGCGTATGGTTTGCCGATGAGCAAACGGCCGGGCGGGGGCGTGGCGGCCATCATTGGCATTCTGTTGCGGGGGACGGCTTGTATATGAGCGCTCTGGTTGCGCCCGCGCTGCCGGTCTCCAAGGCACTTTGGATCTCGCTGGCTACCGGACTGGCTACACAACAAGCAATCCAAGAGGTCACGGGACTCCGCACAGATATTCGCTGGCCAAATGATCTTCTGGTGCATGAAAAAAAGTGCTGCGGCATTCTGGTTGAGACTACTGTCGCGCAAACCGAAGCAGAAGCGATGTTGCGCTACGCGGTGATTGGAATCGGCATCAATCTCAACCATGCTTCGTTCCCGGATGAGATCGCGCGGTACGCTACGTCATTGCGCATCGAAGGTGGAAAGCATGTCCGACGCGAGACTATCTTAGTCGCTCTGCTGCGGGCGCTTGATCGGGAGCTTGGCCTGCTCTCGCAGGTGAATGCTGGAGATCTGCTGGAACGGTTCTCGAATGCCTCCACCTGGGTGCGCGACAGACGCGTGCAGGTCGACGAGCAAGGTGGTTATACCGGGGTGACTGCTGGTCTGGACATGCGCGGATTTCTGCTGGTGAACTGTGATGACGGCAAGCAGCGCACGGTACTCTCAGGCGGAGTACGCTAACAGGAAAGATGCGGAATTACTTCAATTACTTCACGGAGATCGAAGAGCGCTTTCAGCAGCGGCGAGGATCGTTGTTGATGCTCTCAACACTTGACTGGGCCCTGATTGAGACCTGGCGCGAGGCAGGCATTCCGCTGGAGGCAGTGCTGCGCGGTATCGACAATGCCTTCGATAAGTACGATGACCGGACACGACGATCCACAGGCCGCCTGCGTAAGGTCAACGGTTTGGCCTGGTGTGCCCAGAGTGTGATGGAAGCTGTCGAGCAGGCCATGGAGGCCGCGATAGGTGCTGCCCCATCCGAGGAGAATGAGCAGGAGAGCGGTTTTGAAAATGAGCGCGTCGCGAAGTATCTGGAAGAGAATGCCCAGGTGCTCGCATCGGCAAAGATCGAGCCACCTGCTGATGCAGTGATAACAGAGACCGCGACGCGTCTACGAGCGCTGGCCTCCGGCTTGCGACTGGATGCGTCTACTTCACTGGAAGATCTGGATCGTACTCTGACCGTACTGGAAGAAAAGGTCTTCGCAGCGTTAATGACGGCGGCAAATGAGGAACAGCTTACGGCATTGCGAGAACAAGCATCACGCGAGCTGGCTCCCTATCGAGGAAAGATGCAGGCCGTGCAGATCAAACAGGTACAACAGCAGTTTTTGCAGAAGAAACTATTGGAGGCCCGCAACCTGCCTCGTCTGAGTCTCTTTTATATGCGTCTTGATGGATGAAGCTCTCGATCGAAAAAGTCGTGTATGGCGGCGCAGGAATTGCTTCTGCGAATGGGGGAAAAACTGTCTTTGTTCCCTTTACGCTTCCCGGCGAACAAATTGAAGCAAAGATCACAGAGGAATACGGCAATCGGCAGGAAGCAACTCTGGCGCGTATCGAAAGCCCTTCTCCTGACCGCATTGCTCCGCGATGCATTCATTTTGGACTATGCGGCGGATGCCAGTATCAACATGCCTCCTACACCGCGCAGCTTCAGATAAAAAAAGAGATTCTGCAGGAAACGCTCGAACGCGCTGGACTGAACGAACTGCCCCCGATTGAGACTCACGCAGCTGAGCCTTGGGAATATCGCAATCGCATTCGTCTACGTGCAATGGCTGTTGAAGGCAAGCTACGTGTAGGTTATCTGCGCCGCGGATCGACAGAGTTTCTACCGATCGAGACGTGCCCAATCTCCGCTCCAATTTTATTGAGAGCAGCAGAAGTGTTCATGTCACTGGCAGAAGACTTTCCATCATGGACCCGCGCAGTAGAAGAGGTTGAGTTTTTTACCAGCGGGGATGAGCGGAAGCTCCAGATGACGCTCCTTGTTCGCACACCGCCGATCAAAGGATTCGCTGGATTTTGCGAAGCGATGCAGCAACAGCTTCCTGAACTAGCGGGGGCAGGCGTGCAAGTAATCGAAAGCGTGACTCGCGGAAGAAAATCTATACGTACACAAGCGGGCGCATCGTGGGGAGCGGCGGGACTGCAATATACGACCGGTGAAGAAACATACTGGGTCAGCCGCGGCAGCTTCTTCCAAGTGAACCGTTCACTTCTCGCGCGGTTGGTCGAGTTGGTCACAGCAGGACGAAGCGGGGAGATCGCTTGGGACTTGTACGCTGGAGTCGGCCTGTTTGCTCGCGTGCTTGCGAAACAGTTCGATGAGGTGGTCGCCGTTGAAGCAGCGGGGGGCGATCTGGCAACCAATCTTCGCGGCTCGAACGCGCGTGCAGTTGCTGCAACAACAGTGGAGTTTCTGCGGCAGGCAGCGCTTGAGAGGGACCGACCAGACCTGATCGTGATGGATCCGCCGCGCGCCGGCGTCGGCTCGGAGGTTTGCTCCTTGTTGAGCCGCATCAAGGCTCCAGAGATTGTTTATGTCTCCTGCGACCCTACGACGCTGGGGAGAGATCTGCGCCTGATGATAGACTCCGGCTACAGACTCAACCAACTGCATCTGGTCGATATGTTTCCGCAGACCTTCCATCAGGAGACGGTGGCGGTGCTCGGCCGCTGATGCAGAGATAGCGCAGGAGCGGGATTCTGGCGGGCCACGCAGAGAGATTTTGGGCCACGGAGACGGTCGAGCAGCTTGAATTGCGGCGAGCTCCGCTGCTTGCTGCAGCCTGCTGGTTTGCTCTCGGGATTGCAATTGCTCGCCACTGGCTGCCCTCGGCTGTACTGATACTGGCGATCGTATTCCTTGCCATATTTACTTGGCTCGCCCTTCGGTGGGCGTTCCGTATTGCTATTGTTCCGGTAGCGGCGATCTGGATCACAGCAGGGTTCTGGTGTTGGCAGATCCGACCTGTACCGCAGGTGCAACGTGCGCTTCAGCCATATGCAGATGGCTTGAGTCGAAATGTAAGAGGGCGCGTGGTCAGAGTCCGCCCGCTTGCGCCACGAACAAAATCGACCGATCAGGACAACGACCCTGCCTGGTGGATTGAGCGCGAACCACAAGCCGCAGATGCGCTTTCGGTAGATATCGCTGTCGAGGCAATTGAGGATGTAACACCTGACGTCTCGCGCATGGTTCCGATGAGCGGCGGCGTAAGAGTCACGATCCTGTCGCAGGACCATCCGCTCCCCACTCTGCGCTGCGGAGATACGATCGAGATACCGTTGCGCTTGAAGGTCCCGGAACGATATCGCGATCCGGGAGCGTGGCAGTATGCCGACTATCTTCTCTCGCAAGGCATCTCCATGCACGCAAACGTTCGAGCCAACAGGGTCCAGGCCGTTTCGGGCGGAACAGGTAATCTGCAGTGCAGACTATACAGCGCGCAGACGTGGGCCTCGGAACGGATGCTGCGGTTTGTTAACTCCACCGAGAATCGACGTCTTCCATCTGCGATGCAACTAACCGAAGATGACGCTGGTATGTTGAACGCGATGATCTTCGGAGACCGCACGAGGCTCAATCATTCTCTTCGGCTGGGGTTTGAGCGCACGGGTTCTTTCCATCTCTTTGTCGTCTCCGGAATGCACGTGGCGTTGCTGGCCGGGATGGTGTTCTGGATATTCGAAAAACTTCGACTCCACCGGTGGCTATCGACCATTCTTACGCTCGCATTAATGACGATCTATGCGTTGCTGACAGGCTTTGGCGCTCCCGTACAGCGTGCACTCTTCATGACCGCGGTCTTTCTTATAGCTCGTCTGCTATCGCGCAAAGGAAACGTGCTCAACGCACTTGGCGCCGCTGCGCTGGCTGAGCTTGTATGGTCCCCGGGGAGCCTCTTCGAAGCCAGCTTTCAGATGACCTTCCTTGCCATTGTCGCGATTGCGGGTATCGCAGTACCTCTAGGGGAACGGACATTTTTGCCCTATACCCGCGTCGCACAAAGGCTGGGCGATTTGTGGTGGGACCCTGTTCTTCCACCTCGCCTGGCACAGCTGCGCGTCATGCTGCGCATGTGGGGCGAAGCTCTTGCGGGGATACTCGGGCATTGGGCAGGTTCTTTACCCGGAATCATTTTGCGCTGCCTTCTCTTCTTTGCAGAGCTTGTGCTGATTGGCCTCATCGCTGAGATGATCATGGCGCTCCCGATGGCCATGTACTTCCATCGCGCCACGATCTTTGCCCTGCCAGCCAACATCCTGACCATCCCCATTGTCAGCCTACTTGCTCCCGCTGCGATCATCACATTCTGCGCTACGCTCCTCAGTCCGTGGCTCGCGCTCCTCCCTGCTGCGGGGACTGCCTTGCTGCTGCATGGAATCGTATGGTCGATTGAGCGTGTGAGCCGTCTGCAATCTGCCGATCTGCGTGTACCTGGGCCTGTGTGGTGGATTGCAGCTGTTGCTCTAATGATCTGGTTACTCTGCTGTTGGGCCGTACGAAGATCGCGGGCCTGGACATGGGCCGCGGGCATTGCACTGCCACTGGTCTTCGCTGCGATCCTATGGCCAGAGAAGCCTCTGATCCATCCTGGAGCACTCGAGATCACGGCGATTGATGTTGGCCAGGGAGATTCATTGTTGGTTGTCAGTCCCCAAGGAGACGCCATGCTGGTCGATGCCGGCGGGCCGGTAGGCGGATTGACGGAAGCTGCCGCAGCGACCAGCACCTTCGATGTGGGAGAAGAGGTGGTTTCGCCCTACCTGTGGTCCCGGAGAATCCGCAGACTCGATGTACTCGTGCTGAGCCATGCGCACAGCGATCACATGGGAGGGATGACGGCCGTCATGCGCAGCTTCCATCCGCGTGAGCTGTGGGTCGCAGTCGATCCTGATTCCGAAGCTTATCGTGCGCTTCTGAAAGAAGCAGCAGAGTTGCACGTTACGGTAAGACATCTGCGCGCAGGAAACAACGTTGAGTGGAGCGGAACCACAATAAAAGTGCTCTCTCCACAGAGTAACTACACAAATTCAGGAGACCCGGCGAATAACGACTCACTGGTGATGCGGGTCGAGTATGGCAAGGCCTCTGTGCTTCTGGAAGGAGATGCTGAAGCTGCGAGCGAGCAGGCCATGCTGGCTCGTGGACTTGCTCCAATCACCCTATTGAAGGTGGGGCACCACGGCAGCCGAACCTCGACCACGCCGGAGTTCTTCTCTGCGCTCGCGCCCAAGGATGCAATTGTCTCGGTGGGCAAAAACAATACCTTCGGGCATCCACGCATGGAGGTCATCGAACGAATCGCAGCCGGAGGAACCCGGCTCTACCGAACCGACGAGTTTGGCCTTACGACATTCCTTCTGGAACAAAGCGGAGCGATTCGCGAGCTTGCGGAGCCGGACCAGGATGTCTTCAAGTAGGCCATATCGTGCGTCGTACTTGCAGCCCCCCTCCCCCATTCACCTATAAGGTATTTATTTTTAGTAACATACGCGATCTAAACGAGACAAAATATAGAAAACAAGGGGTTTAACTATCAAAATATAGAAAAATAAGGGCTTATCCTCTTCCCTGAATTGAGAAAACCTATTTTTCTCCCTACATTCAGTCTAGCGAAACAAGAAGGGCTTATCCGCACTTTGGGCTGTCTTCATTAGGGGTTACTTTTCAATGATTTAGAGGGATTTCCTCAAATGCAGGGGCTTGACATGATTTCTCGAGCGGGGATTCTTTCGCACGGGGTCAGATTCAGATATCTGATTGGTTACAGCTGGATTTTGCTGGGGTCTATCGAGGGTTTGGGGTATTTGAGCTTGAGGGACTTCATCACCTCAACCAAGATCTGAGAGATAGCAACATTGCGATACCACTTGTGATCCGACGGGATGATGAACCAAGGGGCGTGTTTCCGACTTGTGGCAGGGATAACGTAGTTATACGCCTCTTCGTACCGGGGCCAGAACTCGCGCTCACGAAAGTCGCTCTCGGAGAGCTTCCAGTGCTTATCCGGAGTATCGATACGGGACTGAAGGCGTCGGGTCTGCTCCTCACGAGAGATATGAAGAAAGAATTTGAGAATGACGACATCATTCTCGTGGAGCATTGACTCAAACTTCACGATGTCTTCTGCACGCTCGCGGAGCTTCGCGTCAGGAATGAGTTTATGAACGCGAGGGACAAGGACGTCCTCGTAATGAGAGCGGTTGAAGATCTGAATCATGCCATGCGGAGGAACCTGGGCATGAACGCGCCAGAGAAAATCATGGCGAGCCTCTAATGGCGTAGGTACTTTGAAGGAGGAGACGTTACATCCCTGCGGATTGATTCCGGAGAAGATGTGACTGATCGTGCCATCCTTACCGGCTGTATCCATGCCCTGAAGAACGATGAGGAGCGCCTTCTGCTGGCTGGCGTAAAAGGTCTCCTGCAAACCGGACAGCTTTTCCCGGTGTTCCATGAGAACAGTTTTGGCAGAGCCTTCGTTTCTGAAGGCCCCTGTCTCACCAGTCGCAATACGCGATAGTTTGAGCTTCGCTTTGGGCTTAACCAGGTAAGGTGATTTGAGCTTCATTCCGATGAGCGGGGCTTAGCCTTGCGTCTGGAACCGGGGAAAGTACAGGGAAGCACGGTAAACGCACATGCTTCCACGTAAGCAGCTTACTTAGTGGTCTCTTCCGGCTTCGTGGCGTGCGTTTCAGTAGGCTTGTTCATCTCTTCGGTGACGCCCTTCATGCCTTCTTTGAAGCCGCGAAGGCCCTCTCCGAGTCCTTTGCCGAGCTCAGGCAGCTTTTTTCCACCAAAGAGCACAAGCACGACGACTGCGAGAACAATCAGATGCGTCGGTGTAAATAGTTCACCCATGAATATCTCCCTTGCGCCGCTGTTTATCCTCCCTTCAGAAGAGGGGTAAACAGCGATACGGACTATTGTCGCACACGAACGGGGTGGGTGGGGATGAAGGCGCCTGTGTCGTTCCGCGCCAGAATGGGTTCCCAGGCTCATAGGTTCGTAAGGTACAGTGGCTCCTTGACTTCGCGCTCCAGACGAAAAGACGAGATTTCAGGAGCTTTCAAAGGAAGAAATCTGACGCGCAGAGCACAGGTTGCCCGAACGTTATATCTTGGAAGAGTAAGCGGAAATGCAGGAGCAGATGTTGGACAAGAAGACGAAGGAATTTTTGTTGCCCAAAGAGACCAAGAAGGCTCGGGGATTTAGCCGTGTATGCATGATGGGAGCGATGGCGGTGACACTGCTCTCAACCGGAGCTGCCGTCGCGCAGAACGCTCAGCTAGACACATCGCAAACCGCACCGAGGCCGAAGCCTAAATTCGGCATGATCGCTCCGGTGACCTACGACAACAAATACGAACTTTATGGCGGCATCAACCTGATGACCTTTCAGGCGGGCCAGAACCTCCCCAAGCGCATGAACCTGGCCGGCGGTGAGGTGCTAATGACCTATTGGCTTACGCCGAAGTGGGGTCTGGGCGGAGAGTGGCGCGGCGAATGGGGCACCACGCCGGTAAAACCAAACACCGTCTTCAATGGCCGAGCACTGGCCTCGCTGAACGGTGGAATGCTTGGAGCGCAGTATCGCGGGCCGAAGAACCAGTATGCCGCGTTGAACTTCCACGGCTATGCGGGAGCCATGTACGGCAAGTTTGATTACACGGCCAACCCAACGGTCATGGGAATGTATACCAACCGAACGAAACCTATGGCAGCCCTGGGAGCCAGCGTGGACATCAACCATTCGAAGAACATGGCTATCCGAATTTCGCCAGACCTGATTCTGGAACACTTCGGTTCGGAGACGAGACAGTTCTTTTCGATCTCCGGCGGCGTCGTATACAGGTTCGGAAAACGATAAAAACAACAAACCTAAAAAGGCGGGCTCGAACGAGCCCGCCTTTTGCTATGTCCCGAACTTTTAACCGGGTCTAGCTGTTTCCTGGCTGGAGGAAGCTGGGAGCGACAGGATTTTCGTAAACGGAGTAGTCACGGGTCACAACGGTTAGTCCGCTGGAAGAGACGAAGTAGTTCTTCTTATCCTCCTGGGGGTCGTAACCGATGACGGTTCCATCAGGAATGTGAACGTCACGATCGATGATGGCATGCCGGATACGGCAGTGGCGACCGATGTTGACGTGCGAAAAGACGACGGAGGAATCGACGTCGGCGTAGGAATTGATGCGGACATCGTGGGACATGACGGAGTTGCGGACGACAGCTCCGGAGATGATGGACCCACCGGATACGATGGAGTTGATAGCCATGCCGGTGCGTCCGGGCTCGCCGAAGACAAACTTGGCAGGAGGGTACTGATACGGGCGGGTCCGCATCGGCCAGGACTTGTCGTATAGATTGAAGGTCGGGGAGACAGAGGCCACGTCCATATTGGCTTCGTAGTAGGCCTCGAGGGTGCCAACATCGCGCCAGTAGAGCGCTTTCTGCTTGTTCTCGTCGACAAAATTATAAGCGTGCATCTTATAGCGACCAAGCAACTTAGGCAGGATATTGTGGCCAAAATCATGCTTGGATTGGGGGTCGTCGGCGTCCCGAAGCAGCTCCGGCAGCAGAACATCGGTATTGAAGAGATAGATGCCCATCGAGGCATCGACCATCTCGGGATTGAAGGGAGAACGAAGGCTGGTTTCCTTGGGCTTTTCGATAAAGCCGGTAACTTCCCCATTCCGAGCCACCTCGACGACCCCGAAGGAAGAGACTTCACTGGGGTTGATGGGCAATGTGGCGATGGTGACATCGGCCCCCGAGTCCTGATGCTGCTGGAGCATCAGGGCATAGTTCATCTTATAAATATGGTCGCCGGAGAGAATGAGGACGTATTTGGGCTGTTCGGAGCCAATGGAATAGATGTTCTGATAGACCGCATCGGCTGTTCCCTGATACCAGGATTTAGAGACGCGCTGCATGGGGGGAAGGATCTCGATGAATTCGCCAAGCTCGGATCCGACGACCGAACCCCAGCCTTCGCGGATATGGCGGTTGAGCGAAAGAGCCTTGTACTGGGTGAGGATGTAGACCTTGCGGAGATCTGAATTGATGCAGTTCGACAGGGTGATATCGATGATGCGGTACTGCCCGGCAAATGGCACGGCCGGTTTCGCGCGATCGCGGGTGAGGGGGAAGAGACGTTCACCGGCACCACCGGCAAGCAGAACACCAAGCGTATCTTTCATCATCAAGCGACCTCATGTTTTGGTCCTTCTGGGACCGTCAGTGTTGGATGCACAAAACAGCGAACGCGTCCGGGGAGAATCGTGAGTCTACCATGATGGTATTGACGATGGTGCAGAAAACAATTGGGCAGTGCCAGAATTAAACGAGAAACGGGCATCCCAAGGACGCCCGTTTCCGCTCATCGATGTTGATCTACGCTTCGTCTCCGGATTCGTCGACGCTGATACGAAGAGATTTGAGGAAATTGAGATCGCTGAGGCTAAACGGACCATCCGCCTCACCGGCGGCCTCTTCAGTTTCAGGAGATGAGGAATCGACCTCATTGAGCCCGATGGTGGCCTCGAGCATGAGCAGAACATCGAAACCCTGCTCACGGATATCCTTCACAACGATGGCAATATCTTCAGACTCAGAGACTGTCTCGTGAATTGCCTCGCCAAGTTTCTGGATGAGCTGTTTAATCTTCTGATTCAATGCCACCTCCGGGCTGCTCGATATGCAACTGACCTCGCATCGGGTATTCCCGGCTGAACTAAACCGGCGGGAACGGCATTGCGGGCACTGCTCACTGAGGACAGAATACCCCCAGCGTCAAGGGCACGCAATGGATTTGCATCCTGCTTGATTCGCCCCTTTGCCATCTGTTTTTTAGATGCGGATGGATTGAGGCCGCGTTTCTCCGACTACCTGCCTGGGGGCTTTTCCCGGAGAAGACTAAACCGCTACACTCAACGCATGGACTCGGTACGCTTTGGCCGCGCGTTGGGAATTGGGGCGCGAGCCGCCGCTAAAACACTGGTGACGGCTGTCGACGCAGCAACTGCGCCGAATCCATCGGCGAAGCCTCAAGACCAATCAACGGTTCGACCAACACCGGGCAGCAGCCAGGTTTCTGCTCCAACGCCAACGGGAACCCGTACGGCCCAGCAGGTGACCCGCACCGTGGAACAGGCACGACGGACCACCGAAGGCGTAGCCCGAGGAGGAAAGCGCTTCGGCGAGGCCGTATGGAGGCCGTTTGTACGGCTTTCGGGAGTGCTGTGGCTGGAGTTCACCGGGGTCTTCTTCGGAATCTTTGCCCTTTATGCCGGCAGTGGAGCATGGAAGCTGCGCGGAGAGATCCATGAGACGGCAACCAATCACGATGCCCATATGCACTTCCTGATGGCGACGATCATGGCGCTGGTTTTTATGTATTTCTGTGTGAGCAGTTTTCTGCGGGCAAGCCGCAAAGGACGAGCGCGATAGCCCTAGTCCGGCTCTCCATGATGAAGAATCATCTCGGCAATCTCTTCCGCGCGCTCTAAAGTGATGCCATTACGCTGCTCGATGGCCAAGGGATGGTTGGGATCACTGATGGTGAACTGAGGTCGCTCGCCTACGGGCTGAGTGTGGATGTTCACCTCAAGGTTGAGGGTACTGCCAAAAAGGAAGATGTCGGAGTTGAGCCAGCCGGGAAAAGACGGTTCGTTCTCGCGGCCCGGGGTGTTCCAGAGTTCGTTGGCGCGCAGGAAGGATTTTGGGCTGACTTCGGCCCAGACTCCCCAGACAAAGGGCTCAGCGGAGTCAAGAATGGGGAGAAGGATGCGGCCGCGGAGGTAAAAATCTTTGCCATCGATGACACATTGGTCAGGAGTCATCACGATGCGCCGGTCGCGCTCTTCTGGCGGGACCGCGAGGACGGCCTGAGGAGCATTAACGCTGTACTGCAAGGGCAATTCATGGCGCTGGCCACAGACCGTACAGGCAAATCCGGTATGCAGATCAGTACTCATTTCATTATTGTTTCACAGGCGCATACAGTAAGTGAGCGATGCCGCCCTTGCATCGACGCGGAATTTTGGAGATGATGCCATCGTGCTTACCGGAAGCATCCCGTCCGCGGAAATGGGCTCAGCCCACCGGCCAGCCGTTTCCAACCTGAGACCTGACTTCCTGCCCGAAGCTTGCGGACCACGGGCGCATATGAGGAGGAAAGGTTATGACTACAGTATCGAGGGGAATCCCTGAGCATCCGCATCTCGATGTGCCGAAACGCGAGGCACGTGAGCTTTTGAATCAATGCCGAAAGGGCGAACGGGATGCACTTGAACGTATTCGCCGCCGTCATCCAAAGTTCGATAAGGCAACAGACGATGCGATCGTCAGTGAGCTCAAGTTGAGCGACACGCAGCTTGTGATTGCGCGCGAATATGGTCTATCGAACTGGACAATACTGAAGCAGCGGATCGCGGAGAATACCGCGGCCGGCGCTCTGCGGGAAGCGATTCGGTCGGATGACAGAGACGCAGTAATGACGATTCTGAGAGCTAGCCCAGAGATGCTGCACCTGCCGGTATGGAGTGGGAACTGGGGTCCTCCAATGAGCCATGCTGCCAACCTTGGAAGGCTGGAGATTATTAAGGCATGTGCGGAGCTCGGGGCGCGCGACTATCAGCACGCATTCGGTCGCGCGTTATTACAAGGACAGGTGGAATGTGCAGAATGGCTGCACGCTCATGGTGCAACGCTTGCACCTGGAATCATCATGGGCTCGTGCGAGACCTTGAATGTCGCGGGGTTCAAGTTTCTGCTCGATGCAGGTGCGGCAATCACCGACGGACATGGAGACAGGATGGCTCCTTTGGCTCTCGTGCTCGAAACATACTCGCGCCATCCTTCCGGAAAGCACGCGATCCTGAAGCTGTTTGCGGAGCGCGGCTACCATCTGCCGGATACACCGATAATGGCGCTTCATCGTGGCGATATCGCCCGACTGGAGCAGCACCTGCATCGTAATCCGCTGATGCTGGAGAGACGATTCAGCCTGCAAGAAATCTATCCGGCAGAGTGTGGATGCGCTCCCAATGGACTGTCAGGGCTGCATTGGACTCCAATCAACGGCACGACCCTGCTGCATCTCGCAATCGATTTTCGTGAGCGTGAGATTTTCGAGTGGTTGCTGATGCACGGTGCCGATGTGAACGCCCGTGCGATGGTCGATAGCGACGGTTTCGGAGGGCATACACCTCTGTTCAACACGGTCGTAGGCGGACCAGGATCGGATGCCACGATGGCGCGCACCCTCCTGGAGCGTGGTGCGGAGAGAGACGCCCGGGCAAGCCTGCGAAAGTTTCTGGACTGGATTGCAGACCCGCGTTGGTACGAGGCACGGAACGTGACACCAGCGGAGTGGGGCCACGGGTTTCCTGAGAAGAATTGGGTGAACATCGAGGTCTTGCGGGTGGTCGATTCTGCCTAGAAGCTGTTGTTTTTTTAGGGATGCCGGGCTACAGGTGTCATCCTGAGCGAAGTTTGGCATGCGCCAAACGAAGTCGAAGGATCTGCGGTTCTTTGCAGGCGATTTCCAGCCCCAAACCCGCAGATCCTTCGACTCGCTCCGCTCCCTCAGGATGACACTTCTTCTTGATCCTGCAAGCCTCTATGCGAGACAAAGGTTACACTTCGTCATGGCTAAACCACCGGAGAAGAGTGCGGTAAAAAGTGCAAAGACAAGCTCCGGGATTCCTGTGGACGTGACGTATAGCGCAGGACAACCAGCAGATTTCGATCCGGCCGCACAGCTAGGCAACCCCGGAGAGTTTCCATTCACGCGCGGTATCCAGCCGACGATGTATCGCGGCAGACTGTGGACGATGCGTCAGTACGCAGGAATGGGAGACGCAGAGGAGTCGAACCGGCGATACAGATTCCTGCTATCGCAAGGTACGAAAGGACTGAGCGTGGCATTCGACCTGCCGACCCAGATCGGGTATGACTCGGACTCGCTGCTGGCATTGGGCGAGGTAGGCAAAGTCGGAGTGGCGATTGACTCGATCGAGGACATGGAACGTCTGTTCGCTGGAATTCAACTGGATGAGATCTCCACCTCGATGACGATCAATGCGACGGCATCGATCCTGCTAGCGCTTTATGTTGCCGCAGCAAAGCGTCAGAGAGCGGATGTCAAAAAGCTCTCGGGGACTGTTCAGAACGACATCCTGAAGGAATACATCGCACGGGGAACATACATCTACCCGATAAAGCACGCAATGCGATTAGTGACGGATATCTTTGCATGGGCAGCCAACGAAGTTCCGGAGTGGAATACGATCTCGATCTCCGGCTACCACATGCGTGAGGCCGGTTGTACAGCGGTGCAGGAGGTGGCATTTACGCTGACCGATGGAATGACCTATGTCCAGGCCGCGCTCGATGCCGGACTGGAGATCGACACCTTTGCTCCGCGGCTGAGCTTTTTTTTCAATGCGCATAACAATCTGCTGGAGGAGGTCGCGAAGTTTCGCGCCGCACGGAGGATGTGGGCGCGGATCATGCGGGAACATTTCCGGGCCAAAAATCCACGCAGCTGGATGCTGCGATTTCATACCCAGACGGCGGGCTCGACCCTGACGGCGCAGCAGCCAGAAAACAATATCGTGCGCACAGCAGTGCAGGCTTTGGCGGCGGTACTGGGAGGGACGCAGTCGCTGCATACCAACGGCTTCGACGAGGCTCTGGCATTGCCGACTGAACAGGCGGCGAGGATTGCATTACGAACACAACAGATTCTGGCGCATGAGAGCGGCATCGCAGATACGGTCGATCCACTGGCTGGGTCATACTACGTCGAAACATTGACCAACGAGATCGAAGAACGCGCAGAAGAATACCTGACTACGATTGCCCGGTTCGACCTGGGCGGAAAATATGGGATGCTGCGGGCGATCGAACAAGGCTATATACAGCGCGAGATTCAGAATGCTGCTTATGCGTACCAGAAAGCTGTCGATGAGAAGGATGCCATTGTAGTGGGAGTTAATGAGTTCATAAGCGAAGAGAGCACCGTTCCCATCCAGAGGGCCGACAAGTCGCTGGAGCAGAGGCAGGTAGAACGCGTGCAAGCTTTACGGGCGCGGCGCGATGCCGGTGTCCACGCAGTTGCATTGCGAGCAGTAGAAGATGCGGCAAGGAGTGGAGAGAACCTGATGCCGCGAATTGTGGCGGCGGTGGAGGCGTATGCGACCGTAGGCGAGATTGCGGACGTGTTGCGCGGAGTGTTTGGGGAGTACCGAGAAACGGTCGTGGTGTGAAAGTTTATGTCGTCTCTCGTCTTATGAAGATTAGCCCTGAAGATCAACCGCAGATCTTTCGACTTCGCCTCTCGCGATAAAACCGCGAGAGACTTCGATCAGAATGGCCCTCTCTTTAGGACCGTCGCGGCACATGTTTTTGGTAATGCACGATCAGGGAGCCGACTTCGCCTCAGACGAGTTAGGCGCATTGGGATCGATGGTGAAATCGAAGACAACGACGGAAAACGTATTAGCGACCTTCGGAACTGGTTGAAGAGCATATTCGCCCGGCGTAAGAGGTGCCTTCGGTGTGATTTTAAGCCACCCTTCAGGAAGCTTTTCGATGTTGACATCGACCTGAGAGTCCGTCCGCTTTGCATTTCCCGTTAACTGAGTGAAGTTGACCTGCGCGAGTACGCGCCGATCCTTATCGCCCCTGGCACGAACGAGCGCCCATGGACCGAAGATGCCATCCGTCGAACCAGAGGAGTCGTCATCTTCGAAAAAATGAACATAAAAGACTGGCCTGTCGGAATGAAGAGCTACACGGGCATGAGCCCCCGCGATCTCGGTGGTCATCTTCGGCTTGTAGAAGACGCTCCCTGCAAGAGACCCCGCCACATTGGCGCCCTTGTGATTATTTACGCCTACATTGGTGTGGTGGATCGGAACAAGTTGCTGTTTGCCTTGATAGGTGTCGACCGCCCAGGGATAACTGCCATTGGTGATCTGGACGCCGGGGATAGGCTCAGGGACATATTGAGCGAATACAGGACCGGAGATAGTAAAGATGAAGGCAGAGAAAAAAATCGACAAACAAGCAGATCGCAAAGAAACCTCGTATTGAGCAGGATCGCAGTCAAGATTGCCATAGCAGACTGTGTTTGACAATACCCGTTCGTTGACCGTGGAATAGCGGCACCAATACGATGAATTCCAGAGGGTACGAACTTGTCAGAGACTGCGACTCAGCTTCGTAAAACGGCACTTAATGCAGTTCATCGCGCCGCAAAGGCAAAAATGGTGGACTTTGGCGGCTGGGATATGCCGGTGGATTGCTGTGGCCTGACGGCCGAGCACATGGCGGTGCGGACGGGCGTCGGTGTCTTCGACGTATCGCACATGGGCGACATTCAACTGCGCGGACCAGGATCCTTGGCCGCAGTACAGAAACTGTGCATGAACGATGCCTCGAAGCTACAGGTGGGACAGGCGCAGTACTCGGCGATGCTGTATCCGAACGGCACCTTTGTGGACGACGTTGTGGTGCACAAGCTTTCAGACAACGACTATCTGATTGTGATCAACGCGGGCACGCGCGAGAAGGATGTTCAGTGGGTACGGCAGGTGATCGGCGGCATGCCCAGCGTGCATATGAACGACTTCAGCGACTACTACACACAACTGGCGATCCAGGGGCCGAAGGCGATTGACGTACTGCAGAAGCTGACACCGGTCGACCTGGCACCGATCAAGAATTATTGGTTTACATGGGGACAGGTGTGCGGCCTGCACAACGTGATGATCGCCCGAACCGGATACACAGGCGAAGATGGGTTTGAGATCTACATCCCCAGCGACGAACCCACCAGTGCGCGAGTGTGGAACGAAGTGCTCAAAGCAGGCAAGGAGTTCGGAATTTTGTCTTGCGGCCTTGGGGCGCGGAACACCCTTCGGCTTGAGGCCGCAATGGCACTGTACGGGCACGAAATCTCCGATACCATCAATGTCTTTGAGGCCGGTCTTGGCCGATATGCGAAGCTCGATAAAGGCGATTTTGTAGGCCGCGATGCCCTGGTGAAGATTCAGGAAGAGGGCGGCCCGAAGCGCAAACTGGTCGGCCTGGAGATGATCGAACGCGGGATCGGTCGTGACGGCTATCCCGTGTTCTCACTGGATGGAGCGAAGATCGGTGAGATCACCAGCGGATCGCCCGCGCCTTTTCTGAAGAAGAACATTGCGTTAGCTTATGTTCCGGTGGAGTTTACGCCGCTCGACACCGAGGTAGCCGTTGAAATTCGTGGGCAAATGGTGAAGGCAAAGGTGGTGCCCACTCCGTTCTATAAGCGGCCAAAGAAGACAGCCTGACTACACAGAACCAATTAACGGGAGAAGAGAATGCAGTTTCTTGTTTTGACTGAGCGTAAGACCGACCATTTTCCTGCCGAGGAATGGACCCGGGAGCGTATTGCAGCGGAGGGACAGCGGGTAAGGGAGCTGTACGGGGCTGGAGTCGTCCGAAGCATCTGGCGTCGTAAAGATAAACCGGGCGCAGCACTTCTGATTGAAGCCAGTTCAGAGGCTGCGGCGCGGGAAGCCATTGAGAGCCTTCCGCTGGCAAAACTGGGAATGATTAGTTTTCCGGTCGTAACAGAACTTGAACCGTATCCGGCGCTTGGACCAAGCTAGAGGAGTTTACCCCCGGTTTTCCACGGAAAACCCTCTACAATGATTGAGGAGACCTCCAAAATTCTATGTCTTATCCTGCGAACTACAAGTACACGAAGGAACACGAGTGGATCAGCGTCGACAGCACAAAAGGCACGGTCGGCATTACGGATTATGCTCAGAACTCTCTGGGCGACATCGTTTTTGTCGATCTGCCCAAGGTTGGCTCCGAGGTGAAGGCCGGAGAGATCTTCGGTTCGGTAGAGTCGGTGAAGGCCGTCTCGGATTTGTACTCGCCGGTGAGCGGTACAGTGGCCGAAGTCAATGAAGCGCTAAAGGACGCTCCGGAGAAGATCAACGCCGACGCCAACGCAACATGGCTGATCAAGGTTGACGTAACCAATGTATCGGAGCTGGATACGCTGTTGACGGCTGCTGATTACGAGAAGTTCATCGCTGAGGAGACTGGACACTAAACGATGCGTTATCTGCCAAAGTCCCCTGCGGACCGCAAGGAGATGCTCGCAGAGATTGGCGTAGCGTCGATCGACGATCTGTTTGCGAGCATTCCTGCGGAGTATCAGTTCAAGCGCGACCTTGCGATTCCGCGCCAGCATGGCGAGTCGGAGATCATTGACAGGTTCCGCGAATTTGCCAACCAGAACGCTGCGGGCTATGCCAGCTTTCTTGGCGCCGGCGTGTACAAACACTATCGTCCGGTGTTGATCGATACCGTAGTCTCGCGTGGTGAGTTTCTCACCAGCTACACGCCCTACCAGCCTGAGATCGCGCAAGGGACCCTGCAGGCGATGTTCGAGTTCCAGACGATGATCTGCGAACTAACCGGCATGGAGATCGCGAACGCCTCGATGTACGATGGCTCGACCGGAGCTGCAGAGGCCATCATGATGGCGGTACGCGTGACCGGTCGCGATGGCGCTGTCATCGCGAAGACTGTGCACCCGGAGTATCGCGAGGTTGTCGCCACCTACGCGCAGCACCAGGAGATCCCGCTCGCCGAGGTTGGCTACGCGGCGAATGGGCGAGTGGATCTGGCCGCTCTCGATGCGGCGATTACGAGCGATACGGCGTGCGTGCTGATCCAGTCGCCGAACTTCTTCGGGACGATTGAGGATGTTGCGGCGATTGCCGATATTGCGCACAAGAAGGGCGCACTGCTGATTGTCTCAATTGCCGAGGCTGTCTCGCTAGGGATTGTGAAGCCGCCTGCGGAGGCGGACATTGTGTCGCTCGAGGCACAGAGCTTTGGCGTTGCTCCGAGCTATGGCGGGCCGTTCTGCGGCGTAATTGCATGCAAGGAGAAGTTCCTGCGGCAGATGCCGGGACGCATCGTGGGCGAGACGAAAGACATGGACGGCAAGCGCGGCTTTGTGCTGACGCTCTCGACGCGTGAACAACATATCCGTCGTGAAAAGGCCACCTCAAACATCTGCACCAATCAAGCACTGGTGGCTATGATGACCACTGTCTTCCTTACCGTGTATGGCAAGGAAGGGCTGAAGGATCTCGCGGTGCAAAACCTCGCCAAGGCGAAGTATGCTGCCGATACCCTAAGCAAATCCGGCAAGGTGCTCTTCCCGGGCGCTCCACGGTTTCATGAGTTTGTGCTCGATCTCGGCAAAGATGCGGAACAGATAAACAAAAAGCTGCTGGAGAAGAAGATCATCGGCGGACTGCCGCTGGCGAAGTGGTATCCCGAGCTTGGGCCTAACGCCAGCCTGTGGTGCGCTACTGAGTTAACAACCAAGGCACAGATCGATGCTGCGGCAGAGGCGCTGAAGTAGCGTGGACATTTCCGGTATCGTCGGCGAAGAACTCGTCGCGGTTGAGTTTGTGCAGGACTACCTGCAACTCCGTTTCGACACTCCCCTGCTGACGTTATACGTCTGGCCACACATTCTGTTCAGCGAGTATTCGCTAGCCTATGGAGAGCCCGAGTATCGCAACGCTCTCTGCTCCCTGATCGGCGAAAAGGTAGAAGAGGCAACGCTGGAAGCGGGCGACTCGCTGACTGTGAAGTTTGAGAACGACACCGTGATCGGGTTGTCGTTGCGCGAAGAAGATCTGGACGGGCCGCAGGCCGGGGCGTATTCGGCAAGCGGATCGGTCTCGGACCAGGAAGAATTTTGAGGAACACTGATGAGTGATTCGAAGTTTGTCGGTACCCCGAAGAAAGTAACGACACACGTCAACCAGAACGAAGATCTGATCTTCGAGAAATCGTCGCCAGGTAAGAAGGGTTATCGTCTGGCTGAGCTCGACGTGCCTGCGGTCGACGCCGCTGCCCTGCTGGGCCACTCCGTCCGCACTGATCTGGGTGTGATGCCGGAGCTTAGCGAGATCGAGATCATCCGCCATTTCACGCGGCTTTCGACCTGGAATTACGCCATCGATCTCGGTATGTATCCGCTGGG
Source organism: Edaphobacter sp. 4G125 (assembly GCF_014274685.1). Taxonomy (NCBI): domain Bacteria; kingdom Pseudomonadati; phylum Acidobacteriota; class Terriglobia; order Terriglobales; family Acidobacteriaceae; genus Edaphobacter; species Edaphobacter albus. The sequence continues at coordinate 3,797,066 of NZ_CP060393.1, forward strand.
CAGTTGCACCATGAAGTACAACCCACGCGTGAACGAGCTTGTGTCGCGCCTCGAGGGCATCGCAGAGGCACATCCGTATCAGCCTGAGTCGCTCTCGCAGGGCGCATTGGGCATCATGAAGCTGCTGAGTGACTGCCTGATCGAGATCACCGGCATGGATACCATCACGTTGCAACCTGCAGCGGGTGCACACGGCGAGTTCACAGGTATCCTGCTGGCGCGTGCTTACCATGAAGCGCACGGGAATGCGCGTAAGAAGATCCTGATTCCGGATTCGGCCCACGGCACCAACCCGGCAACCGCGGCTGTTTGCGGCTATCAGGTGGCCAATCTCAAGTCGAATGCGCAAGGCATGGTGGACATCGCTGAGTTGGAGCGCATGGTCGATGAGGACACGGCCGCGCTGATGCTCACCAATCCCTCTACGATCGGCGTCTTCGAGAGCGAGATTCATAAGATCGCCGACATTCTGCACGCTAAGGGCGCGCTGCTCTATATGGATGGCGCGAACATGAATGCCCTGGTCGGCAAGACGCGTCCTGGTGACTTCGGTGTAGATGTAATGCATCTGAACCTGCACAAAACCTTCTCCACTCCGCATGGAGGCGGTGGCCCAGGCTCCGGTCCAGTCGCATGCAAGAAGATTCTCGAGCCCTTCCTGCCGAAGCCTGTCGTTGTGACCAAGGCCGACGGTACGCTGGGCCTCGACTACAACCGTCCGCAGTCGATCGGTCGTGTACGTGCCTTCTACGGTAATTTCGGCATGTTTGTGCGCGCACTCGCGTACATTCTGGCTAACGGACCCGATGGTCTACGCCAGACCACCGAAGATGCTGTGCTGAATGCGAATTACATTCGCGCCAAGCTGGAGGACACCTTCGAGCTGCAGTTCAAGACGCGGTCGCTTCACGAGGTGGTTTTCTCGGACAAGCGGCAGGCGAAGAACGGCGTAAAGACCGGCGATATGGGAAAACGCCTGATCGATTACGGCTTCCATGCCTATACGGTTTCGTTCCCGATGGTCGTGCAAGGCGCGATGATGATCGAGCCGACGGAGAGCGAGAGCCGCGAGGAGCTCGACCTGCTGATCGACGCGTTGAAGCAAATTGCGAAGGAGGCCGAGGAGAATCCCGAGCTGGTGACAACCTCTCCGCACACGACACGGTTACGCCGCCTCGATGAGACATCGGCCGCCCGCAAGCCTGTGCTGCGTTGGAAGCCCATGCCGAACGGCCCGGCAGATACCACCGCGCTGACGCCGGATTCAGCAGCTAAGGAGTGGTAGTGAACAATTTCCGCTATCTGGGTGACGACCGCCGCGCCGAGCTCGAAAAATATGAGTTCATGATGGGCGAAGCGCGAGGACGGCTTGCTGCCACAATGGATTGCCTGACCGATGCATTGATCCTCGTTGGCCAGCATGGTGTTTACTGCACGAGCAACCGGAACCCTACGGTTCCTGCACTCGATCTGCAGGCGGTAATGATTAATTTGAACGGGGCAAAAGAACTAATATCGGCCGTGATGGAGAAGCTCCGTAAAGAAAAAGAAGCTTCATAGGTCATACTGCAACTTGAATCGCAATCACTGCGATGAACGCTATGCTCGCAACACGTATTGGTGCTACCGTTACAAGCCGACCCTATCTTGCTTTAGGGCTAACGTTCCTTCTTTTGGGAATAGGATTTGGGTTTCCTGTCCGTCTGGCTCCTGCTCCTCCCAAACATATATGGGAAGACTCCATATCGAACGAGGCGATAAATTTATATGCGTTAACAGCGTTCGCAGGCTGGTCTCACTTTATCTATGCATGGCGAGGGCAGATCGTTGCCAGCAGAAAATTTTCATCGATCCACAGGGGTACTTATTGGCTCACAGTCGTCGTGTTGATCGCTGCTTTCGTGGGGTTGCGAACATGGTTGGGCATTGCAGTCTTTAGCCTGCTGGCATGGGTATACAACATTGCTCACTTTGTAAAAGCCGAAGTCTTCTTCTCAGGGACAATACGAACGAAAGCAGCCTTCTATTCACCTGTTGTAGCATTTGGCTGGTTTACGCTCTGTCTGTTTCAGGTTGGACCACTGCACAGCATTCACCTCGTTTTCGCCGGATCATTAGCCATTGCGGCTCTAATTCTTTCAATGGGAGGCTGGAGACTACTGGCATCCAATGAAGTCCGGCTCCCGTTGCTTACCTTATTTCTACTGGGCGAAACAATGGTGTGGGCCAGCTATAGCCCTTATATGTCCGACTCGTTCCGAGTGGGTGTTTACATCTTTCACATTGCAGCAGCAAGTTTTTATCACTACCTAACCGCATACTTCTATGCTGAATCGGCAAATGCTAAAAACGCTGACTTTATGCTGAGTCCAGCCTCTATCATTCTGACAAACCTCTTTATCATCCTCATTGGCTTGTCGGTAGCGTGGCTTCCTGACGTTCGATGGCTGCGTCCAGTGTTTGGCTTGGAGTGGTTTACTTTATGGGTTGCGCTCCATCTAGCAGCCAGTGATCTACTGCCTTGGTGGAAGAGGCGCCTCACCATATAAGGCGCCTTCCTGCATAAGCTCACTCCGCAGTGATCTTCACCGATTGATCGGCGTTCTCCCATTTGACATGCAGCTCAGTCGAATTGCCTTTTGTGTTCTCGAATGAGATCGACATCCTCTCCTGAGGCGAAGCCAATGATCCGGACTTCATGGGAATGCGAGCGAGATCTTTGGACTGATCGTAGCTGAGTCCCCATTCGCCAGTCTGCTTATTGATGATGAGCATCCACTGACCGGAGCTGGGCAGCGTAAACAGCGTATATGAACCTGCGGGAACCTGGGTATCTCCAATCTTCAGGTTCGTTGCAGTGACAAAACTGGTGGCTTCATTGGCTCCGGTACGCCACACCTTGTCGTAAGGAACGAGCGCGCCGACGATCTTGCGTCCGCGCATGGAGGGAGCGCCATACTTTACCGTGATCGCTTTCCCATTGAGCGAAACGGTAGCCGTCTCTGGAGGGCTGGGGATGGATTTAGGAGCCTGGGCAAGCGTGGAACCTGCAAGCAGGATCGTACAAGCGAACGAAGCTAAGCTGCGAAGAAGCATCGGTCTGTCTCTCTTTCCTTTTCGGACTTGAATTTTGTAGCTACAACGCTTTGATGCTCGCCCGTAGCGTGAAGACCTGTCAATCCGGGGTGACCGTGCTAACCTAGAGAGGATGCGCCCGTAGCTCAGCTGGATAGAGCGGCAGCCTCCGAAGCTGTAGGTCAGAAGTTCGAATCTTCTCGGGCGCACCATTTTCCCCCTCAACATACGCATAAAGAGATTTCCAGGTTTTCAGGAATACTCATGGGGCGGTCCCTACTTGATCGACCAGAAATTCTTCGGCTTTCAGAATGAACGTGCAAGAAGGACTTCCCACACATTCATACGAAACCAACGCATAAAATAATAAGAAGCAATCTCCGCCTGAAGGCACGACCTATTTGGAGCTGACTTGGCACTGTTGGTCAATCATGAACTCATCGACGATGAAGCCTTTCTAGAGGAGTTCCGTCGCCTTGGAGGGCTTCATATTCATCCGGAAGCTTCCGGGGCCCGGCAAGAAGCATTATTGCTGAGTCGTCTTGCAGAAGAAAAAGTTATAGGCCGAGTTTTGCTGCGGCAGATGGCCGTTGCATCCGGCATCACCATAACTAAAGCCGAAATAGACGAGCAGCGCAAACATCAGTGGGGAACCTCAAGCGCATCAGTTTGTAGTACAGGGGTAAAGCAGGAGATCGAAGAAAATCTCCTGATCGAGAAATATTGCCACTGGATTACGAGGCATGAGCTTCGTCCTTCCCGTACTGAGCTCCATACGCATTACATGAATCATCGCGAACAGTTTCTTGTACCTGAGCAGGCGCAGGTCATGCAGGTGATTCGTAATATTCGTTTTGAAGAAGATGAAGCCATTGCCAAAGCAGAGATCGAACAAGCGGAAAAAGAACTTCAACAAGGTATTCCTTTTGCCAAGGTTGCAGAACGCTATTCCGATTGCGGGGGCAAAATCATGCTCGGGTGGATAAGACGGGGTGAGATGATCCCAGAATTCGAAGAGATTGTCTTCTCCACTTCTCCCGGCCAAAGAAGCGGAATCTTTCGCACGCTCTTTGGATATCACATCGTCAGCGTAATGCACCGAAAACCAGCTGGATATCAGGCTTTCGAAGAAGTTCGTCCTATGTTAGCGCAACACATTCTGCAGGAAAGAAAGAACCGCAGAGTTGGTCAGATCGTGAGTGAGGCAATGCGACGCGCTGAAATTGTCCCCGTTCCCTCTACCTCGGAAGAAAGGGCCTCGCTTCCATGAACGCCACCACTCCATCACCTTGCTGTGTACCGAGCAAAGCCCGTGCAGAACAATTAACTCTCTCGAAAGAGCGCTCCAACTCACGTCAGAGAGTAGCCTCTGGAAGTACAGAGGGCATGGTTTCATTGGATGGTGGTAAATTTCGCATGGGAACAGATTATCCTCATGGCTTCCCTGCTGATGGTGAAGGGCCGGTGCGAGAAGTAAGAATCGACCCGTTCTATATCGATATTTTTCCTGTGACCAACGCGGAATTTGCTCGGTTTATCGAGACCACTGGTTATCACACAGAGGCCGAGCATTTCGGATGGTCCTTTGTATTTACGGGAGATCTTCCAGAAGAATTTCGAGAAGTTAATCCAGTGGCAGGTTTGGAATGGTGGCGACGTATTGATGGCGCAGATTGGGCTCATCCTGAAGGCACACAAAGCAGCATCAAAGGACGTGATGACTATCCAGTTGTGCAGGTGTCATGGAATGATGCTGCAGCCTATGCCACCTGGTCAGGAAAGCGCCTACCCACAGAAGCGGAATGGGAATATGCAGCGCGCGGCGGTCTGGATCAGAAGCTCTATCCATGGGGAGATGAACTTACCCCGGAAGGCAGGCATCTTTGCAACATTTGGCAAGGAATTTTTCCCACTGAAAATACTGCAGAAGACGGCTATGCAAGCGTCTCCCCAGTTCGAGCCTTCCCACCAAATGGTTTCGGCTTGTATTCGATAACCGGAAATACTTGGGAGTGGTGTGCCGACTGGTTCCATCCTACCTACCATGTTGATGCAACGCCCTTGAATCCGGTTGGACCGCCTGATGGTACAGCACGTGTCTTAAAAGGTGGGTCGTATCTATGCCATAAATCGTACTGCAATCGTTATCGTGTAGCAGCCCGCAGCTCTAACACTCCAGACAGCGCGACCACCAATATAGGCTTTCGGTGTGTCCGCGATTTATAGCGAAATGAGTTATGATTCGTACACAAATGGCTCAAAGAGTTATTTTTTATCGTCTATTTTATTGAGTGCGAGGTTTAATTCGAGCACGTTGACACGCGGTTCGCCGAGCAGACCAAATTGGCGTTGCTTTACATGATCCAGTACCAATTTGCGGAGATCGCCTTCGGGGATGTTTCTCTCCCGAGAGATTCTTTCCACCTGGTAAAGAGCAGCTGCAGGAGTAATATCGGGATCAAGCCCAGAGCCTGAAGCTGTCACGAGATCAATAGGAACGGGCGTTCCCTGCCCCTCAGTTTTTACACTCGCATTTATTCGATCGATAAGCGCTTTACTGGTCGGCGCAAGGTTAGAGCCGGAAGAGGAGGATGCATCGTATCCAGTGCCTGCAGCGGATGGGCGGCTATGGAAAAGCCCAGGCCCGGTAAATGGTTGGCCAATCAAGCGCGAGCCGATTACGTCCTCGCCTCTCACTATAAGTTGGCCATTCGCATTATTTCGGAACAGCAAATGTGATATCCCAGCGACGAATAGCGGATAGAACACGCCTAGCCCAATAGCAGTAACGATGGTATATAGAAAAGCCGTAACCAAATGTCTCTTCATATAATTTTCCTCATGCAAGATGCAGTGCAGCAATCACGACATCAATCGCTTTTATCCCGATAAAAGGCACGATAACTCCGCCTAACCCATAGACCAGTAGATTACGACGCAGCATTGCGGCAGCCGACATGGGCTTATATCGAACGCCGCGCAATGCCAATGGAATAAGTCCAACAATGATAAGCGCGTTGAAGACCACCGCCGAAAGCACGGCAGATTCAGCGTTATGCAGGTGCATAATATTTAACGCATTGAGAACAGGAAACACTCCAGCAAACATCGCGGGGATAATTGCAAAATATTTCGCAATATCGTTTGCTATAGAGAAGGTTGTAAGAGCTCCGCGCGTCATAAGAAGCTGTTTGCCGATGGCAACCACTTCAATCAGCTTGGTCGGATTTGAATCCAGATCTACCATGTTGCCGGCCTCTTTCGCTGCCTGCGTGCCAGAGTTCATGGCGACTCCTACGTCCGCTTGTGCCAGTGCCGGAGCATCGTTTGTACCATCTCCTGTCATTGCGACAAGCTTTCCTTCTGCTTGCTCACGCTTGATCAGGTCCATCTTGTCTTTTGGCTTTGCTTCAGCAAGAAAATCATCTACTCCGGCCTCACGGGCGATCGCCGCGGCAGTCAATGGATTATCTCCGGTAATCATGACCGTGCGTATCCCCATAGCGCGAAGCTGATCAAAACGCTCTCGCATCCCACCTTTCACAATATCTTTCAAATGGATCACCCCGAGAGGACGTCCATTCTCCGCCACCACAAGGGGGGTTCCACCGCTCTTAGCAATCGCCTCAACAGAGGAATAGACTTCAACCGGCATCTTAGAAGCATGTTGCGCCAGGTAGGACGCAATAGCATCAACCGCGCCTTTACGGATACTACGACCATCCACTTCAATGCCACTCATGCGTGTATTCGCAGAGAACGGGATGAACTCTGCGTTCAATTGACCAAGCTCACGCCCGCGCAAACCATACTTCTCTTTTGCCAACACAACAATGGATCGCCCTTCCGGCGTCTCATCCGCAAGCGAAGAGAGTTGCGCGGCATCTGCAAGAGCTTGTGCCTCTACTCCAGGGGCGGGAATAAACTCAGTCGCCTGCCGATTGCCAATCGTGATCGTACCTGTTTTATCTAGCAGCAGAGTATTCACATCCCCTGCTGCCTCGACAGCGCGGCCGGAAGTCGCGAGCACATTATGCTGCACCAAACGATCCATACCTGCAATACCAATGGCTGAAAGTAGTCCACCAATGGTTGTTGGAATCAGACAGACGAGAAGTGATATCAAAACAAACGTTGTCTGAGGGGCGCTGGAATATATCGCTAACGGTTGCAATGTAACTACCGCAAGCAAAAAGATGATTGTTAATCCGGCCAACAGAATGTTTAGCGCAATCTCGTTTGGCGTCTTCTGTCGCTCAGCACCTTCAACCAGAGCGATCATGCGGTCTAAAAAAGTTTCGCCGGGATTAGAAGTAATTCGGACGGTGATAATGTCTGACAGTACTCTAGTACCGCCTGTGACTGCTGAACGATCCCCACCAGCTTCACGAATAACCGGAGCAGATTCTCCGGTAATCGCAGATTCGTCCACAGAAGCGATCCCTTCGATCACTTCTCCATCTCCAGGGATCATTTGTCCGGCGGCAACTCGCACCACATCATTGATCCGAAGCTGCGAACTCGGAACCTCCTCGAGGTCTCCTTTCACAACGCGAAACGCTGTCGTCTCAGACTTGGCGCGCCGCAAAGCGTCCGCTTGGGCTTTACCTCTGCCTTCGGCCATGGCTTCAGCAAAATTGGCAAACAATACTGTAAACCAGAGCCAAAGTGTAATCTGCAGATTGAATCCTGAGCCACTATGATTAGTCGAAGTTCTTGTGAAAAGTAGAATCGTCGTCAAGACGCTACCAATTTCAACAACAAACATGACCGGATTGCGCATCATCAGACATGGGTTAAGTTTTACAAAAGCTTCGACTAACGCACGACTAACAATTTTTCGATCAAACAAAGAGCGACGCCGAGTATGAGTAGACATGATTTTTCTGGATTACCTCAAAAGGCTTGTCGTGCCTGCAACAGCAGATGCTCAAGAATGGGACCGAGGGAGAGCGCCGGGAAGAAGGTAAGAGCTCCCACAATCAAAATGACGCCCATCAACAATATGGTGAAGAGTGGAGTCGTAACAGGAAATGTACCCGCAGATGCGGGTACGATCTTCTTTTTAGCAAGGTTTCCGGCGATAGCGAGCATGGGAATCGCCATCATGAACCTTCCGAAAAACATCGCCGCTCCAAGCGAATAGTTGTACCAACGCGTATTCGCGTTAAGCCCTGCAAACGCTGACCCGTTGTTTGCTGCGGTAGAGGTATATGCGTAAAGAATCTCGCTGAGACCATGGGGGCCATGATTGGTCAGGCTACTCAATCCAAGGTTTGGCATCTGTGTAGCAATTGCAGTAAAGCCAAGGATAACAAGTGGAAAAATCAATAGATACAACATGGACATCTGAACGTCATATGCCTCTATTTTTTTACCGAGATACTCTGGCGTTCGACCAACCATCAATCCTGCAATAAAGACAGCCATTACGACATAGACCAACATTCCATATAACCCTGCACCAACACCTCCAAAAACCACTTCACCTAACAGCATGTTGATTAGAGGAATCATCCCGCCCAAAGGCATGAAGCTGTCGTGCATGCTATTAACCGCACCACAACTTGCATCCGTTGTAACAGTGGCGAATAGTGCCGAATTTGTTATGCCGAACCTTACCTCTTTGCTCTCCATGTTTCCGCCTGCCTGGGCAGAGGAGGCGCGCTGGTCAACCCCGTAAAGCAAAGGATTAGGTTGAGATTCGGCCCAATAACAGGCGAATACACCAACAAACCACAGCACCGTCATAGCGCCCAGCACAGCCCACGCGTGTTTTCGAGAGCGCGCCATCTCTCCTAACGTAACGACAAGGCCGGCAGGAATCAGAAAAATTGCACCCATCTCAATAAAATTTGAAAGCGGCGTAGGATTCTCAAATGGATGAGCGCTGTTCGCGTTGAAAAATCCTCCACCATTTGTACCCAACATTTTGATCGCTTCTTGCGAGGCTACAGGTCCTTGTGCAATGGTCTGCGTGGTGACCATTGTCGTCTTACCATCAGATCCGGTTGTCCTTTGCGGTTCGACGAGCTTCACCGTATCGTAAGCACGAAAATTTTGGACAACGCCCTGTGATACCAGCGCTAATGAAGTCACTATGGATAACGGCAGCAAAACCCAAAGAGTAGCGCGTGTAAGGTCTACCCAGAAGTTCCCCAGGGTCTTCGATTCGCGGCGAGTAATCCCCCGAATAAAAGCAATTGCCATCGCCATACCAACTGCACCTGACCAGAAATTGTGTGTCGCCAGCCCCAACATCTGGGTCAGATAGCTCATCGTAGTTTCGGGGGTATAAGACTGCCAGTTTGTATTCGTCGTAAAAGAGATTGCCGTGTTTAGAGCGAGCGCCGGCTCAACTCCTGCCAGATGCTGAGGATTAAGCGGAAGGAAGTATTGCACCCGTTCAATCACATAGGTAAACACCAGGGTTGCTGCACTGAATAAAAGCATTGCTACGGCATAATCAGTCCAGCGCATCTCCTGGTCCATTTGGATCCCTGTCATCCGGTATAACAACCGTTCACATGGAACCAGAATCGGATCAAGAAATGTCTTGCGACGTTCGAAAACACGTGTCATGTAACTGCCCAAAGGCTTCGCCAAAGACAGGATGACTACGATAAAAAGAACAATTTGCAACCAACCATTCAATGACATTTAGAACCTCTCCGGCCGCAACAACGCATACACGAGATACACCAGCGTTGCAGTGGAAAGCAGCAATAAAATTATGTTGAAGAACATTACCGCACTCCTTTCAAACGATCACAGCCGTGGACATAGAGCAAGGAAAGTGCGAACAGGGCGAAAAATACAACGACATCGATGAGATCAAGCATGATAGCCACCGCTCATTTTTTTCGCTTGAATTGTGAATGGAAAAACTGCGCCGCTCCCCATCGGAAGCGCATTTTCATACCGTTGCATCTTGCCCGCGAGAGACAATAAGGGGATACGAAACAAATGGCCGACCGCGATCAGACCTTGGTTCTTACGAATAGCTTGAGAAAGTAAATATAAGTTCGTAGACTTCATCGCAAATCCTACCGAAGCTATTGAAACTTCGGATTGCGTTTGAAGTCCGTAGAGAAGAAGTTAAAAATCCATAAAATCAAAGCCCATCTGTTTCAATTGCATTCGGATCAGGGTGAAAGCGGTACCCAACCCAAGGCTCGCTTTGAATATACTTCTGTCCTTCTCCACGTTCAATTTTTTTACGAAGCGAAGCAATAAGAACTCGAAGGTACTCCGGCTGGTCTTCTCCTGCTGTTCCCCATATTGAGCGCAATAAGATCTTGTGCGTAAGCACCCGACCTGGAGATCGCGCAAACAGCAAAAGGAGGTCGAATTCCTTTGGTGTCAGATGAACAGCCTGACCCCGAACGATTGCCGTATGAGCATCGGAATCGATAACAAAATCTCCGATTTCCAAATATGTTTCCACGACTTCAGATGCAGGAAGACGCCTAAGCTGAGCTCGGACACGAGCGAGCAGCTCCGGCATACTAAATGGCTTCGTAAGATAGTCATCCGCCCCTTCATCCAAAGCACTGATCTTCATCGCATCCGAGTCGCGGACACTGAGAACAATAATTGGTGTTTGTGAAAGATTGCGAATTGCACGCGTGAGTTCTAGTCCGTTCAGCTCTGGCATCGCCAGATCAGAAATGACAAGATCAGGTTGATCGGCCTCAAAACGATTCAGCCCCTCCAGCCCATTATTGGCTGTCACAACTTCGTATCCGCTCCCCTGCAGAGACGCCCGAAGCATACGAGTAATCTGTCGCTCATCATCGACAACTAATATCTTTCTCAATGTTTCTCCTGCGTTACGATGTGCAAATCGACATGTGGCGCCTCTGACATAAACCTTTGAATCGCAAGATAATACAGATAACTGTTAAGCCCATGCACTGCCGATCTCCCTACGATCGCTTGAGTAATTCGATTGTCTCGCACAAAAGCTGCCGTCGCGCGCGCTGTATCCTTACCATCCAGAAATACAATCGAGGCCCCAAGATTTTTGGCGAACTGCAAGCTCGATTCCAACACCTTTTTTCGATCAGGGTTATCATCGCGCCCACTGGAAACATGTAGAACATACAACTCTGCATCCAGCGCCTCCGCCAATCGTGCGCCACGTGCAATTAAATCTCGTGCCTGAAAATTAGAACTTATACAGACAGCCACTTTTTCTGAAACCGCCCAATGTGCGCCAAGTTTCTTTCTCCGCACATAATCGTCAAGATTGCGATCCACTGCGCGGGTTACTCTTTGTAGGGCCATCTCCCGGAGGGCGATCAGGTTTCCACGTCGAAAAAAATTAGACAGTGCTCGTTCCACGCGCTCTTGCGGATAAATATCACCCCGTTGCATTCGGGTGACCAATGCTTCCGGGGTCAAATCGCTGATCACGATTTCGTCTGCTCGATCAAGCACCCAATCAGGAATCTGCTCACGGACGCTGATCCCCGTAAGGGCCTGCACACGTGGAGCGAGACTCTCTATGTGTTGAATATTGATTGTGCTCAAAACATCAATCTTATTTTCTAGAAGATATAGAACATCTTCATAACGCTTAGGGAAACGGCTCCCTTCGATATTCGTATGTGCGAGCTCATCAATCAGAGCAACTTGGGGCATTCGCGCAATAATTGCGTCCACATCCATCTCTGAAAATACAGTGCCCTTGTAGTTGATCTCCCGCCGCGGAATATGCTCAAGCCTGGATTCCAACTCTGCCGTATTCGGTCTACCGTGTGTTTCGACGATGCCTATAACGACATCTTCACCTCGGCTGCGACGACGAATGCCTTCGCTCAACATGCTGAAGGTCTTTCCTACACCGGGAGCGTATCCAAGAAATACCTTAAACCGGCCACGCTGCTTCTCAGGATCGCTGGTCAACAGCCATTCTTCTGGTGATTTCCTGCTCTCCATCATGCAGCTACAATGCTCCTTATGAATTCGCGCCGTTTGATTATGACAACTCGATGGACGCTTGCATTTAGTGCTCTCGCCGGAATTGTAGTCATATATCGCTTGTGGCTCCACGTCAACCCCACCACAGTCGCCCTTACCCTTCTACTCTTTATTCTTATACTTGCGGCAGAGTGGGGATTGCGATACGCGGTCGTCATTTCCGTTGCTGCTACCGCTCTTTATAATTTCTTTTTCCTTCCGCCAGTGGGAACATTTACAATTTCCGACCCACAAAACTGGCTTGCGCTGTTTACATTTCTTTCTACTGCAATCATTGCCAGCCGCCTTTCCGAACGCGCTCGCGATGAAGCCTGCGACGCCCGCGCAAGGCAACGAGAATTGGAGATTCTGCTCCACCTCAGTCAAGAACTTCTGCAATCCGAAACCATCGCTACTCTGCTGAGTTCCGTGCCATCAACTGTAGCAAGCGTTACTGCAGCAAAGTCGAGCATCCTATATCTGCTGGAGGGCAATAAGCTGTATCAGGCCGGTGTTGACCTCGTCTCGGACATTGAACTTCCTCATCTGCGCCAATTAGCCAAAACACTCCCGAATGTCCGCCAGGAAGATAACGAGATGCAGATCCCCATTCGAAGTGGAGTAAAACCGCGAGGTTTGCTCCTTCTACGAGGCGTCACGCTTTCTCCTGAAACACTTGGAGCTGTTGGCAGCCTGATCTCCATCTCTTTAGATCGCGCGCAAGCCTTTGAAAGCATCGCGAAAGATCAAGCGGCAAAAGAAACCGAGCGACTCCGGTCATTGATGATCGACTCTATTACCCATGAATTGCGCACCCCGCTTACTTCAATCAAAGGCGCAGCAACCACTTTATTAAGCGGAGAAATTCAAAAAGAAGAGCAACATGAGCTACTGACCATCATCGATGAAGAAAGTGACCGCCTCAATCGACTCGTTTCCGAAGCAGTTGAAATGGCCCAACTTGACGCTCAACAGGTCCAAATGCACTTCAGCCCAGTAAAGATTCGAGATCTCATCGATGAAGCCCTTTCAACTTGCAGCTGGATAGAAGATCATCATTCGCTGCAAGTGAACATCCCAGATGGCCTGCAGATTCATGCCGATCCCGCAGTTTTTCAAAAGGTCCTCAGTAATCTGCTAGAGAATGCCGCAAAATATTCAGCGCCAGGCACACTTATCACGATATCCGCAGAGATAAAAAACGAATGCGTTGCGATCAGCATCGCAGATCAGGGAGTTGGCATTGATCCATCAGAGCAGGGCCTCATCTTTGAACGCTTTTACCGTGCCCGCTCTCTAGTCAGCGGAACTTCTGGCACGGGAATGGGCTTAGCCATCAGTCGAGCTATTACTGAAGCGCATGGAGGGAAGATTACCGTTGTCAGTCAGCCCGGACATGGTTCAGTCTTCACAATCTACTTACCCTCACCCGCCCCCATCTCTGTTAAATAAAGAAGGAGAGGATTTCTCTCCTCTCCTTCTCAAGACTGTACTCTGCTTCGAATTAATGGGCTGCCCACTCAATCTTAGAGAGGTCAATCCCTTCTTTCACCATCTCGTAAAGCGGGCTCAGTTCACGCAGCTTCTTCACAACGTCGATGATTTTATCTGCGACATAATCCACTTCAGCCTTCGTGTTGAAGCGACCCAGGCCAAATCGAATCGAACTATGGGCAACATCATCTCCCAGGCCAAGAGCCTTGAGGACGTAGCTGGGCTCAAGGGTGGCCGAAGTGCAGGCAGAACCCGATGAAACCGCTACATCGTTGATCCCCATCAGCAGGCTCTCGCCTTCAACATAGACGAAGCTCATGTTCAAGTTACCCGGAAGGTGATGCTCCATGTTTCCGTTTACATGAACGTAATCGAGGGCACTCTCTAGTTTGTGCTTCAGATAATCGCGCAACTCTTTCTCACGCTTTGCTTCAGCGTCCATCTCATTCAACGCAATCTCACACGCGGCTCCCAGACCAACGATGCCTGGAACATTCAGCGTTCCTGAACGCATTCCACGCTCATGACCGCCACCGTTAATCTGCTCGGAGATCTGCACACGAGGATTACGTCGGCGAACGTACAACGCGCCTACGCCCTTCGGACCATAAAGCTTGTGCCCCGAAAGCGATAGCACATCGATGTTGTCTTTCTGCACATCCACAGGAATCTTTCCTACAGCCTGCACAGCATCTGTATGGAAGAGAACTCCCTTTTCTTTACAAATCGCGCCGATCTCGCGAACTGGCTGAATGACCCCGATCTCGTTATTGGCATACATGATGGAGACCAGAATCGTCTTATCATCAATGGCCCGCTTGAGATCTTCAAGATCGATCAGGCCGTCTGCCCCAACGGGAAGATAGGTTACGCGATATCCCTGCTTCTCAAGCTTCTTACAGGTATCGAGAACTGCCTTGTGCTCCGTAACCTGGGTAATGATGTGATTACCGCGCTCGCGATACATCTCCGCGATGCCCTTAAGCGCAAGATTGTTCGACTCCGTTGCTCCAGAGGTGAAGATCACTTCCTTCGCCGTCGCTCCAATTAGCTTCGCTACCTGTTCGCGCGCCTTTTCGACTGCCTTTTCGGCTTCCCAGCCAAAGCTGTGGTTTCGGCTGGCTGCATTCCCAAAGATGTTGGTCAGATAAGGCATCATCGCCTCAAGAACTCGAGGATCCAGCGGCGTCGTAGCGTGGTTATCCAGATAAATCGGAAGGCGGACTCCTTCTGGAAGTGGCGTTGATGATTCTGCGATAACGACTCCGGTTCCATTGGTGCTCATAGAATTTCCCACTCCTGACGTTCTTTCCGTAAATCTCTACCTAATGTCTTTTGAAAAGCTGGCCTACATCGCGATCGAAACCAGACCGCCGCCAACTGCATTTGTCGCAGCATGTTCTGGTTCGATCAGGTCAGCAATATAGATGCCGCTCAATAGAGCTTTGATGCTGTCGTTCACCTTACGCAGCGGTTCTTTGATGGTGCAGGTACTAGTGAGATCGCAAGCTCCGTGAATCGTAATGCAGCTTGTAATAAAGAGGGGGCCATCAATCGCCCGGATGACCTCAAATGCCGAAACCTCTTTGGCCGATCGAGCCAACGCATAACCGCCATTGGTGCCAGCATGAGAAACCAACAAGCCCGATTTGGCCAATGTTTGTAATATCTTAGCCAACAGTTGCGGGGGAATATGATAGGCTTCGGCAATATCTTTTGCGCTATGCGCAGAACCGCTCGTCTGTTCCGCCAGATATTTCAGGGCCATCAACCCATAGTCCGCTTTTTTGGTGAGTCGAAGCATTTTGAGTCTACGTGCCCATCTCCCAGAAGCTCTTCAAAACTCTGTAAAAATGCCTGACGAACCTCGGAACGGGGCTATGGATAGTGTACGTCTGGAAAGGAGGACGCCGCAAGCATATCTCCTACTCCTATCCCTTTCTCATGGACAGCTCTTTTGGTATTTTTCTCGAATTTGCCGTTGACAACCTCTACGGGTAAAAGCAGAATCCAACCAATTCATCCCATTTCCAATTCGCTTTATGACTATCCAGTGCAAACACCCCATTGTTAAGATCGTCTCCCGCGATGAAGACGCCGAGTTCGTCGAATGTCAGATGTGTGGAGAAATCTTTGATTCCACGGAATTTCGTGACATTGCCATCGAAGAAAGCACTTCCGCAGAAGAGGAAAGCTAAAGTCTTGAAAGTGGCCTCTCTCATGCCGATTCCCAATTGGAGTTGATCCGCCTGAAGACAATCCACGCATACTGCGCTGCTGAAACGGGGGCTAGAACAGCAATAATCTGCAAAAGTGCTCCCGTAAGCAGATTGAGCCAGGCCATGGGCCAGAGCTTCCCCAGAAGGACTCCCACCACTCCCAGAATCTGAACCAGGGTATTTAGCTTCCCCAAAATGCTCGGGCGAAAATCCCTCAGCGTACCTGTAGCAAATAACAGGGTAGAGATGAGTAGTATCCCCAGATCTCGACTAAAGACCAGCACCGTTACATAGCGCGGGATAGCGCCAGCATGCGTCAGAACCAGAAAAAGCGTGCTCAACAGAAGCTTGTCGGCTATAGGGTCAAGGTATTGTCCGAGCGTTGTCTTCTGACTCAACCAGCGTGCTAATAAACCATCCAGCGCATCCGTTAGCCCTGCCAGAAGAAACAGAGCAAAGGCCAAAGAATAATTGGTGTCCAAAATCGCAATCACCAGGAAAGGCAGAATAAATAACCGCATCATGGTGAGCAGGTTGGGCGTAGCGCGAACTTGGTCGAGAAAGGACACAAATAATAATTTTGCTTAAATAAACGGCCTTATTTTGCAGCCTGTCGTATCGTAAACGAAAATAAGCCTCAATTCGCCCCGCACACGCCAGAACAGTTGATCTCTGTGATGATTGTCGTTAGACTAAGGCTACGCATTCAGGCGCGTAGCTCAGTTGGTTAGAGCGCTACCTTGACACGGTAGAGGTCAGCGGTTCGAATCCGCTCGTGCCTACCATATCTTTACCACTTACAACCTCCTCAAATTCGATTCGCCGTGTCGCTGCAGGACAGATGCACCGCTTCAGGATGGCATCGAAGCTGTAACGCGGCCTTCCCTTCTTCCGTGCGCTAGCGAAGATCCAGCCCTCCAACTGCAAACCGCTGATCTCTATTCTCGGCAATCTTCATATGGGCAACTGATTTGTAGCTGTACGCTCCAGGACGAAACTATTCTTGATCCATTTCGCAGGTGGCGGCAGCACGTATGCGGAAGTTCTCATTAAAAAGGTCGCAAGTATATATTGCGAGCGGAAATGGATGATACCTACTCCCAACTCGCACTTGCTGTCACTCAAGGCGGCGGCACCGACGCAGCCTTCGTCTAAAATCCGCGAACGGTTGACCTGCGTCAGTCAAACATGTTCCTTCGCCACCGCCCACCGCCCTAAACTCTTCCGGAACTTTATCAGTCACGGGTGCAGATCGTTTGCAGGCGCTGGGATCTCCACGAACATTAGGCCTCTAGAGAACGGAAGTCATCGCCCCAACATCTAAAACTGGCACGCTTCTTCTACCAAACCGCTGCCATCGTGTATGTTTTTCCTCAGACATCAACAGTCATCCGGCCCTTGCTTGGGGGCCAGAATTTGTACTCCAAACTGGAGGATGTCAGCGAAGTTCGCGGAACCATTTTGAACTCGAATGGTTGGAGCAAAAATACCCAGGATAGCCACGATGATCGAACGAAGATTAGCTAAGTATTTGGGAGATTTAAATACAATTCATAACGCATCGTTACGAAAACAGAATATGACAGCTATATCGGGAAATCTATATCTTCAAAAAACTGATAGTTCGCAAGACTGGCAGGCGGGGAAAAAAAACACGCCACCTTCATCTCGATGTCAGACAGATTTTCAAGCATATGGATCTTACCCTTAGGAAACAAGACAGCGCATCCTGTCCTCACCAACTCTACTTCGCCATCTACCAGCACACGACCATGGCCACTAAGGATATAAATAACCTCTTCTCCATTTGGATGAGAATGTGCTGGACGTACTCGTTGACCAGGTCCAACATGAATGACAGCCATCGTGCAGTACTGAGCACCGGTATTTTCCTGTGAAATTACCCAGCGCAGCTTTCTTCCCGGAAGGTCCAACTCCTCTACTGTGGCCTCATCTACGATTGGTATCGGCATAGAAATATCTCATTTCCTAACTTCTCAATTGTTTCTGAATAGCGCTCGAAATTGCTGCTGGGGTCAGATCGAAAACATCGATCAGTTCTTCGTAAGTTGCGGAATGGAGAAATTGTTTATTTCCGTTGACATCTAGCGTATTGATCGAAAATATTTTGCTAAGCCCGGAGAGTTTAACATCGGCCTGATGACGATAGAGTACTTTCAAAAAGTTCTGCCAAAGATAACCGTTATTCTGCTCCGCAAAGACCATGGGCAAACCAGTTCGATAAAGTTTCATCAATAACTCTCCATCAATGGAGGGCATATCAACGACTGTGATATTGATCCCTTCTCTTGCACAGATATCTGCTGCACCGAGAGCCTCATGTACTCCACGGCCGCTACTAATCACAATCGCGCAGTCATTATCACTCTCTCGAAGTGTATAACCCATTCCATATTCAAACTGGTAATCGTCCTCATAGAGAACAGCCGATCCTGTACGCATCACACGCAAATAGACCAACCCTTTATTCCCGTCCATAATCCACTTCATGATCGATAACATCTGCTGTGGACAGGAAACATCGATAATCTTCAAATGGGCCACCGCGTCAAACGTCGTCGCATCGTCGTTGCCCATATGGGTCGCACCGTTCGTTCGCGTCTCAAAATTTGCTGCTGTAGCAAGGAAGGTAATGTCGAGGCCATGTCCTTCATTCAGCCAACCGTCAGTTGCCGCAATAGTCTCCAATCTCTCCTGATGTCCAACAGCTATGCGTCGCAGGACCTGCCAATTAAAAAACGGACAGAAGGTGCTGCACCACGTGTTATACCCCAGAGCCGCAAACGCTTCCGAGATTAGCATCATGTTCGCTTCAGCTACACCAACATTTAAAGCGCGAGCTTGGTCGACACTCCCTGTCCCCGCTTCGAGACCACTGGTAGAGGCTAGATCAGAATCGATAGATACGACATGCGAACTCTGGGCAAAGACCTTCATCCCCGCAGTCACAATCTCGGCAGCACTATAAGTCTTACTTTTATCCAGCCTCGGCAAAGCTGCAGCTTCATATTGAATTTTCTTATCTCGCCGAGGAGCACGCTTCGTAAGAAGCGGCCCAATCACCTGTTCAAGAAATGATTCACCTAAAGAGTGATCTGTCGATAAATGCATACGCTCTGCTTCGTTCAGCAGTAACTCACGCGTCGCCACGCCATCTGAGCTCTCAGGGAATTCATCAAGAAATGCACGAAATTCTTCCACTCGTGCGACTCTCCGTTGCTGCTGCAGGAGGAGTTCTTGAGCAAGCGCAGTTGTCGGCACTGTAACTTTGTGCTTATTAAAAAAATTCGAGAAAGCTCCAAAACCTTTTCTCGTGTTACAAAGAATCGCCGTCGGCTTTCCACTACGAACGCCAAAGCGAAAGGCATTCAAAGCCGAGAAAATACCGTCATATTGCGTTGCATCGACGTTATGTGTATTCCACCCGAAAGAACGGAAGACCTCTTCTAGAGGAGGCATTGGATACAACATACGGTCGTGAATATCAAGCTGACCATTATTCCGATCGACCAGAACACAGAAGTTATCAAGGCCGTGCTGGGCTGCGTACATCACAGCTTCCCAGCAAGACCCTTCCTGCAGTTCTCCATCCCCCACCATACAGTATGAATCGAAACGAGGATTTCCCTTGCCAGCAATAGCAAACCCTTGCGCAACTCCAATTCCCTGTCCCATCGGACCGGTAGCGATCTGCACACCTGGGAGAATGGGGCCTGGATGACCGTTCAGCAGACTTTCATAGGATCGTGAATTTCGGAGAATCTTCTCATCGAAATATCCTATCTCCGCATAGATTGATGCCAAAGCCGCAACGGCGTGTCCTTTGCTCAGCGTGAACATATCCTGCCCCAATCGGGTGGGATCTGCGATATCTAACCGCAAAAATCCACCATAGAACAGTGCAACGAGAGGCAAAATGGCTGAGAAGGCTCCGCCCGCATGAAATCCTCTGTCTATGGCATCGCCGCTCTGTCCCAGGGTAAGGATACGGATATCTGAATCCTTGATCGCAAGAAGTTTCAGCATCCCGGCTTGAAACATCACATCTCGATGCGCAAAAGGCTCGCAGTTCGGAGTTCGGGTCTCAGTCGTTGCGAAGCCTGAGGGACTCATCGCTCTATATCCTCACGTTTTTATTATGCATAATACGCAATATATATTGCGTCATTAGATGAGAAGTATATGTAGCACAGCAAACCTCCGTCAACCTCAACCCTCGAGCTTCTCCCTTAGACGAAATAAAATGTTGTCCCTAGAACTACAACTCAAAGCAGGAGAGCCCATGCGAATCGCGATCATCGGTGGAACCGGCCACATTGGCAGCTATCTCACCCCACAACTCGTAGAGGCGGGACATACTGTTCTCTGTGTAACCCGCGGGCTCAGGCATCCATATCTCGAACACTCCGCCTGGAAAGCAATCCGGAACGTTTTTCTCGATCGAGATGCAGAAGAGAACGCAGGAACTTTTGGTGAGAAGATCGCTTCGCTCGAAGCGAATGTCGTCATCGACCTGACTTGTTATCGCCTTGAGAGCGCAGAGCAGCTGGTCGATGCGCTCTGTGGTAAAACGGAACATCTGCTTCATTGCGGAACTATCTGGGTCCATGGTCCGAGCGCTGAGGTTCCGACAACCGAAGACGCAGTGCGAACTTCTTTTGGCGACTACGGTATACGTAAGTTGCAGATCGAACAATATCTGCGATTAAAGGCCCGGCGAGAGGGCTTTCCGGCAACCATACTTCATCCGGGCCACCTGGTTGGAGTTGGATGGAACCCAATCAATCCACAGGGAAACTTCAACCCTTCGGTCTTTTCTAATCTGGCTCAAGGGAAAATTGTTACGCTGCCTAACTTTGGCATGGAAACCGTGCATCATGTTCATGCTAGCGATGTAGCACAGGCATTTATGTGTGCTCTAGCAAGGAGAAGTGTTTCCATCGGCGAAAGTTTTCATGTTGTGTCCCCGGCAGCAATTACCCTTCGAGGCTTCGCAGAACGGATGGCCGACTGGTTTGGTCACAAGGCGAATCTTACATTTCTGCCGTGGAAAGAGTGGGAAAAAACCGTCAGCGAAAAAGACGCGCGATTAACCTGGGATCACATTGCTCACTCACCGAATTGCAGCATCTCCAAAGCCCGTAAGCTACTGGGCTATGCTCCTCGCTATACTTCGCTTCAAGCGGTTCAGGAAGCAGTAACCGCTATGCAGGTGAATGATTTATCGTTACTGCATAGCGGTGATCCAGCTTAGAATCGCGTGACCAATCCCGAGCCTTCTCACCATTGATTTAGTTCACGTTAGAGTTGTTGCTGCCGGTACCAATATCACATCAAAATCTCCAGGAAAACAGCCCACTGGCCATCTCAATAGAATCGGTTAGTAGCGTTCATTCCAATGCACCATGGGCAATCCAGGCATCGGGGCGCGGAAGTATGGAATGCTTGGTGCGCGAAGCGAACCTATATAGACCGTTTGAAGATCGGACCCGCCAAACGTAACACTGGCCATCCAGGGGGCAATGCCTCGACCAGTCGCGAATAACGTATCTTCTGTAACAGAACCAGATATAAATTGCTTCTCCAGAGCGTCCACTTTCACCGGATCTCCTTCATCCAAAAGAACCCGCAGATCGCCATCAGGAGTCAGCACAAATAGTTTGTCTGAATAGACGCATGTGCCCCAAAGATTTCCGAAACTATCAAACGCGATTCCATCTGGCCAGGCCCCTTTTCCCAGACTCGACGGACCAAAGACCTCACGATCGCTCAGCGCCCCATCTTCATGTACACGTAGACGGCTTATGCAACCACCCGTTGTTTCCACCACATACATATATTCTTCCCGAGCATCCAGGCGGATCTCGTTCGTAAAATGGAAGCCATCAGCAACGATCCGGAACTTTCCATCGATATATTGAGCAATATAACCATCCGATAGATCAGGCCTAAGCGCGTGCATCCAATTCTTGATCCGAGTTGAAACAGTAATCCAGATATGTCCTTTCGAATCGCGCAGCACGAAATTAACCTTGCCGATCGCCTCACCGTCGATGCTGTCAGCAAGCACTTTCGACTCACTTCCCGATCTCGTCATTATCTCGAGCCGGTCAGTTCCAAAGTTTGAAATGAGGAGATCTCCGTTCGCCGCAAACGCCAGCCCATTCGGAAGCGTTCCGGTTAGATAACGCGCACCTTCGTTCTCTGCTTCTGAGAAATGAGAAGAGATCTTTTGCGTGATAATCTCTTGGGTTCCATCATGCCGCAGTCGAACGACGCCACCACGAGAATCTGCGGACCACAAAGTGCCGTCTTTCTCCGCAAGAATGCATTCAGGCCTCTGCAAGTCCTTGCCGATATATTGCAATTTTGATTTATCGATCTCAAAATCGAGGATCGGATTTCTCATCTTGTTGGCTATCCTTATATTGCATAATATGCAATATAATTTGCAATATTAGCACAAAATGAAATTTTGAAAAATTCTAAAAAGGCAGTCCCCCTAAAAAGGAAAGACACCAACATCCGTCGGTGTCTTTCCTTGGCAATTGATCGTTAAGCGCTCTGTTCAGAGACTTCGTCAGATACGCTCAGAAGCTGACCAATTTTTTTAGCGCACAGCATCACTAATTTGGAATGCGAAGGATAATGTTCCTTCAGAAAGCGCGAGGCAGGCGCTGAGATACCAATAGAGCCCACAATCATGCCAGTATTTAACCGAATCGGAGCTGCTACACAACGTATCCCCTCCATATACTCCGCGTCATCGGTCGCATACCCATGATCGCGAATCGTGACACATTCTCGCGACAGTGCAGGTATGGTCTTGATTGTAGTCTTGGTGAACTTCTGTAAAGAGTCGGCCCCGAAGATATGGTGCAATTCCTTCTCTCCCAGATCAGCCAGTAGGGCTTTTCCATGAGCAGTAGCATACAGTGGCACTAGTTCGCCAGTTTGACCAGCAACCACAATGACATGATGGGCATGAACAGAATCGATAAAAAGCGCGCTTCTGCCTTCCCGAATAGCTAGGTGGGCTGTCTCATTGAGCCCCTGTGCGAGCGCCTTAAGCTCCTGGTGCGCCACACGAACGAGCATATTACTCCAGTCATATTGACGAGAGAGCGTCCAAATCGCCGAACCGAGAATATAGTCTTTGCGGCCGGCCGGTGTAGATAGGAAGCCCCTCCTTCTCAGAGTCTGGGCCAAACGGAAGGCGCTGCTCCGGTCGACTCCAAGCAACTCGGACAGCTCACCAAGAGTGACCGGCTGTCTCGACGTGGCAACGGCTTGAAGAATAGTTAGACCGCGATCAAGGCTTTGGATAAATGGAACTTGGGCTACTTTTTTTGGCATGGTTCCTGCTATTCAAGCTCGGAATCGGACTCCAATAGACTGCAAGTAGTCCCGACTTTGTTTTGCCAGGTTCATTGAGGTCGGAGACGGATTCCTAAAATCATTATCTAACTCGACCATTACCATACCACTAATCTTTCGTCCTTCCATCAGGTCTAGGATTCCAGGTACATCCACTTCCCCCTGTCCAAGGGGGCAATATCCTAAAAGAGCATCATCTTTTCCATTGAAATCCTTCAAATGCATGTGCTGAATCAAAGGTAAGAAATCCTTAACTACTTTAAGGGCATCCTGACCTCCTTTGGTCAACTGTCCCACATCAGGACCAAATTTCAGATGATGGGTATCCACGGTCTCCATCACAGCATAGGTTTCATCGCGCGATTCAATGCAGGTTCCCGTGTGTTGATGCAGCACCGGTGTCAAACCTTGGTCCGTTACCGTCTTGGCGAGTTCATTCAACATACCGATGATGTTGGCTTTATTAGAAGCGAAGTCATAGGTTTGCCGTGAAACCTGATTCGGCCCTACGACGAAAATCTGTCCTCTATTCTTTTTGATTAATTGGCACCATCTAACGGCCTTCGCCAACTCCTCTTTTTTACGAGCTGGTTCGGTCAGATTCATCGTGCAATACGCTGAGATCAGAGGAATATGATTCTTTCTCAGGATCGAATAGAAGCCGCCCCTTTCCTCTTCTTTCTCCAGAACCTCCCCAAAGGTCTCAAAGCCATAGAACCCTAACGAGGCGACATCCTGAACCGCAGATTCGACGTCGGAATTTCTCCACGTAATACCCGTGTGCCCCAGATGGATCGTTCTTCGCTTCGACGATGCGCAAAAAGCAGGCGTCGCGACGAGTCCGGCAGAAGCGAGAGCCGCGCGCAAAAGAAATGTGCGACGAGCCAGAATGGAATTCAAATGCTACCTCCCCCAACGTATTGATCATGTTTGCGTAAAAAGCAAAACATATTGCAATATACGCAATATAATTTGCGCTTCTTTTCAGCGACCTGTCAAGCTAGACTTCGGCCTCATGAAAGTCCGCTCCTCTCAAAAAACATAAGTCATCCTAAAGACTTACGCCTTGACGTAGGGATAAGCGAAAGATAATATTTTTTCGCGATATATTGCATTATATGCAATGTTATTCTCTTTTTATGCAATATAAACTCTCGTAAATTAACGAACCTTCTAAGTCGGCTCTAAGTCGATCTTGGATGGGGAGGAGCATCCTTTGCCCGACTATTCCAGCTTTGACCTTAAAGACAAAATTGCCGTCGTAACAGGCGCATCTCAAGGGATCGGCCGAGCAATCGCTCTAGGGCTCGCGCAAGCCGGAGCCCATCTGGTGCTCGCTAAATATCCCGGCCCCCGAATGGAAGAGATCCAACAACTACAACAAGAGATTGAAGCGCTGGGGCGGCAAGCTCATATCGTCATAACCGATGTCAATAAAGTCACGGACTGTCGCGCTTTGGTTGATCAAACGATCGCCAGATTCGGCCGCATCGATATTCTTGTTAACAATGCAAGCTGGACCGGAACCGGAGATGCGCTCGACGTTACGGAAGAGGAATATGACAAGACTTTTGATGCAACCGTGAAGAGTATCTTCTTCGCATCCCAGGCGGCTGGCCGGGTTATGCTCGCTCAAGGAAAGGGTCGCATCATTAACATCGGTTCTAACTTTGGCGAAATTGCATTTAAGAAACGCGCTGTTTACGCTGCCGCTAAAGCCGCTGTCCACCACATGGCCAAAGCCCTCTCGCTTGAATGGGCTCACCAGGGTGTACTGGTTAATACCGTCGCACCTTGCATTACGGAAACTGAATCGCGCAAAAACATCCTTGAGCGGCCCGGATATAAAGAATGGGCAACCCAGGAGATGATTCCACGCGGACGATGGAACCAGCCTGAAGACCTTATCGGCGCGGTGCTCTTTCTAAGCAGCGACTTCGCGGATATGATCGTCGGCCACACTCTCATGGTGGATGGTGGGTGGACCATCCACTAATCTCGATTTCTATCGGACAACAATCTTCAACTGATGAAATTTTCACAGGAGCGACAGCTCGATAAAGGACAAAATATGAGATTAAAGGGCAAGATCGCTATTGTGACAGGAGCGGGCCAGGGGATCGGGCGAGGGATTGCAGAAGTTTTTGCCCATGAAGGTGCGGATGTCGTCATCAATGACCTGACTGCGGATTCGCGAACGGATGAGGTCGCAAATAACATTCGAAACAAAGGTCGTCGCGCGATTGTCGTTCCGGGAGATGTGTCCAGGCGCTCCGATGTCGAACGTGTCTTCGATACTGCATGGGCAGAGCTTGGCCCAGTCGATGTGCTTGCGAACAATGCTGGAATCGAGACGATCATTCCATTCACCGAGCTCACAGATGAACAATGGGAGGCGGTCACGACTACGAACCTGAAGAGTGAGTGGATGTGTTCACAGGCTTTTTGCAGGCGCCTGATCGCTGAAGGGCGCAAAGGATCCATCATTAACATCGGATCCATCCAGGCAGCTCGGGTGCTCCCAGGACGTACCCACTATGCTCCCAGTAAACTAGCAATCGAGGCGCTAACTCGCAATATCTCTGCCGAAGTAGGAGCCAACGGGATTCGTGTTAACTGTATTCATCCCGGCCTAATTGATACCCCTATGATTCAATGGGTCCTGAATAGACCAGATATCCTTCCTCAGGTGGTCACCCAAATCTCGCTCGGTAGACCGGGACTTCCGGCGGAGATCGGCTCTGTGGCAGCCTTTCTCGCTTCTGACGAAGCCTCCTATGTAACAGGTCAATCTTTATATGTAGATGGTGGATGGGTGGGCAAATAATAACGCGCCTGAAAAGCGCTCTATTCGAAAAACACTCGCGCCGAGACGAGTCTTTTCATTTGCTAATGACTTACATCATCATCGTCGAATGCTCAATGCAGTCAAACAGGAGATATCGACCGGACCGATATGTGATCAGTCGATATCTCTGACTCTTCTTTCCTTACTCAATCGAAATTATTTCTTCTTTTCCGGTAGTGCGAAAACAACGAACTGGTTATGCACTGTACGTACGGGCTTAGTGCCAGAGCCCGCAGGCCTTCCGGAACCCTTCGGGCCGATGACTCCGCTTGCGGCGGGAACGACGACGTACTCGCGACCGTTCACAGCATAAACGGAGGGAATCCCTACAGCATTCTCCGGAAGATCTCCTTCCCATAGAGTCTTACCGGTGTCCGCGTCGAGTGCGATCAGTTTCTTCAGGCGATCTTCTGGAACAAAAAGAAGGCCACTTCCGGTGATGGCGATTCCGACCTTATTGGTGTCGCCTGTGCCAGTCTTGATGCCTTTAATGGGATAGTTTGGATCGCTATCGATCGGGACCTGCCATAACTGCGCGCCGGTATTCATGTCATATGCCGAAAGCGTCGTCCATGGCGGACGCATCACGCCATTGCCTGCTTTGGTGTACCAATAACCATAATCGGTGCGCCAGCGCGGCTCGCCTTCAGCTAGACCTTTCATCACCTTGCGAGGTGGAGCGTCACTCGGTATGAACCCATTGTTGACATAGGTCAATAGATCAGTCATCGACTGACCAGTGATGTTCGGAAAGCCCGGCATCGGCGACTTACCCGCATGGATGAGATCGATAAGCTCTTCATTGTTCAAACGGGCGTTGACGCCGATCAGAGAAGGAAATGTTGGCGGGTGGCCGGTGCGATCGGCCCCATGACAGACTGCACAGTTCTTCTGGTAGAGAGAGCGGCCACGCTCCATCGGATTGTTCCCTGCACCAAATTGCGGCCGAGACTTGGTCAGCTGAATTACTGCAGGAATGTCAACACCGGCCACATACACTCGTCCACGCACGGGATCGGCAGAAGTTGTGCCAAAGTTCGCTGCACCGTTGCTTCCTGGAGCTTCAAGTGTGGGTTTGGTGGAGGGCGGTGTGAAGATGCCTTCCCATCGCAGGGTTCGAAAACGAGCTTGGATCTCCGAGCGCTCTGGCTCCGGAATCGCCGGATCGATATCGTCAACCGTGAAGGTCTGACGTACGAAAGGCTTCAGTACAGTGGGGAACGGTTGGGTTGGTGAAAGGCGTTCCCCCTCCATGTGCTCTCCCTGCGGTACAGGGCGCTCTTCAATGGGAAAGAGAGGTTTGCCAGTCACGCGATCAAAGGCAAAGAGAAAACCGGTCTTTCCGGCGATAGCGACCGAGTCCACCTTTTTACCTTTGCTTTTGGCTGTGAACAGAACTGGCGTGGAAGCCAGATCATAATCCCACAGATCATGGTGGACATCTTGAAAATGCCAGAGAAGCTTGCCGGTCCGGATATCAATGGCGAGCAAACAATCTGCATACAGATTGTCTCCGGGACGATCGACTCCCCAAAAGTCATAGGTGCTGGAACCTGTAACGGCATAGAGAATGCCACGCTTCTCATCGACGGACGATCCCGTCCAGGAGTTCGCTCCTCCGTTAAAGGCTCGCGGATTGGGTCCCCAAGTCTTCGCCTCCGGTTCGTCCGGCGTTGGAATCGTATGGAACTGCCAGACAAGTTTGCCAGTATTAAGGTCAAAGGCACGGATATCTCCGACGGGCGATCCATACTCCTCACCCGGAGATGAGCCAACAAGCAATGTGTCACGCCATACCCTCGGTGGCGAGACACTCTGCACATTGAATATGACTTCGGGATCACGCTCGAGGCCCTGTTTTAAATCCACATCATAAGTTGGATCGAGCTTTCCTGTTTCGGCGTCGATCTGTCGAATGTGATTGGCGCGGTAGAAGACGATACGACGCTTGGTGTGGTCGGTGCTCTCCCAATATGTCAGGCCGCGCTGACGAGCGCTTACCATCTTTGGCTCCGAAACCCATATCTCCTTGCCAGTTGCGGCGTCGAGCGCTGAAATAGCTCCACCATTCTTGCCGCTGAGATACATGATCCCGTTAATGATGAGTGGATTATCGATCGAAACCGACTCCCCGATATCGTAGGTCCAGGCCACCTGGAGATCTTTTACGTTGGAACGGTTAATCTGCGTTAGTGGTGAATAATGATTCCCCTCTTGATTCGCTTCATAGGTTGCCCAATCAACGTTCAGAGACTTTCCAGCACCGCCGTTACCCATAGCACCATAAATTGCAAAAACCGATAGCGCTGCAACTCCGGCACCACCAGCAACAAACTTCAACCCGCCACAAAATTTCATCACAAACACCCTTTTGTAAGTCCCCTAACACCAGTCAGCAAACAATATGCTGGCGCGGCTCTGTGCTGAGCCGCGCCAAGGGTTGAGATCAGAAAGCAAACCTCGCATGCATCTGGATTTGACGTGCATCGAAGCTGTTCAGGTTGATCGTCCCGAAGGTAGCACTCGTGCCCAGTCCAGGAATGAGGCCACCGGCTAGATTATTCGTGAGATTGGTCGACCCGAGGCCACCGGTATTGTTGTTCCCGGAATTATTCCACTGCGCATTATTGAGCAGGTTCGTTACCTCAGCCGAAATATCGATCCGATACCTCTCATGGATCGGGAACGCACGACGTAGACTGAAATCCACGTTATAGCGCGCCAGTCCGCGCATATCGCCACTGGTCTGCGCATGGTTTCCGATCCAGTAGATATCAGGGACAACGCTCCCGTTCGGCGTAGTGATGGTGCGCCCCGAGAAGGCACAGGCGTTGTACTTCAGCAACTGATACTTGCCTGGGGTTACTGTTTTGCCGCAAGGGAGCGTCACCGTAGTCTTGCCGTCGTAGCGCTTCTGCAGTGCCGTCGGGACCTGGATCGGCACCCCAGGCACGCGATCAACTCGCGATGTGAGAGCACTGCTGTTCATACTGACCGTAATCGGCATACCACCTTGAAGGCTGACAACCGATCCGAGGCTCCAGCCGCCAAGAGCAAAACGTGCGGCCGGATTCTCCAGGGCATGCTTTCCATTCTTGCCGAAGGGCGAGTTATAGACGATCGTTGCGACGAAGCGATGAGGAACATCCGCGAGACCATAATTCCGGTTCAGGCTGTTGTGGATGAGGTCAGGCGTTCCGACCGTACCACCGGAGTTGACACCCTGCCCATCCTCAATAGGAGTCGTAACATAGTCCAGCTCTTTGCTCCATGTATAGTTCGCCGAGAGATTCAACCCAGAAGAAAAGGCATGGGTGAGTCTGGCTTGCAGAGAGTTATAACTGCCGTAACCACGTGAACCGTCAAGCGTGGCTCCCCAGAGCAGAGGATAGGGCATATAAGGAATCTGCTGCTGGAGGGTGCGGCCAGATAGACCTCCCTGGAAGGGAACCAGGCTGGCACCAGTCTGATATGGATTTGTGACCTGGACATTGGCCGGATTTGTTTGGCCATTGCTCGCGACGTATTGATCATGCCAGTTTCCTAACACCGACGGATCAATGCTTTGAAGATTCTGGAAAGGCTGACTGCGAGTGGTCAGATTATTCGAAAAAGACCCACTCCAGCCCAGAGACATGATCCACTGGTCGCCTTTACCGAACGCCTGTTCGATAAACACATTTCCTTGTTTGGCGACCTGATTCTTCAGGTGCCTGTCAAAGTAGGTTGTCTGGGTTCCATAGATCTGCGGAGCCGATTGATTTGCGCCAACGGCAGCAACAAGAGGAGCCGGGTCGCTAAGACGTGTGACCGGGACGCCGTTCGGGTTGGCGCCGTAGGGCAGTGCCTGATTGCCGGCAGCAAACGGAGCTCCACCGTAGTCGTTAGAACTGGAAAAATAACCGCTGTTACTCGGCAGGTAGGTGATGCCGAATCCGCCTCGAATAACCGTTCCTGGATATACCTGATAAGCGAATCCTACACGCGGCTGGAAGTCGTGGTACTCCGTATCCCAAAGATTGCGGCTATACCCATTGACACCAGGGAAGGCGAATACTCCCATCGAACCGAAGGGATTCTTCTTCGTAAAATCGATGGCAGTCATCCGGTTGTAACGCTCGGTCACTCCTGGCTGTACGTCCCAGCGTAGACCGAGGTTGATGGTCAGATTCGATTTCACCTTCCAATCGTTCTGTGTATAGACGGCGAAGTACTTTGCAGTATAGGCGGGCTTAAGGTTTGCTCCAGGACGAACGAACCAGACCCCCTGGCCCAGCAGCATCGCTGCCGAGTTCACTCCAGCCAATACAGGCGACGTATTATTCGGCGCAGACCCTCCAGAGGCAGTGACGTATCGGAAGGAGTAGTTTCCTCCAGGATCGGCCGCACAGCAGCCACCGATGTTCGACGAGCCCTCTTCAAAGTCGGTGTAGTTTGCCAGCATGACGCGATACTCTGCACCAGCCTTATATGTCCAGTTGCCCGCCACCTTCGTAACGCTTCCGTTGATCGCATGTGCGATCTGGCTCTCGCGTTTATTGGCAAACTGTCCGCTGGAAAGAGCAGTCCAGTTGCTTCCTCCACCTGTTCCGCCACTAAAGCCGTTCGGGTTGACTACAGGGGCTGACCCCATCACGGCAAAAAGTGCCTGCGTTGCGGGGGCGATTCCAAAATCGTTGTACTGGGTAAAGCCTGACTGATTGCCGGCCAGATTATAGGTGCTGATTCTGGTGACGCCATAACGGACATCGACATAAAGCGTTGGCCGCACGACGATGGTGTCGCCGAGCTGCGCATAGTAATTATTGTCTTGCGTCGAGCTTGGAGCGTTATTGAAAGGAGCCGTACCGAATGCGCGTGGTTGTGTAATTTTTCCGAAGTCGTATCCGCCACTGCTGTAAAACGAGTGATTGCCGAGCTTGTAATCGATGCGTGTACTCAGCGTCTGGCGTCGAACCGTATTGACCACCGCCGAGGTGTAGTTGTTGGTGTTGTATACGTCATCAGGAGTCCTGTTAGGGAGCGGATAGAAGCTGTACATCAACAGAGCAGCTGGATTTGGATTCGGAATGATGGCATTCGGAATCAGCGCTCGCTCATAGAGATTAGAAGCCAATTGCGTAACTTGGTATGGGTTGTAGATCTGAACTGGAACTGGTCTTCCACTGGCATCTTGTGTAAGGGTCTGGCTGAAATTACCGACACGCTCGAGAGCGGTGGGAACGGTCTGTAAATAGTTCTGTCCCTGGTTGAAACGCAGGTAATGATAGCTCGAAGAGAAGAAAAGCTTGTTCTTGATAATCGGACCGGACAAGCCGCCGCCGAAATCGTTCACTTTGAAGGCTGGCCTGCGAATCCCCTGGGCTTTATTTCCCGGAGTGTTCGCGTTGAGTGCCTCATTGCGGATCATGTATGAGGCTTGGCCATGGAACTGGTTTCCACCGGATTTGGTGCTGATCGCCATCACCGACATGCCTCGACCGTAATCCGCGGTGAAGTTATTGCTGATAATCCGGACCTCTTGAATACCTTCCGTATTGGGAATGACCGCCGCTTCGTTGAAGCCATTGCCGGTAATTGGAAGTCCGTCCAATTGAATATCATTTTCAAAGGCGCGGCCGCCATTTACTCCGATAGACGAGTATTGAGCGCGGCCCGCAACCCCAATGCCGAAAGAGTTGAGCGACTGGCTGTTTGCAGTCTGGTTCCGAGGCTGAACACCGTTCTGCAAGGTTGTGTAATAAAGCGGGTTCTGAGTGATGTTGGGAATGGCGTCAATCACCTCCGCGCTAACCGCCGAAGTGATGGTGCTGCTCTCAGTTTGCAGTTGCACACCCGACGCCTGAATATCGACCTGCTCAGTCGCGGTACCGACCGACAGCGTACCATCCACCTTCACCGTCTGTGCGACGCTTAGACGTACACCTGTAGCCGAGTACTTTTGAAATCCAGACTTAGTTACCGTAACGGTATATGTTCCCGCTGCCAGATACGGAATCGTGTATTGACCGGCCTGGGTTGTCTTCCCCGCGTACTCGAGGTTCGTTGCCTCATCCCGTGCAATCACGTCCGCATCGACGACAACGGCTCCCGTCGAATCCATAATGGTGCCAGTGATGGTGCCGGAACGGACCTGAGCATAAGCTGCCTGAACCAAAAAAATCAGCAGACTTGCACAAAGTATCCAATATTTTTTCAAGTTGACGTTCATTTGCGGTGCCTCCCTTATGCCATGTAGTGACGACATCCTCGTCAATTACATATTGCATATTACGCAATTAATATTGCATTATTCGACGAGGCGAATCGTAGCAATATGGAGGAACGCGAGTCAAGAAATTGTTTTGCATGAAATCAATTTTTTAGATTAGGGGGCAAATGCCCCGGAGCGCCCCCATCTATACAGGCAGGATGGCAGAGGTTCTCTGATCCCGTCTACTCGCTGGAACCACTCGACAAATTCGGCGGGCTGCCCCCGACTACAGCTCGGCGACTCCGCCTGCGTATCCCTGATCGCAAGGAAAATCTCCTCTCGTCGAGAACATGCCAAGGGTTGCAAGCATCGAGAATCGCAGCATTTTTGAATTCCACTATCATTTCACCGGTAAGCGATAAAAATCGCTTCAGCCGGAGCACGTCAACGGCAATTGCTTTGATCTGTGTGACTCCATGCGTATGAATCTCGCCTGCCAATGAGCGCGGCTACTTCCCCTGAACAGAGCCCGTACGTCGCGGAATCCCCCAATAAATAAAAGTCCCAAATCGCGTGGACGTTACAACATCGATCGCCCCATCATGATTGAGATCAACAGCAAGCACATCCGAGCCGACACCACTGTGCGTATCGATCAGTTGAGGAAGCAACTCAGCGCCACCGGGAGCCTTATGGTTTCGAACTGTCTTATACCAGTAGAGAACTGGGGCTCCTCGCGGGTCTGGATCTAGGTTGGTATCAAGATGCGAGAAATAACGCTTCCCCGCGATAAAATCAGGAATCCCATCCCCATCGACATCGGCATATCCTGTCCCATGCAACTCCGAGAATGTAACCCCTCCGGCATTCTTGGTCGATCGGTCATCCATGATCATGTGTTCTGTAAAGGTGATCTCGCCGGCGGCATCCCTTTTCTGCTCATACCAGGCAAGCCCCCAGCCATGAGCGTTGAGCGAGGTCACGATGTCGTTAAGTCCATCGCCGTTAGCGTCATAGACAGCCATAACACTTCCTCCCATCATCCCCCGTCCGAACTTTGCGAAGGCTGCAGGGTGATAAGTCCAGAGACCCGAGTCTGCTCCAGCAGCTGGTTGTTCCCACCAACCATAAGGGTTCACGATATCCATGCGACCATCGCCGTTGATATCCCCCACGCCAATGCCGTGTCCTGCACCATACCCGCTTTCAGAAATGTCATGCACTATCCACTTTTCGGTAGGCTTGGCAGGATCAGGCTTTGCATAACGGATACGCCCATCGCCAGAGTAGATTAGCTCCGGTTTCCCATCACCATCGATATCGCGCAGTACCGCAATCTCGCTCTGTACGCCTCCTCCAACAACATACTTCTGCCAGCGGCGTCCTTCGCCCTTTGGGTTAATGTAGAGCTGGATGCCGGAATCTCCTCCGAACATTACAGTAAGGACATCGGGCCAGCCATCTCCATTGAAGTCAGCGGCAAATTCCATCGTCGAATCAGTGGCGAACTCGGTCGTCGGGTTGGATGCCAATGCAACATAGATCTCACGAGACTTCCGATAATCTGGACCGTAGTAGATATAAGGGCCTGAGATCACATCGAGCACACCATCCTGGTTAAAGTCAGCAGCTGCCGTCCCCCAGGAGTAGTAAAAGTCGCTCAGTCTTTGCTTACGAAAGTGTGGGCCAACCTTTTCCTCATCTCTTACCTTCAGAGACATATCCATATAAGCGAGCCCGCGAAAGTGAACTGCCCCCTTACCACCTACATGGAGCGCCACTGGACCATATCCACCATCTTCAGCAATCGCACCTTGCTGGTGGCCATCGTTAAGAAAAGAGCGGACCGTGTTGGTATCAAAAAAAATCTCCACCGAGTTCCACTCGTGAGGCCGAAGCGAAGTATCGGCGGGCTTCACAGGAAGGTCGATGCTAGGACGCTGCGGCCTCGGCCTGTTCCCTGCTTGCGATTGAGAGGGCGAAGGCGGGGGCGTCACGCGAGCCAGCAGACCGCCTCGTGGGAGCTTATCTTTTTTCACAATTCTTCCACTGGAGTCGATCTTCACCGCATATGTATTCAGAACTGAATCATCAAGTGAGACGTAAACACCCTTCATCCCACCATCCGGCGTTTTCTCAGCGCGCAGCAACACCCCGGTCTCGCAGCCTTCTTCGCAACGAAACTCCGTATAGAAACTAATGTCCTGGTATGAGTTACCCAACACCAGCCAGCCACCCATGTCGTCGACCGGCCGCCCCGTAATCGTACCCGTATCAGCGCTCCATTTCGACTCGCCTAACGTGTGCCAACCCTTTATCGAGGACCCGGTAAATCGAACATCGGGGTTGAACGAAGGTCCCGACGCAAATGAAATTTCCGCGATAAACAATACGATCAACAGAAGCAGATTTTGTCTCATCTATACTCCCCGAGCATCTATCGACTAAGGTTCAATCGGATATATTGCGAATTATGCAATATATTGTGCTTAATACGAGAAATAAACTATAGAGTGACGGCATGCGATCGTCAACAGCCTCGCACACTTTCCTTGCATATTCGCTCACTTCTCGGTGTCCCGCGACTGTCAGCCCCTACGATCATCCTCAGCACCTTTTGAGCGGCCTACGTCAATGCCCGATATGGCGCCGCAGAGGTCGTTGGGTTCGAATCCCCATAACGTAGTAGGTGACAGATACAAACCAGATGTATCTGTCTCGCAGTACTTACAGGCTTTTGGGAGTGTGCGATCAGATCCTGAGAAAGATCTTCCTGCGGTACATCCAGAAAAGCATCAGCCAATAGGTCGTCAGCGTAAGAACACCGACAACAGTCGGTTCGGCGTACGCGCCGAATGCATTCAACCCCCGTGCGCTGATGTGTGTGCGGAAACTGCGTTGGATGAACTCTTCCATCAGATGCACCATCAGGTAGGCGGAAATAGCATTCATGCCGACCACAACAAATGGGAATGCAGCCCGAGAATGCTTCCTGGTATAGACACCCCAACAGAAAAGCGCGAGAAAAAGGATGCAGACCCCGCCGCTGAAAAGCGTCCATGACGGCGTCCAAATGCGCTTTACGATGGGGCAGATACCTGTAACGTGCAGCACGACACCCACCACCATAAGGCCCGCCGCAGTCGTAAGCATCCGGCGAAATGGAATCTCCGGTTCCGATTGAATGAGCCATTGCCCCGTGATAAGCCCGATAATCATCGTGCCCAGCGTAGGAATGAAGCTAAGCGTGAGATATCCTCCACCATTGAAGCGGAAGGCCTCCGGACGCGGAAAGAGGTTAAGGAACCAGAGATCGAACGCCTGGCCGAAGTTACTGTTCTTGTTCCAGTGGCTCGCGAATCCGTGGTACAGATGTGACCAGTCGGCCGGCACCCCAACAGAGGGATAGGAAAAGTTGGCGCCTGGCGCTGGATAGACCGCCCATGCCAGCCAATACCCAAAGAGGATGAGACCCAGGCTTGTCCATTGCCAGCGAGGACGAACAAAAGCAAGCAGAAATGCGAACGTATAACCGAGTCCGATCTGGGTAAGCGTGTCTTCGAACGTGAAGTTCGTAACAGCGCTATGGGTTGAACGAAGAAATATCCCTAGAAACACGAGCACCACGCTGCGCCATACCGTATGCAGAAGCATCGCCTGGAAAGGCTGTTGTCTCTTCATACGGCTGCGCAGCGAATAAGGGAGCGCCACCCCAACCAAAAACGTGAATCCGGGCTGGATGGTATCGTGCAAACTCATACCCGCCCACTCGACATGGGTCTGGTTGTACGCAAGGATCTTCAGAAGCCAGCTCGTAGGATGCACCAACGCGAGCTTGGAGAAATGCAGGACCTCGCCCATCATCAGGAGCATAACGAAACCCCGATACGCATCGATCGCAAGGTTGCGTTTTGGCAAAGACTCAGTAGACGAAGCCATGTTGTGGATACATCCTCAGATCGTTTGTAGGATTCGGAGGAGAGTAGAAGATCAACAAACGAAAGTCAATAAAGCTTCCCCACAAATCAGACAGTACAGTAGACTTTTCGTGCGAAAGCACGACCTGCTACAGACAGCCTCGGATAATCTGCGATGTGAGCTGACTCTCCTGCGCATAACGCAGCAACTCTCTAGTGCAGTGCGAAAATCCGGCACGGCAAGTCCTGCAACCAGCGCAGTCCTTAACTGGAAAGGAACCAAACTTAGATGAAGGCCACGCGACGGGATTTTATTAAGACCTCACTCGGTACCGCAGCCGCCATTGGATTCCCCACTATCGTTCCTGCCACAGTTTTTGGACAAAAGGCCCCAAGCGAACGAATCAATATAGGAGCCATCGGCGTCGGTCGAATCTCCCGCGGACATGATCTGCCGGCCATCTTTAAATATGACGGTGCCCGCGTCATTGCCGTCTGCGATCTGGACGCAACACGGGCCGAACTCGGCAAACAATTCGTGACCGATGCCTACACAAAGAAGCTGGGCAAGCCGTACGATGCCGTCACGGTTTATCACAATTTTCACGAGCTTCTGGCAAATAAAGAGATCGATGCCGTCGTGATCTCCACTCCCGACCATCAACACGCGATCGTGGCCGCCGCAGCCGTGCGTGCAGGAAAAGATGTCTATCTCCAGAAGCCCGCCTCTCTGACCATCGCGGAAGGGCGTTACCTGAGCAACGCCGTCCAGGCCACTGGAAGAATCCTCCAGATCGGAAGTCAGCAGCGTTCATGGAAGCAATTCCATCGCGCCTGCGAACTGGTTCGCAACGGCCGCATCGGAGAGATCAAGCACGTAGAGATTGGCCTCCCCGGAGATCCCTCCGGCGGCGATCCCACCCCCATGCCGATCCCGCAGGGATTCAACTACGATGCGTGGCTGGGCTCGACTCCCGTTGTTCCCTACACCGTAGACCGGGTCATGCCCCCAAAGGGATTCGATAGGCCAGGATGGCTACGCATCGAACAGTTCGGGGCTGGCATGATCACCGGCTGGGGAGCCCATCATGTCGACACTGCTCATTGGGGCATGAATACCGAATATACCGGCCCCGTCGAGATCTGGGGAACAGCAGAGTTCCCCAAAACCGGCCTATGGAATGTCCACGGGAAATTTCTGACCCACGCCAGGTATGCCAACGGAATCACTATGGATATCTCGGGCGACTTTCCCAACGGCATTAAATGGTATGGAACCGAAGGGTGGATCTTCGTCACACGCGACGAGATGACGACACCCACCGCCGGCGCAGGGCAACCAGCAAAGATTGAGCCACTGATGGCCAGCAACCCGAAGATTCTCGATTCCGTCATCGGCCCTAACGAAATTCATCTCGAAACCTCCAGCGAGCATCATGCCAACTGGCTCGATTGCGTCCGGTCTCGAAAGCAACCCCTGGCTCCCATCGAAATCGGGCACCGGGCATGCTCCACCTGTCTTCTGCATCACATCGCAATGAAGACCAATCGACACCTTCACTGGGACCCCGAACGCGAACGCTTCAACAATGACAAGGAGGCGAACGCTATGCTGTCGCGTTCCCAGCGCTCACCCTACACCTTCGAGCAAAGCAGCTGGATATAAAACCTCGTTTACTCGATTGCAAACAAGGACGCCGACATCATCTCTCCGCGCATTCGTCCAAGAATGGCGGCCAGCTCATTTGCCAGTGACGGCATACTTCCCCGCTGCAACGCGGTTGAAAATTCCTGCATCTCCGGTGGAACCAGAGGTTCACGAATCGATGCAACAGGACCTGGCTGCGTATCTGTGTTCTCTGCTTCAAGATAAGCAGCCATCTCTCTCAAAGTATTGGCGCATGATTCCTCGAAGTGGTCCAGTGCTGCTTGAATCTTCTCTGGAAGGTTGGCCGTCTCTCCAAACGCGCGATACTGCAAAAGTGCAAGGTCCAGCAAATAAAATGTCCGCAGCATCGCCTGCCATCGCCGGATGCGATCCCGCGCCGCCATATGCTGATTCCGTAGCTGTCCGATCTCAAACGGCACTGCGTCAGCCTGCGCATTCACGCTGGAAAAATTGTTGTAGATCCTGTCTCGTAGCTTTCGTGCCGTAACAATGGCCACAGGATCGCCTGGATGAAGCTTGATCACCGCCAAATCCGCCATCAGCCGTAAGTTCTTGATAAAGGTCCCCACCATCTGATTCGCTGCGGTCTTCTGTTGAAGCTGATCAAACACCAGCCACATCATTGCAATCCCCAACAGCACGCCGATGGCCCGGTCGCGAGCAATCGCAAGCGAAGTCTGAATCGTGAAGTCATTCACATGGATGAGGTAAAAAGCCAACGCAATCTGTAGTCCGCAATATGACAGTCTCGGGCTCGACGTCGCGATCCATGCAGCAATCGTTGAAACAGCAACAAATAATAGTGTGAACCCAGTGATCGAATCGAGATAGGGAAGAACAAAGATCTGCGCGCCAAGCCCAAAGACAAACCCGCCAATCAACGCCCCGGCAATCCGCAAAAGCTGCTTCTGCCGCGAAGCCCCTATATTCGATAGTGCTGTCAGCACGCACGTCGTCACTGATGTTGACAACCCCGGCCAGTCCAGCGAGGCATAAAAAACATAGCACAGCATTCCCGCAAGACACCCTGCCAGTGCGTACCGCACATGCTCAGGATTCGTAAATGCGTCCCGCACCAAAAACCCCTGTTTCTTCTCCTCCGGAACATGCGAAAACGCGCGATACGTCTCCAGCGAGGTCGCACCTTCAAAGACTCGCGGGATCAGCCCAATCATCTCCTCCAGCTCTCGCAGTAACGAGACGTGGGATGCAGTAGCCTTCCGATTCACGGGCGGCGGCTTATGTCCCTCTTTCAGGTATCTCCGTATATCAGCCAGCTCCAGCTCCATCTTGGCCGCAAGCTGTCGATCTTCCGCAGAGATCTCCGGATAGGCCTGAATCATGCCTGCCGCAAAATCAATCGAACGCCCTGCCAGGGAAACCACCGCTGTCATCTGTGCGCTGTAAAGCTGTTCGTAGTTGGTATGAGCCAGCAGCCTCCGCAACGCTCCAACGCCTGTAAGGGCATACTGCGCCAGCTTCTGCTCAGTCTCTCGCGATACCGGAGTGCCATTCGCATACTCCCGAAACATCGCCTGCATCGCCTCAAGCCTTGTGTCCAGGGCAACGAGCAGCTCATCTTCGTGGCGAAATGCGTGAAACACCGCCTCCACACCAAACGTTACCGCCGCCCCTACAGCAGGGGAACACACCTGCCACAACGTACGCTCAAGGTTTAGCTCGGCCGGTCCCGGCAGATACCATACCGCGATAGCCGAAGTCGCCATTAGACCAAGTCCGCTGGCAATGCTGTAATTCGCAAGTACGCGAATAGCAAAGAAGATCAGAAAGATGCTGAAGGCTTGCCACAGAAAATGAGTAAGGGGAGTCGATGCAAACATCGCCGCCCCCACCGGGATAAAAACCGCACCGATCCCAAAAGCAATCACCACGCTCCACGCCG
Source organism: Edaphobacter sp. 4G125 (assembly GCF_014274685.1). Classification (NCBI taxonomy): domain Bacteria; kingdom Pseudomonadati; phylum Acidobacteriota; class Terriglobia; order Terriglobales; family Acidobacteriaceae; genus Edaphobacter; species Edaphobacter albus. The sequence goes on from NZ_CP060393.1 coordinate 3,836,746, forward strand.
ACTTTGCCGTGGAAACAAGGTTCTCGCGTGAGATCATAAACGCATACAACGGACCGATCGCTCCGCTAGGAATGCGAAACGTCATCACTAGGATCATGGTGATCGTTGCCGAAATCACCATGCGTGCAACAATAGCGCCCCGTCCTGGGTAGGGTGCCAGCTCCTTCTTCAAAAAATCAACGAACCACGCTCCGAAGCTTCTTGTATCGGTGCGCGGAATGGTCGCGGCAGTAGCCATCTCTACGACTCGCCGCGAATCACAACAATCGCCGATTCGCTAATGCGAAATAGGTCCGACGGCCCTGCCTCGATCCGTACGCGCACAGGAAATCGCGACGCCAGATGGACCCAGTTCAGCGTGCGCTGCACATCCGGAAGCCCCTGCGAAAGCCGCCCCACAATGTCTGCATCCGGAGTCACGCCAAACCCCACACTATCCACGACTCCATGCAAACGCACATTAGGCCGCGACAGCACATAGACGTCCGCCTTCATCCCCGGATGAATGTGATGAAGCTGCGTCTCGCGAAAATTCGCCACTGCCCACCACACGCGCGTGTCGATCAGCGTAAAGACCTGCTGCCCTGCATGGGCATATGCTCCCTCTGAGATCGTCAGGTTCGTCACTCGCCCATCGAACGGCGCATAGAACCGGCAATTGTCCAGATTGTATTGAGCCGTATCGATCGCGGCGCTTCGTCCTCCACGCTGTGCCACCAGAGGCTCCAATGTCGTCACCGCATGGCTTGCCTGTTGAACCTCATTATGGCTCTGCTCCAGTACGGCTTCGGCCTGCTTGTATTGCGCCGTCGCCGAAGCCAGCTGTGCCTGCGAGAGCGCCAGCTGCGAGCGAGCGCCTACAAGCGCCTGTCCTCGAGTCACCTGCAAGGTCCTCGCCTGGTCCACTTGATCGACCGTAACAAACTGTTTCGTCAACAGCGGCTCAATCCTCTGTAGATTGTTGGTCGCATACGTCAGTTCAGCCTGCGCGCGATCCACCGCAGCCTTCGAGGTGGATACATCCGCCTTCGCCGCCTCCACCGCCGCGGCCGCGCGGCTCAGACTCGCCTCCGAGCTCTTCGTGCTCGACTTCGCAACATCCACTGCGCTCACCTGCGACGCAATCGTGCGCCGCTCATCGACGATCTGGCCTTCAAGAGCAGCCTGCTCCGACATCGCATGTCTCAGGGCATATGCATAGGGACGCTCGTCAATATCAAAGAGCAGGGCCCCCTGCTTCACCTCTTGATTGTCCGCGACATTCAACTTCATAATCGGGCCACTCACCACCGGAGCCACACCAATAAAATTTGCCAGCACCTCTGCATCGTCCGTGCGCGGATTCAGCGTATTCTCTCGCAAAACCAGTAGACCCGTAATCGCAGCGCACACCACAGACGCAATACTGATGATGCGTCCAATTCGCCGGCGTCCCTCTTCCGATTCCGTAAGCGTCATCATCCCCTCAAATCACCGAAACAAAATCAGCCAAAGCGTAAACGCAAAAAATGCGGCCAGGCAAGGATAGACAACAATCGATGGCTTGACCTCTTTTTCAATGCGCAACCGAACGAAGACCCAATACGACAACGCCGCCAACGTAATTCCCAGAACAATACAGAACAGCCATGCAGGGAAAAAAGAACCCAGAATATTGAAGGATGGCGCGCGGGAACACCCGCTCAACCAGGGCAGCGTACCCGCAACCGAGATCTTTCCTACAACACACCGCTTCCTCGTCATGGACCCGCCTTTCGTGGAGGAGCCGAGATCCAGTCCCCCGTCTCAAATGCCAGGTTGGCCGATTGCAGTAACAGCTGTGTCCTCGCCGAAACGTCCTCCGACCGCGCTACTGCCAGCGCCTTCTGCGCCGCAACAACATCCAGCAGATTCCGAACCCCATACGAGTACGACTCCTGTGCCGACGCATACGATTCGTCCGCAGCAACCAGCAACGCCGCAGCCGCCTGTTGCTGTCGCTGCGCCGTCTTCATGTTCGAATACGCTGCCCACACCTCATTCGCAATCTGGTCGCGTAACGAGTCAATCTCGGCCTGCGTCGCCGCCCGCGCCGCTTTTGTCTCGGCGACTTCGTGCTCGCGACGCGTGCCATCAAAGATCGTCCACTTCAGCGCGAGACTTACGTTCCAGGTCTCTCCGCCAACATATGCCGGCGGCAGCAGCTCCTGCCGCCCATACTGCCGCGTAGCGCCGCCATCTCCGTTAAAGCTCAGCGAAGGAAAATACGCAGAGCGTGCCCGTTTAATTGCCGCATCATCCGCCCGTAGGTTTGCCAACTGCGCCTTCAGATCAGGCCGCTGTTCAAAGGCACGGTCAATCGCTGCATTCACATTCTCTGCGAGCTCTCCGGGAAGGTTCAGCTTAGTAATGTCTTCGACCTGCAAAGCAGTGTCCGGCAGCAACCCAAGAACCGTCATCAAGTCGCCCCGTGAGATCTCCTCCGCTCCAATCGCCGCCTGCAAATCATATTGCGACTGTGCCGTCACCGCCTGCGCCTCCAGCACATCCGGTTTTGTGCCCAGTCCATGATTCAAGCGATCCTGGGCATCTTCCTGTACCGCCTGTGCATTCTTCAGGCTCACCTCGGCAGCCTCTCTCTGCCCCACGGCATTCAACAACTTGTAATACGAGGCCATCGTCTGGAAGATGATCTTCCGATGCGTATCGTTAAAGACCATATCGGCAGCCAACAAACGCGCCTTCGCCTCGTCGATCGTCCCGCTCCTCTCTCCAAAATCCAGGACCAGATATTCCATGTGGATATCCGGAGAAAACACCCCGTAGGTTTGCCGGAAGAAGGCCGAGTTGAAAAGGATCCGCGTCCTGGTCGTATTGGCAACTGCAACTGCGGCCACGGTGGGGAAAAGAGCGCTCCGGGCAACTCCCAGAACAGCAGCACGTTCCTTAGCTCGCTGCCATGCAACGCGAGTCTCCGGATTATGCTGCTCAGCAATATCTACCAGCTCCGCCAGCGTATAGGTCTTGTTCGCATCTGTCGGGTACTTCGTCTCCGGAAGCGAGGAGACCTGCTGTTTCAGCTTCTGCTCGGCGGCGTCATGCCATACAGCGCCAGGAGACGGCGGAGCGCTTTGCGCCCACATGCTCTTCGAGGCACAAAAGAGACAACAGCCAACGATCGCAATCTGAAAGTATCTGCTCATCCCGACTAGAAACAGCGAAAGCCAAGTCTCAATTCTGCATCGACCAAACGCCTGAAACAAGAACAGATCCAATGACACCCCCAAACGAAGCAACACTCACAATTTGCAACCCACTCTCACCCCGACCTTTCCCAGGTGTCATTCCGGTCGAAGGTGCGAGGCGATGTAGCCAAAGGCCCCCCGCATTTCGCCGGGTGCCCCTATCTTCGCGACAATTTCATCGTCACTAGGCGGGTTTGCAGGATTCCACCAAAGAATTCAACCGGTAGCGGGTGTGCCCTGTACATGACGCGCTCTTAATCGCGCCCCTGTGTGGGACATTTCGCGCATTACGCGACCTACCTCAACTTCTGTCAAGCCCCATGTCCCTCTAACCCACACAATCCACAAGAGATCCCATTTGCAGATCTCCCCTATTCACTCCTCTACAATAGGAGTAGAGCCTTGGCCTTCGAGTCAGGCTTTTGTCTTTTAAGTACAGGGGGGAGAAAGAGAACACCAAGTCCACCCTCATCTTATCTGTTTCGAATACTTTACCTACTTTTCGGGGGGGGAGGCCCTTATGCAATCGACGACCACAACTGATTTGCACAGACAGATCCGTAACTCCCAAGTGAACTGTCTCAGAGCCAACGCTCCTGCCAACACATCCTCGCCACGGCCGACGCCGCGGAAGCCCTCCCTACGCAACGAAAAGTTTTTGTTATTGCCATCACGACACCTGCCGTCCGTCCTCACTGCATCCCTCAAAACCCTCGTGCGGCACCGTGGCGAACTCCCGCAGGATGAGAACAAAACGCCGGGCGATACTACTGCGACACAGCCTGCTATTCTCCCCAACCTCAACGCTGCATCCCAAACACAAGCCAAATCCGTAGTGAGAGATTCACGCGTCCACAACAGGCGCGGAATTCCACGAAGGCGCAAAGACAAACCCACGCGACGTATCGTAATCTCTCTTTATAACCATAGCCTTCCCCAAACTTTGCTTCACGGAGTGACATGCAGAACATCGTAGAAACTCAGTTAGATCGGTCCATCGCCACGCTCACCGCGGTCCGTCAGAACAAGAACCTCATCGATACCGTCGTTCAGGCGGCCCAGGCGATCGCCCAGGCCATGAAGAATGGAAATAAACTGCTCGTAGCAGGCAATGGTGGCTCGGCTGCCGATGCCCAGCACCTCGTCGCAGAGTTTGTCGGCCGCCTCACTCGAAATCGCCCTGCATTACCAGCCGTCGCGCTCACCACCGATACCTCGATCCTTACCGCCGTCGGAAACGACTTCTCCTTCGACGATGTCTTCGACCGCCAGGTGGAAGCCATCGGAAAGCCCGGAGATGTCTTCCTTGGAATCTCTACCTCCGGCAACTCACGCAATCTCGTCAAAGCTTTGCACCGCTGCCGCGACCAAAAGCTCATCACTGTTGGATACCTCGGCAACAAGGGCGGTACTATGGCCCCTCTCTGCGACTATCCCGTGATCGTACCTTCGAACGTCACCATGCAGATTCAGGAATCGCACCTCGCACTCGAACACATCCTCTGCCTCGTGGTCGAGCGATATTTCTTCGGCGAAGGCTTCGATAACATCCCGCAATACGTCGCGGAGTAAGCATCTTCGAAGCCTCAACCCTCCAGACGTGCTTGAAGCTGCTCAAGCGTGGCGCCTTTGGTCTCTGGATAAATAAAGAGCACGACAACGAACTGCACCGCCGTCATCGCTGCAAAGAAGTAGAACGGAGCGCTCCGGGAGAACTGCGCCACCGCAAGAGGGAACAATGCTGCGATCACAGCATCGCTGATCCAATGGGCGCTGCCTCCAAGGCTCTGCCCCTTGGACCGCACCTTCGTAGGAAAGATCTCTGAGATATAAACCCAGATCACCGCTCCCTGAGATAACGAGAAGAGGCAGATAAACGTAACCAGCAGCCACACAACTCTGCCCTGGTCGATTCCCGAACTGAAGATCCTGGCCGTGAGCAGAAGACAGACGAAGGTTCCCGCGGCCCCGATCAGCAACAGCAACTTGCGGCCAATCTTATCGATCAACAACATCCCAATGGCTGTACCGATAAGGTTCGCAAGTCCGATATAGATCGATTGTGAAAAGGTTGAAAGCCGACTCAGGCCCGCTGCGGCAAAAATGTCATTTGCGTAGTACAGAATCGCGTTGATCCCTGAGAACTGATTAAACAGCCCGATCGTAATCGCGAGAAAAATTGGAAGACGAAGCGACCACTGGAACAGTGGTTGTGATTTTTCCAGTCGCTCGCTGTGTAACGACGATCGAATCTCGGAGAGCTCGTGCTCCGGGTCTTCTGTCCCCATCATCTTCAGCACAGCGAGAGCATCTTCCAGGCTGTTCTGCGTAATCAAAAACCGCGAACTTTGCGGAATCGTATAAAGAAGCACAGTAAACAGAATCGCCGGAACCGCTGCAATCCCGAGCTGCCAACGCCATTCCATCAGGCCAAGCCCAAGCCGGGCAATCCACCAGTTCGAGATGTATGCGAAAAGGATTCCGAGCACAACGTTGGCTTGAAACAAGCCGACCAAACGTCCCCTCCATTTGGCCGGAGCAAGCTCTGCAATGTAGACCGGACCCAGTACAGAAGATCCTCCGATCCCCAGGCCCCCAATAAATCGGAAGATCATCAACGACGGCCAGCTCCATGCGAAGGCGCACCCCAGGGCGGAGATCATGTACAGAATCCCCATAATCCGAAGCGCATTTCGACCACCGATTCGCTGCCCCAGCGGACCCGCCAGAATACAGCCGGCTACCGTTCCCCAGAGCGCAATCGAAACCGTCAATCCAAGGGACTTCGGAGTCAGGTCAAAGACCTTGGTCAACAGCGAGGTTGTACCGGAGATCACGACCGTATCAAAACCAAAGAGGAAGCCGCCCAGGGCTCCCACTGCGGTGCTACGAAAAAGGCTGGATGTCATGCGCATAGGGTGAAATCAATTCTCCAGAGTGGCTTTGATCATACTTGATCCTGTATTTTCCGTTACTTAGAGAGACCACCCTGGCTCCTTTGGAGGATCAGCTTGTAACTATCCCCTCGATCCGTTACCATAGATTGGACATGGTAGAGGGTTAGCGGTTTGTCATCCGTTCTGCCTACCACTTTCGCAATTGAAGTGCGTTGAAGCTTGGATCAGGCTGGTTTGCTCCTGTTCCATCATGGAAGCACTCGTCGGCGAAAGCTCATGACATCAAGATTGGAGCAGTTTTATGGCGCAAAAATGTGATCTCTGCGGTAAAGGCCCGCAGTTCGGCAACAATATCTCGCACGCCCACAACACGACCCGTCGGCGCTGGAATGTGAACCTTCAGTCGGTCAAGGCTCTCGTCGATGGCGCAAGCAAGCGTATCCGTGTATGCACCAGCTGCATCAAGACCGGAAAAATCGTCAAAGCCGCTTAATCGCTGATCAAAATCGATAGAGGCCCCAATCCTTTGGATTGGGGCCTTTACGTGTTCCCTGAAGAAATTTACGCCTGCTTCTCAAAAGCGAGTGACGCGCTATTGATGCAATAACGCATTCCTGTTGGCCGCGGGCCATCCGGAAAGAGATGTCCTAGATGCGCCCCACATTGTGCGCAAGTCACCTCAATCCGAGTCATTCCGTGAGTATTGTCTTCATGCGCCTCAATAGCATCGGCGGAAACCGGCAGCCAAAAACTCGGCCACCCGCTCCCTGAGTCGAATTTCTTATCCGATGTAAACAACGGAGCGTTACAGGCGCCGCAATGGTAGATTCCTGTCTCATGGTTATTCAAAAGGGCTCCGGTGAAAGCTCGTTCGGTTCCCTTTTCGCGCATGACATGGAACTGTTCCGGCGTCAGCAGCGCACGCCATTCCGCTTCGGTCTTACGGATCTTTTCCTGTTTCTGAATCTCAGACATCGCTTACCTCACATTTATTGGATGCGATTCAGCTCTTCCGGTCACGCTTTGGCGACAACCTCAATCTCGACCAGCGCATCCTTCGGTAAAGCCGCAACCGCCACCGTCGAGCGGGCCGGAGGAACTACTCCCTGCGGAGCAAGGTATCGTTCATAGACAGCATTCATCGCAGCAAAATCGCCCATACTCTTGAGGAAGACGGTGGTTTTGACCACATCCGCAAGCTCTAGCCCTGCTCCCGCAAGCACGGCCTTGATATTCTCCAGCACCCGAACTGTCTGCTCCGCGACTCCACCTGAAACCAGCTGGCCCGTCGTCGGATCAAGAGCGACCTGACCGGAACAATAGAGCATCTCGCCTACGCGAACTGCCTGAGAATAAGGGCCAATTGCGGCAGGAGCATCTTCGGTTGAAACACGGATCTTTTTTTCGCTCATAGACCGTCAGTCTATCGTGAACAGCTTTTCTCAACAAAACTCACTCTTATGCAATCATTTGCGGCAACCCTAAGAGGTCCTCTGCCCTCTCATAAGAGGCATCGCGAACAGGAAATTGTCCGTAAATAAACCGAAGAACCCGTGTGCGGGATTATGATTCCGCCGACGTACGATTTCGAAAAAAGGAGAAAGTATGGGAATTCTCGACACGATTCAACAGCTTGCAGGACAAACGGGAGCAGCCGCTCAGGGAGATCAGGCAAAGATTGCAGGAGGCTTCATCGAGGCGCTGACCGCACATCCCGAAGGAATTGAAGGTGTGCTCAACAGCCTGAAGGCAAATGGGCTGGCAGAACATGTCGGTGCCTGGGCTGCCGGACAAGCCCAAACCGCAACGCCTGAACAGATTCAGCAGGGGCTGGGATCGACTGGGCTGATCGAAAAGACCGCTCAGGCCGCAGGCGTCTCTCCCTCGGCAGTAACCTCGGCGCTTGCGATGGCACTCCCGATGGTGATCCAACACTTCGCACCCAATGGTCAGGCAGCCGAGCAAAGCACCTTCGGCAGCCTTGCACAACAGGTTCTCGGGAAGCTTCTGTAATATCCATTCTTCATTGACTTCACATCACGCGTCGCGAATGCGATTCGCATTGAAAAGGAGAGTACCGCATGGCTGATCTTGGACAACTCACACAGAAGTACCAGCCTGTGATCGACACGATTAATAGCTTCAGCGAGTTTGGCGCATCCGTTGAAGGCGTTGACCTGGCTGGCGAACAGCTTCACTTGAAAGCCTCTGTCCCTTCAAAGGTGATTGCGAACCGCGTGTGGGACAGCATCAAGCAGGTCGACCCTTCTTACTCCGATCTGAAACACGAGATCGCGACCACAGGCGGCGACAGCCAGGCTTACACAATCAAGTCCGGCGACAACCTGTCGAAGATCAGCAAGCTGTTCTACGGAACGGCAAATAAGTACAACGAGATTGCTCAGGCAAATGGCATTGAAAACCCTGACCGCATCCAGGCGGGCCAGCAAATCAATGTACCCGCCCTCGGATAAAATCGAGCATCTTTCACAGCTGCAAACCGCGATCGTTTTTTATGGTCGCGGTTTCTTCATTTGTGGATAACTCCAATTTGGCGAATCAGTTGCAACATATACCTTCGCAGGCGTGAAACTGGCGTGCGCTGGTATGAAAACAGGAAAGTTTGGGCAACAAGACAGAATTTCTTTCCTATCCAGCAAATGTCAGCTGAAACGTCCTCGGAGGCAAGCGTCTGCGCCATTATCCGAGGCAGAACCATGGAAGGAGCATCATGAAAGCGAAATGGTTCCTCGGTAGCTTACTTTCCGTTTCGGCTCTTACAGCGCCTGCATTCAGTCAGGTCTCCATCTTTATCGGAACTCCACCGCCACCTGTTCGCTATGAAATAGCTCCTCCGATGCCGTATCCCGGATCTGTGTGGACGCAGGGTTACTGGGCTCCGGTCGACGGCCGGTATGTCTGGTATCCAGGCCGTTGGGCAAGACCTCCTTATTATGGAGCAGCGTGGTACGGTCCACGCTGGGAACACGGAGATCGCGGATGGCGTTATCGCGAAGGTGGATGGAGAGGCCGCAGATGGCGTGATGACGACGATCATGGTCATCGCGGCCACGGTCGCGGTCATGGCTATGGACACGACAGGTAATCCGCAGCTCATTGCTTTTACATAAAGATCAACCCGGCATATCCGCCGGGTTGATTCGTTTATCACTCGATGATTGATCACCAGGTGATTTGCACTGTGTGTTCTGAATAACCTCCTGGCTCACCAGTTACAGTGATCCAGTTCTGGTTGAGCTTTGCACCTGTCACCCTAACCGCACGGCCAGTACGGTTAACACGTACAAAGATACGCTGATTAACCTGAGGCGGCACATCCAGCTTCAGAACCAGAGAATGATCTCCGTACTCTTGTCGAATAATCTTCATCTGGCTGGTTTGCTCTCCAGGCTGTATCGGTTGAAATTCCAATCCAACCTCAACCTCTGGAAGAGGAAGCCGCTGGTGATACACCGAAGCAGAAGCGGCAGAACAAGGAGTTTCAGCACTGTCAAAAAATCGCTTCGAATTCTGGAGACATAACTTGACTGGCTTTGAGGAGGTCACTTCAACATCAAGATTCGCGCCATCCCGGCGCATCTGTAGATTCAGTCTTGCGTCGCCAAAGGGGACATTCTTCAATGATGCCTCCGACCATTCCGCCGGCAACTTGGGATCGACTCGCAGACGTCCTGTCAGAGCGTCGACTTCTAATCCAAACAAGCCCCGAATCGCGGGAGTAAGCACCATGGCCGAAGACCAAAGCTGGTGCGAACTGCTTCTTCCGAGCGGCTGATAGAACTCTCCAGACAATACCTCTGTAACCGCACCCGGGTCCTGCAGCCAGGTAAGCTGCGCATTCTGTTTCAAATGTGCAAACCCTGCCTGCGGACGATCAGCGCGATACTCCGCCAGCGAAGCCCATCCTGTATACAACGGCCACACCGAACCATGGTGATAGCTGATCGGATCATAGGTTGCTTCTCCAACCGCCATCGACCGCGTCCCCCAGTCGGTTGAGAAACGATGCATCGCCCAAGCATCGAACATCGCATCCGATTGTGGAAGCGTTAAAGCCCCGCTCCACCATGCAACCGAAGGAAAGATCGTATGCTGCGTATCGAATGAGCCATCCTTACTTCGGCTGAAGTTATAAAAACTGTCACTGTTGCGATACGTTGCCAGATAATCCCGAATAAGTTTCGCCTGCTGCGTAGCTGACGATACCAGTTCATCGTCTTTCATTATTTTGGCAAGATGCGCGATCGCTTCGGACGATTGTTCATCGAGTGCTGCAAGATAAATCTCCTGCTGTGGCATCTTCGGCAGCCACTCTTCCACCCATCCACTACCCTGCGAGTTATCGTAAACACCATTCGTTGTATGAGCTCGTGTAAACGCATAAGCACGTTTGATGTTGTCCCAATGTTCACGCAGATAACGAACATCTCCGCTGGCATTCACGTAGTCGGCCATCTGCATCACGAAGAGTGGTGTGGAATCCGCAGCTGCATAGAGATAGGGAAGGCTGGCCCAATCCAACAGATCAGCGGTTTGCGAAACCTCGTGCATCATCTTGCCGTCTGCACGTTGATGCGCCAGCAAGAAGTCCATCGCTTCGCGACTTAGCTTGAAATCACCATAGCTGTTTACTGCATAGAGGCTCCATAACGTATCGCGCCCAAAGAACCACCCGAATCCAGGACGCGCAGAATCACCGGATGTATACCATCCACCTGCCAGACCGGAGCCAATCACAGAAGACACCCTGGCTTGTTCGATGGATATCTCCGCCCACCGCAAAGCGTCATCCAGTTTCCTATCGGGAGTCTGTGCAGTCAACCGCGTGTCGAAGAAGTGGTCAAAGAAATCAGCCGTTGAACGATACAGCGCTGGTATCTGCTGTGCGACCCCCATAAGCTGGCTTTCAAGCTGTGAAGAATTTAGCTCTGGCTTGCCACTGACTCCCGTGACTGCCGCCAGTAGAGGGAAAAACTTTCGGTCGTCGCGAGCAGGATCATAGTGAATCTCGAACTCCAGGGGCAGTGTTTGCGGCCGTTCCTGGTAAGGGCGAATCAAGCCACGCGTACTGCCGGGCATTGCTACCATTCCAAAGAAGTTGGGATTATCCGTAGACAGCGTATAGATTCCTCCATCGCCTACGCTGGTCCACGAGCCATTAGGACGGCCAAAGTTCGGAGCAGGCCACTGTCTCTCCATCGATGGCTCAAATTGAAGCGTCACTGTAGCTGGACGCACTGCATGAATCTCGAACAGCACCACCGCCGTAGCAACACCCGGCTGTGCCGAACGAGGAATAAACATGTGCTGCTTCACCGTAATTGCAGCATGGGAGTATGTAATCGTCGTGTGGTCAGGTCTAACCTCAATCTGCGATGCATGTGCATTGAGATCGATGATGGCATCATAATTCTGCAATCGCGCCGTGAGTCGAGCGTTATGCAGAATCTTTACAGGAAGCAACCAGAGCTCGAAGCTACCGTCCTGCTGGCCAAGAATAGCCCCTCGCTGCCCTGTCACGCTGAAGGGACGATTCGTCTGCGCAGGTTGTCGAATCACGAGAGGATTGCCGTCGAGAGGAAAATCTGCGACGGGAGCGAAAGGGGGTTGTGTCTCAGCCATAAGCAAGGGAGAAAATAGAAAGACGCAAAGCAGATTTCGCATCGTAAGCCGGAAGTCTCGCACAGTTCCTCTTCTTTCTTTCGGGATTCTTATAAACCTTAAATGAGTAATCACAGTAAAACAGGAGCTGCCACAGGCAGCCCCTGTTTTAAACGTTCATCCGCTCAGAAAGTAATGCGTCCAGCAAACTGCAACTGGCGCATGCTGGAGTTCCCTTCCAGACTGGTAATGATGCCACCCGCCGAGCAATCGATGCAACGAGCATTCGATGCCGTCGGAATATCCAGCGCAGCGTGGTTGAACATATTGAAGGCCTGGAACTGGAACTGTGCCTTCACGCGTTCCGTGATGGGAATGTCCTTGATGAGGGCCGCATCGGCATAGTAATCACGTGGCCCCACGAATGAGTTGCGGCCGATGTTACCGATCGCACCAAACGCAGGACGAGCAAACGCTCCAGAAGTAGCTCCGTTGCTTGCCAGTGCTGCCACTGGCGCGAAGTACTGACGTGAGTGCGTGACAGGATCAAGCGATCCCACCTGAGTCGTAAAGCCCCCGCCCGCCCGATCCGGCCGGCAGTCGCTGCTCATACCCGGACCGCCAAAGTTGGTGTCCAGGTCCTGATCAGCTCCGCACTCCGCATAGGTTGGAGTGAACGGGCGTCCGCTCTCCCATGTCGTCGTGCCGCTCAGCGTCCATCCGCCAATCGCATAATCCATCATGCGATTCACATGGTTCGCGAACATCCGATCGCGTCCAAACGGAAGAGCATACACACCGCTCATCACGAAAACGTGCGTACGGTTCGTATCGTTGCGCCCTCGGCTCAGCTGCGGATAGTTCGCGAAGACCGCGTCGTTGGCATAATTGATTGCCTTCGACCAAGTATAGTTTGCGTTGAACTGCAAGCCATTGCTGAAGCGCTTATCGAGCTTCGTCTGCAATGCGTGATAGTTGGCATTGGCCGTCGGCGCAGCCGAGGTCAAACCGTTTGAGCAGCAGATCGTGGGAGCTCCCTGATAAAAACCGCTGAACTTGTTGTAGTATGGCCGCCGCGCTGCATTGTTTCCGAGCTGACTCGGCGAGGTCGGCAGTAGTGGTGAATTAAAGTCGAATCCATACGTCTCGCCGGGATAGATTCGCTCGGAGTGGTTCCCCACATAAGCAATCTCCGCTGTAAACGTATTGGTGAACTGCTGTTGCAATGAAAGGTTCCACTGATCAACTTTAGGAAGCTGAATACGGCTTCCGCGGAACTGCGGGCTGGTGTTGTTGGAGAAAGGAATAATTCCATTCGAAGGAATCGTAGGCGCTTCAGGCTTCGCAGGAAGTGTCGTCAGGGTGGCGAAGTAATCTCCTGTTGCGCTGGTCGATCCCTGATCTTCGTTGTTCAACACAGGAAGATTGTGGGTAAGGACGGAGCCAAAAAGCGTTCCAAAGAAACCGACGCTGTCATACACCTGGCCGATTCCGCCGCGGATGACTGTATTCGGATGTACCTGATAGGCGAAGCCGAAGCGGCCGGCAAGATTCATGTAGTCCATCTTCTGGCCACCATTGGTGCCAATACCACTAGCACCGGCAATACGGATGCCACCAGCATTGATATCGGCAAAACCACCATTTCCAGGACTATTAACTGTCTCTGGATAGATGATGTCCCAACGCACGCCATAGTTGACTTGCAGCTTATTGGTCACGCGCCATGAATCCTGTCCGTAGAAGGCTCCACGCTTCTGACGGTTAGAAGCATTCTGCGAGTAGACATCGAAGCGCTGGAAACGGGCCACCTGGCCGAAGAGCAACGAAGCCAATGCATTGCCACTCGAAGGAACAGGATCCAATGGCCCCGCTGCCGTCGAAGCCGACGCAAAGTTCAGCACGCCTGCACGGTCGTTATCACTTGCATTTCGAAGATTCAGGGCATAGCGAATATCACCACCGAACTTGATGGTGTGGTTCCCCAGAATCTTCGTCCAGTTGTTGGCAAGCTGGAAGACCTGCTCGCTCTCCAGCAGGGGGCAGTTGCAACCCTGGTTGCCGAAGTTGCTGATCGTATCGGTCATGGAAAAGTTCGGCAGACCGCTACTGTCAGGCGCAGTATTCAGATTCGGAATCCCGGCATTAGCGGCGGGAGTTTGCCCCGCAGTCAGTTTGCTCAAAGCAACGTGATAGCTGAGGAATCCAAAACGAAGGTCCGTCAGTAACGAAGGGCTCACGGCCCAATCTGCGCCAAGTGCCGCGCTCTGGTTTTGCACCTGTCCGTTTCCTGTCGTTCCATTCATTCCAAAGCCAGGGCCTCCTCCTGGCCCGAAGGCTGCGTTGCCAAACAGACGGAAGAGAGCATAGTCGTAACGGCCAAAGGTGTGAATCTTACCGTTGAGCTGATGGTCGAGCCGAACATCGGCCTGATCGGCATTGCTACTCCCATTCCCCGAAGCAGCAAAGTTATTCACGATGGACGTTCCGTTCGTGTTCGGAGCTGGAAGCAGCTTCAAAAGATTGATCGCCTGTGGCGAAAGAACCGAGCGCGGAATCGCATTGCTGGCATACTGTTGGCCTGCAACACCCGTTCCCGAAGGATGATAGTAGACCGGCTGCGATCCCAGGTACTGACTCAGATCGCAGGTTACACCCGAGTTTTGATTAATACAGGTATTGATCACTTGCTGAGTCGGAACAGAGAGCAACTGACTTGCGCCAAGACGCTGACGTGTCCCCTGATAATCCATGAAGAAGAATGTGCGGTCCTTAATAATTGGCCCCGACAGCGATCCGCCGAACTGACCGAACACCTGCCCCGGAATATATTTTCCCGTCACAGGGTCCGGTGTGGATTGGGTAAACGGATTCCGCGCCAACTGCTCTCCGCTATGACGATAAAAGAACGCATCGCCGTGAAACTGATTTCCACCGGACTTGGTCTGCGCGCTGACGATTCCACCGACAGCTCCGCCAAACTCAGCATCGTAATTTGAAGAAGTAACCTTCATTTCGCCGATGGAGTCGAGTGTGGGGTTAATAACAATAATCCCCAGAACAGGCTCGCGATTGTCCGTTCCGTCGAGCAGCCAGCCCTGAACTCCGTAACTCGATCCATTGGTCGTCACCGAAGTGGTTCCTTGTGGATTCTCCGGGCCATTGATGTTGAAGCTCGAGTGCTGCACTCCAGGGGTCAGAAGCGTAAACTGGGTAAAGTTGCGATTCAGATTCGGAAGATTTTGAACCGCACGCTCATCCAGAATCTGCGCCACGTCGGCTCGATCAGTCTTCAGCGCCGGGACCTCGTTTGCGGAGACTGTTACTGACTCCGTGGCCCCTTCGACCCCAAGCTGCACATCAATCAATTGTGCTGCGTCCGCGTGAACCGCTACGCCTTTCGTCTCTTTCGCGGTGAATGTCGAGGCTTCAACCTTCACATCGTAACTATCGGGAATCAGATGCCCGATGCTCCACGCACCGCTATCGTTCGTCTGCGTCGTCTGAGTGGTTCCTTTGGCCGTATCCGTAACAGTAACTGTTGCGCCTTTAACGACTGCCCCCGAGCTATCTGTCACAGTTCCATAGAGGGAACCATAGACCGCCTGTGCCAGCAGCCCTCGCGAACCGGTCAGCAACAGACACACGGCTGCTAACACCAGCCATAAGCGGGCTGCTTTTATATATTTCATCTTGTCCTCCTGATGATTGAGGCAATGTGCCACTTCAAACAGATGCACAACCTCATACAACAGTGGCTAACTCTCCATGCCTGAAAACATGAATGTCACCGTATTCACGGTGCTCAACGTCGTTTGACGGGTGAAATTTCAGCGTGAAATACTCATAGTTGCTGTGAGTGGAGCTGCTGTATATCCTTCATTCCTTGGAGGAACAATGAATGATCCACGTTGGGCCCTCGCTCAACGTATCATTGCCAGTCCACACCTGAGTTCCTCGCCCAAGTTATGCGATTTCTTTCTGTACGTTGTGGATTGTTGTTTGCGCAATGCGCCGGAAGAAGCGACTGAACAGCAGATCGGCGTTCACGTCTTTCATCGCATTCCGGGTTACAACTCCAGCGATGACAGCATTGTGCGTTCGCAGGCTCGGCTCCTGCGCATGAAACTGACAGCCTACTTCTCAAACGAAGGAAGCCACGAAGAACTTATCGTTGAGATTCCAAAAGGCCACTACCTACCGGTCTTTCGGCCGTCCGCGCAAACATTTCCCGCCCTCGAGATTGTTCAACCTGCCGAACCAGCGTTTATCACACCCGTTGATCCGGTAAACGAACGGGCGCTCGCATCTCCACTCCTTAATAAGGAGCAGAGCAAGAAGAACTCTCGCTGGACGAATCTTGCTGTAGCGCTCGTCTGCCTTCTGCTCGGCGGTCTGGCCGGTCTCTTGCTCGGCCATCACTTTTTTTCGGTCTCTTCTTCTCGTACCGAAGTCGACGTCTTCTGGAAGCCATTTTTGGATGGCGAACCACCACTGATTATCTACAGTAATCCTCTTTTCAGGGGTACTCCTTTTACAGGCCTGAAGCTTGTCCCAAACGCGGATACTCCCGACTCCGCGGAATACACAGGAACTCCAGATGAAACCTATACCGGAACAGGTGAAGTTGCGGCCATTCACGAGCTGACCAAGATCTTCGACAGCCAGCAAAAAGATTTCACGCTGAAACGTAGTCGGCTTGTCACATGGGACGAAGCAAAGTTGCGTAATCTCATCTTCGTGGGCGCACCAAGTCAAAACGGCGCGCTACAGGATCTCCCGACCATCTCCGACTTTGCCATCAGTCTGGATGCCGGCAATAAGGGATATATCGTTAACCGTCATCCTCTCCAGGGCGAACCCCAAAGTTTCGTTCCGTCCTCTCCCAACGATGAATATGCGATCCTGGCCTCGATCCCTGGTATTCAAGCCAACCGTCGCATCGCAATCTTTACCGGCCTGACCACCAACGGCACTCAGGCAGCAGTGGAATTTGCCTGCAATCCGGATAACGTACAACAGCTCGCAAACCGAATCGGCTTGTCCAATGGGGTCCTGAAACCTTTTGAGGCCGTTCTGCATGTCAAATTGAGCGGGGGCGTCCCCATTCAGTCCGACCTCGTTGCAATTCACCCTCATTAATTGACCATCTGCTCCATCCTGAGGACATCTTCTGTTCAATAGGTGCCTTTTGAACGACCTGCCATTACACTATCCAAGGCATCCCTGATTAAGTACCCATAAGAAAGGGGGGAGCTACTATGGAAGACACCGCACAGCGCTGTATTGCCATTATTGCGAAGGCCAAAAACATCCCTGCCGACAAGATCACCCTCGATACAAGCTTCGAGGAGCTGAATATCGACTCGCTCGACAAGATCAACATCTCCTTTGAGGTAGAAGAGGCATTCGACATCGCCATTCCCGATGATGCCCTCGGTTCTCTTAAGACCGTCGGCGATGTCGTTCGTGGAGTCGATCAGCTGGTTGCAGCGAAGACCTCTGGCTCTGCCCCTGCCACCGCATCCTGAGACCCGAGGAGCCCGCCTTTCACGTGAATCGTGTTGTTATAACTGGTCTTGGATGCATCACTCCTATCGGGTCGACCGTCGATCTCTTCCGCGACTCTCTCTTCGCAGGCAAGACCGGCATCGCGCCTATCGCCGCTGTTCCTGATGCTCCTGAGGGAGACCCGGGCGTCCGCTACTCCCAGGCTGCGCAGATCTTCGACTTTGATCCCGCACAACACCTCGACTCCGGCATCATTACAGCAACCAACCGCAATACCCAGCTCGCCATCGTTGCTGCGCGTCAAGCTGCCCGTCAGGCCAGCCTGACGGAGCATCACGCTCCCGAAAACATCGCCATCATCATGGGCTGTGCCTGCGGGGGCCGCTCTTCAGAAGAGAGCGAAGTCAAAAAACTCTACCTGGCAAATGCCCGGGCCCACCCGCTGACCATCGTCCGCACGATGTCATCGGCAGGGGCCAGCAATATCTCGATCGATCTGCGCATCACCGGGCCAACGCTAGATATCTCCACCGCCTGCGCCTCGGCTACCCATGCAATTGGCATGGCCTTCCACATGGTGCGCTCCGGCATGACGACAGCGGCCATCGCTGGCGGTCATGAAGCCCCCTTGAGCTGGGGTTTCTATCGTGCATGGGATTCCATGCGGGTCGTCTCCCCTACGCGGTGCCGCCCCTTCGCTGCCGATCGTGACGGAATGACTCTGGGCGAGGGCGCAGCCATGCTCGTTCTCGAAACCCTGGAGTCCGCCCAGGAGCGGAATGCCCCAATCTTCGCAGAGATCGTTGGCTTCGGCATGTCCGCGGACGCCAACCACATCACTCAGCCGCAAGCCGACGGCGCCGCAACTGCCATGCGTAAAGCTCTGGCCGATGCGAATATCTCGCCTGGGGAAGTCGGCTACATCAACGCGCATGGAACCGGAACCCAGGCCAATGACTCCACCGAAGCCGCAGCGATCCATCAGGTCTTCGGGGCTCGCGCAGCGAAGATTCCAATCAGCTCGACAAAAGCCCTCCATGGGCATTCCATTGGAGCCAGCGGCGCGCTGGAAGCACTTGCCACAACGCTGGCTCTTCAAGAAGGCAAGCTTCCTCAGAACGGCGATGTTACCAATCCCGATCCTTCGCTGAACCTTGACATCATCATCAACGGACCTCGGCCAACTGGAGCAACCATTGCTCTCTCCAACTCACTGGCCTTCGGGGGACTCAACGCCGTAATCGCACTCCGCACCTGGCAGTAGATATTTCGACAAACTTCGCAAAAAGAGCTGGTGCAGATGCATTTCATTCGCACCAGCTTCTTTCCCTTAAGCAAAATTCGTCTCGAGCAACTTCTCCAACCGGTCGTAGCTGGCCGCAACTCCACTCTCCATCGGGGAACGCAGAACCGTATCGCGCGTCTCCTGCGAGGAGTAGGTCACGGTGCTCTCTACCGTCGTGATGCCGTTCTTCTCCGTAAGAACAGTCGTAACAACCGCGCTGCCCGGATACCATGCTTCATCGAATTGCTCCGTCGCCGATATCCGTTCATGCGGAATAACCTCGCGATAAACGCCACCCATTCCCATCTTCTGGCCGTTGTCGTGGGTCCACTCGTAACGGTAAGCACCTCCAACCTTCAGATCGATGGTGCATACGGTCATCGTCCATCCCGAAGGGCCCGCCAGCCATCGACTCAGCAGCTCGGGCTTGGTCCATGCATCGAAAACCAACTTCCGCGGTGCCTGAAACTCCCGCGTCATCACGACCTCGCGGTCACCTCTTGCAGCGACCTTCAACTTCCCTGTCTCATTCGTCGGCATCTATAACTCCTTTGGAATCGTTTATCTGAAACCGGGCTACGCAGTTGGAATAAGAATCTCTGTCACCAACTTGTCTTCGGGCGTCGTCTTGGGATCATTCGTATAGTGTTCGATGGTGAAGTCATCGCGTAGTGGAATCTTCTTCTCACCAACAATCGACCACACACGCCCGGAGGCCTCTGGCAGATTGGAATAAGATCCCGTCAAAACGAACCGGCTATACTTCCCACCGCCGAACTGTATCGATTGCACATCTGGTGGCAGCTGCTCTGGTGCGGCGGCAAGCAGAAAGCCAGCGCGATAGACCTTCGGCCCGATCTTATAGAGAGCCATCGCTCCGCTGATTTTGTTGTGCTTTGAGATGGCAGGTTCAAGATGATGCAGCTCTTGCCAGGCCTGTGCCGCAGTGTTTAAAAACGGACCTATCTTTTCAATGAAAACATAGTGGGTTGTGGGCTGCGTAACAATCTCCGGTTCGATTGTAAGGTTCATATCGTCTCCTTTTTAACTTCCAAAAATGCCGTTCTCATTTCGCTTTATGATGTCTTCTCTTCTGCCGTGTTTTCGTATTCCTCATTCGGCTGTCTTCGGCCTTCAACTCTTCCAGCAAGAGATCCAGACGGGCAAAATTTTGTTCCCATACTTCGCGATAGCGCTCCAGCCACTCGCTTGCCTCAGCGAGAGGCTGCGCCTCAAGTCGGCACGGCCTCTTCTGAGCATCCCGTCCCCGCGAAACCAACCCTGCACGCTCCAGCACCTTCAAATGCTTGGAGATCGCCGGCTGGCTCATTGCGAATGGCTCAACCAGCTCCGCCACCGAGGCTTCACCTTCTGCCAAACGAGCGACAATCGCTCTCCGTGTTGGATCGGCTAATGCCGCAAAGATTGCATCCAAATTCGGAGAAGTCGGTGCAGCGAACTGAATACCATAACTCATAAGCTATATAACCTATTGGTTATATACATCGGATAAGCATTTGCGGTCAAGAGATTCACTTTTTTCAAAATCTTTTCCTCGAGCTGTCTTTGTCCCTGCATACCTCTCCGGTATAGGGTTGAGAATATGAAGGAGTTGCGTAAACTCTCCATTGCAGTTCCGGCCCTTGTTCTTCTTGCGAGCTTGATCGGCGCCTATCTTACCCGTGGCGCCATGGCAAACCTCCCCTTTCTCCGCGCCAACGGTCGTACATACGGCTCTCGCCCCTCTGGCGAACTCGTCGATCAACGCCCCTGGCAAACCATCGAGGCGCTCGCTCCTCTTGCCGTATCGGTCGAAGAGAAACGACTCGTCCGCGAGGCCGAACGCCTTGCCGATCACGAAGTCGATCAGGCCTTCGCCCAGGCGCTCCGTCAGACATCGCTTGAAACCAAGACCCTGACTGGAGAAGCCAAAATCCTGCAGCAGAGGATTGCGACCCTGCAAGCAGTTATCAAAGATGATCAGGCCAAGCTCGACAGCCTCACCGCTGCTTCAAAAAGCTCGAATCCTCCCTCATCCGACGATCTCGATGCAGCCAAAGCGCAGGTGCAGTTAGATACGGATGAATTGAACGATGCGAATGAAGACTTCGCTCGCATGATTGGCGACAAACGCGGCCAGGTTCAGCAGGAGCTCGCAATACGCGAAGCCGCGATGAAGAAATTCGACGAGCAGAACGATGCTGCTTCCGCTCCATCCTCCGTACAGACCGCTAAGCGATACGGAACCCTCTCCGGACGCATCTCTGCCTGGTTCGATCAACTCACTCGCATGAATGCGATTGCGCAGGCCCAGGCCGAAGCCAGTACGGGCTCTGCTGCTCTCACCAAAGAACACGCTAGCATCGAAAGCCAGTTGAGTGATGCAAATACGGCAAATGCACAGGACACCAACACGCGCAGCCGTGTCGCACGGCTCGCCCGGATGCATACGCTTTCGCAAATCCACTCTATTCTTGATGACCGCATCCAGACCCAAAAGCAACTTGCAGCCGTGTATGGGCGATGGATGGATCAGGTAAAACGCCAGCACCAAATTATCCTTCATCTTATTCTTCAGTCCATTGGCGCAATCGCATTTCTTTTCCTCTGCTCGGCAATCATTACAGCGATTACAAGAAAGTTGCTCAACCGGCTCAAGATCGACCGTCGGACATCATTAACACTGCATACGATCGCAAATCTTGCGATTCAGATCATTACGATCCTACTGGTGATTCTTGTCATCTTCGGTGTCCCCAGCCAGATGCCCACCATCATCGGCCTCGTCACGGCCGGTTTAACTGTCGTCTTCCAGGACTTCATCCTCGCCTTCTTTGGCTGGTTTGTCCTCATGGGGAAAAAAGGCATTCGCGTCGGAGACTGGGTTGAGATTAATGGCGTCGGAGGCGAGGTCGTCGAAGTCGGACTCTTCCGTACATCATTGTTAGAAACCGGTAACTGGACCGACAAGGGCCATCCCACCGGGCGTCGCACCAACTTCATGAATGGCTTCGCTATCCGGGGTCAGTACTTCAACTTCTCCACCTCAGGCCAATGGCTCTGGGATGAGATCCGAGTCAATATCCCTACCGGCCCACACACCTATCAAATCATCGATGCCATCCATAATGCAGTCCGGCAGGAGACAGAAAAGAGCACCAAACTGGCTGTAACCGAATGGCAGCGAGCCACCGGAGCACATGACATGAGCCAATTCAGTGCCGAACCCTCCGTCGACATGCGACCGGCCTCATCCGGAATCGACGTGATCATTCGTTATGTCACTCGCGCATCGGATCGCTTCAGCGTTCGTAACCGTCTTTATCAAACTGTCATCGAACTCATGCAAAAGAAAGAGGAAGCTGCTGCTCTCGAATCCAGCGAGAAGTCAAACTGAAGCTCAGGAGCCCTAACGTGAACCTGCTTGTCATCAACAGCGGATCGTCCTCCATCAAATTCTCGATCTTTTCTACGGATAGCAGCTCTCCTCGCTCGCTTTACGAAGGCGAAGTCCTTGGAATCGGAACTGGTAACGCGACCTTCGATTTTCATCGGACCGGAGACAGTTCATCTCCTGCAAAAATCAAGGCTGACGATCCCGTCGCAGCGATCAATAAAGTTGTTGAAGCTGTCACACAGTCGAGACTTCCATCCATCAACGCTGTGGGATACCGCGTCGTCCATCCCGGACCCAAACTCGATCACCACACTCGCATTACCGAATCGGTTCTAAGTGATCTCAATCACGCCGTCCTCTTCGCTCCTCTTCATGATCCATCCGCGATCAGGATCATCCACGAAGGAATGAAACACTTCCCTCGCCTCCCGCACTTCGCCTGCTTCGATACGATCTTTCATCAAACCATGCCTGAGGTCGCGACCGCCTATGCCATCCCCGCCGAATATCGCTCCCAGGGAGTCCGGCGCTACGGCTTTCACGGACTCAGCTGCGAATCCATCGTCGAACAGATGCACTCTACGAACTTTCCCCTCCCGCACCGCATGATCATCGCCCATCTCGGCAGCGGGTGCAGCGTCACCGCTCTCGTGGATGGCCACTCCATCGACACATCCATGGGGCTCACCCCCACCGGCGGAATCGTTATGGGAACCCGCCCTGGCGATCTCGACCCCGGACTCGTTCTCTATCTCCTTCGGCAACAACAAGGAGACAGGGACACAGCCTTTAAATCCGTCGAGCATCTTCTCAATCACAACGCTGGAATTACCGCTCTCTCTGGACTTCCCAACGATATGCGCTCTACCCGAAAAGCAGCCGCAGAGGGCAATTCTCAGGCACAGCTCGCCATTGATGTTTTCACTCGCAGTGTCCGCAAAGCGATAGGAGCGTACACCTGGCTCATGGGAGGACTCGATGTCCTTGTCTTTACCGGTGGCATTGGCGAACATGACACCAAAACCCGAGCTGAAGTCTTGGCCGGACTCGATTCTCTCGGCATTCAGATGGATGCTGAGTTAAATCTTGCAGAAAACAAACAGCCCAATAATCCCATCCAGCAGATTTCCGCATCTGAATCAAAAACAAAGGTCTTTCGGGTTCCAGCGAAAGAAGATTGGATCATGGCGATCCATCTTCAGCAGATGCTTACTCAAGCCTGATCCACACGGGTCATCAAGTCCTGATTTTTAGAGGAGAAATCGCCCATGCCGACGACACGTCCTGAGAAGACGAAGAAAACATCCGGGATCCTCAGCGAAGACGAACTACGCAAAATGGACGCCTATTGGCGAGCCTGCAATTACCTCTGCGTCGGCATGCTGTATTTGCAAGAAAACCCTCTTCTTCGTCAGCCTCTGAAGCCGGAACACATCAAAAACCGTCTGCTCGGCCACTGGGGCTCCGATCCAGGCCAGTCCTTTACCTGGGTCCACCTTAATCGGCTTATCAAAAAGTATGACCTCAATCTGATCTTCCTTTCCGGTCCCGGTCACGGCGCTCCGGCGACACTCTCCAACTCTTATCTCGAAGGCGTCTACTCCGAAATCTATCCCGATAAGAGCGAAGACGAAGAGGGAATGAAGAAGTTCTTCAAGCAGTTTTCCTTCCCTGGTGGAATCGGGAGCCACTGCACACCTGAAACTCCCGGCTCCATTCACGAAGGGGGCGAGCTCGGCTACAGCCTCTCGCACGGATTCGGCGCTGCCTTCGATAATCCCGATCTGATCGTCACCGTCGTCGTCGGAGATGGCGAAGCCGAAACCGGCCCACTCGCGACGAGCTGGCACTCCAATAAATTTATCGATCCCGTCCGTGATGGGGCCGTGCTTCCTGTCCTGCATCTCAACGGATACAAGATCGCCAACCCGACCATCCTGGCGCGTATCTCTCCGGAAGAACTCGAAGCGCTCTTCCGCGGCTATGGCTGGACCCCTTATGTAGTCGAAGGAGATGATCCGCACCTCATGCATCAGAAGATGGCCGAGGTCACTGAAAAGTGCATCCAGGAAATCCGGGACATCCAATCGAAAGCTCGCAGCAGCAAATCAAAATCGCCCGAGCGTCCACGCTGGCCCATGATTATCCTGCGCACACCAAAAGGCTGGACTGGCCCCAAAGAAGTCGACGGCCACAAAGTTGAAGGCTTCTGGCGCGCGCATCAGATTCCGATTCTCGATCCTAAATCCAATCCCAAACACCTCAAGCAGGTTGAAGCCTGGATGAAGAGCTACAAGCCCGACGAACTCTTCGATAAATCCGGTCGGTTCATCGAAGAGCTCCGCGAACTCGCCCCCAAAGGGAAAAAACGGATCACGGCCAATCCTCACGCCAACGGAGGTCTCCTTCGCAAACCGCTTGACCTGCCCGACTTCCGTAAATATGCCGTCGAAGTCAAAAAGCCCGGCCAGATTGAGATCTCTCCGACCTACAACCTCGGCGGATTTCTCCGCGATGTCATGCGCAGAAACATGACATCCTTTCGCGTCTTCGGCCCGGATGAAACCGCCTCAAATCGCTTGCAGGTTGTTTACGAAGCCAGCCCGAAGACCTGGATGGCAAAGATTCTCCCGGAAGACGCAGACGGCACTCTCATTGCGCCTGACGGCCGAGTGATGGAGATGCTTAGCGAGCATACCCTCGAAGGCTGGTTCGAAGGATACGTCCTCACCGGCCGTCATGGATTCTTCTCCAGCTACGAAGCCTTCGTCCACATCATCGATTCCATGTTCAATCAGCATGCCAAGTGGCTGGAGAAAAGCAAACTCGAGCTACGCTGGCGCGCGCCCATCTCTTCGATCAATCTTCTGATTACTTCTCTCGTCTGGCGACAGGACCACAACGGCTTTACCCATCAGGACCCCGGCTTTGTTGATGTGGTCGCCAACAAGAGCCCCCATGTAACGCGCATCTATCTTCCGCCCGACGCCAACTGTCTGCTTTCAGTAACGGATCACTGCTTGCGCAGCGAAAACTACGTCAACGTCATCATCGCCGACAAGGCCCCCCACCTTCAATACCTCAAGATGGAAGACGCGATCAACCATTGCACCAAGGGCATCGGTATCTGGGACTGGGCTTCTACCGACGCTGGCGTTGAACCCGACGTCGTCATGGCCTGTGCCGGGGATATTCCTACCGCCGAAGCTCTCGCCGCAACAGCCATCTTGCGTGAGCACTGTCCGAACCTGAAGATCCGTTTCGTCAACGTCGTCGATCTCTTCCGCCTGATGCCGGAGACTGAGCACCCTCATGGGCTCTCCGAACGCGAGTTCGACGCGCTCTTCACCCTCGATAAGCCAGTCATCTTCAACTTCCACGCCTACGCCTCGCTCATCCACAAGTTCACCTACCGCCGTAGGAACCATAACAATATTCACGTGCGTGGCTATAAGGAGCGAGGCAACATCAACACGCCGCTCGAACTCGCCATCCTGAATCAGATCGACCGCTACGATCTGGCTATCGACGTCATCGATCGCGTGCCTCGTCTTCAGGCCACGGCTGCTCATCTGAAAGAGTGGCTAAAAAACGAAATCATCGAGAGTATCAACTTCGCCCATCAGAACGGCATTGACCGTGAAGAGGTCACCAACTGGAAGTGGCCTTTCTAGTAAAAAGCAACTCCTCGTCGTACTGTTCATATAGAGCGATACAATTCCTGAGCCATGCAATAACCTTGTTGGCTCATTCTTTTTTGTAGCGAGGAATACTTTGAAATCAGGAAAGTGGACCACTGCCTTTGCAAGCGCCTTGATTGCGTTGGCCGCCATTGCTCATGCGCAAGCCAATAAAACAAAGAATGTAGTCATCGTCATGACCGATGGACTTCGCTGGCAGGAAGTCTTCCGCGGAGCCGACGCCTCTCTCTTCCCCGACACAAAAGATGCAAATGCCGAAGACAAGAAACTGCGCCAACAGTTCTCTCCCGGAACACCCGAACAGAACCGTACCGCCCTGATGCCCTTCTTCTGGAACACCATCGCCAAACAAGGCCAGATCTTTGGCGATCGCGATGCGCAATCGAGCGTTGTTGTAACCAATGGATTCAAGTTTTCCTATCCCGGATATAGCGAAACCCTGACCGGCAGACCAAATCCAGCCATCGATTCAAACGACGCTCCCAACAACCCACATGCAAGCGTGCTGGAGTGGCTGAATAACCAGGCTGAATTCAAAGGCAAAGTAGCCGCCTTTGCCATGTGGGATCGTTTTGCCCAGATCCTTCGCAGAAGCGAATCAGGCTTGCCGGTGAACGTCGCTTACGAGCCGTTGATCCTCTCGCCCATGCCTCAGGGACTCTCCGATTTGAACGCCGTCAAGACCTCACTCCCCCGAATCTTCGGAGACGACGAATCCTACGATGCGCCAGAGTTCTATCAGGCCCTTGTCTATCTGCATCAGAAGAAGCCACGCGTTCTCTTCATCTCACTTGGCGAAACTGACGATTGGGCTCATCGCCGAAATTATCCGCAGTACCTTGCTTCAGCGCATCGCTTCGACAGCTACCTGCAGACCCTCTGGAACACGCTTCAATCCATGCCGGAGTATCGAAACTCCACCACCCTCGTACTGACAACCGATCACGGACGCGGCTCCGGAAAAGAATGGAGCAGCCATGGACAGAAGATTGACGGAGCCGAGAACATTTGGACAGCCTATCTCGGACCCGACACCCGCGCGCTCGGTCAAAGAGCGAACGTCCCGCAACTCACCCAAGGACAGCTCGCAGCAACCGTAGCCGCTCTCCTCGGCAAAAACTTCGGCGCGACCGATCCCTCCATCACGCCCAGCATTACCGACGTCTTAGCTCACTGATTCCAATTCATCGAACATCTCTTCGTCGCGCAAGGTACACGCCATCCATCTACGCTCCGCCGCGCTCCAGCTCCCTCGTCTTCAGCACAATCATGTACTCATAAAACGACTGTAGCGTCGCATAGGTCACTCCGGCTCCGCCATCCAGAATGGCTCCGCGAAAGAACATCATGTACGCCCACTTGATCAGCGGTCGTGCAGGCATCCTATAAAACAGCGCCTTCTGATGTAGTCTTCGCGTGTGAAAGTCAGGATCGCGCAGTGCACTCTTCCACGAAGGATTCCGCAGCCCCTGCTGACGATAGATCAGCTCCGCCTCCATCGTCGAATAGGTATTGTGCTTCGCCACCCAGTGCGCAATCCCTTTTGAAAATGGATAGTGATCCAGCGGATATCCCAGATCCGCCACTCGTCCATCGACCTCAATCACCTCGTTGATGGCCCGCGTATACTTCGCCCTCTCCGGCCGCACCAGCCGGATATAAAACGGTGAAATCTGCGCATGCTTCAGCCATGTGCCAAACAGAAAATCCCTTCGCCGCAGCCGGAAGCCCGTCACATTCTCCGACGCCCCCAACACCACCTGCTGCATCTCCCGCGACAGCTCCGCGGTAGGTCGCTCATCCGCATCCAGCAGAAATAACCAGGGATATTTGAACTTTACTTCGGTCATCCCCGCATTCCGGTGTGTCGCGTAGTTGTCGAACGCCCGCTGCGTCACCTTTGCTCCCGCAGCCTCCGCAATCTTCACCGTATCGTCCGTCGAGTATGAATCTAAGACGTGCACATCATCCGACCACGCCACCGACTCCAGGCACCCCGGCAGGTCGCGCTGCTCATTCTTGGTAAGAATCAGGACCGAAATCATCTCCCTCCATTAGACCATCTCCCCTCCGCCCTTCCCCATGCCCCAAAAGTCCACTTTTTCTCCTCATACAAAATCCGTCTTCTCCATCTAAACTCATCCCATGTGCGGAATCGTTGGATACATTGGTCCGAAACCTGTCGTGCCTGTCATTATCGAAGGCCTGCGCCGCCTCGAATACCGCGGTTATGACTCCGCAGGCATCGCCGTCGCCGGCAACACCGCCGGACTCGAGCTCCGCCGCGCCCCCGGCAAGCTGCGCAATCTCGAAACCGTCATCGCCGACCATCCCATCACCGGCACCTTCGG
Source organism: Edaphobacter sp. 4G125 (assembly GCF_014274685.1). Classification (NCBI taxonomy): domain Bacteria; kingdom Pseudomonadati; phylum Acidobacteriota; class Terriglobia; order Terriglobales; family Acidobacteriaceae; genus Edaphobacter; species Edaphobacter albus. The sequence continues at coordinate 3,864,734 of NZ_CP060393.1, forward strand.
CATCGGACACACCCGCTGGGCCACGCACGGTCGCCCCACCGAAGAGAACGCCCACCCACACCGCGACTGCACCGGCTCACTCGTCGTCGTCCACAACGGCATCGTCGAAAACTACCTCGCCCTCAAAAAAGAACTGACCGCCGCCGGTCACAAGTTCGTCACCGAAACCGACACTGAGATCATCGCCCATCTCATCGAGCAAGAGCTTAAGGACACACCCGAGCTCCCCCTTGAGGAAGCAGTCCGCGAAGCCGTCAAGCGCCTCACTGGAGCCTTCGCCATCGGAGTCCTCTCCGCCAACGAGCCCAACAAGCTCGTCGCCGCCCGCATGGGACCACCCGCCGTCATCGGCATTGGCGACGGAGAATTCTTCCTCGCCTCCGACGTCCCCGGCATCCTTCACCACACCCGCAACATCCACTTCCTCGCCGACGGCGAACTCGCCGTGCTCACCCGCGAAGGCGTCGCCCTCTCCGACTTCAATGGCCGCCCACTGCCGCTCAAAACTCAGCGCATCGCCTGGGACCCCATCCAGGCCGAAAAAGCCGGCTACAAGCACTTCATGCTTAAGGAGATCAACGAGCAGCCTCGCGCCATCCGCGACACCACCCTCGGACGCATCTCTCTCGAAACCGGCCAGGTCTTCCTCGACAATCTCGATCTCTCCGCCGACGACATCCGCCACGCCGCCCAGATCACCATCGCCGCCTGCGGAACCTCCTGGCACGCCGGACTCGCCGGAAAGTTCATGATCGAACGCCTCGCCCGCCTCCCCGTCGACGTCGACTACGCCTCCGAGTACCGCTACCGCGATCCCATCCCTAATCCCAAAGCCATTGGCCTGCTCATCACCCAGTCCGGCGAAACCGCCGACACCATCGCCGCCCAGACCGAGCTCATCGACAAAGGCTCCAAGACCCTCGCCATCTGCAACGTCGTCGGCTCCGCCATCACCCGCCGCGCCAACGGAACCATCACTACCAACGCCGGACCTGAGATCGGTGTCGCCTCCACCAAGGCCTTCACCGCGCAGCTCACCGCGCTCTTCCTCCTCGCTCTCCACCTCGCCCAAACCCGCAATACCATCACGCCCGAGCAGTCCCTGCACCTCGCCACCGAGCTCTCGAAGATCCCTGGCAAACTCGAGTCCATGCTCTCGCTCAACCGGCCCAACATTACCGGCATGTCCGAAGGAGTCGCCGCCCCCTCACCCGCACCACCATCTTCTTCGAGTGTCATTCCGGGCGATCGAAGTGGAAGTGTCAGCGGAAAAAATGAAAGCGTCATCCTCAGCGGAGCGGCGTCAGCCGCGCAGTCGAAGGATCTGCGGTTAACACCGTCAGCCAACATCCCCTCACCCTGGACCGGCCCCGAGCGCCGCCGCACTCCGCGCCTCTCCCTCGACGAGCAGTGCCAGCACCTCGCCCGCCTCTTCCACTCCGCCAACGACTTCCTCTTCCTCGGCCGCGGAATCCATTACCCCATCGCCCTCGAAGGCGCTCTCAAGCTCAAGGAGATCTCCTACATCCACGCCGAAGGCTACCCCGCCGGCGAGATGAAGCACGGCCCCAACGCCCTCATCGACGAGGCCCTGCCCGTCGTCTGCATCGCTACCAAGGACCCCTCCGACCCCGCCAGCGTCCTCAAGTACGAAAAGACCCTCAGCAATATTCAGGAGGTCACCGCCCGCTCCGGCCGAGTCATCGCCATCGCCATCCAGGGCGATACCGAAATCCAGCAGATCGTCGAACACACCATCTACATCCCACCCGCCCCCGAGCTACTTCTCCCCATCCTCGAAGTCGTTCCGCTACAACTCCTCGCCTACCACATCGCCGTAAGAAGAGGATGCGATGTAGACCAGCCTAGGAATCTGGCGAAAAGCGTGACGGTGGAATAGTTTCATTAAATACAAAAATTAGGATGCCCTCAAACTATGGCCGAATCGAACGGGCTGCTTTCTGCCGAAGAAATTGCTGAGATAAAGCAACGCGCTCTGAGAGCTATAAGCCCCCTGGAGCCTCCGAGCCGCGGTAAAAATTACAGAGTAGGCGATAAACGAACCGAGGCGGGGAAGAATCTCCCAGAATATTACCTTGTCTACTTCTTACTCGTAGAACTATTGGGATTCCCACGCGGAGGTCGGTGGGAAAAGACTGCTTGGTCCATACCGGTGGATTTCGAGGGCAACCTTGCCTTTGTCGAACACAGAAAATTTGGCCTCGGCATTTTCTCTCCTGGCGAGCCTGATGATGAAGTAGTCGCGCAACAGATCGTGGCTTCGATCAACCGCGGGGTAAGAACTGCAAAAGAATTCTTCAACCATCTCGCTTGGCAAGCAGTAGAACAATCGCAATTAAATGTCACCAATACCAGTCGCTGGCTATTTGACAGATATAGGTACATCTACGACCGCTTCCGAGAGAAATCTGAGGAGGCAGAACGTAGAAAAGAGGAAGTGATAACTACTCGTAACGAACATAGCAATGGAAGTCACTCAACGATGTATTCACGTCCGAGTTTTCAACTCCGAAGAGAAGCTACTTGGTTTGGGCTTTCGGCCATTGAGGCGTTCTTTAGTTGGACAGAACATGTACTTGTACATGTCGCTGTTCTGCGTGGAAACATCAAAACCGGTCAAGAAGTGGCAGATCTAGCAAGACAAGATTGGCAAATCAAAGTGAGGGCGGCTCTCGACATCAGTTCAGCTGAAACTAAATCTATTTTCGACGATCTCTTGCTAATTAGACGACAGATTCGGAACTACATGGCCCACGGTGCGTTCGGTAAACATGGCGAGGCATTTTTGTTCCATTCAGCCGCCGGGGCTGTTCCGGTGATGTTGACGGAGAACGAACGCTACTCCATCTGGGAAGAGCCGATGTTTGATGAGACCTTCGCCTTGCAAAGAGCTGAGGCTTTCATTGAGCACCTATGGTCCGGTGATCTCGCTCCAGCAAAGATCCATATCCAAGACGCGAGTCTGCCAACTATCTTGCCTTATGCATCAGATGGAACGTACGCTCGGGCAATGAGTTCGGTCGGCGAAATGGAAGACTTCACGGAATATCTATCCCGTCGAATGGATGACGCCGCGAACATGGATTTCTAAAATGGCGGTAACCTAAGCGTCACATACATTCGAGCGGTGGGTGACCACACATCCAATCCTACCCATAACGGGTGCCCCATTCATGGCGCAGTCTTATCGCGACATGAGTAGGCATTCGAGCGAAGCTCGAACCGTTCTCCCTCACACCGGCCAAAATCCAGACCATGCCCGTAGGCCTCGAGCGGAGACAACAAACAGGCCAGTTCCACTTCATCACCTTCAGCTGTTACCACCGTCTCTCCTTCCTCAAAGACCCCGAACCTAAGAACATCCTCGAACAGGTCATCGAAAAGACCCGGCACTCGCACTCCTCACCATCTACGCCTACGTCCTGATGCCCGAGCACGTCCACCTCCTGATCAACGAACCGAAGTCCGCACTCTCTCCTCGTTCCTCAGAGTCCTCAAAGGAGAATCCTCCAAACTCCTCAAAGGTTCACGCAACAAGTTCTGTCAGAGCGTTATTACGACTTCAACACCTTCACCTCCGGAAAATTCGTCGAGACGGTCCAGTACATCCATCGCAATCCCGGGGTCCCCAGACAGCTTGCTGGCTGGGGTGGAATCCCATCACCCGAAGCATCGTCTCCTGCCCTGAAGACTACTGCTGGAGCAGTTTCAATCACTACGCTATAGGTCATCCCGGCATCATCCAGATCGATTGCGAATGGCCCAAAAAGTTTCGTGCTACGCACGAAACCCCACTCATGCCGCGATAAAACCCTCGTCACGAATGGGCCACCCAATAATCGCCGTTTCTAACTCATCGATCTCTCGGAAACCGGCTCGTTGATCTGGATCAGCGGCTGGACATTCGTAAAGTTCGCAATATCCCCTACGACCTCTTCGCCCGACGCTGCAAGCGCGCTCTCGAACGCCTCTTTCGAAACAAACGTCAGCAGCGTGATCACCTCATATCCAGGCCCACCGCCATCGGGAGCAGCAACACCGCGCATCCACTCCATCTTCACCAGTCCCAGGCTCGTCCATCGCAGCTGCACCAGCGGCATGTGCTTCTTCTGGTAGTACTCGTGATCGAACCGTGATTCGCCATTCCGTGGATACAAAACTGAGATAATCGTCATGCCCCGAATCATACCGGACATCCCGCATCCATCCATGCCTTGAAAAGTGCCACCCGATCTTCCGGCCACGGTTCATCCGGAGGCATCGAACCATCCGCCACCGTGGCATACACGCTCTGTGCATTGGCAGGAACGCACATCCATTTGGGATCATCCAGAGCAATCCCCATCGGCGTCATGCAATCAATGTCCCCATCCCGAAAAAGCGGTCGAATGTCCTTCGCAAAACTCAGTGCCATCATCCCTCCCGTGGAGCATCCTTCCTTAGGATGCTTCTAAGTCCGATCCCACTGCTTGCGTAAGCGCAGGAATGGCTCGCATCTGACTGGTCCTCCACGAATCGGGTGTCCCATCATGCGCCGTTGCAAAGAGAACGAAACGCACCACATTTCATGCATAGCTTTGCACATGTCTGCAATAAAACTAACGCATTATCAATAGTTTAGGAATGGAACTCGAGCTGCATATCCTTGTTCATCCTCTACAGCTCTCGAACACGGGCGTTGTAGACATTTCTGTCTGCACAAAGGAATTAAAATGAAAAGGATGGCTGCAGTCGTCGCCGTTGTACTGCTGTGTTTTGCTTCCGCCGCTTACGCCGACAGTTTTTCGATACATATCACCGTGGACGAAAACGGCAACGGGACATTCACGAACACTACCGGTTTTTATGACACGTTGACCGGCTACATGGCTGCGGACCCAGGTCCGGGCGGCGCGTCGAGCGCGCTTACTTACTCATTGCTTAACCCTCCAGGGCTGATTTCGGGCGACCTCCTGATCTACAACGGCAGCGTGTTCAGCGATGTGGTTCGTTTCAATTCGTCCAACGGCACGCTTGTCTTCTATTCCAATCCAGCCGATGGATACGATAGCCTTGCGGACATCGCGTCGCCTCCCGGCTCCTATTACTCGAACACTTTAACTCTTTTCGAGATAGATGGAGTCGTTAACTTCACGCCAACTGCCGGCCAGCCCGGGTTTGTGACTGGCGCGGCGGGACCGATCACCTACACGCTGTTGAGTGATCCGGCTCCAGTCCCGGAGCCTTCTTCCCTATTGCTGATAGGGACAGGCGTTCTGGGCGCGGTCGGTGCGCTCCGGCGTCGGTTCAACGCGTAAGACTGTCGGTAAAACTCGTAGAAATATCGAGCCGTGGCTGTAGCCCACACATCAGCCAGCCATACGTCGGGTGCCCATTCATGCGGCTTCATCGCATGAGTGGGCACCCGAGCATAGTTCGAACCGCCTTTACAAAACCGGCGTAAAATCCACCCATGTCGAACCCTGTCCCCACCCTCTACGAATGGCTCGGCGGTTCCAGACCTCTTGTGACCCTCCTCGATCGCTTCTACCAGAAAGTCCCCTCCGATCCTCTCCTCGCTCCACTCTTCGCGCAAATGCCACCCGAGCACTTCCAGCATGTCGCCTCTTTCATCGGCGAAGTCCTCGGCGGACCTGCTGACTACTCCGCTCATCACGGCGGGCACGCCAACATGGTCCAGCATCATCTCGGCCGGGGAATCACCGACGAGCAGCGTAAGCATTGGATGCAGCTTTTGCTCGAAACCGCAGACGAACTGGGCCTCCCCTCCGACCCCGAGTTCCGCTCCGCTCTTGTCGGTTATCTCGAGTGGGGTTCCCGTCTGGCCGTCATCAACTCAGAACTTCCTGCGGATGCTCCCGTTACCGAAGCCCCCATGCCTTCCTGGAACTGGGGAGCTCCTGGCGGCCCCTATCAACCCGAATAGCTTACGCTGCCAGGCCGGAACCTGTTCGCTTCCGCGAAAGGAAGTAGAACCCGATTCCCATCCCAATCAGCGTCACTCCAGCGGCCAGCCCAAGCAGCCGCAATACCGCAACCGTGTACTTTCCCGACGAAGGAACATAGTTGCAGCAATAAAGCAGGAACAGGTCCTTCGCTGAAGCAATCTTCAGATTCGAGGCATTGACCAGCGCGAGCCGCACATCTCTTGTCGGATAATCGATCCCCGCCAGATACTCCGACATCCTTCCATCGGGAGTCGCAAACATCACCACGCTCGAGTGCGCAAACTGGTCCATCTTCCCATCCGGTCCCGGCACTCGCACATAGTGGAAGCCCGTCGCCTCGCTCAAAGCGGTAATCTCCGCCTGCTGTCCGGTCAAAAAATGAACCCCGTTCCCTGCATCCGGCTGGCCCAGTTCCGTCAAAAATGTCTTCTTTGCCGAACTCGCATCTTGTGGAGTGTCCATCGGGTCGATGCTGACCACCACCACGTCATAATCTTTGCCTGCCGTGAATCCAACCCCTCGCAATGCGGTCGAAAGGCCATGCAGAACCTGCGGACACAGCATCGTGCACTTGAAGTACACCAGCGCCATGGCGACCGGTCGCTTGTGGAAGTACTCATCCAATGCGACCTGCTTCCCGGTCTCGTCGACAAACGATGCCTTGAGCGGCAAAGGCTGGTTCAACCGCTCCACAAGCCCGGCATCCTTCAAATAGTTCGGAGTAGTCTGCGATGTCGAACCCAGAGGATGGCTATCGTTAAGCTGCTGTCCCCACAAAGCCGCCCCGGATAAGACCAAGCCCAGAACCGCCACTACACCGAAACGCAAAAAACGCATCGAAATCCTCTTTCTGCAAGGACGCTCTAACTTTTATGCTACGCCCCGAATATCTCGGTCTGGGAGTCTGTCAAGTCCAAATCCCTTCGATATCACTGATTCCACAGCACATCCCGATTGCAGATTGACCCCTTCCACTTCGCTAAACTGGAAGTAGAGCTGAAACGAAAAGGAGTTCCGAAATGTCTCCTTTCCTCATCCTGCACTCGCGGCAAGTCCAGACCTAAGCCCCATCTCCTGAATACTTTGTACAAAAACAGGAGGAGGGGCATCACACCCGGCAACCGCTACAGGAAAACCGCTCACGTACAATCGGTTCGATAGAAACCTTTTGCCGGAGCCATATCCTGTCCCATCTGCTTCCATCTTTGACCTCGGCCCTCGGGCTGCTGCTGGCCCCGCATGGCTTTAGCCACTATTGGAAGTCGCACTACCTCGACCAGACCTTCAAGGGGCTCTATCGCTGGAATGCTTTCGATACAGCGCTGTTGATTCCTTACTTCGTCGTCATGGTCATCCTGGCGTTCTACGGAATCCATCGCTATCAGCTCGTCTGGCTCTATTACAAGAACCGCAAGAACGCCAGCAAATGGAACGAGCCGCTGGCCCGTTTCGTCGAAGGTCAGCTTCCCTTCGTCACCATCCAGCTCCCCATCTTCAATGAGCAGTTCGTCATCGATCGCCTCATCGATGCTTGCTGCCGCCTCGATTATCCTCGCGACCGCTTCGAGATTCAGGTGCTCGACGACTCCACCGACGAAACCACGGAAGTCGCCCAGCAGATCGTCGAACGCTACGCCACCGGCTTCGCCGGAATGGACCCGCAACCCATCGTCTATATCCATCGCACCAACCGCTACGGCTTCAAAGCGGGTGCGCTCGATAACGGGCTCAAGTCCGCGCGTGGCGAATTCGTCGCCATCTTCGACGCCGACTTCGTCCCGCCGCGCGAGTGGGTCATGCAGGTCATCCACCACTTCGCCGAGCCGCAGATCGGCATGGTTCAGACCCGCTGGACGCATCTCAATCGCGATTACAGCTTCCTCACCCAGGTCGAGGCCATCATGCTCGATGGCCATTTTGTGCTGGAGCACGGCGGCCGCTCCCGCGCAAACGTCTTCTTCAACTTCAACGGCACCGCCGGAATGTGGCGACGCGAAACCATCGGCGCCGCCGGCGGCTGGCAACACGACACGCTCACCGAAGACACCGACCTAAGCTATCGCGCCCAAATGGTCGGCTGGAAGTTCAAGTACCTCCAGGATGTGGAGTGCCCCGCCGAGCTTCCCATCGAGATGACCGCCTTCAAGACCCAGCAGGCACGGTGGGCTAAAGGACTCATTCAAACCGGCAAAAAAATTCTCCCGCGCGTCCTCAAGAGCGACGTGCCTTGGCACACCAAGCTCGAAGCCTGGTATCACCTCACGGCAAACATCAGCTATCCCTTGATGATCATCCTTAGCATCCTGTTGATGCCCGCGATGATCATTCGCAGCTGGCAGGGCCTCTTGCAGATGCTGCTGATCGATCTGCCACTCTTCATGGCCAGCACCATGTCGATCTCCAGCTTCTACCTCGTCAGCCAGAAAGAGCTCTTCCCCAAGAAGTGGGGCCGAACATTCCTGTATCTCCCATTCTTGATGGCACTTGGCGTTGGCCTCACCATCACAAACACCAAGGCCGTGATGGAGGCGCTCTTCGGTGTGAAGTCCGCCTTTGCCCGTACTCCGAAATATCGCGTGAACAAAAAGGGCGAGAAGAGCCAGGCCAAGAAGTATCGCAAGCGCCTCGGCATCATCCCCTGGATCGAGCTCGCCATCGGATGCTACTTCGCCGCGACGGTCTGGTATGCCATCACGACAGAGAACTACTTCACCGTGCCCTTCCTCGTTCTCTTTGTCTTCGGTTACTGGTACACCGGCCTGCTGAGTCTTCTTCAGGGGCGTTTCGAACGCTTCGGAAACGCCGGGCAGGAGTTCCACGAAAAGCCGTATCCGATGGGAATTTAAGATTGCTTGCCCTGCATGTGTCATCCTGAGCGAAACGGCGTCAGCCGCGCAGTCGAAGGATCTGCGTTTCACTATGCTGGACGAGCGCAGTTAGCACATCAGAAATACGGGGTGCCGCCAAATGAAGATACGAATATGGATCGCAACCATCCTACTCACTCTCTCCTGTGCTTCCTCTTTCGCCCTCGACTCTGTCCCTAAGCCTGAATATCACCAGCGCCGCGCCGCGCTTGCAGAAAAACTGCACGGCGGCATCGCTGTTCTCTTTGCTGCAGAAGAATCTGTTCTAGACTTCATGCCTTACCGTCAGGACTCGGACTTCTACTATCTCTCCGGGTGGAACGAGCCCGGAGCCGCAATCGTCATCCTCCCTGCTGTTGACGCAGCTCCCGAGACTCCCGGCACTGCACTCGGAGGCCGCGCAGCGCAGCCCTACCGCGAGATTCTCTTCCTGCCAACGCGCAATCCTCGCACCGAGAAGTACACCGGCCCCAAGATGGATGCAGCCACCCCTGGCGTCGCAGCAACCACGGGCTTCGACGAAGTGCTGCCGATGACTGAGCTGCCTGCCGTCCTGAACAAGATCGCGCAGGCAGACCGCAATCGCATCCGCGATGTATGGACAGAAAAAGACTCTCCACAGGCCAAAGCCCTTCTCGGATTCACCGCCGCTACGTTGGGCCTCTCTGATCTTGAATCTGCAGGCGATGTCTCGCAGCCCATCATGACTCTGCGAGCATTCAAATCCCCCGCTGAAGTGGAACTAATTCGCAAAGCGACTGACGCCTCCATTGCAGCGCAGCTTGCAGGTATGAGAACCATCATGCCTGGCGTTCGCGAGCGTACCGTCGCCGGTGTCGAGATCGCAAAGATGATGCAGGAGGGTTGTGAGCGACCGAGCTATGCTCCCATCGTCGGTTCAGGCCCCAACTCCACCACGCTGCACTACAGCGACAACTCCCGCATCATGAAGTCCGGTGATACGGTCGTCATCGACGAAGCCGGCGAGTACAGCATGTACGCCTCCGATATCACTCGCACCATGCCCGTCAGCGGCCACTTCACCGCGCGGCAGCGCGAAATCTACAACCTCGTCCTCGGTGCACAGCGAGCCGCAGCCGCGGCCTTCGTTGCCGGTAAGTCCACCATCAATGATCCCCAGCATAAGCGTCCCGATTCACTCGACACCATCGCCTTCAACTACATCAACGAGCACGGCAAAGATCTCCACGGACAGCCGCTCGGCCAGTACATGGTGCATGGCATTGGCCATCTCGTCGGTATCGATGTCCACGATCCCTGGGAATACTCCAGGCCTCTCGACAAAGGTATGGTCTTCACCATCGAACCCGGACTCTATCTACCCGAAGAGAACATCGGCGTCCGCATCGAAGATGTCTTCTACGTCGGTCCCGATGGTAAGCTCATCGATCTCGTAGAGAAACTTCCTCACGAAGCCACGGATATCGAAGCCGCGATGAAAAAGTAATCTCTGTTCGCGAGCACGAAAAAGCCCGGCATCACGCCGGGCTTTTTCTCATCCACCCACAAAAACTACCAGCGAATACCAACCGTGATTGGGAAGTATCCCGTACGCTTGTTGTTCTCTGGATAGTACGAGTTCACCGAGTTGGAGCTGGGCTGGTTGTCGACCCAGACATACCGCGCCTCCGCATACAGCTTCTCCGAAGCAAATCGCGAGAACCGGTAGGTAAAACCGATACCGCCATTCACACCGCCAGCATTATTCGAATAGTGATCGAAGGTCTGGTTCTGGGTGAACTGGTAGCAGAAGCCGAAGAAGTCGCAGAACACACCGGTCTGCGGAAGAGTCCAGTTCGTAATCTTACGGTAGAAGCCGCCACCGCCGATCACGTACGCCCCCACCGAATCACCCTGATAGAAGGTGTACATCGGATTCAGCGTGAACGACCACATGTGCGCATTGCCATCGAGGCCCGCAAGGCTGATGGGATTTCCATTGCTGTCGACAAGGTTGAGATTGGTGTAGCGAGCATATTGACGATTGATGTTTCCACTCGTCAGACCGAGCTTGTCATAGTCATATTGCAGCAGCACGGCAAACTTTTTGCTGAAGTTATATCCAGCGCCCACCTGGAACTTCCAGCTTGTGCCAAGCTCTTTACCTGCAGAGCCTGTGGGCAGGGTAAAGCCTGCGCCAGCGTTGAAAGTATATTTGTTCGAACCATCAGGATTATGCCAACGATCGCTGTAATTGGTGCGGCGTCCATAGGTGCGGCGCGGTGGCGGCTGGTCTTCTCCAAAACGTGGCATAAAGTTTTCTGCCGAGGCCACCTCATCGCTGCTCGAAGCACTCGAGCTGTAGTTCAACTCTGCCGGTCGAGTCAGATCAATCGGAGCCATCAGACTCTTCTTCAGGTCAATGGCCTTTCCTGCATCCGGTGCTGGTGCGGCAGACTGTGCATAGAGGCACACGCTCGTCCCCGCACTCAAAAAAGCTACAGCGGCGGCGTAGGCCACCGTTCTGGAGAGACGGTTGTTGCTCGTCATGAAATGCATCCTTCTAGCTCCCCTTGATAAAAATCTACTGGTTCTCTAACCCTAACTCACAGCGCTTGTTGTGTAGGACGCGTGAAATTAGAAATTGGATGACAATATCTCGTTCAGTTTGTGACAAAAAGACAAAGGAAAAGGGCATCCTTCGTTCGGGATGCCCACGTATTGTTTTCCTTATTCTACCGCTTAGTGGATGTCGAATTGCTCCGGATGGAGGCTCGGGTCCGACTTCACCAGAATCGTCTTGCCCACCATCTCTTCCATCTCCTGCAGCCACTTCGTCGAAGACTTCAGTTGCTTCACCACATCGGGATGCACACGCAGCATTACATCGTTGCGGTCCAGGTGCTTCGACATCTTCCGCATCTCGACATAGATGTCGTTGCACACTGTCACCGGCGACTTCACCATGCCCGTTCCCGCGCAAATGTTGCACTGCGTCGAAAGCGTACGCTCCAGCGACTGTTTCACGCGCTTGCGCGTAATCGCCACCAGACCAAAATCGTTGAACTGAAGAATCTTCGATGGAGCACGATCGTTCTTCAACTCCTCTTCCAGTGCCGCCATCACCTTCTGACGATTCTTGCGCTCATCCATATCAATGAAGTCGATAATGATGATGCCGCCCAGATCGCGCAATCGGATCTGACGCACAATCTCCGGGATTGCATCCAGGTTCGTCTTCACAATCGTGTCTTCCAGACGCGCCGTTTTACCGACATACTTGCCGGTGTTGATATCGATCGCGACCAGGGCTTCGGTCTGGTTGATCACAATCGATCCACCGGACTTCAGCCACACCTTCGAACGCAGCGCCTTGTTGATCTCCTCAGTGATGCCGAACTGTTCGAACAGCGGCGTCTCCTTGGTGTACAGCTTCACGCGGCGAATCAGGCTCGGCTGGAAACGCTGCAGGAAGCGAAGAATCCGCTCGTAGTTGTCTTCACTGTCGACCCAGATCGCCGAAAAGTTATCCGTCACCTGGTCACGCAGAATGCGCTCGACAAGATTGAGATCGTGATAGATCAGCGCCGGCGACTTCGAGGACTCCGACCGCTGCTTGATGTCGGCCCACAGGTTCAACAGGAATCGCAGATCGCTGCGCAGCTCTTCTTCCGTCGCTCCAGCCGCAGCCGTGCGAACAATAAAGCCACCTGCTGCATCGCCTTTCTCGCTCAGCAGAATCTCCTTCAGCCTGCGACGCTCGCCATCCGACTCAATCTTGCGTGAGACACCCGTATGGTTCACCGTCGGCATAAACACCAGGAACCGGCCCGGCAGAGCAATATGCGATGTAATTCGCGCACCCTTCTTGGCGATCGGCTCCTTGGCGATCTGGACCAGGACCTCCTGGCCCGGCTTCAGAAGCTCGGTGATCGCTGGAAGATCGGTCGCCTGCACCGAGCTGCGGCCACGACGGCGATCTCCACCGCCCGTGTGACGCACTCCGCGCCCTCCGCGGCGATCTCTACGGCCACGACGGCGATCAAACTCACGCGCAGGCTCCTGCTCAGTCGCTGCACCGTCGGCCACTGCACCGGTTTCACTCTCTTCGGAGTCTTCCTCGTCCGTCAGGCCTTCGTCTTCTTCAGTTTCATCCTCGACAGCGTACTCGGCTCCTGCTGTCTCGTAGCTCCCATCGTCGACGGCTTCTTCCTCTTCGAAATCTTCTTCTTCCAGCGCAGGAGCCGTGACCTCGTCGATCGACATCTCGCGGATCATCGTCCCCAGATCCGCAGCGCCCTCCAACGTCTCCTCCTCATCGAAATCATCCAGCTCTTCGATCGAGCTGGCAAACAAGGTATCCGGATCGAGGGCCGCTCCATGAATGGCTCCTTCTTCGATTCTGTCCGCTGCATGTTCGAACGCCTGCTGCTCTGCCTCTGTCTCGACTGTGCTGACTTCCGGCTCAGGCGAAACCATCTCGCCACTGGCCTCGATCGAAGTCACCTCGTGAACCTCCGCCGCCACCTCTGGTTCTTCTGGCGCGGTCGCATGAGTCTCTACAAATTCGTGCTGCTCAATCTCGACGTGCGGTAGCTCAGAGTGATGTGCCGCAACCTCCTCGACTGGAGACTCCACCGGCTCTTCCACTGGCGCACTCTGACGAAACTCACTCGGAGGAACAGGATCGAACCGATACGACACCGAAGTCTCTTCGGTTGGTTCATACTCCACAGGCTCCGCGGGCTTCTCCTCCAGGGGAGCGCTGGCCAACTCTTCGGTGGTGGTCTCCTCAACCACCTCTGGAACAGGAGCCGCTACCGGCGGATCCTTTCGGCGACGTCGCGACAGCGACTCACCCGGAAGCACCAGACCGCCATCCCATCCCGCCGGAATCTCATACCCGGGCGCTGTCGGTGCAGCAACCACCGGTGCAGGCTTCGCTGCGCTGGCGACAGGCTCCTCTTCCCCCGGTTTGCGATACTTCGAGAGAGACTCGCCCGGAAGCACAATCGCCTCATGGCCCGGCTCCGGCTGGTCCTTCTCTGTCGAATACTCCTCGCCCGAACCCTCTAAACCATACAGCGATGTTCGCGGAGCGAATCCTCGCGGTGCGCGGCGCCCACGATCACGCCCGCCACGGTCGCGCCGACCCCGGCCACGATCTTCGCTGCGATGAAAGCCCTCATCCGAAGGCTGCTCTGTTTCAGGCGCAGACTCCAGAACGGCCTCCACGGCCTCGGTCGATCCATCAATCTCGATTGGCGCCCCATATTCCTCGCCTTCCTGCTGAGGCTCGACTGTCTGCTCGCCCTCGGCGCTCTGCTGACGTCCACGTCCACGTCCGCGCCGACGGCGTCCGCGCCATCGGCGGCTGCCCTCTGCCGAGGACACACCCTCACCTTCACCCCGAGCCTGCTCGCTATCCTGCTCCTCGGCTCCTTCAGAAGGCCCATCCTGTCGGACGTACTCTTCTCTCTCCGAAGCAGCTCCGCCCTCGGCGTTCTGCTGACGTTCGCGGCTTCCATTCCGGTCCCGGCGATCGCGACGGCCACGCCCCTCTCCCGATCCCGAAGCCCCCTCGCGACGTCCACCGTTCTTGTGCGAACCTTCGCCCTCGAAGTCGGCAGAGTCTCCCGCCTCCTCCATAAAGTCCGTGATGTACAGGAAGGCATCGCGCTCCAGCCCGATATCCACAAAGGCGGACTGCATGCCTGGTAGGACGCGTGTCACACGCCCGTTGTAGATCGATCCCGCGAGAGTATATTCATTCTCCCGCTCGTAGTAGACCTCTGATAGAGCGTCACTTTCAACAATGGCAAGCCGCGTTTCATGCGGCGTGCTTGAAATATAAATTTCCTTCGACATTCGTCTGCTCTTTTCCGCAGACCAGACAAGAAGAATCTAGAGCTAGATGCAGCTCACCGAAGGACGGACAGGATAGGACACGAGCGCAGACTCGAAAAAACGAGGGCCAGCCGATAGATCAAAATGTGGGATAACAACTCTGCCTGTCCGCCTCCCGCTACTTGCGGGTGGAACAGGACCATTGAGATCGGATACGCCTGAAAAATCTCCGAGCCACTGCCGGAAGCATGCGGACTTTGTGACCATAACAGCCTCAATCTTCACGATTTGAGGCGGGGCCGTTTGCCATCCGGATGCACTCATTTTCCTGAAACCTGTCCGGCCAATGGACCGATGTCTCTCGCCTGGCCGGCCTTTTCTTTCAAAAATCAAAATCTTGTTAGCCGCTCCGGCGATCACACGATTCAGCAAGGAGCGGGATACCTCTGACCCGGCATCTACAGCCTGTCAGGTTGCTGTCTTTAGTATTGCACTAAAGTTATGGCAACCGCCAGTATGGATTCCGCTTCCTCCAACCCCATCACCGCGTGCGCATACGAGCGAACCCGACCCTCGGTCTGCCGAAACTCCTCCACCGTCATTCTGAGCCGTAGGCGAAGAATCCCTATATTTCAGGCTGTCAAGTCGGAAAATGAAGCAAACTACACAAACCAAAGTACATCTTCATTGCAGAATGATCCCTTCCAAGTCGCTATCCTTAAAAGAGAGCGAAAAAGGAGTTGTCCAACATGCTAAAGGAGCGGAAGTACGAGCCTAACCAGCTTGAATCCAATACTTTGCACAAAAACAGGCGGGGGGAGGGGTCAGTTCACAAACCGGCGCATCCTGACATTCATCACGATGCCAAGCGCCAGGAACGTGAACAGAACAGACGATCCCCCATAACTCATCAGCGGCAGCGGAATTCCGGTCACCGGCATCATCCCCACCACCATGCCGATATTGACCGCGATCTGGAACGTGATCACCGCCACCACTCCCATGATGATGAAGGTGCCGGGCAGATCGGCGGCCGTCTGGGCATTCTGAATCAACCGCATCAGGATCAGGAAGTACAACAACAACACCCCCATCGCACCGACAAAGCCGTGCTCCTCGCAAAACGCCGCAAAGATAAAGTCGGTATAAGGAATCGGGAGGAAGTCTCCCTGGGTTTGGGTGCCCTTGTTGGCTCCCTTGCCCCAGATGCCACCGGAACCCACCGCGATCAGCGACTGGCGAATCTGGTAACCCGATCCCCTCGGGTCCGAGTCAGGGTCGAGAAAAGCATTGATGCGGGCCTGCTGATACGGTTTCAGCCGCTTACCGCTCTTCCAGGCGATCCCACCAATCATCACGAGGACCAGCAGAATAATGCCGACCTGTTTCGGCCGGATCCCGCCAAGAAATAGCCCTGCAATCAGGACCGGAGAATACGTCAGCGACGTCCCCAGATCGGGCTGAGTCAATACCAGCCCCATCGGAACGCAGACCAGTGCAACGGCTTTCCATATATCTGGCCACGTCAGGTCCTTCCCGGCCAGATTCCAGAAATAGCGGGCCACCGCCACAATCAGCACCAGTTTCACCCATTCGGAAGGCTGGAAGTGAACACCGCCTCCAAGATTGATCCACCGACGCGCACCCAGTACCTTCTGCCCCACCAGCTTCACCGCCAGCAACGACAAAATACTGATTCCATAAGCCCACGGCACGATATCGAGTAGGCGATGGTAATCGATCATTGAGATCAGAAACATCAGCAGCAGGCCTACGACCAGAAATCCGATCTGCTTGTGATCGAAGCCATGAAACTTCGTATGCACCGTCGCCGATTTGATCTCGAGGACGCTGATCACCGACAACAGCATCACAAACCCGAGCAGGACCCAGTCGAAATCGCGATAAGAAGAAAGGCGGAACATGAAATAGCTTGAAGTCAGATTACCTGAATCGAAACCACGGAAACTTGCTAGTTATTCGTAGCAGTTGATGGAACTGTCGCACTCGTGGCTCCTTCCCTATTATTTGAGGGAGGAGAAGCAGGAAGGGAAGGCTTTGGAGCTTCAGCGATTCGAAGGTTGTTCTCACGCCTGCGTTGCTTTTCGACAAAGGTATTAATAATTCCTGCCGCTAATCGGGCGGAGTTATTGCCCCAGTAACCGTGTTGCCACAGAACCGCAACCACAATGTCGGGGTTCCGGCGGGGCGTCATTCCGACAAACCATGCATTCGGAATCGTATCCTTGTTCTTGCTGCTTTTATCGCGCCCACTGACGACATCGGCCGTACCGGTCTTGCCGGCAAAGTCGATACCTTCCAACCGGGCAGCGTAAGCCGTACCGATCGGTGCAGAGGTTACGGAGTACATGGCATCCGTAATAATCTCCCAAATCTGAGGCGAGATAGGAATGGTCTTTTCGCCGGAGCCGGGAAAGGTCTCATGAATCGCCTCCAACTCATCGGGCGGGACCTCATTCGGGAAGACCAGGTGCGGACGATGCATCACTCCGCCGGAGGCAATACCGCCGAGCGCGCGCGCCATTTGAAGAGGCGTTACCGTCACGGCTCCCTGCCCGATGCCAACCGAAATCGTCTCGCCTGCGTACCACTTCTCGTGAAACGTCTTCATCTTCCATTGCGTGGAGGGCATGATGCCCGCCGCTTCATCCGGAAGGTCGACCCCGGTCTTCTGCCCGATGCCGACCGAGCTTGCATACCGCGCTATCGTATCGATCCCGAGACGGTCTGCAAGCGTGTAGTAGAAGGTGTCGCACGAATAAGGAATCGCGTTGTCGATCGTAACCATGCCGTGATTGCGATCGCAGGAGAAATAATGCCCATAGAAGGTCGCACCGTGGTTACAGGGCACGTGCATCAGCTGAGCGATGCCCTCCTCGAGTCCGGCATACGACATGATGATCTTGAAGGTCGACCCCGGAGCCAGTTGCGCCTGGATGGCTTTGTTGAGCAGCGGATGATCGGGATTGTTCAGAATCTCGTTCCAGTAGCTCTTCGTCAGCCGGACCGAAAATTGATTGGGATCGAAAGTGGGTCGCGAGACCAGCGCCAGAATCTCACCGGTGTGCGGGTCCATCGCGATCACGGCGCCGTTCTTGCCCTCCATCGCTTTTTCGGCAGCCTTCTGGATGTCGAGATCAATCGTCAGCCGAAGGTCTTTTCCGGGTTTCGCCATCGTCTCGCCAAGATGACCGATCTCCTTGCCGTGGGAGTTCACGATCACGTCGCGGCTGCCATCTACGCCACGCAGCAAGGCATCGTAGGTCGCCTCGACGCCTGACTTTCCGACGACGTCGCCAGGCTGATAGAACGCATACTTTTCTTTGTTCAGGTCTTCTTCCGAGATCTCGCCAACGTAACCGATCAGGTGCGCTGCAAAACCATCACGTGGATAGACTCGCCGCTGCTCCTCCAGCGTCTCGAGCTCGGGCAGCTCGTTCCGGTGAGCTTCGATAAACGCCTGTTCGTCGGGAGTAATGTCCTGCTTCAGAGGAATGGGTTGATACTTCGGAGCGGTCTGGTACTTCTTCAACGTAGCTTCAATCTGGTCAACGGTCAGGTGCAACCCCGAAGCGATCATGGGTAGATCGGTATTCAGGTCCTTGATCTGCTCACGAAGCAGGTAGCAGGAGACGGAAGGATAGTTATCGACCAGCAGCCTTCCTTCCCGGTCGAACAGTCTCCCGCGCGGAGCCATGATTGGAACCTTACGAATACGGTTGGCCTCGGCGAGGGCACGGAAGTTATCCGCTCCAACAACCTCCAGGCGCCATAACCCAATCGAGAGAATCACAAGAACCAGGGCTACAACGTATTGGGCAATGTGGAGCTTTCCCACAGGCAGTTTCTCCACCTTGCCCACCGTCAGCTCGGTTTGCGGGGTTAGTTCCATTGAGGTCCTCGGATACAGATTAGACGTTTCATCGTGTCTATTCGGGGCGCTTGGTCAAGTCCAGCAGAAGAAATACAGGAATCGCGATGACCGTATTGCCTAGGGCGCGCAAAAGCTCTTGAATCCATTGCAGATGAATATTCGACAAACCCAGAAGTCTCTGGTCGATCAGAAACAGGATTCCGCTGTTGAGCAGAGAGAAGGCAAAGTTCATCACGATTCGGGTAGTCAGACTATCGACATCGACGCTGATTCCAATGCTCGACGCGATATAGCCGATCACTGATTTGGCCATACCGTTGACCCCGATAGGCCTTCCAGTCAGGGCATCCTGCATTAACCCGATTGCCGCCCCAGTCAGGGTTCCCGCCGCCGGACTACGACGAGAAACAGCAAAGAAGATCGTTACGATCAGTGGAAGATCGAGTAGAGAGAATCGCCAGTACAGCTTCGAGAGCAGCACCTGTACCACGATTGCTGCGATGGGAACTAGCAGCGTGGTGGCAGGCGAAAAGCTATGCTCTTCGAGCTCCCGGCGCGATGTGTAACTGAGAATGGGCATAGCGATTAGTTTTTCGGGCCGTTAGTCTCCGGCTTTGGCTGTTGATTTTCTGATTTTGGCTGTTCTTTTTGCTTAATGGAGGCAGGAATCTCGTCGGAACCAGAAGCGCCCGACTCTGCCTGCGATCTCGACGTCTGCGGGCTTCGAGCAGAGCTCGGCACCGGAGCCGAATACGTAGGTTCGCTGTTCTCTGCGCCCGGTTTAAGTGTTGAGGCTGGCGGAGTTGCTCCAGGAGAGTAACGATCAGGACGAAGCGCTGGCAACGGCCGCGGCACCACTCCTGCCGGGTGCGCATCCGTAGATTTAGCAGCATCGGCCGATGCGTTCGGATCGGTTGCTGTGTTTTCCTGGAGGCTCGGTAGTTTCTCGGCGATTATCTGCGCCGCAGACTGAGCTGCCGCCTCCGCCGCGGCTTCCTCCGCTGCAGCCTTGGCTTCGGCCATTTGTTTTGCCGTTGCCGCTCCCTGAGCCAGGTCTTTTTGAGCAAGGGCTGGGAGATTCCCCTGGGTTCCGGTAATCACTAGAACTTCTTCCAGTTGGAAGAGATTCGTGGATGGCTTCACCGTAATCAACGTATAGGGCTGATGATCGGGGTCCGACACAATCGATTCGATAGTGCCTACACTCAGCCCGCGCGGATAGACCTGATCTCCCCCCGAGGTCAGAACTTTTTCGCCCGGCTTGATGCGCTCGTCCGGGGTGAGGTTGGTAATCACGATGTGGCCGCTCTGGCTTCCTCTAAGAATTGCGCGAATCCTCGTCGACGCCAGCAGGACACCGGCACCCGAGGTGAAATCGTTGAGCAGCAAGACCTGAGCTGTATGAGGAAACGTCTCGCGAATCTTGCCCACGACTCCATCCGGAGTCATGACCGCCTGATCGATCTTCAGGCCATCGACTGCACCCTTGTCGAGGTAGAGCACACGGGACTGATCGGTTCCACTTGTTCCGATCACCTGAGCGGCAACTGTTGAGGTGACATAGTTGCGCTGAAAGTTCAGCAACGCCTGTAGCCGGTGGCCCTGAAGGGCGTCTTCGGCCAACTCGGCCTGCTCCAGACGGAGGCGCGCGATCTCGTCCTTCAACTCGTGATTCTGCTGGCGCGTGTTGCGAAGATCCACGTAGTTCGACCAGCCAGAACGAACGTTGTATCCGATGCCGTGGAAGAGCCGCTCGATCGGCGTCACTGCTATCACAACCCAGGTCCGCAGCAACGTCACCTTCGATCCATCCGGAGCCCCGGAGACCACGGGGCGGCGCACCTGAATTGCAAGGCCAATGGTCTGAACCAGCAGCACCGCCACCAGAACGAGCACGTTTTTAAACCGGATGAAGAAGGATTCCATGCGCTTTTTCTATTATCCCGCGAGCCAGCCTCGCGCGCAGATTGTCGCTATGGTGTAAGCCTAAATCAGGTCTGGATGGACTCAGAAGATTCTGGAGACAAACTGGACCAGACCTTCGCGCCACACGATATAGCTGTGCGTCCCATCCGGTTCCTCTAGCTCCACCGTTCGGCCTCGGCCCCGGAGCCACTGAGCAAACCGACGATTGCTCTCCAGCAGCTCGTCGCCGCGGCCGCAAACCATCCAGACTGGTCGTCGCAATGTATTTTTCATCACCGACGCGGGAACCTCCGCGTCGAAGTCCAGATTTTTCAACGCCGCGCTCTCTCCGCCAACCCATCCGAACCGGTCCGGATGATTCAACCCGATCACCAAGCTTTCGAGTCCACCCATCGAAGCTCCCAGAATTGCAGTTCCTTCAGCATCTTTTCGCACGTTATACATCGACTCGACCTGCGGCATGATTTCCGTGAGGAGCGCCTTTTCGAAGAGCCGCAGGTTCCGTTCGACCGCCTCGTGGTTCTCCCACAGGTCGTAGTCATCTGCGAACTTCATGTCGCCATAGCCCAACGGCATCACAACGACCGTCGGTTTTGCCTTTTCCTGTGCAATCAGGTTATCCAGGATCAGATTGGCCTGGCCGAAACGGGTCCAGCTGTCGGGTCGATCTCCCCAGACATGCAGCAGATAGAGCACGGGATAAGGCTTGTCCTTCGGGTTATAGCCGGGTGGAGTGTAAACGACAAAGCTGCTGCGATCTCGCGGCAGGCCAATAACCACGCTGGATCGATACTCGTGCTGAGTCACCGTGCCGCGAGGCGCACCAGCATCTTCCCAAGGCTCCGGAGGTTTGCCGGGAATCATCAGCAGATCGTTGCCGTATCGCCTGACCGGGTTCTGGGGATCGTGGACGGTCTGGGCCTTACCGTCGATGGCAAAGCGGTAGCCGTAAATCTCCGGCCGAAGAGGCGTGGTCGTGATGCTCCACATGCCGTTCGCGCTCTTCTGCATGGGCAAACGATCGGCACGATTCTCCAACACCAGGTCAACACGGCTGGCGTGCGGGTCGAAGTAGCGAAAGATGACGCTGTGGTCTGCACGGACCTCCGTCGAACGGAAGGACGGTATGCTCTGGGCGCAAGCAGACAGCAGACCACCGAGCAACACCGCAAAAGTCCAACAGGCTCTCATCGACGCGACTACCTGTCTGTGAACAGCAGAGGCGTGAAGTGAATCAGGTTGTCTCTCCACACGGACCACGTATGGCGCCCGGGAGTTTCGACCTGCGTGACAGGCATGTCTTTGGTTTTCAACCAGTCGATGAACTGCCGGTTCGGCGTGATGAGACGATCGTCAACGCCGCAGGCGATCCAGAGCAGACGGAGGTTTGCGGTCTTCGGGGTAAGACTGGCCGCAGCCTGGTTCGTATCGAGATTATGGATCGCCGAGCTGAATCCGCCGATCCAGGCGAAGAGGTCGGTATGGGTCAGACCGGTCGTCAGAGACTCCAGTCCTCCCATGGAGAGCCCTGCAATGGCGCGGTCTTCTCTCTTCCTCGAGACGCGATATTCCGATTCCACCTGGGGTAGCACCTCGGTCAGGAGCGCCTGCTGGAAGAGCGACACATTGTGGTCAACGGTCGCAGGAGAGTTCCACACATCGTGACCGCGCACGAAAGACATATCGCCATAGCCCAGAGGCATCACGACCACCATGGGCTTGATCTTGCCCTGGGCCAGAAGATTGTCCAGGATCAGGTGAGCCTGGCCCACGGCCGTCCAACCCGAAGCGTCATCGCTCCAGCCATGCAATAGATAAAGGACCGGATAAGGCTTCTTCGCCTTGGGATCATAGTTCGGAGGGGTATAGACGTAGTACTCGCTCTGGTTGTTCTCGAGCCCCAATACGACACTGGTGTTGTAAGTGTGCCGGTGCACGACTCCGTGAGGAATGTTCGTTGGGTCCCAAGGTTGCGAGGTATCGCCGGGAACCTCTACCAAGTTTGAGGAACCGACCAGATTGGGAGCCATGCGCGGATTTCCCGCGTCCAGGCGCGTGATGCCGTCAACAGTAAAGTGATAGGCGTAGATCTCAGGTTGAAACTCCTGCGTCGTGACGGACCAGACACCCTCATCGTCCTTTTGCATCGCCAGCGGAGTACCGAGGACATCGATACCAACCTCGACTGTGGTAGCCGCCGGATCGCGGTACCGGAAGGTGATCGTGCGGTCGGAGTTCACCTCGACAGAGTGAAATGGGGATCCTGCTACAGGAGGTTTCGGTGCTGGAGGCGTGGTCTGCGCCATTCCCAGGGAAGGCAGACAAAACATCGCAAGCGAGAGAGCGACAATGCCGTTTTTCATATACGCGAGCAGTGTATCTGAAGAGACGGTTCTTTTCCCGCAGCGCATAATGGTTGGGATGGCATTTCGTTCCGGTTTCGTCTCTATTATCGGCCGCCCTAATGCGGGTAAGTCGACCCTCCTTAACGCCTTGCTTGGGCAGAAGCTCGCAATCGTCACTCATAAGCCACAGACGACGCGTACGCGTATTCATGGTGTGCTGGAAGTTCCGCTGCGCAAGAAGACCCGCACCGATACCGGGCATCCGGCTGCGCAGATCGTTTTGGTCGATACGCCCGGAATTCACAAACCCACCTCTCAGCTCGACCGCCGCATGATGCAGGAAGTTCAGGATGCGCTGGAGTCGCGCGACCTGGTGCTGTTTCTTGTCGACGTGACACACCGACTGCCCCGCGAGAATGACGGCGACAGCAAATCTCCTTCGGCAACACGGCGGCGGCTCTCCGCGGCCGAAGACGAGTTTGCGCTCTCGTTTGTGCGCAAGCTTACCTGCCCGGTGATCCTTATCCTCAACAAGATCGATATGGTTCGAAAAGATGAGCTGCTTCCGCTGATTGCACATTGGAGCTCGCTGCACCGCTTTGCCGCCGTCATTCCAATCTCAGCGAAGAAGAAGCTGGGCCTGGAGCTGTTGCTAGACCAGGTGATTGCGCAGCTTCCTGAGGGCCAGCGATATTTCCCGAAGTATCAGCTCACCGATCAGCCGGAACGCTTTCTGGCAGCAGAGATTATTCGCGAGAAGATTCTCCTGCTGACCGGCGAAGAGGTTCCCTACGCGACTGCAGTAGTGATTGAGAAATACGAAGAGCCCGCATCGCTGCGCAAGACAAAGGACGGGAAGCTGCCCGTCACCAAAATTGCCGCCACGATCTTCTGCGAACGAGCGGGCCAGAAAGCCATTCTGATCGGGAAAAATGGTGAGATGCTCAAACGCATCGGGACGAACGCCCGCAAAGAGATTGAATCCTTATTGGGCACTCGGGTCTTCCTGGAGCTATTCATCAAAGTTCACGAGGACTGGCGCAGTTCGGCCAACTTTGTGGAAGACCTCGACTGGCGGCGGCAGTTGGAGGAGATCGCTTCCAGGCAGACCGAGGAGTAGCTTGACGCCTCCCAGTGAAGCTCATATTCTCCTCCCACTGGGGAAACCCTTGTTTCGTGTAACCGCTACAGCAACACCCCTGTTAATGGAAAGGTGGAGACTTGTCGCACACTGCATCGCCCCCTCCTGACATGAAGACCGATCGACGCAACTTTCTGAAGCAGACCGCGATGACGACCGCAGCTCTCTCGCTCGGCCAAAGCGCATTTGCCGAATCGGAAGTGCAGCCGGCGTTCAAACCCTTTGATCTTGGCTTGCTGATCCATCCATATCCTGATGTAGAGGGGCCGATCGCTCTTGTTCGTAAACTTGGCTTCCCTACCTGCTTTCTTTCACTCGACAGCTATATCGGCAAGTTCACGCCTGCGTTGGCGAAGACGATGCGCGATGCGCTAGACAAACACCAGGTCGTCGCCACGACAGTTGAAGTCGTTCGTCCCGAGCCACTCAAATGGAACTTTATGGATGGGCCATCGACCATCGGTATCGTTCCTCGCCAATATCGTGCAGCCCGGATCGATGCCCTGAAGCAGGTCTCCGACTTTGGAAAGCTCCTCGGCGTCAAGCAGGTCCAGACCCACTGTGGCTTCATTCCAGAAAATCCCCGCGACGAACTCTATGAAGAGACCGTCCAAGCTATCCGTGAGCTGACTCTTCATTGTGCAGGCAACGACCAGAGCTTCCTGATGGAAACTGGTCAGGAGACTCCGACGACAATGTCACGTGTGATTCGCGATGTCAATCATCCTGCGCTTGGCGTCGGACTGGATACAGCGAACCTGATCCTGTACGGCAAGGCGAACCCTGTCGATGCAGTCAAGATTCTTGGCCCACACATTCGTGCTATGCATGCCAAGGATGGCAAGTGGCCCACGAACCCTTCGGAGTTAGGCAAGGAGGTCCTCATCGGGCAGGGAGAGGTCGATTTCCGAAAGGTCTTCGAGGGACTTCGCGCCGCAGGTTACAAGGGAGCAGTCAGCATCGAGCGCGAGACCTCGGGACCGCAACAGATTGAAGACGTGCGCCAGGAGAAGATCTACCTCGAACGCATTCTTAATCAGGTTTAATCCGCATAGAAATTACGGAGACAATTTCATATGGATAGACGCAAATTTGTTCAGGGCGCGGCAACAGCCTCGGGACTTCTTTTTGTTAAACCCCAGACGGCATTCAGCTACGCCGCAAACTCTCGCGTACGTTGGGGACTATTAGGCTGCGGCCGACGCGGTAC
The DNA here is from genome assembly GCF_014274685.1 of Edaphobacter sp. 4G125. Taxonomy (NCBI): domain Bacteria; kingdom Pseudomonadati; phylum Acidobacteriota; class Terriglobia; order Terriglobales; family Acidobacteriaceae; genus Edaphobacter; species Edaphobacter albus. The sequence continues at coordinate 3,889,895 of NZ_CP060393.1, forward strand.
CGCCGTGGCAACCTCCTTTGCCAAGAACGCTGGAGTCGAGATTGTTGCTCTTGCAGACATCTTTCCTGACCAGCTCGCTAGAGGAAAGCAGCATTTCGACAAGGTAAATGCCTCACTGGGGCTTCCTGCCATTGATCAGCGCCGGATGTTCCGTGGACATGATGCCTCAAAGGCCATCGCGGCCTGCAAGGATGTCGATGCGGTACAGATCTCCACTCCACCATTTTTCCATGTCGATCATCTCGACACAGTGACTGCGGGCGGAAAACATGCCTACTGCGAGAAGCCCGTCGGGGTCGATGTCCCCCAGACGCGTCGCGCGCTCGAGATTGGCCAACGCGAGAACAGTAAAGTCAGCATGGCTGTCGGCTTCCAAATTCGCTCGGCTCCTCCGTTTGTCGAACTGGTTCGACGCATTCATGCAGGACAGATCGGAAAGATCGCACAGATTGCGGCGTACTATAACGCGCCCCCTGCGGCGATGGTCGACGGTATAACACCCGGCACCGACGAGTATCGCCTGCGTAATTGGTTACTGTACAAAAATCTCTCGGGCGATATTTTGGTAGAACAGAATATCCATGTCATCGATGTGTGCAACTGGGTCATGCAGTCTCATCCCATCGCCGCCTATGCGAAGAGCAGCCGCAAAGTAATTCAGCGTCCGGGCGATACCGCGGATAATTATGAGATCATCTACACCTACCCGGACGACATCGAGATGAGCTTCACCTCAACGCAGTTCAACAAGAACCACTTCTTCGACGTCTCGGAACGCTTCTTCGGAAGCGAAGGACTGGCCGATGCTCCTTACAGCGGCGCGCTTCAGATTCGCGGCACGCAGCCCTGGGCGTGGAGTTCCGGCGCGGCAAAACCAACCGGACAGTTCGCCGCCAACGGAGACTTCTCTGACAATCTTGCCGAAGCCGATCCCATGAAGGATCGCGACTTCGTTCAGAGCATCGTCAGCGGGAAGTTTCAGAACCAGATTGCAGCCGGAGTGGATACCGCCCGCAGCTGCATCATGGGAAGAAAATCCGCCGAGACAGGCCGCACTGTCACATGGCAGGAGATTGAGGCGGACAACGACGCGTACTCTCTGGGAATGGATCTGAAGCAGTTTAGCTAAAGGCTTACTCCTTCACATTCACGCCCAGAGCCTTCATCTTGCGGTAGAGGTGGCTTCGCTCTAGTCCTAACCCCTCTGCCGCACGGCTGATATTGCCGTGCACCTCGTCGAGCTTCTTCAGGATGAACTCTCTCTCATAAGCCTCGCGTGCCTCTACCAGACTTGAGAATTCCTCGGTCTTCGTGTTCAACCTGCCAGACTCAGTCAACTTTGGACCGCGATAGACCAGCATCGGCAGATACTTTTTCTCGATGCGATGGATCTTCGGGTTGAGGATCAGCACCCGCTCCACCAGATTGCGAAGTTCGCGCACATTGCCGGGCCAGTGATACTGGCGCAGCACAGCGACAGCATCCTCCGTAATCTCCACGCGGGGACGGCCATACTGCTGGCCAAACTCCTCCAAAAATTCCTTTACCAGTAATGGGATATCTTCCTTCCGTTCACGCAGTGGAGGAACATAGAACGGAATCACATTCAGGCGATAAAACAGGTCCTCACGAAAATTTCCGCGGGCAATCTCATCTTCAAGGTCTTTGTTCGTAGCTGCGATGACACGCACATCGACGTGCACCGGATGCGATGCCCCGACAGGAAGGAATCTCTGCTCATCGAGAGCCCGTAACACTTTAGCCTGTGTCTTCAAGCTCATGTCACCGACCTCGTCGAGAAACAGCGTTCCACCATCGGCGCGTTCGAAGGTCCCTCGTTTCTCCTGCGGGCCGCCGGGAACAGCACCATGGCGATATCCAAAGAGCTCGCTTTCGATATAGTCCTCGGGGATAGCTGCGCAGTTCAGCTCAACGAAGGGCCGGTCCTTGCGGAGACTGGCTGCGTGCATCGCGCGGCCAATCAGCTCTTTGCCCGTTCCGCTCTCTCCAAAGATCAGCACGCGCCCGTTGGTAGGAGCCATCAGCTGAATCTGTTGCCGCAGGGCCTTCATCGCAACGCTCTGTCCAGTCACATTGCTTTTGGTCGTAAGTTGACGGGCAAACTCAGCATTGTCCGCGCGCATCTGCCGTGCGCGCATAGCATTCTTGACGACGATCAAGGTACGTTCCAACGAGAGCGGTTTCTCGAGAAAGTCATACGCGCCGAGCTTGGTTGCACGCACGGCAGCTTCAATCGTCCCGTGCCCACTGATAATGACTACCTCAGGCAGGCTGGTGTTTTCGAGCCGTCTAATCTCTCCCAATGTCTCCAGCCCATCTCGATCCGGCAGCCAGATATCCAGTAGCACCACGTCGTAGTCGGCATCGCGCACCAGATCCAGCGCTTCGGTCGCCGTCGCGCTTGTGGTCACGAGATACCCCTCTTCGCGAAGAATACCCTCGAGCGATTCGCGGATTTCCGCTTCGTCGTCGACGATCAGAACGTGGTTCAAGCCGTTACGCCTCCATTCCTATGTGCCGCGCTTGCCTGTCCCTCCAGTTCTCCTTCCGAACTCGCAGCAGCGCGCAATTCGATAATGAATTTCGCCCCTGCGGGAACATTCTTCTCCGCGCGAATCGTGCCCTGATGCTCCTGAACGATCTTGGCTGCAATGGCGAGCCCCAAGCCGGTGCCACGCTGCTTGGTCGAAAAGTAGGGCAGGAAGAGCCGGTCGCGCATCTCATCCGTCAAACCCGACCCCGTATCGGCGACGGTAAGCTCCACCATGCCATTCTCCAGCAGGCTGGTAGCGATACGCAGCTCTCGGAGCAGGCTCGATTGCATCGCCTCGGCGGCGTTATCGATCAGGTTGCCGAACGCGCGCTTCAGCGCATCCGGATCGGCCATCACCAGTGGCAGCCCCTTGCCCATCCGCCGAACAATGGTGATGTTCTGCATCCGTCCGGCAAACATCGCCAGGGCATTCTCCACAATCGTGTTTAGATCCGCAGGGCGCGGCTGAGCCGTGGGAAACTCTGCCAGCGCAGAGAACTGATCGACCAGTGAGCGCATGCTCTCCACTGAACTGGAGATGACCTCACTGCAACGCCGGATCACACTCGGAGAAGGTGAATCGATCTGATGAAATCGCAGCGTCTCGGCAAGCCGGTCGATGTGCCGGCGAATCTGCTCGGCGCTTAGGCCAATGGGCGTCAGAGGATTTTTAATCTCATGCGCTACCCGACGCGCCACTTCTTTCCATGCCGATTGCTTTTGAGCTCGCAGCAGCTCCGTCGCATCTTCCAACACAATGACATAACCGCGATGCTCACGCCGCATACGATCACTACCCACTGAACTCTCCAGCAAGGCCACGGTTGCCAACAGATTCAACGTGCCTCCGAATCCTTCCTTTCCGGGGGCCGTCATCTCAATCTCACTTGAAGCAGAACCCATGCGGTGGCTGCGATTGATCAGGCGATCGAGAATCTCCGCGACATCGACGGGAAAGACCTCTTCCATCGCCAGCCCGAGAAACGGCCGCTGCCCCCCAGGATCCATCATCTCGCTCAGTGCGCGATTGGTGAGGATAACCTTACGATTTGCATCGAGGGTTGCCACGCCATTGGGAATTGTCTCCAGCATCGTCTCGAGCTCGCTACGGCGGGCTTCGAGCGCGGAGTTGGCCGCACTCAGCTGAATGGTCGATTCCTCCACCGCCCGGCGGCTGCCCTCAAGATCGGCAGCCATATGATTGAAGCTCCGCACCAGCTCTCCAAGTTCCTCGGTTGCACTCTCCTTCACGCGATGGCCGTAGTCTCCGGCTGCAATCGCATCCATAGCGTCTGCCAGAGCCTCGACCGGTTTCGTCACCTGTTTGGAGAGATGCAGCGCCAACCAGCTCGAAGAAAACAGGGCCAGGCTGGTCATCATCAGCAGTAGAAGCATGTATAGATTTCGCAGCTGCCGTCGGCTGCGAAACAGCGTCCAGTAGGTATCGGCCGCCGAACGGAGACTCCCCATCGTCTCCGCCATGCCCTGCGGCATCGGCAATCCCACTACGACAACGATGCCTTTCTTGGCCGTCGCCGCGCCCAAAGCATAGTCCGTATCTTCAATACTGAAGATTGGCGTATCACTGCGTCGTGCCACGGTAAGGATCGCTTCCTCTTTCGAGGCCATCCGATCCGTAGCAATATCTGCTCCTGTCTTTGCTTCTTTGCCCTCAGGGAGCCAGGGCTTAACACGAACCGGTGCGCCATCTCCCTTCGGAATCTGAAAGGAAGAGATGGTCTGCTGGTCGTGGTAGACCACCACAAATCCACTCTGCAATGTAATCTCGTGCTGGCGCAGGATCGCCAGGACATTTCGGCCATACGCTGCGCCCGTCGTCTTTTCGGGGAGATCGGGCAGAGAAGTGGCGATCGATTCGGCCTCGGCCCTGGCGTTCGCCGTTGTATATCGCGCTAGTTCGAATGCCATATTATTGCTGGCGTTGCGCATCTCCGTTACCGGCTGCGAAAACCAGCGCTCTACGGCACGGTTCAGCAAGAGATAGCTGAACGAAAACATGAACGAGATCGGAAGCAGGCTAACCAGCACCGCCCCCCACAGCATTCGTGTTCGAAGACGCGTGCCCATCACTCGGCTACGTTGATCCGCATACAGCTTCAATACGTTGCGGACCAGCATCACCAGAACGACGACAAACAGAAGAAAGGCTACGATCGTCAGGCCGGTATAGATAAAGATCTGCCCGGTAGTCTCTGGATCTAGAAAACGCTTATTGAAGGCATTCAAAGCCGCCAGAGATGCTAGAAGCACAAGGAGGCAGGTACCCAGAGCAACACTTAGTCCCTTCCGCTTGTTGTCGTCCATGGATATCTCCGTGTCTTGAGGTGGTTACACCAACTCCGCCACGCTCTTCCACTCCCGCTTCTGCGCCGCGGCAACGGCTTCATAGGTCAACACGCCGTCATAGGTGTTTACCCCTTCAGCGATGCCTTTGTCCTCCTGGATAGCTGCCTTCGCTCCCAACTTTGCCAGCTTCATCACATACGGGAAAGTCGCATTCGTCAACGCCAGGGTCGAAGTATTCGGAACAGCCGCCGGCATATTGGTCACACAGTAATGAACGACACCATTGACCTCGAACGATGGATCGCTGTGCGTCGTTGGGTGTGCTGTTTCGATGCAGCCTCCCTGATCGATCGCAACATCAACAATCACGGCACCCTTCTTCATCTTTTCGACCATAACTTTGGTCACGATCTTCGGCGCCGCCGCCCCGGGAATCAGAACGCCTCCGATCAGCAAGTCCGCCTCGCTCGCTGCGCGCTCGATGTTGTAGCTGTTCGAGGCCATCGTAAATACGCGGCCATTGAAGATATCGTCCAGCTCCCGCAGCCGGTTCAGGTTCAAATCTACCAAAGTGACCTTCGCGCCCATCCCCAGCGCGATCTTCGCCGCATTGGTTCCAACCACTCCACCGCCAATAATGCAGACATTCGCCGGAGGGACCCCCGGAACGCCTCCCAGCAGCAGACCGCGACCCCCATGCTCCTTGGTCAGATACTCCGCGCCTACCTGCACGCTCAAACGACCGGCGACCTCGCTCATCGGGGTCAGTAGCGGCAGCGCTCCGACGCGGTCCCGAACCGTCTCATAGGCGATTCCCGTTACCTTCTTTTCCAGAAGGGCGTTGGTCAACTCCTTCAAGGGAGCCAGATGAAGATAAGTGAACAGCACCAGTCCCTCGCGGAAGTGCCTGTACTCCTTTTCGACCGGTTCCTTGACCTTGACGACCATATCGGCCAGCCGCCATACATCATGGGCCGAACCGACGATCTCGGCTCCGGCGTTCTGATATTCCTCATCCGGCATGGCAGAAAGCGCCCCGGACTTCTGCTCCACTAGAACTTTATGTCCAGCCTCGACTAATGCCTTGACTCCTGCCGGGGTAATCCCCACCCTGCTTTCATGGTCTTTTACTTCCTTGGGGACGCCAATAATCATTTTGTCTTTCTCCATAAATCATTGTATCTGCGCACTCTCAAAATCCGCCCCAGCCCCTCTCTTCCCCGCTTCGTGGTCTTGTTTCTCCCAGATTGGACCGCGCACCATTCGAGTCACCACGCAGCAGGCTTGATTCTGGCCGTACAATAGCCATAACTACCGTTCCTTCAGGAAGCCCACACAGTCCAAATGTCTTCGAACTCCTTCCAGACCCGCTACTCGCGCATCCACAACATGCGGTCGCTCTTCAGCCTTTTTTCCAGCGACTTAGCCATCGATCTTGGAACCGCCAACACCCTTGTCTTCGCGCACAATAAAGGAATCATTGTTAATGAGCCCTCCATCATTGCCGTCAACAAGATCACCAACGAGGTAGAGGCGGTCGGGAAAGAGGCCAAGGAGATGCTCGGCCGAACCCCCGGCAACATCGTCGCCATCAAGCCGATGAAAGACGGGGTCATCGCCGATTTCCGGCATACCGAAAAGATGCTGAACTACTTCATCCAGAAGGCGCACAACCGCAAGATGATGGTGCATCCCCGCATCGTCATCGGCGTCCCTTCTGAGATCACCCAGGTTGAAAAGCGCGCCGTCATGGATTCGGCCTATCGGGCAAAGGCTTCGGAGGTTCACCTTGTGGAACAAGCCATGGTCGCCGCCATCGGCGCCGGGCTGCCTATCACCGAACCTGGCGGAAACATGGTCGTCGATATTGGCGGCGGGACTACAGATATTGCGGTGATCTCACTGGCCGGTATCGTCTACTCGCGCTCGGTTCGTATGGCCGGCAATCAGATGGATGAGGCTGTCATCACCTATCTCAAGCGGAAGTACAACCTCCTGATCGGTGAACGCACCGGCGAACTTATCAAGATGCAGCTCGGCTCCGCCTACCCGCTCGATAAGCCGCTCTCTATGGAGGTCAAGGGTCGCAACCTCATCGAAGGCGTCCCCAAAACCATCACCATCGACGATTCCGAAATCCGTGAAGCACTCTCCGAATGCATCTCCACCATCATCAATGCGATTCGCGTCGCTCTCGAACGTACTCCCCCTGAGCTCTCCGCCGACATCTCCGACCGCGGAATCGTGCTCACAGGAGGCGGTGCGCTCATCAAGAATCTCGACAAGCGCATCCGCGAAGAGACCGGACTGCCCGTCTCCATCGCAGATGATCCCCTCGCTTCCGTGGTGTTGGGAACCGGAAAGATGCTCTCTGACTTCAACCTGCTCCGCAAGATCTCGATTGAATAGTTCTCACTATTCAACAGAAAAAGCCCCGGATTTCCGGGGCTTTTCTGTTTTCACAATTGCTGAAAACTTCCGGGGAAGGATCGATAATTTATCGGGCAAGTCCTAACGTTGTAATCATCTTCGCAGCAGGGCTTATGCCACTAATCGAACTCTTAATATTCGCGACCGTATCATCTGCCGCATTTATCTTAAGGACGAATCCTCTGGTCCCTATAGCTATGGGCTGTTCGAAAACCCTACGCAAGGTTATAGAGGAAGAATCGCAATGCGTTACTACAAGGGTCCCGCCGGGTGTGCTGGAACTACGGGGATTGACTACGGTGTCCGGAACTTTTTCGTCTTGCTTTAAACAGGTCACGGTTTGGCTACTTGCATGAGCTGGCGGCGCCACTGTTGCATCCACATGTCCGCCAACTGCGATTTGGTCGCTGCCTGTAATATCGATCGCTCGCGCGTAATATACCTCTGTTATGACGCGAAGCCAAACAAACTTCCCCTTCGACAGTCCTTGCGCCGGTAAGTACTGTGATTTGATTTTGTTGTTGTCTTCGAGCATCGCGGATAAAACGCTGGCGGCGTTGACTGAATAAGATTCAGCCGCTGGAACCTTGATTACAACTTGGTTGTACTGGCTCGCGGCGACGGCGATGCCTACTTGTACACCCTGCACTGGAAAAGCAGCATTCGCATCGGCTTTGGTCAGGACCACATTAGCGAAGTCGGGCATCTCAACGATTTCGAGTCTTGAAGGTTTTCCTCGCGCAGCGAAGACCCCATCGCTCTTAGGGGTTGTTGGCTCGTGCCAAACATTTACGGAAGCAGATGCTGGGGGTTTTGGAGTGCCATCTCCGAGAATTGAATCGTAGTCGTTCGGTGTAGCTGGCCAAACATAGCGTGCATCATATTCATTGAGCAAATCGGTCACGTTCACATGAGTCCATCGTGGCTCTATCCCGATATTTAAATTGCCATGCTCGAATCTGTATTGCGTTATTTTGCTGTTCGGATCGTAATCGGATAGATAAACATCGCCGACAAAAACATCTTCTCGCGGCGGATACGTAGGGGCGACACCAAGTTGACGAAGTGTTTTCGTCCACTCTACCTGAGCTTTGTTAGGGTGAACGCAGCCGATCAAGAAACTTGAAAAGCTAACGATGCAAGTCAATTGAATAAGAGATATACGCAGCGAAACCTTGCGATTCCACAAAATCATAGTTCTTCTCCAAGACAGAGATTCCAAGGCGTGAATTGTTACAAAGTAATGAGAAGCGTTGGGAAGCAGGGCCCGAGGGATGAGAAAGGTGTAACTGGACAGCGAATGAAAGTCAATACACGTATTTAGTTCAGATCATTCAGCCATAGGATGGTCTGCAAGGCTTACCCGAACCCTACCAATCCTTCGATCGGTCGAAGAAAGCACCTCAAATCGCATACCATCCTTCTGAACAACCTCCCCCGCTGCCGGGATATGGCCCGCCATCTCAGAGACCAGTCCGCCCAGGGTAGTCGACTCATACTCGTCTGGCAGAAGGATGAACTCTCTTTCCTCCTCTTTTGGCTCTTCTGGTTCTACTGCCTCAACACCTTCCGCAGGTTGGTATTCTCGTCCGAGTTGATCGCTGAATAGGTCCCGCAGGCGTGAAATTTCAAAACTCCCGGGAACGACATAGGATCCATCCATCTCTCGCACTGGAGCCTCTTCCGGCTCAGACTCATCATGTTCATCCGCAATATCGCCTACGATGGTCTCGAGTAAATCTTCGATCGTCACCAGACCAGCTACTCCGCCATACTCGTCGATCACGATTCGCATGTGCTGCTTCTCGCGCTGCATCTCGCGCAGCAACTCCGCCACCTTCTTGGTCTCGGGCACAAATGCGGCGACCCGCTGAATCTGCGCGACTGTCTTTGTTCCTGCCTCAACATCCAGAACCTTCAGCAGATCATGAGCAAACGCAATTCCCGTCACATGATCCAGCGAACCCGCAAACACTGGAACACGAGAGAACGCATGTTCGTTAATCTCAGCGGTAAACTCTCGCAACGTCAGGGTTCCCGGTACAGCAAAGATCTCCGGCCGGGGAGTCATCACCTCGCGCACGACCTTATCGCCAAACTCCACGACCGATCGCACCAGCTCGCGGTCCGACTCCTCCAGGATGCCTTCTTCTTCGCCAGCCTCCAGCAAGGCCTCCATCGCCTCGGAAGGATGCTCCTCTTCAGTCTTGTCTTCCGGCTCGGCCAGCGCCGCAATTGAGAGCAGCAGCTGCAACACGATCGTCACCGGCAGAATCAAGTAGAAGAAAACCTGCAGCAGCCATCGGATTCTCCGGATCCAGAGTCCTTTAGTTCGCGCGAACAGAATCTGCGGGATCAGACGATCAAAGATCAGGATCAGCAGAACCATCTCTGCAATGGCGCGGGCCACTGCCCCGCCATCTGGTGTATGGATGAGTCCACCCGTTTTCTGATAAAGATGCAGCCCCCAGAAAAGCGATAACGCAGCCAGAGAGAGCTGGCGCATCACGGATGCAGCAAGCGCAATCGACTCCCGCCCCAGCCTCAACCGTGGCTCGATTACCTGCTCCCAGGAGTCAATATTTTCCTGGTACTCGCGAGCGAGAAACTTGCCCATCTCCGAGTACACACGATCCACATACGCCGCCAGGGCGAGCATCAACAGCAGCACCGCGAATAGGACAACGTAGCTCATCTCGATCCAGCTCATTGGCTACGCCTCCGTGCTAATTTCTTCGGCGTTCTAATCGCAGCTTGAGGCCTGGAAACCCGCTCGATCAGTGTGACTGGAAGCTTCAGCTCGCTCCTCAACTCGGCCTCACGCGCAGCCATCTCTCCAGAATCGACCTCATGGTCCATTCCAGCAAGATGCAACAAGCCGTGTAGCAGCAGGATGCGAACCTCGTCAGACAGAGAATGGCCAAAACTCTCCGCCTGCTGTGCAGCAGTGTCCAACGAGATCGCCAGATCGCCCGCATGTTGCAAAGCGATCTCTTCCGGAGCGGGAAAACTCAGAACATCTGTAGGTTTATTTTTCCGGCGAAAGGTGCGGTTCAGGCGTTTGATCTCTGCATCGGAGGTCAACAGGACATCGACTTCACCCGCAAGGCCCACCACCTCGCGCGCCCGGCGAAGAAAGCGCGTCAAACCGCTCCTGGCTAGCGCAGGTGAATTGGAACGAGTACTTGGAGGCTCGATCGTAATCATCACTCAGAGTGAAATGGCGCCAAAGCAAAGGAAATCATCGCTTGCTTCAGCGCCATATCTCGATAGTATCGCAGCCACGTGCAACTCACTGCGGTTTGACGACATGTTTGCTTTCGCCATTCGAAATGACAGGCTCGGTCAGTACAGGTTCACCCATCGAAAGCGGAAGCTCTTGCTGGGCTCGTCCATAGCTATCGTAAGCGCGCACAATTCGTTGCACCAGGTGGTGGCGAACAACGTCCGTGTCTTCGAAATGACAGAACCGGATGCCTTCGACACCGTCGAGCACATGCAGTGCCTCCAACAGACCCGACTTCTTTGGATTCGGGAGATCGGTCTGTGTCAGGTCACCTGTAATGACGGCCTTTGAGTTATTGCCCAGACGAGTAACAAACATCTTCATCTGCTCGGTCGTCGTGTTTTGCGCTTCGTCCATGATGATGAAGGCGTCGTTCAGTGTGCGTCCACGCATAAATGCAAGGGGAGCCACCTCGATCACGTTCGTCTCCAGCATCTTGTCGACCTTCGGTGGATCGAGCAGGTCATAGAGAGCGTCGTACAACGGACGAAGATAAGGATCGACCTTCTCCTGCAATGAGCCGGGAAGGAAGCCCAGACGCTCTCCTGCTTCGACAGCTGGACGAACCAGGATGATGCGGCTCACCTTCTTCGACAGTAACGCAGAGACTGCCATCGCTACCGCAAGGTAGGTTTTACCCGTACCTGCCGGTCCCAGGCCGAAGACCATGTCGCTTTGTTCGATGGCTTCGACATAGCGCCGCTGGTTGATCGAACGCGGCTGGACCAGCCGTTTTGTTCCGGATGAACGCTGTTTCCCGGAATCAATCAACGACTTCAGCGTCGCCGAAGGATCAGCAACAATCATCTTGAGCATTCCGTGCAGCTCGCCATTGTGCAGATTGACACCAGATTTGCGAAGCGATTCAAAGTCACTGAAGACGCGCTCCACCCGGGCAACGCTGTCCTCATTTCCGGTCACATGGATCGCTTCCGATTTAAGGTCGATGGTGACGTGCAGGCCATCTTCCAGCAGGCGTAGGTTTTCGTCGTGGGTTCCGTACAGCGGCTCGATACCTGGGGTGATCTCGATAGCTTTTTTAATCAAGTGGAAGTCTGACCTCCGTCAGAGACAGCGGGTTACTTTGCTGTTTATTGGATACTCGAGGCAGGGGCGAGGTTGCGACCTGGCCAAAACGCACAGAAGAGATTTTGTTTGGAATGGTCAGGACCGGGATGGCGAAAGTTGCCAATCGTGTACCGAAGATGGGCACAGACTAGCTCTACTGGTTTCGCCCGTCAAGGGCCTTCCGTCCCAGAGATGAATCTAACGAGGAAACTCCACTCTCCTGCGAAATCTCCTGCACAATCCTAGCGACCAGCCTGCCATGACATCTGCCTGTCGATCCATACCACCCCTCCCCCCAGAAAGTATCTAAAGTATTCGAAACAGAGAAGATGAGGGTGGACTTCGCTCAAAGCAACGACCCAATGAATCTTCATTACGCGACCGGGCTTTTCGATTCTGGTCTATTTCCAGATTAGCAAAATGGGCAGGGTAAATCTGCATCTGTAAATAATTGAATTTGTGATAGTTAGAAGAATATTCACTTGACAGGCGAGGAAGGTGATCGGTCTGCGAGAGCGGACGAAAATATTGACCCAATCCCTAATCTTCTCTAAACTTAGAGATTGCAGGGGATGGGTCAGGCTGTGTTTCTGGCCAGCCTGAGGCCTGCATCCCAAATTTTCCCGACGAGATTCCGGGCACAAAGAGAGTTCAGAATGGCAAATCATGTTTCATCGCTGAAGCGCGCACGTCAGACCGAGACCAAGACCGCGGTCAACCGCGCCAACAAGAGCAAGCTCCGCGGCAGCCTGCGTTCGCTGCGTGAAGCGATCGCCAAGGGCGATGCCAAGACGCTCAACGCCGCTTACAGCGCCACAGTTTCGGCCCTCGACAAGAGCGTGCAGAAGGGCGTAATTCACAAGAACACCGCCAGCCGTTACAAGTCCCGCTTGAACGCCCGCGTCAAGGCAGTCGTGGCCCCGGCAAAGGTCGCCTAAGCAATATTTCATCTTCGATGAAAAGCCAACTCTTCGGAGCTGGCTTTTTCTATTTCGGAGCAGTCTGTTTCGGCGTTCCACTTTCATGGCTTTCGCCCGGAGCATATAAAGTCGGCGGCTTTCTCGGCTGCTCCGGCTGAGACTCATTCTCCTGTCCGGTTGCCGCCGCTGCTTTTGATCCATCCGTGGATGAGGGTTCTGAGGCCGAGGCAGGAGTTGGCGTTGTCTGATTCACTACGGGTGCCGGGTTGGGCTCCGGTGTCGTAACTGAGACTGGTTGCGGTGTCTCTTTTTGAGAGGCAGCAGTCGAAGAAGAGCTTTCCTGTCCGTTCGAAGCCAGAGCTAGCGCAGGATCTCCATCGATCTGAGGAGCAGAAGCCGCGGCCGTCTGCACGGCTTGCCGCTCCTTTGGAGTGAGAGCGGGAAGCTGGAAGATCTCAATCGCATTCTCGCGGATTACGGCCAGCTTCATGCCATCCGGTGAAAGAGAGAAGTTCTGTCCGGCGCGAGCGATCGGGTTGGCATCGACACGCAGCAACTGGCGCCCGCTATCGGTCTGATAGACCGTGATGCTCTGCCCCTCGAAGAGTTCCGGCGTCACCATATCCGAATCGACCAGAGAGGACCGCGTGAGAACGCGACTCAGCGCAAAGCGTCCACTCTCGGGAGCATAGGCGAACATCGGAGAGACATAGCTTTCCGTGAGGTTCTGCTCCCACATCTCTTCGCCGCGCATATTGAAAGCTCCCACCACCTGCGGCGTGTGGCTCAGGTGGCAGCCGAAGGCGATAAACTCGCTGCGGCTCACCAGTATCGGCACCGGCCGGCAGGTGGAGTCGAATGCAGCCAGCTCCTTTACCTTGCCGCCATAGGTCTGGAAATTAAAAGCCCAGTGCTGCTGTCCCTGATCGAGGATGGCGACAAAGCCCGCCGCATTCGCCGGAATTCGGCCTGGGACAGCTACCCGTATGGCGCCGCCGGGTTTCGGTTCCACCTCACCAGACCTGGAGCTGAGTAACCGGATGAAGTTGATCTGTACCGGTTTTTCCTGCAGCTTGGGTTCTTCTCCTTCGGGGCGAGGAGGATCCATGGTCTCAAGAATCATCAGATCCGTTTCTGGCGACAGAAGGATTGCACCGATCCTGCGATCTGTACGGATAAACGGAGTCTGAAGAAACGCGTCTCCCTTTGGGAGATTCGCCATGGGAGCAAAGGTTGACAAGGTATCTCGAATTCGCAGCATGAAGCGGCCTTGCCCCAGGTTCCAGAGATACTGGCCGTGATCGTGGGTCCTCCATGAGGCGCGCGCCATCACTTTGCCTGCGGGTAGCTCCAGCATCACCGCATCGACCTCGCGATCCTGATCCCCCTGCGGACACTCGGGCAACCGCTTCAACAAGCGCTTTGCGCTATAGGTCAGCAACACGTGATTGTTATCGACAAAATCTATGGTCAGCATGGAGCTGCCCGCCAGCATGAACTGTGTCAGCGGTGTCTGGAAGCCGAGCGGTTCGAGGGCAATGCTCCTGGCAGGTTCGGGTCCCTTGGCCCAGCCGCAGCTCGTCACAAAAACAAGCGCTCCAACAAGCAGAAGTCGGCTGGAGGTCTTGCAAAACCAGGAGCTCGCGGGAATGATGCAGGGAACCGGCATGGCAGGAGAAACGTAACCCCGAAGGGCGGACTGGCTACTACTGTTTCACAGACGATTGCCCCCCGCCAACGGGAAGCAGCTCATTCTCACCGCTTCATCGGGCAGTGATACAAATACAGAGGTTTCAGTTGGATTCTGGAGGAAAAGACAAAATGATCGAACAAAGATGGCTGCAAAAGCAGGCCACGTGCGTTGCTTTGGGACTAGCGGCTGCCCTTCTCGCAACAGCAGCAACCGCACAGACAAAGCCTGCCCAGACGGCTAAGGATAAGCCCGCCGAGGTTTACAAGCCTATCCCAGGCTTTGACCTCTCCTCCATCGATACATCGGTTGATCCCTGCAACGATTTCTACAAATTTTCCTGTGGCAAATTCGCGGGGAATCACCCCATCCCATCCGACCAGCCCGGAGTCGACCAGTTTTATGCGCTCTATAACGTGAATACGCAGTCATTAAACGGCATTCTTACGAAGGCTGCAGCGGGTGGAGCCAGCCGCACCGCCAACGAACAGAAAATCGGCGATTACTACAAGAGCTGCATGGACACGGAGACGATTGAAGCCAAAGGACTGACGCCTTTGAAGCCCCTGCTCGACCAGATTGATGCTGTAGAGTCGCCTTCTGAACTGGCCCCCCTTGCAGGCAAGCTCCAGCGCAATGGGATTGATGTCTTCTTCAGCTATGGCGAGCAGCAGGACTTCAAGGACGCCAGCAAGCAGATCGCCTACATCGATCAGGGTGGTCTGGGTCTTCCGGAGCGCGACTACTATCTGCGGACCGGAGCCAAAGACGAGGCTCTTCGCAAGCAGTATGTCGAACATGTGGCAAAGATGCTGACCCTCGCCGGTACCCCTGCTGACCAGGCAAAGAAGGACGCCGACGCCATCCTGGCCTTCGAAACCAAGCTGGCCAAAGCTTCCATGCCGGTGACCGAACGTCGCGACCCTGAGAAGGTCTATCACCTTCAGACCATCGCAACCTTTAACGAGAGCTTTCCGGCGGATGCCTTCGGGGCCTTCCGCACGACAATTCAATCTCCCGAGATCACTGAGATCAATAATGCCAATCCGGAGTTCATCTCCTCGATGGTCAGCACCGTTCAGGACACAGACATCAACACGCTGAAGGCGTACATGCGCTATCACCTGCTGACCGGCGCGGCCAATCGCCTTCCGAAGAAGTTCGACGACGAAAACTTCGACTTTTACGGCCGCATTCTTACCGGGCAGCCGCAGCAGAGCGCACACTGGAAGCGCTGCTCCAATGCAGTAAACGGCGCGCTGGGCGAGGCGCTGGGCCAGGTCTACGTCTCGCAGTACTTCGCTGGAGACAGCAAAGCGAAGATGCTGGAGATGGTGCATGACATCGAGCACGCAATGGATCGTGACATCGATCAACTGGACTGGATGTCCGCCGAGACCAAGGCGCGTGCCAAGGAGAAGCTACAGGGCGTCGCGAATAAGATCGGCTACCCGGACAAGTGGCGCGATTACTCGAAGCTCGAGATCAAAGCAGATGATGCCTTGGGCAACAAGTTCCGCAGCGTAGCGTTTGAAAACGACCGTCAGCTCCGTAAGATCGGCCAGCCGGTCGATCACAGCGAGTGGGGGATGACGCCACCAACGGTCAACGCCTACTACGATCCCAGCATGAACGACATCAATTTCCCTGCCGGAATTCTTCAACCGGCTTTCTACGATCCCAAGCAGGATGATGCAGTGAACTACGGACACATCGGCGCAGTAATCGGCCATGAGCTGACGCATGGCTTCGACGATGAGGGACGTAAATTCGATGCCAAAGGCAACATGACCGATTGGTGGACGGCAGAAGACGCGAAGAAGTTTGAGACTCGCACTGACTGCCTGGTGAACGAATATGGATCGTTTACTGCCGTCGATGACGTCAAGGTGAACGGCAAGCTCACGCTAGGCGAGAACACTGCCGATAACGGTGGTCTGGTGTTGGCTTACCTTGCCTATCTCGAGCGGGCGAAGACAAACAAAGTCGACCTGAACGCGAAGATCGATGGCTACACGGCTCCGCAGCGGTTCTACATTGCTTACGCACAGAACTGGTGTGAGAACTCGCGACCCGAGGTCATTCGCCAGCAGGTGCTGACCGATCCGCACTCGCCGGACCACTTCCGCGCCAATGGGGC
The DNA here is from genome assembly GCF_014274685.1 of Edaphobacter sp. 4G125. Taxonomy (NCBI): domain Bacteria; kingdom Pseudomonadati; phylum Acidobacteriota; class Terriglobia; order Terriglobales; family Acidobacteriaceae; genus Edaphobacter; species Edaphobacter albus. The sequence continues at coordinate 3,906,290 of NZ_CP060393.1, forward strand.
GATCGTCAACCAGCCCGGCTTTGCGGCGGCCTTCAGCTGCAAGAAGGGTGCGCCGATGGTTCCAGCCAACAGTTGCCGTGTCTGGTAACTGACATCCGGTGACAACAGACGGGCGCAGCTCAGGCTGCGCCCGCTTCTTTTTGTGCGACATTGGAAGTATGCCCATCGCATCCAGACAGCGCGCCATCGGATTTCTTTCGTGTGCGCTGGCGAGCGCCTTTTGGGGCTGCGGTTTCTTCTTCGGCAAGATTGCGCTGGCCGAGATGGGCTTCGCACACATGGTGCTCTATCGTTTTCTCTTTGCGCTGGCGCCGCTTCTTCCGCTGTTAGCGACACATCGTCCTGGCCTGAACCGTAAAGAATGGCAGACGCTTGCGATTGCTGCATTCCTTGGCATCCCGGTCCAGTTCCTGATCCAGTTCTATGGACTGTCGCTTACGACGGTCTCGCACGCCGCGCTGATGGTCGGCACAATGCCGGTCATTCTTGCTGTAGGGGCAACAATCTTTGCGCATGAACGGCTAGACGCGACGGGATGGCTGGCTCTCGCTGCATCCACAACGGGTGCGGCGCTGATCGCCTTCGGACGTCACAGCACCGGCGCAGGACAGCCTTCGCTCGCAGGAGACCTTCTGGTCGTGCTCTCGCTGGCGATCGCGCTGGGATGGATTCTGCTGAACAAGCAGCTGATGGATCGCCACTCCCCTGTCGTCGTCACCGCATACGGCATTCTGCTGGGCACGTTGATGCTCGCAGTGTGGGTACCGTTCCGTTACGGCGCGCCTCCAGTGGCTCATATCTCAACCAAAGCGTGGCTCGCGCTGGCAGCGAGCGGAGTTCTGTGCACGGCCACAACCACGCTGCTATGGAACTGGGGTCTGACACAGGTTCCGGCTTCACAGGCTGGCGTGCTGCTCAACATGGAGCCGCTAATGGGAAGCCTGCTCGGCGTCTTTGTGCTGGGCGAGCATCTTGGGCCTACCGCATGGACGGGAGGATTCCTCATTCTCGCAGCGGCCGTTACTTTGACGACACATTCGAAGGCACGCGTCGCCAAACCTCAGCCAGCGAGCTAGTCCACGACCTTCAGGAGATTCACGTTTCCCAGACGCAAAGTTTTTGTCGTCCGGCTCCAGACCGTCGTGAGCGCGATCCCCGCAACGATAAGGCCAGCGCAGAGACCGAGCCAGAGACCGATAGCTCCATAGTGAAGGTGGAAGCCGAGCCAGCAGCCGATGGGCAGACCGATGATCCAATAGCCGATGATCTGGACGATGAGTCCGGCGTGGGTGTTCCCTGCTCCTCGAAGGGCTCCGGTAGCGGTGATCTGGAGGCCGTCGAAGAACTGAAATGCAGCAGCGACAAAGAGCAGCGGAATCGTCGCTGCAATCACGGCGCGATCAGGCGTAAAGGCCCGGGCGATGGGGTGAGCGAAGAGAAACAGCATCACCGCGAAGCTGGCCATGCAGGCTGCTCCGAGCAAAATGGCGCTCCAGCCCGCGGCAGCGGCTTCCGGCAGGGCATTGCGTCCGATGGCCTGACCGACACGCACCGCTGCAGCTGCCGAGATGGCGAAGGGGACCATGAAGGTGAAGCTGGCACAGTTGAGAGCGATCTCATGGCCGGAGAGCGGAAGCGGTCCCATGGTTCCAATGAGGAAAGTTACGGCTCCGAAGATGGAGATCTCGACGAAGATCTGTCCTCCGGCGGGAGCACCGAGCAGAACCAGACGCTTGAGGCGCGAGCTTTCGATATGACGGAGCATGGAGCGCAGGCCATAGTTGTGCTGATGCTCGACTTTCCAGATCGCAATGATGAGGAAGATCGCGAGATAGGTTCGGGAGAGCGAGGTCGCAAGTCCCGAGCCAGCGATGCCGTAGGCGGGAATCCGAATAGCTCCCCAAGAATGGCCGTAGATCAGCAACCAGTTGCCGAAGACGTTACAGAGGTTGGCCGTCACCAGTGCGATGGCGATGGGACGAGCGTGGTTGAACGCCTGCAGGTAGCGGCGGAGCGTGAAGTAGAGAAAAAGGACCGGGGTTCCCCAGTTGAGGGCGTGAAGGAAACTCTGCGCACCGCCGAGGACCTGCGGGTTGATGGGCATGCGTTGCATCAACAGCGGAGCTAACTCGATCAGCCCGAAGAGCACGGCAGCGAGGACAGCAGCCAGGATGAGGCCGTGGTAGAGCCAGCGGTTGGCTTCGTCGTAGCGTCCGGCTCCATGAGACTGAGAAAGGAAGGTGTCCAGGCTGAGGAGGACACCGGCGATTCCGAAGGCGAGGGTGTTGTAGAGGACCTGCCCCAGAGCCGCGGAGGCGATGTTCATGGCCGGGTTGTCCATATGCCCGACCATGATCGTGTCGACGATTCCCATCGACATCCAGCCGAGCTCCGCAGCAATGAGAGGCAGGGCGAGGGTCAGGACAGAACGCATCTGACGGCGGATCGACATGGCCCTCTCCCCCTATCTTTCTTGTGCAAAGTATTAGAAACATGAATCTTAAGCCCGTACCACCCTTTGGGGTTATCCAAAACTCGGTCAGAACTGCGATTGCGGCTGAACAGAAAAGCCCCGGAGGTCCGGGGCTCGGTCTGCTGATTTCATTATAGCTCGTAGGAAAGGATGGTTCTGCAACAGCTAAGTGTATTTATATAAGTCACTTAAGTGATGAGGCGACTTGACATCTTTTGTCGGAAAAATGCGGGGATTTCTCCACTTCGCTGACGTCTACGACGTCAGCTTCGGTCGAAATGACACTTCCGAGGAAGCAGCGATTGATAGGGTTGGTGAGGTATGACCGCAGATCCTTCGACTTCGGTCTTTGCCCTTCGCTCAGGATGACACGGTTAGGAGTTACTGTTTTTTACCTTCGTGCTCGGCTCACTTCGCCATGCGGAGCCAGTGTTCGAGGCCGTGGAACTGGTCGATGTGGTCCGGCGCGGTATTTCCGGCAAAGCCGAGGATGTGCAGTCCTTTGACGTGGATGTCGCTGAGCTGCTGCATGCCGCCGGGGCCCCATTTGAGGACGGGGTGCTGTTGGAGCGCGAGTGCCGTGATGAGGTAATCGGCGGTCTCGGTGGTGCTGGCGAAGGTTCCGGGGAAGATCTCGGAGTGGGTGAAGACGAAGACCTTGCGTCCGGCGACGGCTTCGCGAGCGAAGTCGAGGAAGGGCTGGAGTGGGGCGGGATGGAGTGGGCCGGGGGCTCCATCGGGAATGTAGCCGGTGTGCAGGCTGTCGACGAGAACGATGCGGTCGAAGTATTTCCAGTTGTCGTGGTTCTTCAGGATCTCGCGGATAGCTCCGTAGCCTGCGCTGAACGAGGACAGGACGATTGGCTTGAACTCAGGTGGATTGGTGGGGTCGATGGCCTTGGCGGCTTCCTGCAGGAGCTGCTCAAAGCGCGCCGGGGCGTGGAAGGCGCGGGAGTAGACTCCGGAGCCTGCGCCGATGTTGAAGGTGATGATGGCGGCGCGCGGATTGACGGCGTGGATGCTCTGCTCGGCGACCCAGGGAGCACCGTGGAAGTGGATGTAGAGCGGCATGGTGCGCTGGATGCGTGCCGTGTTTGGTATGAGGAGTGTGCCTGCGGAGAGATCGATGCGTTTGCCGGGCACGTCGGTCTTGGTGAGCCGGGTGTGGGCGCGCAGGGACTCCGTCATGGGCGAGGGGTTCTGTGACGCGGGCTTTGGGGCGGGTTGCTGCGAATTTGCGGTTGGGCCGAAGAGCAGAAGAAGCGCGAGGTGAGAGAGTTTCATCCGCCCTCAATGTATCTCAGATCGAGATGCGGGAGCGCGCAGGCTACTGCGGGGTGATGATGCCTCCGACAGGAAGGCTGGTGGGCAGGGTGCCGGGACGGCGTAGGTGCATGGCTTCGGCGGTCATGTCGGTGTATTTGAGTCCGGCTCCGGTGTTGAAGAGAACGACTTTGTCGGTGGGTTTGAGTTCGCCTGAGGCGATCAGCTGGTCGTAGGCAGCGGTCGCGGCGGCTCCTTCGGGAGAGAGGAAGATGCCTTCGTTACGGGCGTAGTCGAGGATGCTCTGAAGGATGGTGGCATCGTCGGAGGCGATGGCCTTGCCCCCGGACTGCTGAAGGATGTCGAGGATGATGTAGTCGCCGTAGGGCTTGGGGACCCGGAGGCCGGCGGCGAAGGTGTCGGCGTTCTGGAAGAACTCGCTGGTTGGCTTGTGGTGATCGAAGGCGGTAGCGATGGGAGCGCAGCCGGAGGCTTGCAGGGCATACATCTTTGGGCGTTTGCCCCCCGTCTTTGAAGTATCGACCCAGCCGAGGGCTTCCATCTCCTCGAATGCCTTCCACATGCCGATGAGACCGACGCCTCCGCCGGTGGGATAGAAGACGGCGTCGGGGTAGGTCCAGCCGAGCTGTTCGACGAGCTCGTAGCCCATGGTCTTCTTGCCTTCGACGCGGTAGGGCTCTTTGAGAGTGGAGATGTCGAACCAGACTTCGTTAGCGGGGGTATTGGATTCTTTTTGCTGTTTGATGCGCTCGCCGACGATGCGGGCGGCGTCGGAGATGAGTCCGTCGACGAGAGTGACGTCGGAGCCGTAGACGACACCTTCGAGGTAGTTGGCGAAGGGAACGTCTTTGGGCATGAAGATGTGGGCCTTGATTCCGGCTGCTGCAGCGTAGGCAGCGAGCGCTCCAGCGGCATTGCCTGCACTGGGAACGGCGAGGTGTTGAAGACCGTAATACTTCGCCATGGTGACGGCGAGGCCGAGTCCGCGGGCCTTGAAGGTGCCGGTAGGATTAGCGCCCTCTTCCTTGATGTAGAGGCCGGGATAGCGCTTGCTGTGCAACATCGGGGTCCAGCCCTCGCCGAGGGTAATGGGAGTGACATCAGGCAGCACGGCAGAGTAGCGCCACATGCCGAGAGATGCGGGAGAGGCAGCCACCTTCGCCGCGATATCTTCGCGTTTCGCTGTTCGCTTCAACTCGTTCATGTCATAACGGACGTACAGAGAACCTGTACAAGCGGGGCAGACAGTCTGTGGGGTTTCGGCGGAGACGTGATTGTGGCAGCGGGAGCACTCGAGATATGCGATGCGAGGCATGTCTCGATGCTACTAGAGGGGTGTTTAAAAAGTGCCTCAGCGAAAGAAAAGAGTCCCTCAGCGGCTGAAGCCGCATTGAACCCACGTGTCTTGCGGCACGGCTAAAGCCGTGCCCTTAACAAAACACGTGTTTTACCTGCAATGCGAGAATGGAAGGATGGCGGGTAATCGAAATGTGCGCATGGTGGCGATCGATGTAGATGGGACACTGCTGGGCACGGATGGAAAAGTAAGTGCGCGCAATGTGGCCGCGTTGAAGGCAGCGGAACGAGCCGGAGTCCATGTTGTGATCGCGACGGGACGGCGTCACAGCTATGCGATGAAAGTGCTACGTGGACTCGGACTGAGCGAAGAGGCGGGGCTGATCAGCTCGAACGGGGCCGTAGTGCGAACACTGGGGGCCCAGCTGATCGAACGCAATGTTCTCGGACAGAAGACTGCGGAGTGGCTGTGCGGACACGTGGGAGAGTTTCGGCAATCGCTACTGATTACCTTCGACCGGGTTCAACCGGATGGCGAGGATACGCGTGGGGCGCTGGTCGTCGAAGAGATGGAAGCGCTGAACGGTAGCATTGGGAAGTGGATGGCCGCGAATGAGCCATATATCGAGAAAGTAATTCCGATGGAGGCGGCGCTGGGGCGCGAGGGCCTGATCCAGATGATGCTGTGCGGAACGATCGACCGAATGCGCAAAGCACAGGCGCGACTGCTGGCCGATCCAAAGGTGCTCGGAGTAGGGTTGGAGCCGCTACGGACGAACGGGCCACGGAAGCGTCACGAGGACATCTCTTCTACGGCGGAGGCTGCTTTGCATCGAACGGAGTATCCGGAGCGAGACCTGAGCATTGTGGACATCCTTCCGGCAGGATGCAGCAAGGGGCGCGCCCTGCTGGATCTGGCGCATCAGCGCGGCGTGGCCCAGGAAGAGATTCTTGCAATTGGAGATAACTGGAACGATGTCTCCATGCTGGAGGCCGCGGGTAGCGCGGTGCTGATGGCAAATGCTCCAGAGGACCTGAAGGTTGCGGGACAGGCGCAGGGATGGATTATGGGCCGCCACCATACAGAGGATGGTGTAGCGGCGGCGGTAGAGACGATGCTGGCAGGAGAGCTGGTGAATAAGTCCACGGTGGTAGGCTTTTAGGTGATGATTCGGTCATCTCTTCAGCGGGGAATTGCGCTTTCGTTTGCAGCGGTCATGGTGTGTCCTATGGCGCGCGCGGCGGAGCATGTGACCCTGAAGAATGGCTTTGAGCTGGACTGCGTGCGACGCGAAGCCATGGGCGATCGGGTACGACTGTATCTGGCAAAGGACTCTGCCAGTTATCTGGATGTAGCGAGGGATGCAGTAGCGCGGGTAGAGGAGATTCCGGACCTGCCTGAAGCTCTGACGAAGGCTTCTACTGCGAACGACAAACACCTCTCTGCTGCACCGTCCGCACTGACCCATGAAGAGATGCACACGATGCTGGCGCATGCGGGAGATGAACACAATATTGATGCCGATCTGCTGGCGAGCGTGGTGCGGGCCGAGAGCGGGGGACAGGTCAGGGCAGTTTCTCGTGCAGGAGCGCAGGGACTGATGCAGCTGATGCCGAAGACGGCTGGAGAGTTAGGGGTCCACGACACGTTTCAGCCGGAGGAGAATATCTCCGGGGGAACTGCTTATCTTGACCAGTTGCTGGACCGTTACCATGACAACGTGGCACTGGCGCTGGCAGCTTACAACGCTGGTCCGGCGGCGGTGGACAGATATCACGGCATCCCACCTTATAGAGAGACTCGAGCGTACGTGGCTCGGGTGATTCGCGAGTTCAACCGACGCAAGCGAATGGTTGGCGTGAACGAACAGATAGCGCAGGCACAGTAGATCGGCCAAATCAGATCAGGAAAAGGCGGAACAGTCTTCGATGAAGAGACGGAGTGGAGTGCTGTGGGCGGTGCTGGTTCTTGTGCTCGCAGGAATCGTCTTTGTTTATCGCGACCGGATCCATTTTGATTGGGCAAACTTTAAACAGCAGCTTCAGCATATCCATTGGGGACATGCGATTGCAGGAATCGTTCTGATCTACGGGACCTACTGGTTGCGGGCGATACGCTGGAGTGTGCTGGTACGGCCGACGAAGGACGTCAAAGCAACGGCGCTAGTGGGGCCACAGTTTATCGGCTTTACAGCAGTCGCTTTGTTCGGACGTCTGGCAGACCTGACGCGTCCTTACCTGGTGGCAAGAAAGATTGAGCTTCCGCTGAGCTCGCAGGTTGCGGTGTATACGCTGGATCGGATGTTCGACCTGGGAGCGGCGGCCTTGATTTTTTCGACGGCACTGGCCTTTATGCCAAAGGATATGCCGCATCAGGAGATCTTTTTGCGAACGGGCCTGATTAGCCTGGCCGTCACACTGGCGATTGCTGTCTTCGCTGGAGTCGTCAGAGTTTCAGGTGGCGCGGTGGCTGGGTTTGCGCGGACGGTGCTGCGGCCTCTGTCGAAGAATGTCGCGGAGAGTATCGCAGAGAAGATCACCGGATTCCGCGACGGATTGAATGCGCTGAAGAGCTGGCGCGAGTTTGCTGTGGTGGCAGGAATCTCGCTTCTGATGTGGGGGATGATTGCCTCGGCGTATGTCCAGACAGCGCATGCCTTCGTGGAGACTCCGGAGTTGGGGCAGCTTTCGTTCTCGCGGGCGATGCTGCTGATGGCTGCAAGCATCGGCGGCAGCCTGTTGCAGCTTCCGATTGTGGGGTGGTTTACCCAGATTGCCGTAACGGCGGCAGCGATGCACACCTTCTACGGCGCTCCGATTGAAGCCGCAACTGCCTGTGGCGCCCTGCTGCTGGTCGTAACGTTTTTCTGCATCATCCCGGCTGGGCTAGTATGCGCACAATTGGAACAGGTAAGTCTGCGGAAGATTACGACGGAGAGCGAAGAGGCGGGGAAAGAGCCAGCGGTGGCGCAGGAGTAGGGATCGTGCTCTCGCACGATGACCCGGCTTGGGATGAGATCTGCAAAATGCCGGGATTTCTCCACATCGCGGCTCAAGCCGCTCCGGTCGAAATGACACTTCAAAATTTCAGGTTTCGAGCGACGGCCACGAAGACACGGCCTCTAGCACTGCTAGAATCGAAGTATTCCGATGAAGTGTCCTTACTGCGGTTTTACCCAGGATCGAGTGGTCGATTCGCGAGAGAGCAAGGAGGCGGATTCGATCCGCCGCAGACGCGAGTGTGAGAGGTGCAACAAGCGGTTCACCACTTACGAGCGTATCGATGAAATTCCATACATGGTGGTGAAGAAGGACGGCCGGAGAGAGAAGTTCGACCGGCAGAAGGTCCTGAGCGGGCTTTTGCATGCCTGCGAGAAGAGACCTATCTCCGCTGCGAAACTGGAACAGATTGTCGATGAGACAGAGGCTTATGTGGTGGACTCCCCGGAACGTGAGCGGTCGACTACAGAGGTGGGCGAACTGATTACGACTCGGCTCAAAGAGATCGACACCGTGGCTTATATCCGGTTCGCCAGCGTGTACCGGGACTTCAAGGACGTGAGCGAGTTCAAACAGGAGTTGGAACAGCTTTTGAGCGGAAACGGCAAAGACCAGAAGAAGAAGCGATGAGGATGGATTTAAAGCAACCGCAGATCCTTCGACTTCGGGCCACGCCCTTCGCTCAGAATGACACCTCCATAAGAGGTAATGAAATTTCGCTGAAGAGATAAATAATGAATTCGCTAAAGGGTGAATTCATCGACCAGAACCAACCACGGGAAGAAGGCGAAAGAACGATGGCGATTGAGAGAACACACAAGATTACGTTGATTCCTGGTGATGGGATCGGTCCAGAAGTCTCTGGCGCGGTCGTCAAGATTGTGGAGGCGGCGGGCGCGGCAGCCGGTGTCGGGTTTGAGTGGCATCGATTCGCGGCCGGTGCAGATGCCTTTGAGCAGACCCGCGAGTACATCCCGAAGGCGCTGTATGAGTCAATTGAGCAGAACAAGGTCGCGCTGAAGGGGCCGGTGACAACTCCGGTCGGGGGAGGATTCGCTTCGATCAACGTAACACTGCGGAAGAAATTCGACCTGTTCGCAAACTTTCGACCGGTAAAGAGTCTTCCGGGGCTGAAGACGAAGTATCCCGACATTGACCTGATCATCGTGCGCGAGAACACGGAAGATCTGTACGCCGGGCTGGAGCACGAGATTGTTCCGGGAGTCGTACAGTCGTTGAAGATTATTACCGAGAAGGGGTCGTCGCGCATTGCGCAGTTCGCCTTTGACTATGCTCGCAAGCATGGACGCAAGAAGATCCATGCGATCCACAAGGCGAACATCATGAAGCTATCGGATGGCTTGTTTCTGCGCTGCTGCCGTAAAGTGTCCGAGGGTTTTCCGGAGGTCGAATACAAGGAGCACATCGTCGACAACACCTGCATGCAGCTGGTGCTGAATCCTTACCAGTACGACATTCTGCTCACCGAGAACCTCTATGGCGACATTCTGAGCGACCTGTGCAGCGCTTTTGTAGGCGGGTTGGGGCTGGTTCCAGGAGCGAATCTCGGTCACGGCTGCGCCATCTTCGAGGCCGTGCATGGATCGGCGCCCGATATCGCGGGTAAGGACATGGCGAATCCAACAGCGCTGCTGCAATCAGCGGTGCTGATGCTGCACCACATCAACGAAGGCGCAACTGCTGAGCGGGTACAGAATGCGATCGAGCAGGTGTACCGCGAAGGCAAGACGCTGACGCGTGATGTGGGCGGGCAGAGCGGGACGAGGGCGTTTGCCGACGCGGTACTTGAGGCTATGTCTTCTCCTGCGACGATTTAGCTAGACAGAGCAGACCACCCCATGCAAGATTTTCATCGAGCTGGCCAGGCTAAGTTCGCCTGCTCGATGAAGTTTTGGAGGCATGCATGGAGTTTGCGTCTGTCTTGTGGCAGGAGGTGACCGGACACGGGTTCAGTCTTACGCTGATCTCTCATCGGCTTCCCTTCTGGTTTCTGGTCTTTGCGCTATTTCTGCCCCGCATCTCGCTGATTGTCGCGTGGCTTCAGGGAATCCTGGTACCGTTTCAGCTGGTGGGGTGGGTTCCACTGGCCTTTGCCATCCTGCTGCCGCGCGCGCTGGTTCTTTATCTGATCTACCTGGACCAAGGGATCAGTCTCTGGTTCCTGATCCATCTTGCGGTTGCGATCCTGGTGTGGATCGGCGGCGGACATACCTACCGAAGCCGGCGGGGCGACTAGGTTTTACGAGTTTCGCCCTTGGAATTCAGCTTCTGCACAGTGCGCCGTGACGCGGGTGAAGATGACGCGTTATTCTTAATAGACTATGGAACGGCGACGGGTTGGTATTCTTGGCGCGACCGGCATGGTCGGTCAGCGATTCATTCAGCTTTTGCACAATCACCCCTGGTTTGAGATTACGTGGCTCGCAGCAAGCGACCGCAGCGCGGGTAAGGCCTATGGGGAGGCCTGTAAATGGAAGCTGGACACTCCTTTACCAGCAAAAATTGCGGCCATGAAGGTGCAGCCGAATGTGCCTGAGCTGTGCGAAGGCGAACTGCCGAAGATTATCTTTGCCGCTTTGGACGCAGACATTGCGCGTGAGCTGGAACCGAAGTTTGCCGCTGCCGGATGCGCAGTAATTTCGAATTCGAGCGCCTTCCGCATGGTTGCGGATGTTCCACTGGTTGTGCCCGAGGTCAACGCAGATCACCTGCAGCTGATCGAGACGCAGGAGTGGCGACGCGAGAGCGGCGGGTACATTGTGACCAATCCGAACTGTTCTGCGATTGGGTTGGTATTGGCGCTGAAGCCGCTGGAAGAGCGCTTTGGAATTGAGAGCCTGTTTGTTTCGACAATGCAGGCGGTAAGCGGCGCGGGCTATCCCGGCGTACCTTCGCTGGACATCATGGGCAATGTTGTCCCGTTCATCAAAAACGAAGAAGAAAAGATGCAGGAGGAGGTCGGCAAGCTGCTAGGCCGCCTGCGCGGGAACCAGATCTCCATGCTGGATGCCAAGGTCAGCGCACACTGCAACCGCGTGCCGGTAGAAGACGGCCACACCGAGTGCGTGAGCATCAAGTTCAAGAAGAAGGCGACGCGGGAGGAGATTCTGGCAGCGTGGAGTGAATTTGCTCCGCTGCGTGGAGAGGGCCTGCCGACGGCTCCCGAGGTTCCGGTGGAGTTCGATGGTGCTGTGGATCGTCCGCAGCCGCGCCTGGACCGGATGCGCGGTCACGGCATGGCCTCCACGGTGGGTCGTCTGCGCGAATGCCTGCTGCTGGACTGGAAGTTCGTCGTGCTATCGCACAATACGATTCGTGGTGCGGCGGGAGCCGCTCTGCTGAATGCCGAAGTACTGGCGCGTATGGGCAAGCTGGATAAGCTGGGAGTTCCAACCGGAGTAGCTCAGGGTCAGGCGGTGCTGGCTTGAGCGAAGCACGGGAACAGCTTGTCGTCATGAAGTTTGGCGGAACCTCTGTGGAGGACGCCAAGGCGATGGAGCGGACGGCGGCGATCGTCGGCGGACGCAGGAAGAAAGGCCTGGAAACGATTGTGGTCGTCTCAGCGATGGCCAAGGTCACGGACCAGCTTCTGGCCGGAGCAGCCGCAGCCGGACGCGGAGACAAATCCGGAGCTCTGGCGATTAGCTCGCGTTTGCGAAACCGTCACATCGATACCGCGACCGAGCTTCTGGACGAACAGCGATTCGGGAATCTGCAGCTGGCGATCCATCAGGAGTTTGATGCTCTGGACGATCTGCTGCGCGGCATCGCTGCCGTTGGAGAGCTGACGGACAGGACCAGCGACTTAGTGGTGAGCTTCGGAGAGCGGCTTTCGAGCCGCATCGTTGCAGCCGCGTTCGAGCAGCGCGGATTGAACGGAGCCCACGTCGATGCGCGCACCTGCATTATTACTGATTCCAATTATGGCAAGGCCGCTCCGCAGGAAGCCGCGATTGAAGCCAAGCTGACGGAGTTGGTGCTTCCGCTTGTGGAAGAGGGCAAGACTCCGGTGATGGGCGGCTTTATCGGCTCAAACGCTGAAGGCATCACCACGACTCTTGGCCGTGGCGGAAGCGACTACACCGCTGCTCTGGTGGGCGGGGGACTTCATGCCGGCGCCATCGAGATCTGGACCGACGTCAACGGCATTATGACGACCGACCCACGCATGGTTCCTGAGGCGTTACGGGTGAAGACGATCAGCTTTGAAGAGGCCGCCGAGCTGGCCTATTTCGGCGCGAAGGTTCTGCACCCGGCAACCATCCTTCCTGCGGTGCAGAAGAGCATTCCGGTGTGGGTGCTGAACTCGCGGAACGCGGAGAACGAGGGCACGAAGATCACTGCCGTGGCTCCGAAGTGCAAGAGCCCCTTCAAGAGCATCGCGGCCAAAAAGAAGCTGACGATCATCGACATTGTTGCGAGCCGTATGCTGATGTCGCACGGCTATCTGAAGGCAGTCTTCGATGTCTTCGATAAGTACAAGTGCGTGATCGATATGGTTTCGACCAGCGAGGTCAGCATCTCGCTGAGTGTGGACTCGAACGAGCGGCTGCCGGAGATCTGCGAGGAGCTGTCGAAGATCGCCGATGTGAAGATGGAGGGCGGGAAGGCCCTCATCTGCATGGTGGGCGAAGACATTCGCGGACACAACGGCATTGCCGGACAGGTGTTTACAGCGGTCAGCCACGTAAACCTGCGGATGATCTCGCAGGGCGCCAGCGAAATCAACATGAGCTTCATGATCGATGAACAAGACGTAGAAGAGGCCGTGCGCAGTCTGCACAAAAACTTCTTCGCCGATCCTGACCCGTCGATCTTCGATATAGAGGCGCGGGTTCCTGCTGAAACCAGGGCTTAGCAGCACGGCCTTGTTGCGAGTGGATTGTGAATGTGAAGGGCACGGCTTTTGCCGTGCCCTTCACAACTAAGATGTCGAACCAGTAAGTCGTTCAGGATAGGAAGGAACAGATGCGAGTATTGGTGCTGGGACATGGCAAGACAGGAAAGCTCGTGGCCGAGGTGGCGGCCGAGCGTGGGCACAGCGTCCATGTGCTGGATGCGAAAGAGAATGCGAACGCCTCAGCCCTGACGCCTCCATTTGTCGCGGGCTTCGATGTGGTGATCGATTTCACCACCCCCGAAGCAGCGGTCCAGAATATGCGGGCAGTACTGGCGACCGGAGCAAAGATGGTGGTTGGCACGACGGGCTGGTATGACAAGCTGCCGGACATGCGCTCTCTGGCCGAGCGTAAGCAGGCCGGTCTGCTCTACGGTACAAACTTCTCCGTCGGCGTACAGACGATGCTACAGATGGCGAAGCGCATGGCCGAGCTACTGAAGAATTCTGGCTACGAGTTTTCTATCGAGGAGACGCACCATGTAACGAAGCTCGACTCTCCTTCGGGCACGGCGATCTCGCTCGCCAACACGGTGAAAGCTGCGGCGGGAATCACGGATGTCCCGATCAAGGCTCATCGCGTAGGCGACGCTGCCGGGCTTCACGTTTTAGAAGCCAGGAGCAAAGCAGACAAGCTGGTGCTGACCCACGAGGCACATTCGCGGCGGGGATTTGCCGAAGGTGCGGTACGGGCGGCGGAGTGGATCTCCACCCATACTGGCTGCTACGACTTTCAAGAAGTCTGCACGAAAGTGTAGGTGTGCATCGACTTGCGAATCGCTCGCGTCTAATCAGGTAAGGACAAAGAAACCATGAGTGTTGCAGAAGCAGTGAACGTTACAGGATTCGATCAACTTACGCTGGATGAAAAGCTGGACCGGCTGGCGGAGGTCGCGGTTAAGGTTGGTCTGGGACTCAAGGAAGGCCAGGAGCTGATCATGTCGGCTCCGATGGATGCCCTTCCATTAGCGCGCAAGATCACAGAACAAGCCTATAAAGCTGGCGCGAAGCTGGTGACCACTTTCTACGCCGATGACGCAACAGCGTTGGCGCGGTTCCAATACGCTCCTGATGCGAGCTTCGACTATGCCGCGACATGGCTGTCGGACGGTATTGCGAACGGTTTCCGCAGTGGAGCGGCACGGTTGGCGATTGCTGGCGCAAATCCTGCGCTGCTGGCCAGGCAAGATCCAGCGAAGGTTTCGCGCGCCAATGTTGCCGCCTCGAAGGCAGGCAAACCAGCGATGGAGCTGATTACCCGTCACGAGATCAACTGGACGATTGTCGCCGCAGCAACGCCGGAGTGGGCAAAGCTGGTCTTCCCCGGAGAGCCGGAAGATGTCGCCATTGCGAAATTGTGGGAGGCGATCTTTGCAACCTCGCGAGTGAATGTAGACGATCCTGTCAAAGAGTGGAAAGAACACGGCGAGCGGCTGAAGAAACGCGTCGAGCTACTGAATGCGAAGCGTTTCTCTGCCCTGCACTTCAAGTCGGCCGATGGAACGACCGATCTGAAGGTGGGTCTGGCGGACGACCATCTGTGGGCCGGAGGCGGCACCACGGCAGGAAACGGCGTCTACTGCCAGCCGAATATCCCGACGGAGGAGTGCTTTACCACTCCGCACAAGGACCGTGTAGATGGCGTGGTACGTGCTTCGAAGCCACTGTCGCATCAGGGCACGCTGATTGAGAACATTCAGGTTCGGTTTGAGGGTGGAAAGATCGTCGAAGCAAAAGCCACGGCTGGCGAGGATGTACTGAACCGGCTGATCTCGACGGACGACGGCGCCCGACGGCTGGGTGAAGTGGCTCTGGTGCCGCACAACTCTCCCATTGCACAGAGCGGCATCCTGTTCTGGAACACGTTGTTCGACGAGAATGCGGCGAGTCATATCGCGTTGGGCCAGGCGTATTCCACCTGCCTGATCGGCGGCGAGAAGATGGATGCAGCCGAACTGGCAAAGCGCGGAGCGAACGAAAGCCTAATCCACGTGGACTGGATGATCGGCTCCGCACAGATGGATGTCGATGGGATTGCCGCCGATGGCACCACGGAGCCACTGATGCGCAAGGGCGCATGGGTGTAAGCTCGCAGGCGTTAGCGCTTTCGCACTTCAATCTTCAACAATCTAAGAGTTCCGGGTCTCCGGAACTCTTTTTTTCGAGCAAAAACGAGCGCTTCTCCGTCTGATTCCAAGAACACACAGGTCCACACACGGTAAACTTGCAATCATTATGGAATTGATGGGTTGTGGAACGGCGCTGGTAACTCCTTTTCGCGGAGACTCGAGCGTGGACGAGGCCGGGCTGCGCGCTCTGGTCGAATGGCAGATCGAGAGCGGCATCGGCTTTCTGGTTCCCTGCGGCACGACGGGAGAGGCAGCCACACTCAGCGAGCAGGAGTGGCTGCGGGTGATCGAGATCACTGCTGAGACCGCAGCTGGACGAGTTCCTGTCTTTGGTGGATGTACCAACAATTCAACGCAGGAAGCCGTAGCCAAAGCCAAAAAGCTAGCGAAGGTGAAGGACCTGACGGGCATTCTGACGGCGAATCCGTACTACAACAAGCCCGGTCAGGAAGGTCAATATCGGCACTTCCGCGCGATTGCCGAGGCAGTTGATCTTCCGGTGCTGCTGTACAACATCCCCGGACGCACAGCGGCAAATCTTGAGCCCGCAACGGCGGTAAGGCTGGCAGAGATACCGAACATCATTGGAATCAAGGAATCGAGCGGCAATATTACGCAGATCACGGAACTGCTGACGATGGTTCCTGAGGGATTCAAAGTATTTTCCGGAGATGACTCGATCGCGCTACCTGTGCTGGCACTCGGCGGCGTGGGGCTGGTTTCGGTGGCGTCGAATGTGATTCCAGCAGAGATGTCGGCGATGGTACGAGCCGCTATGGATGGCGATTGGGCCACGGCGCGCAGTGTCAACCGACGCTACTTCCGGCTGATGCTGGCGCATTTCTGGGAGGCCAGTCCAGCTCCGGTGAAGGCTGTATTGAAGATGGTCGGACGCGGCGAAGATGTTCTACGACTGCCGATGGTTCTGGTGTCGGATGCAACACGGAAGCGGCTGGAAGCTCTGGTAGAAGAACTTGGATTGCTGCAGGGGATCGCCATACAGGGTGAAACCCGCCGCGCATCGTAGTTCCCCCAATTATTTTTCGTAATTTCTTTCCGAGTTTTATAGAAAAGGTGACAGGTTGAGTCTGAACGGTTCGTTGCAGGAGAAGATTGAGCACTGGTTCGCCCAGGGCGCAGAGGCAGTTGGAAACAAAGAAGCAGAAGCCGCATTTCAAGAGCTACGCAACGCTCTCGAGGCAGGCACCTTGCGTTCGGCAGAACCGGATGCGACTCAGTCTCTGGGATGGCGGGTGAATGCATGGGTGAAGCGCGGAATCCTGTTAGGCTTCCGGCTCGGCCAGATGACCGAGATGGGATCTGCCGAAGGGCTTTCGTTCGTTGATAAAGCGACGTATCCAGCGCGGCGGTTCAGCGTAGCCGATGGCGTGCGCGTCGTTCCAGGTGGCTCGAGCGTTCGCAGTGGAGCGTATCTCTCAAAAGGCGTCGTTGTGATGCCTCCTGCGTATGTGAACGTCGGAGCCTATGTCGATGAGGGAACCATGGTCGACTCGCACGCACTCGTGGGAAGCTGCGCACAGATCGGCAAGCGTGTTCACCTGAGCGCAGCGGCGCAGATCGGTGGCGTACTGGAACCGGTAAACGCTACCCCGGTCATTATCGAGGATGACGCCCTGGTAGGCGGCAATACGGGAGTCTATGAGGGAACCATCGTACGGAAGCGCGCTGTCATCGCCGCCGGAACCGTGCTGACGCGCGGGACTCCGGTCTATGACCTGGTGAAGGGCGAGATCTACAAAGCAACAGCGGAGTCGCCACTGATCATCCCAGAAGGAGCGGTGGTCGTACCGGGTTCGCGGGCCGTCACCAAGGGTAAAGGGGCAGAGTGGGGCCTGAGCGTCGCTGCCCCGGTAATTGTGAAGTACAGGGATGAGAAGACGGAGCTTTCGCTGGTTCTCGAGGATGTGCTGAGATAGTCACAATCCCACGTGCTGCTAAGATTTAAGTCTCATGGCACAAGATAAATTGAAGCTGATTCCGCTGGGAGGGTTAGGCGAGTTCGGAATGAACTGCATGGCTCTCCGCTGGCAGGATGACATTATTGTCATTGACGCCGGCTTGATGTTCCCCGAAGAAGAGCTGCTAGGGGTCGACGTCGTTGTACCAGACATCAGCTATCTGACTGAAAACCGGGAGAAAGTCCGCGGCATCGTGTTGACGCATGGCCATGAAGACCACATCGGCGGTCTACCGTGGATCCTTTCGGAGCTGAATGTTCCGGTCTTCGGCACAGAGTTCACGCTGGCCTTTGTGGAAGGCAAGCTGGAAGAACACGAGCTGCTGGATGATGCCGATCTGAACGAGATCACTCCGGGACAGCGACTGACACTGGGGCCGTTCTCGATTCTGCCGATTCGAGTCACCCATTCACTGGTCGACTGCGTAGCGCTGGCCATCTATACACCGGTTGGTATCGTCCTGCATACCGGCGACTTCAAGGTGGATCTCTCCCCCACAGATGGACAGCCCTTCGATTTGCAGGCCTTTGCGGAACTGGGTAAGCAGGGTGTGCTGGCGTTGCTGCAGGATTCCACCAACGTAGACCGGCGCGGTTATACGCCGAGCGAAAAGGCTGTGCTACCGCGGTTGAATGAGATCTTCGGGCAGACGAAGAAGAAGTTGTTCTTCAGCTGCTTCTCCTCGTCCATTCATAGAATCCGTCTGGCGATGGAGCTTGCCGCCGAGCACGGGCGCAAGGTTGCCATCATCGGGCGCTCGCTCGATAACTCGACCGAGATTGCACAGGACCTGGGCTATCTCGATCCCGCGCCAGGGCTGATTATTCATCCCGGCCAAATCAAGGACTTCGCTCCGGAGAAGCTGTGCATCATGATCAGTGGAACCCAGGGCGAGCCCATGAGCGCGCTGAGCCGGGCCGCGGTCAACAATCACAAGCATGCGCACATTGAGCCCGGCGATACCGTGCTGATGAGCTCGCGTGTCATTCCAGGCAACGAGAAGTCGATCTATCGTGTGATCGATCACCTTGAACGCCGTGATGCAAAAGTGATCTACGACGACGGCGCATCCGGCCTGATCCACGTAAGCGGACACGGAAGCCAGGAAGAATTACGTCTGATGATCAATCTCGTGCGGCCAAAGTTCTTCATTCCGATTCATGGCGACTATCGTCACCTGAAGCGTCATGCAGAGCTGGCCTCGTCGATGGGGCTGGTCGAAAAGGCCATCCTGATCGAAGATGGCGACGTGCTGGAGCTGGACCAGCACTCCGTGACGAAGACCGGCCAAATCACGGTAGGCCGCGTCTGTATCGACTCCGGCGGCGCGGCCTCCGACGTGGTCGAAGACCTGGTGATTCGCGACCGGCGGCATCTGAGTGAGGATGGCATCGTGTTGCCAATCATCGCCATCAACAAGGGCACGGGGCGGCTCGAAAACCTACCCGAGATTGTGATGCGCGGCATGGCGGTCCCGGAAGAGAGTCTGATCGCAGAGGCTCGGCAAGTGGTACAGCGCACGCTCGATGGCTCCTCTGGTGAAGAAAAGGCCGACTATGGCGTCATCAAAGAGAAGATCCGGACCGATCTGAAGCGGTTTATCCAAAAGAGCATGAGCCGCAGACCGCTGATTATGCCAGTGATCCTCGAGATCTGACACATTCCACTTTTCAGCAGAGAAAGAGCGCCCTTTCAGGGCGCTCTTTTGTTGAGTCGAGGTATCCCGAAGGGTACGCCGAAAGATAGCTATCTCCTGTATCCAGCGTAAGATGGCAGAAAAGTCTGAAAAACATGATCAAGACCAGAAAATTCCGAGAAGTGGCAATCGATAAATTCAGTTGTGGTTTGATCCTGGTTCTTTCGGAGGTAATTCTTACCGCAATTGTGGCTGCAGCAGCTCCCCAACAATCCCCTAATCCCCCAATCAATCACGCGCCTTCGACCAGCAAGGAAGGTGTCGGCCTGGTACTGGAAGGCGGAGGTGCACTGGGGTTTGCTCACATCGGTGTGATCCAGTGGATGGAAGAGCATCACATCCCCGTAGACTATGTCGCCGGAACCAGCATGGGCGGTCTTGTCGGAGGTTTGTATGCCTCAGGGATGAGCCCGGATGAACTCAAGACCTTTGTAAGACAGATCGATTGGCCAACAGTACTGAGCGGTCAGGTTCCCTTTCCAGCGCTAAGCTATCGACGCAAGGAAGACAAACTCGCGTTTCCCAACCGCCTCGAATTCGGAATCCAGAAAGGGATTACGCTGCCGAGCGCGCTGAACTCCGGCGCCGCCGTAGGGCTGCTTTTTGATCGGTCGATGCTGCCCTACTGGAATCTGAAGAGCTTTGACGATCTCCCCATTCCCTTTCGCTGTGTTGCCACCGAGCTGAACACCGGGCAGCCGCATATCTTCGAAGACGGTTCCCTGGCACAGGCATTGCGCGCAACCATGTCGATTCCCGGGATGTTCGCCCCGGTGCACCACGGGAATGAAGTCTACTCCGATGGCGGTGCTGTCGATAATCTCCCAGTCGACGTCGCCCGCTCGATGGGAGCGAAGGTGGTGATCTCGTCCTATCTGAACGTCGGGCCTCCCGATCCGGAGAGCCTGAATTCCTTGACCGGAGTCGTGGGCCGTAATGTCTCTATCATGGTGGCAGCCAACGAAGTCAACAGCCTGAAGAACTCCGACATCGTCGTCTCGTCAGATGTCAGCAAAGTTGGGACGCTGGATTTTCAGAAGAACGAAGATATCATCCCGCTGGGCTACAAGGCTGCGGAGTTGATGGCCCCGGAACTGGAAAAATATGCTTTGAACGATGCTGACTGGGCGGCATACATGGCTCAGCGGCAGGCCCGGCGTAGAAGACTTGTTCCCATCCCGCAGTTTGTCAATGTCTATGGAGTCAGCGGGATGCAGCAGAGCGACATTCATGCGCGGTTCCAGAAGTATGTTGGGAAGCAAGTTGATTCCACCCAGCTTGAAAAGACGATCGGCGACCTGCAGGGAACGGGGCTCTATTCGACAATCGACTACAACATCACCGAAGAAAACGGCAAAACCGGTCTTCTAATCCGGCCACGCAACAAGAGCTGGGGACCGCCATTTATGAATCTCGGCCTGCCTATCCAGGCCAATGATGTCAATGATGTCGAGCTGGGAGTCGGCGTGCGTGCGACGTTTTTCAATCTCGCCGGTCCGGGCTCTGAAATCCGGCTGGATGGCCAACTGGGTCAGCCAGCCATCCTGAGGGGAGAGTTGTTCAAGCCGCTTCAGGCCGGTTCGCGGGCCTTTATTGCTCCTCACGCCTATCTGACACGCCAGACGAATCCTTACTATCAGGGAGACCAGCAGCTGGAGCAGTACCGGGAGAACCGCAATGGGCTGGGCGCTGACCTGGGCTACCAATTCAATTCTCGAACCGAGTTACGCGCCGGCGAAGATGTGCTGTGGTTCAACGAGCATCGCACCATTGGCTCAGGCGGCATCCAGGAATTCAGCCTGGTTCCGTTTGTGACGCGAGTCCGGTTCCAATATCTCGGGCAGGACGACATGATGGTGCCCACGAAAGGCAGCGTGGCGACAGTTGCCTATAACTACTTCACCGATCAGCCGAATGCATCTGGCGGCTACTCACAGATGTCCGGCAAGCTGGAACACTTCATTCCAGTCAAGTCGCGAGGCATTCTGTTTGCACAAGCGCAGGGAGGCACCAGCTTTGGCGCAAGCAATCTTGGGCTGGCGGGTCTTGCCCTTGGCGGCCCTCTGCGACTGAGCGCTTATGCAAGAAATGAACTGCTGGGCACGGATTACTTCCTCGGGCAGGTGGGCTATCTGCATCGGTTGACGCAACTGAATCCGGTATTTGCTGATGCGGTCTATGCGGGCGGAGTCTACGAGATCGGCAAAATGTATGGCGGCAATTCGCAGACGCCCTCCACCCCCAACGATGTCGCCGCGGCCGTTGTGGTCAAAACTCTGTTGGGGCCCCTCTTCGGCGGCGTCAGTATCGGAGATAGCGATCATCGCCGATGGTACTTCGGTATCGGAAGGGTCTTCTAAGCACAGGAGTCCGCTCCAGCCGGTTATCATGGCGACATGAGCGAGTTCGTCACCCTGAGCGAGATACGGGCAGCAC